>JAIXPD010000024.1 GCA_027486405.1 Azospirillum sp. | reverse complement strand
CCGGGCGGCACGCCGCCGACAGCGCCGACGCCTCCGACGGGTGGTGGTGATCCGGCGCACCAGCCTCCGACGCCGGGCGGCACGCCGCCGACAGCGCCGACGCCTCCGACGGGTGGTGATCCGACGCACCAACCTCCGACGCCGGGTGGAACCCCACCCACGCCCCCGATGCCGCCGACGGGTGGTGATCACCACACGCCCCCGACTGGGATGGCTGGCATGGATGGGGAGTTCACGCCGCCGTCGCCGCCAGACGGTGACGCGGGCGTGGGGGGAGCAACCCCGCCCCATCCCGATGGCTACGTCAATGGCTTCATCGAACCGCTGTTCGATGGCCTCACCTACAACGAAACGGGCGTCAGCACCTGGACCTTGCCGATCAGCGCGTCGGACGTCGATCAGGCGAACAACAACTTTGTGGTGGACGCCAGCGAGGTTGGCACCTGGGAGGGTGGACTGCCGCCCGAGGCGACCGACAACGGGGATGGCACCTACACCATTCATTCCTGGCCGATTTCCGGTGTGGTCGACAACGGCGACGGCACCGTGACGCTGCAGGTGGACATCGGCCCGATGCGCGCCTGACCAGGGGAGAGGCGGGGTTTGCCCCGCCTCTTGCCCCATTGGAACGAAAAACAGGGCCGATCATTGCGCGATTTGGTCCCTGAAAACGCCGATGGCGGATTTTCAACCCCTTGAAGGGGGCGGGGGGGTGTGCCACGTTACTCCCGTGCCGTAGGCGTTCCCTCGCGCTCAACCGGAGGCGGGGGACCACATCAGGCCCATTCCGGGCTGACGGCGATCCATCCATTGAGGCTTTGCCGATGATCGAACTCTCCCGTGGTGCCCTCTACCCGGTCTTGCCGCTGCGCGACATTGTGGTGTTCCCCCACATGATCGTGCCGCTGTTCGTCGGGCGTGAGAAGTCCGTGCGCGCTCTGGAAGACGTGATGAAGGATGACAAGCAGATCCTTCTCGTCACCCAGAAGAACGCCGCGCAGGACGATCCGTCTCCGTCCGACATCTACAGTGTTGGCACCGTCGGCACCGTGTTGCAGCTTCTCAAGCTGCCGGATGGAACCGTCAAGGTCCTGGTCGAAGGTGGACAGCGCGCCGCCATCACCAAATTTTCGGACAATGAAGAGTTCTTCCAGGCGCAGGCCGAACTGGTCGAGGAAAAGATCGGAGAGAACCAGGAGCTGGAGGCGCTGAGCCGCGCCGTCGTCTCCCAGTTTGAGCAATACATCAAGCTCAACAAAAAGATTCCGCCGGAGGTGCTGGTCTCGATCAACCAGATCGAGGATTCCAGCAAGCTGGCCGACACCGTTGCGTCCCATCTGGCGCTGAAGATCCCGGAAAAGCAGCAGCTTTTGGAATGCGCCACCGTGTCGGAACGGCTGGAGCGGGTCTACGCCTTCATGGAAGGCGAAATCGGCGTGCTTCAGGTCGAAAAGCGCATCCGCAACCGCGTCAAGCGGCAGATGGAGAAGACGCAGCGCGAGTATTACCTGAACGAGCAGCTCAAGGCGATTCAGAAGGAACTCGGGGAAACCGAGGACGGCCGCGATGAATCGGCGGAGCTGGAAGAGAAGATCAACAAGACCCGCTTCTCCAAGGAAGCCCGCGACAAGGCGCTGGCGGAGCTGAAGAAGCTGCGTTCGATGAGTCCGATGTCGGCGGAAGCCACCGTGGTCCGCAATTACCTGGATTGGATGCTGTCCATTCCCTGGAAGAAGCGCACCAAGGTCAAGCGCGACCTGAAGCTGGCGCAAAAGGTGCTGGACGCCGACCATTATGGTTTGGAGAAGGTCAAGGAACGCATCCTTGAGTATCTCGCCGTCCAAAACCGGATGAACAAGGTCAAGGGTCCGATCCTCTGCCTCGTCGGCCCGCCCGGCGTTGGCAAGACCTCGCTCGGCAAGTCGATCGCCAAATCGACCGGCCGCAACTTCGTCCGCATGTCGCTCGGCGGCGTGCGCGATGAGGCCGAGGTGCGCGGGCACCGCCGGACCTACATAGGCTCGATGCCCGGCAAGGTCATTCAGGGCATGAAGAAGGCCAAATCGTCGAATCCGCTCTTCCTGCTCGACGAAATCGACAAGCTGGGTGCCGATTGGCGCGGCGATCCGTCGTCGGCGCTGCTGGAGGTGCTCGATCCCGAACAGAACGGGACCTTCAACGACCATTATCTGGAGGTCGATTACGACCTGTCGGACGTGATGTTCGTCTGCACGGCCAACACCATGCGCATGCCGCAGCCGCTGTTGGACCGCATGGAGATCATCCGGGTCGCGGGCTACACCGAGGATGAAAAGGTCGAGATCTCCAAGCGCCACCTGATCGAAAAGCAGATCGAGGCGAACGGGCTGAAGAAGGGTGAATTCACCATTTCCGACGACGCCGTGCGCGACCTGATCCGCTACTACACCCGCGAAGCCGGTGTGCGCAGCCTGGAACGCGAGATCGCCAACCTCTGCCGCAAGGCGGTGAAGGAGATCATGTTGAAGGTGGGTGGGTCCGGCAAGGTTGCCGTGACTCGCCGCAACCTCGACAAATACGCGGGCGTGCGCCGCTTCCACTTCGGTGAGGCGGAGCTTGAGGATCTCGTGGGCGTCACCACCGGCTTGGCCTGGACCGAAGTCGGTGGCGAGCTGCTGTCGATCGAGGCGGTGGGGCTGCCCGGCAAGGGCCGCGTCACCACCACCGGCAAGCTGGGCGACGTGATGAAGGAATCGGTCCAGGCGGCCGAAAGCTATGTCAAGTCGCGGGCGACGGCGTTCGGCATCAAGCCGACCCTGTTCGAGAAGAAGGACATCCACGTCCACGTTCCCGAAGGGGCGACGCCGAAGGACGGTCCGTCCGCCGGTGTGGCGATGGCCACCTCCATCGTGTCGGTGCTCACCGGAATTCCGGTCCGCAAGGATGTGGCGATGACCGGGGAAATCACCCTGCGTGGCCGGGTCCTGCCCATCGGTGGCCTGAAGGAAAAGCTGCTCGCCGCCCTGCGCGGTGGCATCAAGCATGTGCTGATCCCGAAGGACAACGAAAAGGATCTGGCCGATATTCCGGACAACGTGAAGCGCGGTCTGGAGATCATCCCGGTCGGGACGGTGGACGAGGTTCTGCGCAACGCCCTGACCCGCCCGGTGACGCCCATCGAATGGACGGAACCGGAAGTTGATCCGGCGGCGGCCAAGGCGCAGACGGAAAAGACGGGTGACGCGACCGGCGATCATCTGCGTCATTGATCGAACCGTGGACAATCATGGTTTGAACACATCGGTGTGACCGGCGTGCCCGCTCGTCGCCAATTGACGGGCGGGCAACGCTGTGATTATCCTTTGCCAATGGAAAGTCGTGGGGCGGCTTTTGCCATTAAGTATTTGCCGAATTCGGAAGGGGGATTTCGTGAATAAGAATGATCTGGTGGCGCACGTTGCCGATGCGTCGGGTTTGTCTAAAACGGATGCAACCAAGGCTGTTGACGCGGTGTTTGACGCGATTGCCGACTCCCTGAAGAAGGGGGACGAGGTTCGCTTGGTCGGCTTCGGCACCTTCGCGGTGGCCGAACGCGCCGCCAGCGAGGGCCGCAACCCGCGCACGGGTGAGAAGATCGACATCCCGGCCTCCAAGCAGCCGAAGTTCAAGCCCGGCAAGACCTTGAAGGATGCCTTGAACTGATCCTGTCCGTTGGGGCATAGTGCCGCCGGCCGGGCGATTCCCGGCCGGTTTTGTTTCGCGGGTCCCTTGTGGGTCCGCTGCACGGCAGGCGGGCGATTAGCTCAGCGGTAGAGCGTCTCGTTTACACCGAGAATGTCGGGGGTTCGATCCCCTCATCGCCCACCAATTTTTCGCCGCCAATCTTTGCAGTGATTTGGCTCTGCATCCAAGGCCCCCAGGTGGGGCCTTTTGTCGTTGATGGGGAATTGCGGGTCGAGCTGGTGGAAATCCGGAGCGGGTCTTGCTAGACAGGGGCGCGCCCCAAACGCTTCATAAAAAGGACACACCATGACCACGCGTCGGAAGCTGATCGCTGGAAACTGGAAGATGAACGGGCTGAAGGCCGATGGGCTGGCCTTGGCTTCGGACCTGGCCGGGCGTTTGAACGGGGCCGGGGCGACCGCCTTCGACCTGTTGATTTGCCCGCCGTTCCCGCTGCTGTTTCCGGTCGCGGACGCCATCGCGGGCAGCGCGCTGGCGCTCGGCGGTCAGGATTGCGCGGCCAAGACTTCCGGCGCGCACACCGGCGATGTGGCCCCGGCCATGCTGACCGACGCCGGGTGTCGCTACGTCATCCTCGGCCATTCGGAGCGCCGCGCGGACCATGGCGAAGGCGACGCGCTGATCGCCGCCAAGGCCGCCGCCGCGCACGCCCAGGGCCTGATCGCTATCATCTGCGTCGGCGAAACCGAATCGCAGCGCGACGCCGGGCAGGCGAACGCGGTGGTGTCGGGCCAATTGGCCGGGTCGATTCCAACAGGGGCCACCGCCGCCAACACCGTGATCGCCTATGAGCCGGTCTGGGCGATCGGCACCGGCAAGACGGCGACGCCGGAGGATGTGCGCGCGGTGCACGCCCACATCCGGGCGGAGTTGGAAGGCAAGATCGTCGACGCCGGTGCCGCCAAGATCCTGTATGGCGGCTCGGTGAAGCCCAGCAACGCGGCGGAACTGATGGCGGTCGAGAACGTCGATGGCGCGCTGGTCGGCGGCGCATCGCTGAAGGCGGACGATTTCTGGGCCATCGCGACCAGTTGCCGCTAGCATATCGCGCGATGGCGCGGTAAAAACACTGGGCGCGCGCCACGGGCCTGTCACACGGCCTGTGGCGCGCTATTCGATTTTCAGGATGGGCGTGGGGAAACGGATCGCATGGAATCGGTGATTCTCGTTGTTCACCTGCTGATTGCGGTCGCGCTGGTTGGCGTGATCCTGATCCAGCGTTCGGAAGGCGGCGGCCTTGGCATTGGCGGCGGAACCATGGGCGGCATGATGAGCACCCGTGGCACGGCCAACCTGCTGACCCGCACCACCGGCATCCTGGCGGGCAGCTTCTTTGCCACCAGCATCATTCTCGCGATCTTGGCGGGCGCGCATTCCAAGCCGACCTCCATCATCGACACCTTGCCGTCCGCGATCCCGGCTCTGCCGGCGGCTCCGGCCCAACCCGCTCCGCCGGTCAGCCAGTAACGGCTGCGTTTCGGCACGGGTGCGACAGACGAGGCGGCCTCCCCGAAGCCGCCTCTTTCTTTTGAGGATCCCGAACGCGCGCGGGCAACGCGTCGGCGGGGTTTCTGGGGACAGGAAACGGCTCTCAAGCTTTTCGGACGGACATGACTCGCTACATCTTCATCACTGGTGGCGTCGTTTCTTCGCTGGGCAAGGGCCTGGCGTCTGCGGCGCTCGGGGCACTCCTCCAGACTCGTGGTTACAAGGTTCGGCTCCGCAAACTGGACCCTTACCTGAACGTCGATCCCGGCACGATGAGTCCCTACCAGCACGGCGAGGTCTTCGTGACCGACGACGGGGCGGAGACGGACCTCGACCTCGGGCACTATGAGCGCTTCACCGGCGTCTCGGCCCGTCGCGGCGACAACATCACCACCGGGCGCATCTATTCCACCGTGATCGCCAAGGAGCGGCGCGGCGATTACCTGGGCGGGACCGTCCAGGTCATTCCGCACATCACCGACGAGATCAAGGAATTCATCCGCGCCGATTCGGACGAGGAGGATTTCGTCCTGATCGAGATCGGCGGCACGGTGGGCGACATCGAATCGCTGCCCTTCCTGGAAGCGATCCGTCAGTTCGGCAACGAGGTTGGGCCGGAAAACGCCCTGTTCGTCCATCTGACCCTGCTGCCCTACATCCCCACGGCGGGCGAGCTGAAGACCAAGCCGACCCAGCATTCGGTCAAGGAACTGCTCAGCGTCGGCATCCAGGCCAACATCCTGCTGTGCCGCGCCGACCGCCCGATCCCGGAGAACGAGCGCAAGAAGATCGCGCTGTTCTGCAACATCCGCCCGGAGCGGGTGATCGCGGCGCTGGATGTCGATTCGATCTATCAGGTGCCGATCAGCTACCATGAAGAGGGATTCGACACGCAGGTTCTGTCCTATTTCGGTCTGCCGACCGACAAGGCCCCGGACCTGTCGCGCTGGACCCGCATTGTCGACCGCGTGCGCAAGCCGCAAGGCGAAGTCACCATCGCGGTGGTGGGCAAATACATCAGCCTCCTCGACAGCTACAAGTCACTGGCCGAGGCGCTGACCCATGGCGGCATCGCCAACAACGTCAAGGTCAACCTCGACTGGATCGATTCGGAGATCTTCGAGGATGACGAGGCGGCGGTGAAGCGGCTGGAGAACGTCCATGGCATTCTCGTGCCGGGCGGTTTCGGCTTGCGTGGGACCGAAGGCAAGATTCGCGCGGCCCAGTTCGCCCGCGAACGCAAGGTTCCCTATTTCGGCATTTGCTTTGGCATGCAGATGGCGGTCATCGAAGCGGCGCGCAACCTCGCCAAGATCGAGGACGCCGGTTCAACCGAACTCGGCAAGCCCGGCAACCCGGTCGTCGGTTTGATGACCGAGTGGATGCGCGGCAACACGCTGGAACGCCGCACGGAAGTGGGCGACCTGGGTGGAACCATGCGTCTGGGTGCCTATCCGGCCAAGCTGCTGGACGGGTCCAAGGTCGCGGAGGTCTATGGGGCCACCCAGATCAGCGAGCGTCACCGTCACCGTTACGAGGTGAACGTCTATTACAAGGACCGGTTGGAAAATTGCGGTATGCTGTTCTCCGGCCTGTCGCCGGACGGTGAGTTGCCGGAGATCGTCGAGCTGCCGGATCATCCCTGGTTCATTGGCGTGCAGTTCCATCCGGAGCTGAAGTCCAAGCCGTTTGAGCCGCACCCGCTGTTCACCGCCTTCATCAAGGCGGCGATGGGCCAAAGCCGGTTGGTCTGATCCATCCTTGCTTGATTGATCGGTGTTGATCGATTCGGAACCCCGCCTTCCCAAGAAGGCGGGGTTTTTCGTTGTCGGCTCTCCATTCCCTGTGACTCGCCTTCTGGACCATTGCGGCTTGTTTATGACGTATACGTCATAGTTCTTGAGCCAACGTCACCCCTGTGCCACCATGCGAATGGCTTGGGAACCAAACAATTTGGTCTGGGGAGAATGCGCATGGGGTCGTTTCGCAACAGGGTCATCGCCGGGACGGCGGCGGTCGTGGGGTTGGCGTTGGGGGCTGCGTCCGCGTCGGCCGGGGACTATTCAAACACGATTTTCTTTGGCGACAGCCTGACCGACAGCGGAACCTTTGCGTCGGTGGTTCCGACCGGCGGCAAATTCACCACCAATCCGGGGCCGGTGTGGGCGGAGAATGTCGCGTCCGCCTATGGCAAAACGGCAACTCCGGCGGTGTCGGGGGGCACCGATTACGCGGTGGGCGGCGCGCGGGTGTCGCAATTGCCCGGTGTTCCGGCGACGGCCCCCACCGCCACGGCCACCCCGGTGCGGACGCAGATCACCAATTATCTGGCGTCCACCGGTGGCCGGGCCGACCCGAACGCGCTCTACACAGTGTGGGGCGGGGCCAACGACATTTTTGCGGCACTTGCCAGCCCGTCCACCGCACAGGCGGCGATCACCCAGGCGGCCACCGATCTGGTGGGGGAGGTGGCCCGGCTGCGGGCGGCAGGAGCGAAAACGATTCTGGTCCCGACCCTGCCGGACATCGGCCTGACCCCCTTTGGCCAGTCGCAGGGCGCGACGGTGGCCGCACAGATCACGCAATTGGTCAGCGGTTACAACCAATTGGTCACGCTGGGGCTGGGCAACGCCGGGGTCTCGGTCATTCCCATCGACACCTATTCCCTGCTGCGCGATGCGGTGGCCAACCCGGCGTCTTATGGCCTGCGCAACGTCACCGGCACCGCCTGCACCACCAGCAGTTCCCTGCTCTGCACATCCTCCACCCTGGCGACCTCGACGGCGGCGCAAAGCTATCTGTTTGCCGACGGGGTGCACCCGACCACCGCCGGGCATCGCGCCATTTCGGACTTCGTGCTGAACGCTCTGTCGGCCCCCGGCAACATCGCCCGTCTGGCGGAATCGCCGCTGCACACGCGGGATCGGCTGATGTCGCTGGTGCAGGCGCAGGCGGCGGCCAATCTGTGGGCGCGCAAGACCGGGGAGGCCGGAGCCTGGATCGTCGGTGGCGGCGGCCGTCTGACCTTTGACCGGCAAGGCGACCAGGCGGGCACACGGGGGACGCCCCTCAACCTCAGCGTTGGCGTGGACAAGCGGTTCACCGACCATCTGCTGGTCGGTGTCGCGGGCACGATCTCCCATTACCGGGGAGCCTTTTCCACCGGCGGTGATTACAAGCAGCGGGAGTATGTCGCCAGCGCCTACGGCCTCTATCGCGTCGATGGCTTGTATGTCAGTGGGGTCGGCTCCTTCGGTTTTGCCAATTTCGATCTGCGGCGCGGCGTGACCATCAACGGAACCGACCATTCCACCGGCGGCAGCACCGAAGGCATCAACGCGTCGTTCGCGCTGGAAACCGGCTATGAGTTTTCTTCAGGCGGCTTGACCCACGGGCCGCTGCTGGGCCTGCGGTATCAGCGTGTCTCGGTCGAGGGCTTCAGCGAGGACAGCAGCCTGTTCGGCTTCTCCTACCGGGAGCAGCGGCGCAACGCCCTGGTGGGGAGCGTCGGCTATCAACTGGCCTACGACGCCGGGTCGGTTCGCCCCTTCGCCAAAATCACGCTGAATCGGGAGTTCACCAGCGCCGACCGCAGCGTCACGGTGGAGAGCAAGAGCGTGTCAACCTTGCCCTACAGCATGGCGGTGGCGAAGGGGGATCGCGGGTGGCTCAACGCCACGGCGGGGGCGACGGTGCGTTTGGCCGATGCCGTCACCGGCACGCTTGGCGTCGACGCCCGGTTGGGGCAGCAGCGCACGCGCGATTTCGGCGCGTATGCCGGGGTGAACGTCGGATTCTGATCGCGGTTCGGGAGGGTACGGCGGGCGCGGCGGGGCCATTGGCCATGGCCGCGTCCGCCTTTTTGCGGCGGGAGTCGCGCTGCGGGCCGGAAGCGCGTTGACCCGCCCGCCCATTGGTGGGATTCACAAAGCGCCGCGCGGGGTGGGGGCAAGGCTTCCCTCCCGGCGCGGCAGACCCATGTGTGTGGGGTGGAGCCGTTCCCGTCGCTCTCCTCCGTTTTGCCAGGCCCGTTTGTTTGGAGTTTCCCTGTCCCATGACCACGCCGCGCACCGTTCAGGTCGGCTCGCTGACCATCGCCAACGACCGTCCCTTCACCCTGATCGCCGGGCCTTGCCAGATGGAAAGCCGCGACCACGCCCTGACCACGGCGGCGGCGTTGGTGGAGATGACCACCGCGCTGGGCATCGGGCTGATCTACAAATCAAGCTTTGACAAGGCCAACCGCACCTCCATTGCCACCGCGCGGGGTCTGGGCATGGACAAGGCCCTGCCGATCTTCGCCGAAATTCAGGAACGGTTCGGCTGCCCGGTCATCACCGACGTGCACGAGGCCGAGCAATGCGCCCCGGTGGCCGAGGTGGTCGATGTTCTGCAAATCCCGGCGTTCCTCTGCCGCCAGACCGATTTGCTGATCGCCGCCGCCAAGACCGGGCGGGCGGTGAATGTGAAGAAGGGCCAGTTTCTCGCCCCGTGGGACATGAAGAACGTGGCCGCCAAACTGGTCGCCACGGGCAACGAGCGGGTGATGCTGTGCGAGCGCGGCGTCAGCTTCGGCTACAACACCCTGGTGTCGGACATGCGGTCGCTGCCGATCATGGCGGAAACCGGATTCCCGGTGGTGTTCGACGCCACCCACTCGGTTCAGCAACCGGGCGGGCAGGGGGCCACGTCGGGCGGGCAGCGGGAGTTCGTTCCGGTCCTGGCGCGCGCGGCCATCGCCGTGGGCGTTGCGGCGGTGTTCATGGAAACCCACGAGAATCCGGATTGTGCCCCCAGCGACGGCCCGAACATGGTTCCGTTGGCGGAGATGCCCGCCCTGTTGGCGCGTCTTCAGGCGTTCGACCGTCTGGCCAAGGGGCACTGACCGTTTGCAGGCGCCATCGGCGGCGGCTTGGAGCAGATCGCGTTAAATCGGGATCGATTTGACGCGTGAAGATGCTCGATAAACAAAGGCATAGAGCGCCGTGGACTGTTTCATGTTTTGAGCATGGCGCCTAGGCCCGCCGACGGTGGCGCTTGGCCACATACATGGCGTCGTCGGCATGGCGCAGCAGGCCCGCCGCGTTGCTGGCATCCGCCGGGAAGCGGGCCAGCCCGATGCTGCCCGACACCATGATCGTCTTGCCTTCCCACACCCAGGGGGTGGACAGGGCCGTGGTCATCGCGTCGATCACGCGGGCGATGTCGGTCTTTGGGTCCAGATCCTCCAGAACCGCCACGAATTCATCGCCGCCGATGCGGGCCAGGGTGTCGGTCTCCCGCAGCATCAGGCGCATGCGGTCGGCCTGGGTGCGGAGAAGATCGTCACCGGCGGCGTGGCCGTAGCGGTCGTTGATCGGTTTGAAGTCGTTGAGGTCGATCAACAGCACCACCACGTCGCGGCGGTGCCGTGTGGCCCGTGACAGCGCACGGTCCAGCCGTTCGTCCAGCAGAATGCGGTTGGCCAAGCCGGTCAGCGGGTCGCTGTGGGCCAGAACCCGCATCGCCTGTTCGCTTTCGCTGAGACGGGCGTTGATGGTGCGCAGTTCCTCCGTGCGTTGAGCGACGCTCAGTTCCAGCTCTTCGATATGGCGTTGCTCGCGGGCGTGGGCGGCGTTCAAACGGCTGTAGGCGCTGTTCAGACTGTCTTGCAACAGGGTCAGCTCATCGTTCGGCGAGGCGCTTCCACGGTCAAGCGCCAGTGGCGTGAAGGTGGCACCCGGCACGAAGGCGCGGGCAAACGCGGCCATGCGGTGCAGGTGCCGGGTGATGAGGGCCGAGACCAGCAGCAGCAGCGACGCCGACATGACGAGCGCGTTGGCGATTTGCGTCCCCAGGATCAGGAACAGCCGCTCCTTGGTCCGGCGGTGGACCTCATCGACGTTCGGGCGCACCAGCAAACGCCCAACCTGAACCTGCACCGAGCCGTTGGTGTGGATCAGCGGGTATTCGCGCAGCTCCGGATCGTCATGGGTCAGATCGCCAACCGTGATGACGGCGTTCTCGTTCACGCCGTAGCGCAATTGCGCCGCACTCACCCATGGCGATTCGAGCATCCCGCCGATGTGGGCCTGAAGCTGGTTGCGGTCGAAATTCCAGGCGGCCACGGTCAGGCTCGGCAGCTCCATCTTTTCGATCACGTCCAGCGCGTTGCGCAGATTGCCCATGTCGCGGCGGTAATCCATCGACACCTGAAGCGTGATTGAGCTGAGCGTGATGACCCCGCTGATGAGCAGGACCCACAGCAACAGCCGTGGACCCAGGCGCGACCACCGTTGGCTGAACGTTCCAGGCGTTCGCGATGCGTCCATGGTCAGCCTCGTCACTGTGGCCTGACATATGGATTGTGGCGGAGCAGAAGCTCTTCAAGCTTCTGCGCGCTGGCGGAATCGGACAGGGCAATCTCCGCATCGATCCAGGGCGGACGGGGAGCCGCGTCCATCACCAGGCGGTCGATGCGTTGGATCAAGGCTTCGCCAACCGGCCCCTTGGTGCACAGCACATGGCCGACGACATACTCCTCGACACCGGCGATGGGGAAATACTCCAGCGCGGCCCCGGGGGTCGCCTCGCTGTTGATGTACCAACGCGGTTCAACCGGGTACGCGATGATGTAGTCAATCCAACCGGCCGCCAGTTGCAGGAAGGGCGCGTTGAAATGCACGCCGGTCATCAGGATGTTCGGCGCGCCTTTGCGGAGGGCCAACGCGGCCTGTATGGGAGCGGCAAACGCCCGCTGTTCGGTGATGGAGGTGCGCAGGCCGGTGTCGTTCAGCAGCGAATCGATGTTGATCTTTCCCTGCGCGTCCAGATAGGGGCGGAGCCGGTCGGCCCGATCGGCCCGCGCGACCACATGATGAGGCAGAACAAAATGCACCGGTCGACTGGCAACGGCGTAGGCCAAACGTTCAGCCGTTGGCAACAGGGCGGGATGGCAGGCGGGTGTTCCCAATTGCATCAGGCTGAGGGCGCGGGCGATCCCGGACACCTCGAATCGATGGGTGAATTCCGGGGTCCGCTCGATGAAGTGGCGAACCGCCGCATCGACGAAGCCCTTGCCCGGCAGGGGGCCATCAACCTGGATGAAGGGGGGAAAATCGTTCAACAGCCATGTGATGACGGGTTTGCTGTCGCTGGTGCTGTCGCTGGCGTTGGCCATCCCGATGGGGGCGGCCAACAAGCACAAGGCAAAGAGCGATCGTGCCACCAGCGAACGGACCATCCGCGACTCCCCCAATCGGTTTCGAGCCGACCGCCACAGACCACAGCGACGCGGGATGTCTGTGAAGCGGCACCGTTACCAATCACAAACATTCATTATCAGATTATAGGAATCGTTAACTACAATGCCAACACGGAAACGAATCGGGTTTTCCCCAACTGGCCTTGATTCCGCTCAACACAGGGTTCGAGCCTTTCCCGACTCTTCACAGCGCCGCCTGAACACTTTTGACAAATTGTGTCATGCCGACCTGGCGGCGGCGGCGCAGGCGTTCGGCGTGCAGGATCGCGGTGACGGCGGCGACGCTTTCCTCGACGTCGCGGTTGACGATGACGTAATCATACTCCGCCCAATGGCTGATTTCGTCGGACGCCTTGGCCATGCGCCCGGCGATGACCTCCGCCGAATCCTGGGCGCGCCCGCGCAGACGGCGTTCCAGTTCCGCGCCGGACGGTGGCAGGACGAAGATGCTGACCAGATCGTCCCGTGCGTTCTCGGCCAGTTGCTGGGTTCCCTGCCAATCGATGTCAAACAGCACGTCGCGGCCGACGCTCAACGCGTCCTCCACCGCGCCGCGTGGCGTGCCATAGCAGTTGCCGAAGACGCGGGCGTATTCCAGAAACGCTCCGTCATCCACCATCCGGTCGAAACGGTCCTGATCGATGAAGTGGTAATCGACGCCCGAAACCTCACCGGGGCGCATGGCCCGTGTGGTGGCTGACACCGACATGGTGATGCCGGACTCACGCTCCAGCAGGCGGCGGGAAATGGTGGTCTTGCCCGCCCCGGAGGGGGACGACAAAACCAGCATCAGGCCACGACGGGAGATCTCTTTGGCGGTGGTGGAATTGGGGGAGGTCGGGGTCATGCCGGATCACTCGATGTTCTGGACCTGCTCGCGAAGCTGCTCGATGGAGGCTTTCAGCGACAGGCCGATGCGGGTCAACTCCACGTCGGCGGACTTGGAGCACAGGGTGTTGGCTTCGCGGTTGAATTCCTGACACAGGAAATCGAAACGGCGGCCGATGGCCCCGCCCTCGGCCATCATGTCGCGGGCGGCGTGGATGTGGGCGCGCAGCCGGTCCAACTCCTCGCGCACATCGGCCTTGCCGATCAGGACGGCGGCCTCGTGGGCAAGACGGTCTTCGGGCAGGGCGGGGAAGGAACCGAGGATGGCCGCGACCTGTTGGCGCAGCTTTTCCCGCAGGGCTTCGGGCTGGACCGAGGCGCAGGCCGACGCGGCGTCCACCAGACGAGCGATTTCGTCCAAATGGCCGGTCAGGATCGTGGCGAGTCGCGCGCCTTCGATCAGGCGGTTGCCCGCCAACTGGTCGATCAGGGCGGCCAGATCGGTTTTCAGCGCCGCTTCCACCCGGTCGCGGGCGTCCGTTTCGTCCTCTTCCACCGGTTCGATGATGCCGCGCACCGCCAGCAGCGAATCCAGACGGGGTGGGGCGGCCCCGGCCCCCTCGATCTCGCGCGCCAGTTCCAGAACCTGGGCCAGCAGGGCGCGGTTGATCCGAAGCTGGGACACCGCCTGCGTGCGGGTGACGGTCAGCGTCAGGTTGACGTTGCCGCGCGCCAGCCGCTTGGGCACCTCGACCCGGGCCAAGGCTTCGATGGTGTCGAAGCCGGTCGGCATCCGGCACCGCACATCCAGGCTGCGACCGTTGACGCTTTTGGCTTCGAACGTCCAGGAATAGCCGTCGCCATGCCCATCGACGCGCGCGAAACCGGTCATGCTGGCGACAACAGGGCGAGGTGCGGACAAGGCGGGGGCCTCCGGTGTATGGATGGGCGTGTGGTGTGGGCCGGTTATACCGGGGCCGCACCCTGGCAACAAGCGCCCTGGCACCACGGCGCAGCGGAGAGAACAACATGCGGGACCCGCAATCCTTGGTCATCACCGGTGCGTCGAGCGGAATCGGCGAGGCTCTGGCGCTCTGCTACGCCGAACCAGGGCGCGATCTGGCCTTGACCGGCCGCGACGCGGCCCGTTTGGACGCGGTGGCCGACCGCTGCCGCCGCAAGGGCGCGCGGGTGACGGCGAGCGTGCTGGACGTCGCCAACCGGGAGGCGATGGCGGCGTGGCTGGCCATGGTGGACGACCGGTTTCCGGTCGATCTGGTCGTCGCCAATGCCGGGATTTCCGCCGGGACCGGCGGCGGTGTGGAAAGCGAGGAGCAGGCGCGCCGCGTCTTGTCGGTGAACATCGACGGCGTTCTGAACAGCGTCTATCCGGTGTTGACCCGCATGCGCTCCCGGCGGCGCGGCCAGATCGCCTTGATGGCGTCCCAGGCCAGCTTTCGCGGCTTGCCCGGCGCGCCCGCTTACTGCGCGAGCAAGGCGGCGGTGCGGGTGTTTGGGGAGTCGCTGCGCGGCGATCTGGCGGGGGAGGGGCTGGGCGTGACGGTGATTTGCCCCGGATTCGTGAAAAGCCGCATCACCGACGCCAATGATTTTCCGATGCCGTTCCTGATGGACGCCGACAAGGCGGCGCGCGTTATTCGGCGGGGTCTGGCCCGCAACGCGGCCCGAATCAGCTTCCCATGGCCGGTGGCGGCGGCGGTCTGGTTGTTGGCCCTGCTGCCGCCGGGATGGACCGACGGACTGCTCGCCCGCGCCCCCCGCAAGGGATGAGCGGGCTGGTGCTCACCCCATGTTTGGGGCTCAGCCCATCTTGGCGTGCGCGATGGCCTCGCGGACGCTGACGCCCTTGCGCAGGATGTTGTCGACCGCCCGGCCCTGGACCAGATTGATCCCCATCTTGTGGGCGTAGACAAGGCTGGACACGCTGTCGCAGCGCGCCAGGATGAACTTGCACCGGTCCTGTTCGGCGATGCGGTCGCGGAAAAACTTCTCGAACGACGGTTCCATTTCCAGCATGTCGTTCGACCAGAAGATCTTGGCGTAATCGGCGTTCAGATACTCCAGATCGAAGTTCGTCACCCAGAATGGGTTCAGACCATCGACGGCGATCTGGTAACGGCGATCCTGGGCGAATTCGACGACTTCGTTGAACAGGGGCAGATTTTCGATCAGATCGCCCTTGGACACCTCAAGCACCACCTGACCCCGGAAATCAATCGGTAACCGTTCGTCGAATTTGACGAAACCGGTGGAGATGACCGTCGACAGGTTGATGTTGATGCCGATGCGGCGGCCGCGCATGAAACTCAACCCATGGTTGAGTGCGCGCAGCACCGATTGGTCAAGGTTCGCGGTGAAATAGTTGAACAGCCACTTGTTGGCTGTGATGTCGTAATCCGGGCACAAGCGTTCCTGAAGCAGCTTGATCGAGATGTAGAGTTCAAAATACTCCATCTCGCTGTCCGCCGAAGAACCAATGTTGGCGATGGCCTGGTTGAACAGGAATGGCGACAGATCGAACATCTGCATCGAGCGTTCGAGCTTGCCCAACTCCTCCAGTGTGATCGGCGGCTTGGTTTCGGTGACAACGCTGCCGGTTTCGTTCGCTTGCAGTTCTTCAATGAAACGAATGACGTTGATGAAGTTCAACGCCAGTTCCATGATCGAATAGAGCGAATATTCCTTGTAAGGGTTGGCGCCGGTCAGCGTGGTCTTGGACAGAAAGACCTGCTCCAACTTTTGGCACACGTCGGTGACGCCGGTCAGCTTCAAGCCCTTGTACAGGACAATGACGTCGCCGTTGGAGATGTTGAAGGGTTGCAGGTAGGACGCCTTGCTCGCCAACTCCTGGATGATGGTGCGGACCATCATCTGTCCGGCCGGATCCTTGTCCTTCAACAAGGACAGATGCATGTGGATCAGCCGCATGCCCTGCAATTCGCTTTTGGCGGATCGCAGAAGATTCAGCAACTTGTCGTTGTCGAACTCGGGGCGTTGATCCTTGGCAGCGGCGACCGCAGCTTGCTTTTCCGTGGTGGAAAGGCGGACCCGGTCCCGTCCCATCGGTGGTTTTCCGCCAAACCTGCTCATTCCGTGCCTTCCCCCAAGAAAACCTTTTGTTCAAGCCGCCACGTCCGGCCCGTTCTGTTCACCATGACCCGCTCAACGCCAAGCGGGGCGCACGCTGCTGGCCGACCGTTTTCGGCTGTGCGCACCCACCGCCAAAACACCCAACCCACACACCACGCGGACCTGATTGTAAATGGAACTTTCTTTAAGAAGCCCTTAAAGCGTGGTTAACACGAAAATTCGGCAAACATTCCGAGGACAATTGCGCAGGCATCCAACCGACGCCATCCGGAAAGGTCAAGTCTCCGCCGTTTCCGCTGGTGGTGTGCCAAGGGTTGGGGCAACCGGAACAATGCGAACCCGACGGTCCATAACCGCAAGAGCAATGCGGCCGTGCTTGAGCGCGAGCGCGTCGTCTCCAAACAGTTCACGCCGCCACCCGTGCAGTGCCGGAACATCAGCGGAATCGTCAGCCGCCAACGCTTCCAAATCAGACGACGACGCGACGAGCTTTGCAGCAACGTTGTGTTCATCACACTTCATCTTGAGAAGAACGCGCAGCAATTCCACGATGGGTTGCAGGCCCGGCGGTGGCTCCTCACGCGGTTCCACCCGTGGCAAATCGCGGTCGGGCAGATCCAACCCGGCCTGGACCGCCGCCAGCACATCGGTTCCCTGCCGCCCTTCGGCAAATCCGCGTCCCAGGCCGCGCGTGCGGGCCAGGTCGTCCACTGTCGTCGGGGCGTGGGCGGCGATTTCCAGCAACGCTTCGTCGCGCAGCACGCGCGAGCGCGGCTGATCGCGCCGCTGCGCCTCGCGCTCGCGCCACGCGGCCAACTCCTTCAAAATCGCCATGAAGCGCGGCTTGTTGGTGCGGACCTTCAGCCGCAGCCACGAGCTTTCGGGATCCACCTGATAGGTGCGCGGGTCGGTGAGGATGGCCATCTCCTCCTCCAACCAATGGGAGCGGCCCGAGCGGGCCAGACGGCGTTTCAGCTTTTCATAGGCCGGGCGCAGGTGAATCACGTCCGACAGGGCGTAGGTCAGTTGCCGCTCGGTCAAAGGCCGGTGCGACCAGTCGGTGAAGCGGCTCGACTTGTCGATGCGCGCACCCGCCAGCTTGGTGACGAGGGTTTCGTACCCGACGCTTTCGCCAAAGCCGCAGACCATCGCCGCGACCTGGGTGTCGAACAGCGGCGTCGGGATGCGCCCCGACAAATGCCAGAAGATCTCCACATCCTGCCGGGCGGCGTGGAAGACCTTGAGAATCGCCGGATCGTCCATCACCGCGTAGAGCGGGGCGAGATCAATCCCCTCGGCCAGCGGATCGATCGCGACCGCGCCGTTGGGTCCAGCGATCTGCACCAGACAGAGTTGGGGCCAATAGGTCTTTTCCCGCAGAAACTCGGTGTCGACCGTGATGTAGTCTGCCCCGGCCAGCGACTGGCAGAAGGCGTCCAGGGCGTCGGTGGTGGTGATGAGCGTCATGGTTGCTTCATACACGAGGCATCGGCCGCTTGAAAGCGTGCGCTTTGCCCATTTCCGTCAGCGCGCGCGGTCGGTTGGAAAGGTTGCGTCGGCCCCGCGCGCCGACGCGGAGGCGGCGTAGATCCGGCGGCGCAGATCGTTGATCGCGCCCAAGGGTTCATGCGCCCGCAGCGCGTTCCAGGGGGAGAAGGCCACGCGCTCTCCCCGGTCGATGGTGTCGCGCACCGATTGGGGCGGAAGGGCGAGTTGGGCGACGCGGTGATAGGGGCCGGTCCAGGGCGGCCCGGTCAGTTCCAGGGACTCGGCGTCGTTCTGCCGGGCGCGGATCAGAAAGTCGAACAGGATGGGGCCGTCGTCGAGACGACTTTGCAGCCTTTCGCCAAAACTCCGCCCCCGCGAACGGCGCTTGATGGCGGGCGAAACCGGGCGGCATTGAAAGGACATCGCCCCGCCGTCGCCCAGGCGGTAGGGAACGATGCTGTGATAGGTCATGTCGGCCAGATTGCGATGACGAACATGGTCGAGCGCCACCGACAGCATGGACGCCAGGCAATCCCACCGGATGCGCCAGGGGCGGAAACCCGGCATCAGATAGGACGACGCCATCAAACGCAGCGGCGTGACCCGTTTGATCCCATCCAGCGCCTGGAAAAACGCGACGCTGTCCGGGACGGTGGCGGCGGGCAGGGTGGTGGCGTTGATCATCAGGAAATCCTGCTGACCGTCGGGCGCGCCGTCGCACACGTCGCCTGGAACCCCGCGCAGCTTGATCGCCATACCACGGCTGTCCGGGTGCCGATCCTCCGCCAGCAAACCGCTGGAAAAGCGGACGAGCGCGTCGTAACGGCCCGGTTGGGCGAACAACCCGTGGCGCAGGGCCGGGTCGGCGGGCGGTACAACGGTGAAGGTCCCGGTCAGGCAGGCGTGCGCCTTGTCGTGCAGGATGCGGGGGCGTGAGCCGTCCGGGCGCGGCCGCTGGAAGGTCCGTTGCATCATCGCGACAAAGGAATCGCCCACAGCATCCAGCGGGCATGCGGAGGTGTCGGTCGGCGCGCGCGATTCGGGGGGCGTCATCAACGGCCTCGCGGGATGGAGGGGAGGGGGAGGCTTACAGCGGAGCGTCTTTTTCGGCGTGCAGCGTTTCCGGCATGCGGTAACGGATGCCACCGGCGTCGTGGAAGGACACGTCCAGCATGCGTTGGAATTGACCGACCCGCCGCCGTGCGCCCAGGGCCGGAACGGCACGGTACAGCCACCGTTCCATCCGGTTCGTCCAGCGCAACGCCGCCAAAACGCCGAAGGTCCGGCCCGGCGGGTACCGCAACCGGTCCGCCAGATCGTCGCCGATCAGGGCGCGGGAAATGGTGTAGATGCGCCGGACCAACGCTTTGCGCGCCTCCGGTTCGGCGATTCCGGCGACAACGGGGGCCGAGTTGATGAGACCGTTGGCCAGAATGATCGATTCGATGTCCGGTGGCGGTTCGCACAGCGCGCCGACGCGCTGCAAGCGCAAGGCCGACTCCAGATCGGTGACGAGCAAGGCCGGGTCAACGCCCATCAATTGACCGGAATAGCGCCAAATCATCATGAAGGACTCGCGCTCCTCCGCCGTCAGCGTCACCCCCAGGGCACGGGCGCGCTCCAGCAACAGGCCGGAAAAGGCGGCGGTGGCGTAGGCGATGTGGGCGGAACTGAGCGGCGTTCCCCAGGCGGCGGCGTCCCAATCCTCCGATTCCGCCAGCAAATGACGGATCCGGGCGTGGATCAACCGGATGCGCACCGACAGCTTCCAGCCCTCGCCATGGCGCTCCAGGCCGCCGGGCAGAAAGATTTCGACCAGATGCAGGTTGTTCTGTTTCAGCCGCCGCACCCCCTGATCGACCAGCCGCCCGGTGATGCTGAAGGATTTTGAGATCAGGGTCGCAAACCCCTCCACCAGAACGGCGGCAACGAACGCCCCCAGAAACATTTCGGAATGGCGGTGGAAGGCGCGGCAGCCGGGAATCGCCCGTTCCGGCGAAAACCAGTGGGGTGGCTCGTCGATGCCCGCGAAAAAAGCGCGCACCGCCTCGGGCGCGTCGGCCAGGGCGGCGGGGCCATCTTCGATGCCGCGACGCATCCAATCCCGTTGCTGCGGGCCGGGGTGGGCGCGGAACACCTCCATCAGCGCGTCCGCCGCCGGGTCGCCGATGGTGGTGTGGCGGACGTACAGCGCCGCCAGATCGGCGTCCACCCGCTGCGCGGCGGCATAACCGGTGCGGTAATCGGTGGGCACGATCATGGGGCGACTCCCGGAGGGTTGCAGGGTGGCTGTGTACGATCCTGTGGACGCCGCCCGTTCGTCGCAAGCGCCATCTCCGGGGAACAGGCCGACTCGCGAAACGCGCCGGGCGGCTTGACATTCGCGCGCGTCCGGTGTGGTGTGTCGCACTCCATTTCCTTGCCGGAATCCGACCTTTTCAAGGTGTTTCGACCCATGCACCCCTACCGCACGCACACTTGCGGCCAGCTTCGTGAAGACAACGCCGGTGAGATCGTCCGCCTGTCGGGCTGGATCAACCGGAAGCGCGACCATGGACAGTTGCTGTTCATCGACCTGCGCGACCATTACGGCCTGACGCAGTGCGTGGTCGATACCTCCAATCCGGCCTTTGAGGTCGCCAACCGCCTGAAGCTGGAGTCGGTCATCACCGTGACCGGCAAGGTGGTGACGCGCACGGCGGAAACCACCAACGACAAGCTGCCGACCGGCCGCATCGAATTGCAGATCGCCGACCTGGAGATCCAGGGCGAGGCGGAGCAAATCCCGTTGCAGGTCAACCAGGACGCCGACACTGGCGAGGACATGCGCCTGCGCTACCGCTTCCTGGATCTGCGGCGCGAGCGCATCCACGAAAACATCCTGCTGCGCGCGCGCGTCATCGCGTCGGCCCGCCGCCGGATGATCGAGCAGGGCTTCACCGAATTCCAGACGCCGATCCTCACGGCGTCGTCGCCGGAAGGGGCGCGGGATTACCTGGTCCCCAGCCGCAACCATCCCGGCAAGTTCTACGCCCTGCCGCAGGCCCCGCAGCAGTTCAAGCAATTGCTGATGGTCGCCGGGTTCGACCGCTACTTCCAGATCGCCCCCTGCTTCCGCGACGAGGACGCCCGCGCCGACCGCAGCCCGGGTGAGTTCTACCAGCTCGATTTCGAGATGTCCTTCGTCACCCAGGAAGACGTCTTCGCCGCCATCGAGCCGGTTCTGCACGGCATCTTCGACGAGTTCGGCGGGTTCCGCCGCGAGACCAAGCCGGTCATCGATCAGGCTCCGTTCCGTCGGATCAGCTACGCCGAATCGATGCTGAAATACGGCAACGACAAGCCCGATCTGCGCAACCCGCTGGTCATCACCGACGTGACCGAGGTGTTCAAGCGCGACGACGTGGAGTTCCGCGCCTTCAAGCAGACGGTGGAGAAGGGTGGCGTCGTCCGCGCCATCCGCGCGCCGAAGGTGTCCGACAAGCCGCGCAGCTTCTTTGACAAGCTCAACGACTGGGCGCGTGGCCTTGGTGCTCCGGGCCTGGGCTACATCATCATGGAAGGCGCGGCGGGCAAGGGGCCGATCGCCAAGTTCGTGCCGGAGGCCGCCCAAGCCGCCCTGCGCGAACTGGTCGGGCTGGAGGACGGCGACGCCGTGTTCTTCGTCTGCGATCAGGTCGGCCCGGCGAGCAAGCTGGCCGGTCTGGCCCGCACCCGCATCGGCGAAGAGTTGGACCTCATCGAGAAGAACGCGTTCCGCTTCTGCTGGATCGTCGATTTCCCGATGTTCGAACTGGACGAAGAGACCAACAAGATCATCTTCAGCCACAACCCCTTCTCGATGCCGCAGGGCGGCCTGAAGGCGTTGCAGGAAAAGAACCCGCTGGAGATCAACGCCTACCAGTACGACATCGTCTGCAACGGCGTCGAACTGTCGTCGGGTGCGATCCGCAACCATCTGCCGGAAGTGATGTACAAGGCGTTCGAGATCGCCGGTTATCCGCCCGAGGAGTTGGAAGCGCGCTTCGGCGGCATGCTGAGCGCGTTCAAGCTGGGCGCGCCGCCGCACGGCGGGTCCGCCCCGGGCATCGACCGCATCGTCATGCTGCTGGCCGATGAACCGAACATCCGCGAGGTCATCGCCTTCCCGCTGAACCAGCGCGCGGAAGATCTGTTGATGCAGGCCCCGGCCCCGGTCGAT
This sequence comes from Azospirillum sp., assembly GCA_027486405.1. Lineage (GTDB taxonomy): Bacteria > Pseudomonadota > Alphaproteobacteria > Azospirillales > Azospirillaceae > Azospirillum. The sequence continues at coordinate 291,695 of JAIXPD010000024.1, read as the reverse complement.
CACGCCCGGTTGAAGGAACTGCATCTCAAGCTCGATTTGCCCAAGCCGAAGGTCGCCGCGCCGCAGGCGTAAAGGCCGCGTTTCAAGCTCTCTGACGGATCGGGCCGCGCCGCACAGGCGCGGCCCGTTTCGTTTGGGGGGCTTGTCGAAGGGGACATGCCTGCCCTGTGACAAGCGCGGGAATCCCCGCAACCTCTGCGCCCACCCGCGTTTTTTCCCGCCATCGCTGTTGCCAAATCCCGATGAGCGGGCTATGAAAGCGCCGTCGTCAAAACCTCACGCGAGCTGGCGGACCCTTGGCATTGCGCCGAAGGCCCGCTCCGGTGTTCACACCCGTGAACAGACGCTTGCGGCGGATCAACCGGAAAAAGGGATTTTTCCATGGCTATGCCCACCTTCACCATGCGCCAGCTGCTCGAAGCCGGCGTTCACTTCGGCCACCACACCCGCCGTTGGAACCCGAAGATGAATCAGTACATCTTCGGTGTGCGCAACGGCGTTCACATCATCGACCTGGAACAGACCGTTCCGATGCTGCACCGCGCCCTCCAGGCCGTTCGCGACGTGGTCGCCGGTGGTGGTCGCGTGCTGTTCGTCGGCACCAAGCGCCAGGCGCAGGAACGGGTTGCCGAAGCCGCGTCGAAGTGCGGCCAGTACTACGTCAACCACCGTTGGCTCGGCGGCATGCTGACCAACTGGAAGACGATCTCGCTGTCGATCAAGCGCCTGCGCGAGATGGAAGAGCGTCTGAGCGTTGACACCTCGGGCCTGACCAAGCGCGAAGTGCTGGAACTGACCCGCGAGCGCGACAAGCTGGAACGCGCCCTGGGCGGCATCAAGGAGATGGGCGGCCTGCCGGACATCATCTTCATCATCGACACCAACAAGGAGTCGATCGCGGTCAAGGAAGCCAACAAGCTGGGCATTCCGGTCGTCGCGGTCCTCGACAGCAACTCCGATCCCGATGGCGTGGCGTTCCCGATCCCCGGCAACGACGACGCCCTGCGCGCGATCGACCTGTATTGCGACCTGGTGATCGGTTCGGTCCTCGACGGTCTGCAGGCTGAAATGAGCGCCGCTGGCATCGACGTCGGTGCCCGTGAAGACGCTCCGGCCGAGCAGCTGCCGGAAGAAGACGCCGCCGAAGCCGCCCAGGCCTGAGCCTGAGCGACGAAGGGGGCAGCCGGGCCTGTTCGATGGCCCGGCTGCCCTTTTTGTGTGGCGCGACACCCGTTTTTTGTTCATGACGATCACGCGGTCCGACGAAGGATCGCTTGCCAAGGAAGAGGGCGCAACATGGCCGAGATTACCGCCTCGCTCGTTAAGGAACTGCGCGAGAAGACCGGCGCGGGCATGATGGATTGCAAGAAGGCGCTGAACGAGACCCAGGGCGATCTGGAAGGCGCGGTTGACTGGCTGCGCAAGAAGGGCCTCGCCGCCGCCGCCAAGAAGTCGGGCCGCGTCGCCGCCGAAGGTCTGGTCGCCGTCGCCACCGAAGGCACCAAGGGTGCCGTCGTCGAGGTGAACGCCGAGACCGATTTCGTGGCCCGCAACGACAAGTTCCAGGGCTATGCCGCCACCGTCGCCACCCTGGCGCTGGCCGGTTCGGGCGATGTGGAGGCCCTGAAGGCCGCCGCCTATCCGGGGACCGCGCACACCGCGCAGGATGAGCTGACCGCGCTGATCGCCACCGTTGGCGAAAACATGAACCTGCGCCGTTCGATCACCCTGTCGGTCAACGCCGGCGTGGTCGTCAGCTACGTCCACTCGGCGATCGCGCCGGGCCTGGGCAAGATCGGTGTGCTGGTCGCGCTGGAATCGACCGGCGACGCCGCCAAGCTGGCCGATCTGGGCAAGCAAATCGCCATGCACATCGCCGCCGCCCGTCCGGAAGCCCTGGACATCGCCGACGTCGACACCTCCGCCCTCGACCGCGAGCGCAACGTCCTGATCGAACAGGCCCGCGCCACCGGCAAGAAGGAAGAGTTCATCGGCAAGATGGTCGAAGGCCGCATCCGCAAGTATTACGAAGAAGTGTGCTTGCTGGAGCAGGTCTACGTCATCGACGGTGAGACCAAGGTCCGCAAGATCGTTGAGAACGCCGCCAAGGACGTCGGCGCTCCGGTGACGCTGACCGCGTTCGCCCGCTTCGCGCTGGGCGAGGGCATCGAGAAGGCCCAGAGCGACTTCGCCGCCGAAGTCGCCGCGACCGCCGCCGGTCAGGCCTGATCCAGACGGCGTTTCCGGCCGCAAGCCGCATTCCGCAACAGCACAGGAGCGTTTCCCCCATGGTCGAGACCACCGGGACCACCGCGCCGAACAGCAACCGTTACAAGCGGGTGCTTCTCAAGGTGTCGGGCGAGGCGTTGATGGGTCAACGCGACTACGGCCTCGATCCGGATATGGTCAACCGCGTCGCCAACGAGGTGAAGGCGGTGATCGAGCTGGGTGTCCAGGTTTGCCTGGTCATCGGCGGGGGAAACATCTTCCGTGGTGTCAAGGGTGCGGCGGGCGGCATGGAGCGCGCCTCGGCCGACTACATCGGCATGCTCGCCACCGTGATGAACGCGCTGTCGATGCAGAGCGCGTTGGAACGGATCGGTGTAACCACCCGCGTGCAGTCGGCCATTCCCATGTCGTCGGTGTGTGAGCCGTACATCCGGCGTCGCGCGATCCGGCACATGGAAAAGGGCCGTGCGGTGATCTTCGCCGCCGGAACCGGCAACCCCTTCTTCACCACCGACACCGCCGCCGCGCTGCGCGCGTCCGAAATGGGCTGTGACGGGCTGTTGAAGGGCACGCAGGTCGATGGCGTCTACACCGCCGATCCCAAGAAGGATCCGAACGCCAAGCATTACGACCGTCTGACCTACATGGATGTCCTGACCAAGGATCTCCAGGTCATGGACGCGTCGGCCATTTCCTTGGCGCGCGAGAACCACATCCCCATCTTGGTCTTCTCGATCCACACCCCTGGTGCTTTTGCCGAGGTCATGCAAGGCCGTGGCAAGCACACCATCATCACGGAAGAAAGGGAGTAGACCCGTGGCTGCGCCCGACATCTCGGATCTCAAGCGCCGCATGGAAGGCGCGCTTGAAGCGTTTCGCAAGGAATTGACCGGTCTGCGCACGGGCCGTGCCTCGTCCAGCCTGCTGGAACCGGTCACGGTCGAGGCCTATGGCAACCGGATGCACCTGAAAGAGGTGGCGACGGTGTCGGTTCCCGAGCCGCGCCTCATCAGCGTTCAGGTGTGGGACCGTGGCATGACCAAGGCCGTGGAAAAGGCCATCCGGGACTCCGGTTTGGGGCTGAATCCGCAGGCCGAAGGCCAGGTCATCCGGGTGCCGCTGCCCGATCTGACCCAGGAGCGCCGCGCCGAGTTGGCCAAGGTGGCCAACAAATACGCCGAACAGGCGCGCGTGGCGATCCGCAACGTCCGTCGCGACGGCATGGATGGTCTGAAGAAGGCCGAGAAGGCCAGCGAGATCACCCAGGACGAGCACAAGGGCATGGCCGACAAGTTCCAGACGTTGACCGACCAGCACATCAAAATGGTCGATGACGCGCTTGCGGCCAAAGAAAAGGACATCATGCAGGTCTGATTCGGAATGCGCCACGCAGACGACAGCCTGACCAGCCGGACGCCCCCGCTGGGGGCACCCGCCCATGTCGCCATCATCATGGATGGCAATGGGCGTTGGGCCAAGGCGCGCGGCTTGCCGCGCACCGCCGGTCACAAAAAAGGCGTGGACGCGGTGCGTCGCACGGTCGAGGCCGCGCGTGAGCTTGGCATCGGCACCTTGACCATCTTCAGCTTTTCGTCGGAAAACTGGCGTCGTCCGGAAGACGAGGTCAAGGATCTGATGGGCTTGCTGCGCTTCTATCTGCGCAGCGAGGTTGCCGAACTGCATAAGGCGGGTATCCGCCTGCGCGTGATCGGGGAACGGTGTCGGCTGTCGGACGACATCGTTCGCCTGATCGACGACGCCGAAACGCTGACTCGCGACAACCAGACCATGACCTTGGTCGTCGCCCTCAGCTATGGGTCGCGGCAGGAAATCGTGGCGGCGGCCCGTCGGTTGGTTGAGGACGTCGCGGCGGGGCGCATCGCCGCCGACGCCATCGACGAGGATGCCTTGTCCGGCCGCCTGTTCACCGCCGACCTTCCCGACCCCGATCTCATCATCCGCACCAGCGGCGAAAAGCGGATCAGCAATTTCCTGCTGTGGCAGGCGGCCTATGCCGAGCTGGTCTTCGTTGATACGCTGTGGCCTGACTTCACCAAGCGCGATCTGGAGGCGGCGATTGACGAGTTCCACCGACGGGAACGCCGTTTCGGCGCCACCACCGCCAGCACCCGCTAAACCCAGCGACCTCAAGGCGCGCGTTCTGTCCGCGCTGGTCATGGCCCCGGTGGTTCTTGGGGCCGTGTGGGTCGGCGGATGGGTGTTTCTTGCCCTGATTTTGCTTGGCGCGATTCTCGCCACACTCGAATGGGTGGCCCTGGTGCCGTGCCAACGGCGGCCCTTGGCGCGCGCCGTGTCCGTGTTCGCCGTGACCGCGCTGCTGGTCGCGCAGACGGCGGTCGGGCCGCTGGCTGGGCTTGCCACCGCCGTGGTCGGCGCGCTGGCGACCGCGTGGTTGGGTGGCGGCAAGGATCGGGCGCTGCTCGGCTTCGGCGTGATCTATGTCGGGACGGGCGTGGCCGGATTGCTGTGGCTGCGCGAACTGCCGGGGCAGGGGCTGGCGCTGTTCCTGTTCGCCATGCTGGCGGTGTGGGCGACCGACATCGGTGCCTACGCGGCGGGCCGGACCATTGGCGGGCCGAAGCTGGCCCCCCGCATCAGCCCAAAGAAAACTTGGGCGGGCCTGATCGGTGGCATGCTGTCCGCCGCGCTGGTCGGCTGGTTGGTCGCGCTGCTGGCCGGGGCCGCCATGCCCGCTTTGGCCCTGGTCGTCGGCGCGCTGTCGGCGGTGGTCGGGCAGATCGGTGATTTGTTCGAGTCGGCGGTCAAGCGCCGTTACAACGTCAAGGACAGCGGCCACCTCATTCCGGGGCATGGCGGCATCCTGGATCGCATCGATGGGCTTCTGGTCGCCGCCCCGGTGCTGGCTGTGTTTCACGCGACCCTCGGAACGGCTCTCTCATGGTGGTGACGTCCAACAGCGGTGCGGCGGCGGGTGCCGGACAGCGGCGTGTGACGATTCTCGGGTCCACCGGTTCGGTTGGAACCCAGACCGTCGATCTGGTGGCGCGCGACCCTGACCGTTTTCCGGTGGAGGCGTTGACCGCCAACCGCAACGTCGCCCTGTTGGCCGATCAGGCCAAGCGCCTGAACGCCCGTCTGGCGGTGGTGGCCGACCCCGCCGGATACGCCGAGTTGAAGGAGCGTCTGGCCGGAACCGGGATTGAGGCCGCCGCCGGTCCGCAAGCCGTGGTGGAGGCCGCCGCCCGTCCGTCGGACTGGGTGATGGCCGCCATCGTCGGATTCGCCGGGTTGGAGCCGACGCTCGCCGCCATCCGGCGCGGGGCCATCGTCGCCTTCGCCAACAAGGAGGTTCTGGTCTGCGCCGGGGCCTTCATGATGGAGGAGGTGCGCGCCCACGGGGCCACCCTGCTGCCGGTGGACAGCGAGCATTCGGCCATTTACCAGGTCTTTGATTTCGCCCGCCCGGAGAGCGTGGCCCGCTTGATTCTGACCGCATCGGGCGGTCCGTTCCGCACCAAGGATCGTGCCTTCATGGCGACGGCCACGCGGGAACAGGCCGTGGCCCATCCGACCTGGGACATGGGGGCCAAAATCTCGGTCGACAGCGCCACCCTGATGAACAAGGGGTTGGAACTGATCGAGGCGCATTTCCTGTTCGACATTCCCGAACCGCGCATCGATGTGCTGGTGCATCCGCAATCGGTCATCCATTCGCTGGTCGAATACGTCGATGGGTCGGTTCTGGCCCAGCTTGGCACGCCGGACATGCGCACGCCCATCGCCTATGCCCTGGGCTGGCCCGCGCGGCTGGCGACACCGGCCGAGCGACTCGATCTGACCAAGGCGGCGACGCTGACCTTCGAAGCGCCCGACCCGGTCCGATTCCCCGCCCTGCGCCTGACCCGGGCCGCCTTGCAAAGCGGGGGGAGCGCACCTACTCTTTTGAGTGCCGCCAATGAAGTGGCCGTTCAGGCGTTTCTTGACCGCCGGATCGGCTTCCTCGACATCGAACGGATCGTCGAGGGGACGTTGACGGCGTTGCCCCACCGCCCGCTGCGTGATCTTGACGCGGTGCGCGAGGCGGACGCCGACGCGCGACGCGTTGCCGCTGCCCGTGTGCCGACCTGATCCGTTGCGGCGGCGACGGCAGCCGGTGATCCGCGATCAGGCCCCCAAGGGGCACAAAGGCAAGGGGCGCAAAGGGTAGCATGGACATTCTCGGCGGTTTTTCGTCTTCGGTGCTGGCGTTCCTGCTGGTGCTGACCGTGCTCGTCTTCGTGCATGAGCTGGGCCATTACCTCGTCGCCCGCCGCAACGGGGTGCGGATCGAGGTGTTTTCCATCGGATTCGGGCCGGAGCTGTTCGGTTTCACCGACAAGCTTGGGACCCGTTGGAAAATCAGCGCTTTGCCGCTGGGTGGCTATGTGAAGATGTTCGGCGACGCCGATCCGGCCAGCACGCCCGGCGCGCATCTGACCGCGATGACCGACGAGGAGCGCGCGGTTTCCTTCCATCACAAGCGTTTGGGGCAACGCGCAGCGGTGGTCGCTGCCGGACCGATCGCGAATTTTGTCTTTTCCATCACCGTCCTGGCGGTGTTGTTCGCCACCGCCGGGCAGTCCTTCACGCCGCCCGATGTCGGCGGGGTGCAGCCGGGCAGTGCGGCGGAGCGGGCCGGGCTGAAGCCCGGCGACCTGATTCGCGCCATCGACGGAACGGAAATCCAGCGTTTTGAGGAAATCCGCGCGGTTGTGTCGATCAAGCCCGGTGAAGCCCTGCGGCTGGACGTCGAGCGCGATGGCAAGATGATTGCGTTGACCGCCACGCCGGACGCGCGCGAGGTGGTGGACCGCATGGGCAACAGCCACCGCGTGGGCCAGCTTGGCATCTCGCGCGGTGGATCGGAGATGAAGCGTCACGACCCGCTGACCGCCGTCTGGCAGGCCGGGCGTGAGGTGTACGGCATGATTTCCGGGACCTTCACCGCCTTGGGCCAGATAATTGAAGGCTCGCGTGGCACGGAGGAATTGGGTGGGCCGCTGCGCATCGCCCAGATGTCGGGCGAGGTGGCGCAATCCGGCTGGTACCCGCTGGTGTGGTTCATGGCCTTCCTGTCGGTCAATCTCGGCCTGATCAACCTGTTTCCGGTGCCGATGCTCGACGGCGGCCACCTGCTGTTTTACGCGATTGAAGGGGCGCTTGGCCGCCCTCTCGGTGCGCGGGCGCAAGAATACGGTTTCCGCATTGGATTGGCTTTGGTATTAACGCTCATGGTCTTCGCCACGTGGAACGATTTGGTTCAGCTGCGCGTGGTCGATTTCTTCCGGGGATTGGTGTCTTAACCAACCCCCAAATGCCAGGGAGCGGTGATTTGCCGGTGTCGAGCAAAGTTCTGGTGGCGGGCCTGTTGGCCGGCTGCGCCATGACGACGGTGTCTGTTGCCCTTGCCCAGAGCGGTGCGCCGCTGACGGTGCCCGGCACGCTGGTCGCGCAGGTGTTTTCCGGCGGGACGGTGCGGGATATCCGTGTCGAGGGCATTCAGCGAATCGAGGCGTCGACCGTCCGCTCCTATCTCACGATTCAGCCGGGCGATCCGTTCGATCCCGACCGGATCGACCGTTCGTTGAAGGCGCTGTTCAACACCGGCCTGTTTTCCGACGTCAATCTGAAGCGTCAGGGCGACGTGCTGGTCGTGGTGGTGGCGGAAAACCCGATCATCAACCGCATCGCCTTCGAGGGGAACCGGCGCATCGAAAAGGACAATCTGGAAAAGGAAATCCAGCTTCGTCCCCGCGTCGTCTACACCCGCACGCGTGTCCAGAACGACGTTCAGCGCATTCAGGACATCTACCGCCGCCAGGGCCGCTTTGCCGCCACGGTGGAGCCGAAGATCATCCAGCTCGACCAGAACCGCGTCGATCTGGTGTTCGAGATCAACGAAGGGGTGCGCACCGGTGTGCGCGGCATCACCTTTGTCGGCAACGAGAAATTCTCCGACGGGTCGTTGCGCGAGTCGATCCAGACCAAGGAAACAGCCTGGTGGCGCTTCCTGACCTCGGATGACAATTACGATCCGGATCGTCTGGCCTATGACCGCGACCTGTTGCGCCGCTTCTATCTGAAGGAAGGCTACGCCGATTTCCGCGTGGTGTCGGCGGTGGCCGAACTGACCCCGGATCGCGAGGCGTTCTTCATCACCTTCACGATCGAAGAGGGTGAGCGCTACAAGTTCGGCAAGGTCGACATCAAAACCCAGATCAAGCAAATCGACGCCTCGCAGCTGGCCGACATCCTGACCACCAAGGAAGGGAATTGGTACAACGCGCAGGAGGTCGAGAACACGATCACCAAGCTGACCAACGCGGTCGGTGATCTGCAATACGCCTTCGTGGACATTCGTCCGCGCATCAACCGCAACCGTGACAACCAAACGGTCGACATCACCTATGAGGTGGTGGAAGGCCCGCGCGTGTTCGTGGACCGCATCGACATCAACGGCAACGTCCGCACGCTGGACAAGGTGATCCGGCGCGAGATGCTGCTGTCGGAAGGCGACCCGTTCAACGCGTCCAAGCTGAAGCGCTCCGAACAGCGCATCAAGGATTTGGGCTATTTCGAGCGGGTGAACATCACCACGGCGGAAACCACGGTCCCCGACCGGTCGGCGGTGAACGTCGAGGTGGCGGAGCAATCGACCGGTGAAATCTCCGTCGGTGCCGGTTTCTCGACCTCCGACGGTCCGCTCGGCGACTTCTCGATTCGCGAACGCAATCTGCTCGGCCGGGGCCAGGACCTGCGACTGGGTGCCACAGTGTCCGGCAAGCGCCAGGAATACGACATCTCCTTCACGGAGCCGTATTTCATGGACCGCGACATGTCGGCGGGCGTCGATCTGTTCCGGGTCCGCCGCAACTACCAGAACGAAAGCTCTTTCAACGAGAAGAACACGGGCTTCGCCCTGCGTCTGGGCTTCCCGTTGAGCGAGCATCTGCGCCAGCGTGTCTATTATCAGCTCCAGGACACCTTGATCGAAGAGGTGGCCTCCACCGCGTCGAAGTGGGTCAAGGAGCAGCGCGGCGAACGTTTGACCTCGCTCATCGGTCAGGAACTGACCTATGACATGCGCAACAGCAAGCTGACCCCGACCGAAGGCTATTACCTGCGCATGACCAACGACATCGCCGGTTTGGGCGGGTCGGTGCGGTTCCTGCGCAACCGCATCAGCGGTGGTTATTACCTGCCCTTGGGCGCGGAAAACTGGGTGCTCAGCACTTCGGGCGAAATCGGTTACATCGTCGGCCTTGGGCAAAAGGTGTCCCTGGCCGACCGCTTCTTCATCGGCGGCGACACGCTGCGCGGTTTCAACACCGCCGGCATCGGCGCGCGCGATGTGTCCACCGGCGACTCGCTGGGTGGCACGCGCTACGCCCGCGCCTCGGTGGAAATGAGCTTCCCCTTCGGTTTGCCGGAGGAGTTCGGTCTGTTGGGCCACGCCTTCACCGACGCGGGCACGCTTGGCAAGTCCGGGATCAGCGATCCGGTGGTCAAGGAAAGCGAGTCGATTCGCGTGTCGGTGGGCACCGGCGTGTCGTGGAAGTCGCCGTTCGGGCCGATCCGGCTTGATGTGGCCCTGCCGCTGCGCAAGGAAAGCTACGACAAGAAAGAACTCATCCGCTTCAGCTTCGGAACCAGGTTCTAACATGCAAGTCAGCATCTTCCAGACGGCGGTTCGCGCCGCCGTTCTTTCCGCCGCGATCAGCGCCGGTTTGTCCCTGGCCGCTCCGGTGGCGTTCGCCCAGGAGGCTCCGAAGCCCGATGCGGCCAAGCCTGCCGAAGCGACCAAGCCCGCCGACGCGGCGAAGGCGGCGGAGCTGAAGGCTCCGCTCATCGCTGTCATCGACGTCCAGAAGGTGATGCAGGAGTCCAACGCCTCCAAGAGCATCACCAAGTCGTTCGAAGCCCTGCGCGACACCTACCAGAAGGAAATTTCCGGTCTGGAAGACAAGCTGCGCAAGGGCGAGGACGAGCTGCGCAAGCAGCAGACCGTTCTGTCGCCGGACGCGCTCGCCAACAAGCGCCGCGACTTCGAAAAGCAGGTCGCCGACGTTCAGAAGACGGTGCAGACGCGCAAGCGCGTTCTGGAAACCACGCTGAACGACGCGATGGCGGTGGTGCACAAGACGATGGTCGAAGTCGTCGCCGACGTCGCCCGCGAACGCGGTGCGAATCTGGTGCTGGCCCGTCAGCAGTTCGTTCTGGTCGACACGCAACTGGACGTGACCGACACGGTGATGGACCGGGTGAACAAGAAGCTGCCGCAAGTGGCGCTGAACGTTCCCAAGCAGTAAGACGTTCGTGTGATCGGAAGGCCGCCATCGTCCTGATCGGGATGATGGCGGCTTTTTCCATAAGGGATGGCGGTCGTTGCGACAGCCGCGAAAATGCGGCATGAAGACGGGCGTTGGGACCGGTGCGGCGGCGCGATCCGTCGGGTCCGGCATCGGGTTCCGTGATAACCTCAGGCGGTGTTTGGAAAGGTGGGCGGCCGGACTATGGACGCAACGGCAGAGAACAATTCGCAAGACAAGCGGATGGCGGACATCGACGTCGTCCGCATCATGGAAATGATTCCGCACCGCTACCCGATCCTGATGATCGAGCGGGTGATCGACATCGTGCTGGGCGAAAGCGCGGTGGGCGTGAAGAACGTCTCGATCAACGAACCCTATTTCCAGGGCCATTTCCCGTCCCGTCCGGTGATGCCCGGCGTCCTCATCATCGAGGCGATGGCGCAAACCTCCGCCGTTCTGGTGGTTGGCACGCTCGGCAAGGAAGCCGAAGGCAAGCTGGTCTATTTCATGACCGTGGACGAGGCGCGGTTCCGCCGTCCGGTGACGCCGGGCGACACGATCCACATCCACGTCACCAAGCAGCGCCAGCGTGCGAATGTCTGGAAGTTCAAGGGTGAAGCCAAGGTGAACGGCGTCCTGGTCGCCGAAGCCGTCTATTCCGCCATGATCCTGGACGAGAAATGACCACCACCATCCATCCGTCCGCCATCGTCGATCCGGCGGCCTCGCTGGGCGAGGGCGTTTCGATCGGCCCCTTCTGTGTGGTCGGCCCGAATGTCGAATTGGGCGATGGCGTGCGGCTGGTGTCCCATGTCGCCGTCGATGGACGCACGCGGATCGGGGCCGACACGGTGATCTATCCGTTCGCCTCCATCGGCCATCGCCCGCAGGATTTGAAGTTCCACGGCGAACCGTCGGAACTCATCATCGGCGCGCGCAACCAGATCCGCGAGCATGTCACCATGAATCCCGGAACCGAGGGCGGCGGCATGCTGACCAAGGTTGGGGACGACGGGCTGTTCATGATGGGATCGCACGTCGCCCATGATTGCATCGTCGGCGATCACGTCATCATGGCCAACAACGCCACGCTCGGCGGCCATGTCGTGTTGGGCGACTATGTCATCATCGGCGGTCTGTCGGCGGTGCGGCAGTTCGTTCGCATTGGCGCGCACGCGATGATCGGCGGCATGTCCGGCGTTGAAAACGACGTCATCCCCTTTGGCACCGTGATGGGCGACCGCGCCCGTCTGGCCGGGCTGAACATCATCGGTTTGGAGCGTCGCGGCTTCAAAAAGGATGAGATCCACGCCCTGCGCGCGGCCTATCGCAACCTGTTCGGTCCGGAAGGCACTTTTGCTGAACGGCTGGACGAGGTGGAGCGCGATTTCGGCCAACGGGCGTTGGTGGCCGATGTGGTCGCCTTCATCCGCGCCAAGGAGTCGCGGTCGCTCTGCCAACCCCGCGAATCCTGACCGGGGTGGGGGCAACCGGCGTGTCCGGGCGCACATTGGCGATCCTGGCGGGTGGCGGCAGCTTGCCCGCCCGCATCGCAGCGGCCGTGCGGGGGCAGGGGCGCGCGGTCTTCATCGTCGCGTTTGACGGGCACACCGACCCCGAAACCGTGATCGGCTGGCCGCATCTGTGGAGCCGATTCGGCGCGGCGGGCAGCATCATCCGCCGCCTGCACGAGGAAGGCGTGGACGACATCGTCTTCGCCGGACCGGTCAAGCGCCCCTCTTTCACCGAACTGCTGCCCGACTGGTGGACCACGCGCTTTCTGGCGCGGGTGGGGACCCGTGCGCTGGGCGATGATGGGCTGCTGCGCGCGGTGGCGCGGGAGTTGGAGGGGGAGGGCTTTCGCGTTGTCGGGCTTCACGACGTGCTGAAGGATTTGTTGACCGTTCCCGGCCCCGTCGGCGCGCTCACCCCCGACGCGGAGGCCGAACGCGACATCGCCCGCGCCGTTCAGGTGGCCCGCGCCCTGGGCGATCTGGATGTCGGGCAAGGGGCGGTGGTGCAGCAGGGCTTGGTTCTGGCGGTGGAGGCCATCGAGGGAACCGACGCCATGCTCGCGCGCTGCGCCGCCTTGGCCCGGCCCGGCCCGGGTGGTGTGTTGGTCAAGGTGAAGAAACCCAACCAGGATCGCCGCATCGATCTGCCAACCATGGGCGTGACCACCGTCGAGCGGGCGGCGGCGGCTGGCTTGCGCGGCGTGGCCATCGAAGCGGGGGGCAGCCTGTTGATCGACCGCGAGGCGGTGGCGGCCACCGCCGATCGGCTTGGCCTGTTCGTGGTCGGCATCGAGATTCCCGCCGGGGGTGCGGCGTGAGCGGCCCGACCCCGTTCGTTCCAACTCCATTCGTCCCAACCCTGTTCGTCATGGCCGGAGAGCCGTCGGGCGACGCGCTGGGCGCGCGGTTGATGGCGGCGGCCAAGCGGTTGACCGGCGGGCAGGTCCGTTTCATCGGCATTGGTGGCGAAAAAATGATCGCCGAGGGGTTGGTCAGCCTGTTTCCCATGGGCGAACTCACCCTGTTCGGCGTGTTTGAACTGCTGCCGCACCTGCCCAACCTGATTCGGCGCATCGACCAGACGGCGGCCGAGATCCTGCGCGCACGGCCCGACGCGGTGATCGGCATCGATTCGCCGGGCTTCACCTTGCGGGTTGCCAAAAAGGTCCGTGCGGCGGAACCGTCCATTCCGCTCATCCATTACGTCGCCCCCACGGTGTGGGCCTGGAAGCCGAAGCGGGCGGCGAAATACGCGGCGCTGTACGATCACCTGCTGGCGATCCTGCCCTTTGAACCGCCCTATTTTGAACGCGAAGGTCTGCCGTGCAGCTTTGTCGGTCATTCGGTGGTGGAAAGCGGGGCGGGGCGGGGTGACGGTGCCCGCTTCCGGGCGGCGCATGGCGTGGCGGACAGCGACCGTGTGGTCGTGGTGCTGCCGGGCAGCCGCAAGGGGGAGGTGTCGCGCCTGTTGCCGGATTTCCGCGCCACGTTGGAACGGTTGACGCCCCGCCATCCCAATCTGGTGGCGGTGGTCCCAACCGTGGCCACGGTGCGGGACCGGGTGGCCGCCGCGCTTGCCGATTGGCCGCTGCGCACCATCTTGGTGGAGGGCGACGCGGACAAGCACGACGCCTTTGCGGCGGCGGAGGTGGCGCTTGCGGCGTCGGGCACGGTGGCGTTGGAGCTTGCCTTGGCCCAGTTGCCGTCGGTCATCGCCTATCGCCTGAATCCAATCACGGTGGCGCTGTACCGTCGGCTGATCCGGGTCAAATACGTCAATCTTGTCAATCTGATGCTTGACCGGATGCTGGTCCCGGAGCTGTTGCAGGAGGAGTGCCGCCCCGATCGCCTCGCCGACGCGCTCGGCCGTCTGCTCGACAACCCGCAGGCCCGGCAGGAACAGATCGACGGGGTGGCGGAGGTGGCGCGCTGGTTGGGGCAGGGGGATGTTCCGCCCAGCGAGCGGGCCGCCCGCGTCGTCCTGGATCTCGTCAGCCAACACCCCAACAGGGGATAAGCCCGAAACGGGAAAGGTGGAACATGAGCAATTTTCGTCTGCTGCACACCATGCTGCGCGTCTTGGACCTCGACACGTCCATCGATTTTTACACCCGCCTGCTCGGCATGACGCTGCTGCGCCGCACGGATTACGAAAGCGGCCGCTTCACCCTCGCCTTTGTCGGTTACGGTGACGAATCCGACACGGCGGTGATCGAACTGACCCACAATTGGGACCAGACCGAGCCTTATGTCATCGGCAGCGGTTTCGGCCACATCGCGCTTGGCGTGCCGGACATTTACGCCACCTGCGCGGCGCTGGCGGCGGAAGGCGTGTCGATCCCCCGCCCACCCGGCCCGATGAAGCATGGAACCACCGTGATCGCCTTCATCGAGGATCCGGACGGTTACAAAATCGAGTTGATCGAGAAGAAGTAAGGTTCAGAGCCGACGGTAGAAGATCACGGCGTCGTGATAACGACCGTCGGCCTCCAGCGTGTGGGCGGGCAACAGACCGGCGCGCGTCCAACCGGTGCGGCTGTAGAACGGTTCGCCATAATCCCCGGCGCGGGTGTCGAGTTGCAACAGGCTGCGGCCCAGCCCGCGCGCCATGTCTTCAAGCGCCTCCATCAAGGCCCGCGCGATGCCGCGACCGCGCTGGTCGGTCAGGACCAGCAGCTTTTGCACCTCGGCCCGATGCGGCCCGTTCTGTTTGGCGCACAGGGCCAATTGCACCGATCCGATCACGCGGCCCGATCCATCGCGGGCGATCAGCAGATGATGGTGGCCTGCGGCGAGGGCGGCGGCCACGCCATCCCAGAAAGCGGCGTTTCGTGCGGGATCCAGCGGGTGATGAAAGCCAACCGACGCGCCGCTTGCCACGGCGTCGGTCAGCAGCGATTCCAGATCGGCGCGCACCTGTGGGTCATCCAACCGATCAAGGTGCGCGATGGCAAGGGAAGGGGGGATGTGTGTGTCCATGCCCCGAATCTTCCCCTGGACCGGGCACCCGGTCCATTGACTTCGAAACGGGTGGGTGTGAGGATTTCTCACACCACTTCGGCGGTTTGACGCAACCACCATGTCCCGTTTGCCCCTGACCGCGCTTGCGGCCTTCGAAGCCGCCGCCCGTCAGGGCGGTATGACCCGCGCCGCCGATGAGTTGGGTTTGACCCATGGTGCGATCAGCCGACAGGTGGGCGATCTGGAAAAGCGCCTGGGCGTCCGGCTGTTCGATCGCACGCCGCGCGGTCTTGTGCTGACCGAGGCCGGGCGGGAGTTGGCGCGCGCCTGCACCACCGGTCTGGGCCGGATGACGGAGGCGTTCGACCGGGTGGCCAGCGGCGGGCCGCTGCGCCTGCGGGTTGCCGCTCCACGGGCCTGGGCGGCGCTGTGGCTGGTTCCGCGTCTGCCGCGCTTTCTGGCCGACTGGCCGGGGTTGCGCGTGGATTTGGACGGCAGCAACCACGACCGCCCGGCGGAGATGGAAAGCGGCTGGGTGGTGGTCCGCTATGTGCGGGGCGGCGATCCGATTCCCGATGGCATCACGCTGTCCGAGGATGGGTTGATGCCGGTGTGCGCCCCCGCTGTTGCCACAGGGCTGCGGCGGCCAGCCGATTTGCTGACGGGTACCACTCTGCTGCACGTTCACGAATGGCCGGATTGGAGCGTGTGGAAGGCGGCGGCGGGTCTGGACGCGCTGGACGTCTCGACTGGCCTCAGCTTTTCCGATTCGGTGATGGTGATGCAGGCCGCCGAAGCCGGTTTGGGCGTGGCGTTGGCGCGGCCATCCCTGGCGGTGTCGGCGCTGGCCGCTGGGCGGTTGGTCTGCCCCTTTGGCCCGGTGGCGGCCTGCGGGGATCGTTATGTGTTGTCCGCGCCACCGGCTGGACAGGCGCGCCGCTTACCCTTGGCCTTCCGGACCTGGCTGGTGGCCGAAGCGGCGTTGGGTCGTGAAACGCTGAGCGCGGCAAACCCCGCGTGATGGGAACCATCACGTCCGTCGAAACCGCGCCCGGTAGGTGGTGGGGCTGAGGCCGACGCGCTGGCGGAAATGATGGCGCAGGGTGGCCGCCGTGCCGAAGCCGACGCGGGTGGCGACCTCCTCCACCGACAGATCACCGTCTTCCAGCAGGCGGCGGGCGTGCGCCAACCGTTCGGTCAGCAGCCATTCGCCGGGCGTCAGGCCGGTCAATGCGGAAAAGCGGCGCAGGAAGGTGCGCAGGCTCATTCCCGTCCGCTCAGCCATGGCGACCAGATTGTGGTCGTCGGCCAGATGGGCGCGCAGATGATCGAGCAGCGGGGCAAGCCGCGCCCCCTCCCGCGCCGTCGGCACCGGGCTTTCGATGAATTGCGCTTGTCCGCCCTCGCGGTGGGGTTGGACGACCAGACGACGGGCGACGCTGTTGGCGGCTTCGTGGCCGAAATCGCGGCGGACCAGATGCAGGCACAGATCGATCCCGGCGGCGCTGCCCGCCGAGGTCAGGATGTTGCCCTCGTCCACATACAGCACGTCGGGAACGATGCGGATGTTGGGGTGGAGATCGGTCAGCGCCCCGGCGTGGCGCCAATGGGTGGTGGCGCGCCGCCCGTTCAGCAGCCCGGCGGCGGCCAGCACGAAGGCGCCCGAACAGATCGACAGGATGCGGGCGCCGCGCGCGTCGGCGCGTTTCAGCGCGTCGGTCAGCGCGGCGGGAACCGGGGTTCTGGCGCCGCGCCAGCCGGGAATGATGATGGTCTGCGCGGCGTCCAAAAGCTCCAACCCGCCATCGACCATCAGGCGCACGCCGCCGGTGGCGCGCAGCGGGCCGGGATCCAGGGCGGCGACGGCGAAACGATACCAGCCCGGTCCCAACTCCGGGCGCGGCAGACCGAACACCTCGACGGCGACGCCGAATTCAAAGATGCACAGACCGTCATAGGCCAGCGCGACGACCAGGGGGGTGGAGGGGGATTCGTTTGGCATGATCTGAACGCTAACTGGCGTCCGCGCCACTTTCAAGACCACACAGCTTCCGACATCCTACGGCTTGCAATCGCTTGATGTGGGAGTTGCGATGACGCCGTCCTCTTTTTTGCCCCCGGTTCGCCTGTATGACAGCCTGATTTCCGGCAACGCCTACAAATGCCGCCTGATTCTGCACAAGCTGGGCGTTCCGTGCGAGCGTGTGGAGTTGGACATCGACCGGAAAGAGACCCGGACGCCGGAGTTCCTCGCCAAGAATCCAAACGGCCGCGTTCCCGCTCTGGAACTGGAGGGTGGCGTCGTCCTGCCCGAATCAAACGCCATTCTGTGGTATCTGGCCGAAGGCACGTCCTATCTGCCGGAGGATCGGCTGGAGCGCGCGCAGGCGCTGCAATGGATGTTTTTCGAGCAGTACAGCCACGAACCGAACATCGCCGTTGTGCGGCATTGGGCGCTGCATCACGGGTCAACAACGCAGGAGCCGAGCATCGTCGCCAAGCGCGCGCTTGGTTACGACGCGCTCGCCGTCATGGACGGCCACCTTCGCGAGCGCCGCTTTTTCGTGGGGGATCGCCTCTCCATCGCCGACATCGCGCTCTACGCCTACACCCATGTGGCGGACGAGGGCGGGTTCGATCTGAGCGGCTATCCGGCGGTTCTGGCGTGGTTGGATCGGGTCGCGGCGGAGGACCCGCACATTCCGATCACCCAAGCGTGATGGGCGCGCGACGGGCGAGAGCGAAAAGGGCGCTCAGACCAGGATGATCCCGGCGATCAAGGCCAGGATGACGACATAGACGAGCAGGCGGCGAACGCGCCAGCCCAACGGCGCCTTGTTGTCGTTGGCGGGCGCGTGCATGCGCACGCGCCGCGCCGGAACGATGTAGTCCGTGGGGTCCTGGGCGGCTCCGTTGGAGCCGCCCATTCCCTTGCTGGCGGTCGGCCGGTTAGCCACGCTCGGCCAGCGGCACGAAGGCGCGCCGGGTCTCGCCGGTGTAGAGCTGACGCGGACGGCCGATCTTCTGCACCGGATCCTCGATCATTTCCTTCCACTGGCTGATCCAGCCGACGGTGCGGGCCAGCGCGAACAGCACGGTGAACATGCTGGTCGGGAAGCCCATCGCCTTCAGGATGATGCCCGAGTAGAAATCGACGTTCGGGTACAGCTTCTTCTCGATGAAATATTCATCGGTGAGCGCGATGCGCTCCAGCTCCATCGCGATGTCGAGCAGCGGCTCGTTCTTGATGCCCAGTTCGCCCAACACTTCGTGGCAGGCCTGGCGCATGACCTGGGCGCGCGGGTCGTAGTTCTTGTACACCCGGTGGCCGAAGCCCATCAGACGGAAGTTGTCGTTCTTGTCCTTGGCGCGGCGGACGCACTCGGGGATGCGGTCGACGGTGCCGATCTCTTCCAGCATCTTCAGAACGGCTTCGTTCGCACCGCCATGGGCAGGACCCCACAGCGAGGCGATGCCGGCGGCGATGCAGGCGAACGGGTTGGCACCCGAGGAGCCGGCCAAACGGACGGTCGAGGTCGAGGCGTTCTGCTCGTGGTCGGCGTGCAGGATGAAAATCTTGTCCATGGCCTTGGCCAGGATCGGGTTCACCTTGTACGGCTCGCACGGGGTGCCGAAGGTCATGTACAGGAAGTTTTCCGCATACGACAGGTCGTTGCGCGGGTACATGAAGGGCTGACCGACCGAATATTTGTAGGCCATCGCGGCGATGGTCGGCATCTTGGCGATCAGGCGGTGCGCGGCGATCTTGCGCTCCACCGGATCGTTGATGTCGGTCGAGTCGTGGTAGAAGGCCGACAGCGCGCCGACGACGCCGCACATGATCGCCATCGGGTGAGCGTCGCGGCGGAAACCGCTGTAGAAGCGGGTCAGCTGCTCGTGCACCATCGAATGGCGGCGCAGGATGCTGTCAAACTCGGTGCTTTCGGCGGCGGTCGGCAGATGGCCGTTCAGCAGCAGGAAGCAGACCTCCGGGAAGGTCGATTTGGCGGCCAGTTCATCGATCGAATAGCCGCGATGCAGCAGAACGCCTTCGTCACCGTCGATGTAGGTGATCTGCGATTCGCAGCTGCCGGTCGAGGTGAAGCCGGGATCGTAGGTGAAACAACCGGTTTCGGCGTACAGCTTGCGGATGTCGATCACGCTCGGCCCGATCTTGCCGTCGAGAATCGGCATCGTCACTTGCTTGCCCGTGCGATTGTCCGTCAGCGTTACGGTGTTCGACACTTCCTTGGTTTGGGTCATCTCGGCACGTCCTTATCGTTGAGCGGTGGGCTTGGTGCCCTTTTTTCGTCGGCGCAGCATAGTTCCATGCCGCACCGATGGCAACGCACGGAAATGACCTTTATGCTGCAACCGCTGCATCGCGGATGCGAGCAAGCGTCTCATCCCGGCCCAGCAGTTCCGCCACCTCGAAAATCGGCGGCGAGACGGTCGATCCGGTCAACGCGGCGCGCAGCGGCTGGGCCACCTTGCCCAGCTTTTCCCCCCGTTCTTCGGCAAAGGCGCGCACCTGCGCCTCCAGCACCGCCGCCGTGAATTCGGCCTCTGTGGCGAAGCGGTCGGCCAGTTCGGCCAGGATGGCGCGGCCCTTGTCGTCCAGCAGGGCGGCGGCCTTCTCGTCATAGGCCAACGGGCGGGCGGCGAGGTAGAATCGGGCGCTCTGCGCCAGTTCCACCACCGTGCGGGCGCGCTGCTTCAGCCCGTTCATCGCCCGCGTCAGAAGGTCGCGGTCGGCGTCGGTCAGGGCGCGGCCCAGATCGGCTTCCAGGCGCGGCGCGATCAGCCCGACCAGACGGGCGTCGTCGGCCTGACGCATGTAATGGGCGTTGAGGCTGTCCAGCTTGGCGAAGTCGAATCGCGAGGCGGAACGGCCGATGCCCTCCAGGTTGAACCACTCGATCGCCTGTTCGGTCGAGATGATCTCGTCATCGCCGTGCGACCAGCCCAAACGCAGGAGATAGTTGCGCACCGCTTCGGGCAGATAGCCGAGGTCGCGGTAGGCGTCGACGCCGAGCGCGCCGTGACGCTTGGACAGTTTGGCCCCGTCGGCCCCGTGAATCAGCGGGATGTGGCCGAACTGCGGCAGGTCCCAGCCCATGGCGTTGAAGATCTGGATCTGGCGGAAGGTGTTGGTCAGGTGATCGTCGCCGCGCACGACGTGGGTCACGCCCATGTCGTGGTCGTCCACCACCACGGCCAGCAGATAGGTCGGCGTGCCATCGGCGCGCAGCAGGATCAGATCGTCCAACTGGGCGTTCTGCACCGTCACCTCGCCCTGAACCAGATCCTTCAGAACGGTTTCGCCCTCCTGCGGGGCCTTCAGGCGGATGACCGGGGCCACGCCCGCCGGGGCATCGGAGTCGGGGCGGTCGCGCCACCGGCCATCATAGCGCATCGGTTGCCCGGCGGCCTTCTGCGCCTCGCGCATCTCGGTCAGCTCCTCCGGGCTGCAATAGCAGCGGTAGGCCTTGCCGGCGGCGAGCATCTGGTGGGCGACCTCGGCGTGCCGGTCCTTGCGGGCGAACTGGCTGACGGCTTCGCCGTCCCAATCCAGGCCCAGCCACGTCAGACCATCGAGAATCGCGTCCACCGCCGCGTCGGTCGAGCGTTGCCGGTCGGTGTCCTCGATCCGCAACAGGAACTTGCCACCCATCCGACGGGCGTACAGCCAGTTGAACAGGGCGGTGCGGCCACCGCCGATGTGGAGAAAGCCGGTGGGCGAGGGGGCAAAACGGGTGACGACGGTCATCGGTGTCTCAATTCCGGGTTCGGCGCTGTTACAATGCAACAGGGCGCGCGATGGGGCGCATCCGCGTTGTGTAACACAGCCGACCGGCTTCGGGGCAATGCCATGCGCGCATGGGCGTCAAAAGGATGACGGCGTCGGTGACGACGGAGCGGGACGGACCCCGTGGCGACGATGGCGCGTTGACGGAGTCGTGGGACGATCCGCCGCCATCGGCGGGCGGAGCGGTTGCGCGCGCGCTGGCCCCGCTGCGGCGTCTGGGGCGCTGGTTGGTGGAGGAGGTGGCGGCCGACCGGGAGCGTTGGGTCCTGTGGGGGCCGGTCGGCTTTGGCGTGGGTGCCGCGCTTTATTTCGCCCAGCACGCGGAACCGCCCTGGTGGAGCGGGCTGGCGGCGGTTTCCGGCGCGGCGGTGCTGCTGGTCGGGCTGCGGCGCTGGCTGGCCGCTGCGATTCTGGCGTTGGCCGGGCTGGTGGTGGCTCTGGGCTTTCTGGTGGCGCAGGCGGAAACCGCGCGCGTCGCCGCCCCGATCCTGACGCGCGAGTTGGCGGGCGCGGAGGTGACGGGGCGGGTGATGGCGGTGGAGCGGCGACCGGGCGCGGTGCGGTTGACCCTGCGCGATCCGACCATCAGCCGCCTGAAGCCGGAGGAGACGCCCAAGGCGGTGCGGATCCGCATCTCGGACCGGCACCCGCCGCCCGCCCCCGGTGCCATGGTCCGGTTGCGCGCCAGCCTGTCGCCCCCGGCCCCACCGGCCGAACCGGGAGCCTTCGATTTCCAACGCCGGGCCTTTTTCATGGGGTTGGGGGCCACCGGTTTTTCGGTGGGCGGGGCGGAGACGATCGAAGCCCCACCCGTCACCGGCTGGTCGCGGGTGACGGTGTGGTTCGAGCAGGCGCGGGGCCACATCGCCGCGCGGGTCGCCGCCACCATCGCCGACCCGGTGGAGGCCAGCGTCACCGCCGCCCTGCTGAACGGCGAGGAGTTCGCCATTCCCGACGCGACGATGGACGCCTTCCGCTTCAGCGGATTGGCGCATCTCCTGTCGATTTCCGGCCTGCATGTGGGCATCGCGGCGGGCATTCTGTTCTATGTCGTGCGCGCCCTGCTGGCGCTGTCGCCCTGGATCGCCCTGCGCTGGCCGATCAAGAAGATCGCCGCGCTGTTCGGCATCCTCTCAGCCTTGGCCTACACCCTGTTGGTGGGAGCGCCCTTGCCAACCGTCCGGTCGGTGCTGATGACCGGCATGGTGATGGGGGCGATCATGCTGGACCGCGATCCGCTCAGCATGCGGTTGGTCGCCTTTGCCGGGCTTGTCACCACCGCGCTGGATCCCGAAGGGATGCTCGGCCCCAGCTTCCAGATGTCCTTTGCCGCCGTGGTTGCGCTGATCGCGGCGTTTGAACGCATTTCGGAACCGATGGCGGTGTGGCGGCGCGGCTTTGGCTGGTTCGGGCAATCGCTGATCTATGTCGGCGGCATCGTGCTGACCAGCGTCATCGCCACGCTGGCGACCTTGCCCTTCTCCCTGTTCCATTTTCAGCAGATCGCCTTTTACGGCGTGCTGTCCAACATGATCGCGATTCCCATCACCTCCTTCTGGGTCATGCCCTGGAGTCTGGTGGCCTACGCCCTGTTCCCCTTTGGCTGGGAGACTCCGGCGGTGATCGCGATGAATTGGGGCGACCGGGCGGTGATCGCCACCGCCGTGTTCTTCGCCGGGTTGCCCTGGTCCTCCATCACCGTTCCGGCCATGCCGGTCGGCGGCTTCGTCGCGGTGGTGCTGGGCGGGCTGTGGCTGTGCGCCTGGACACGGCCCTGGCGCTGGCTGGGGCTGGTCGCGGTGCTGGGCGGGCTGGCCTCTCCGGCGCTGGTGGCGCGGCCCGATCTGCTGGTGTCGGGCGATGGCAAGCTGGTGGGGGTGCGCACGGCGTCCGGTCGCCTCAGCCTGTCCGCCAAATCACCCGGACGCACGGGGGAGACGTGGTTGCAGCGCGACGGGATCCCGCAAGCCGCCGATCCTTGGCCGGTCAGCGGACAGGGGGCGGATGGCCGTTTGACCTGCGACGCGCTGGGCTGCGTCTACCGGCTCCATGGCCGCAGCGCGTCGATTCTCCGCTTGCCCGACGCGCTGGACGAGGATTGCGGGGCCACCGACGCCGTGATCGGTCCCTTTTCCGCCCGTGGCTGCCGCGCGCCTCTGGTCATCGACCGCTGGCGCTTGCGACGGGAGGGCGCGCACGCCCTCTATGTTTCGCCCGATGGCGTCCGGGTTGACAGCGTGCGCGACCATCGCGGGGACCGCCCGTGGACCGCGTCACGCCCGTAACCGGATCCGATCAGTATTTGCGGACCAGACCAACCAGCTTGCCTTGAACCCGCACCCGGTCCGCCCCGAAAATCCGGGTTTCATAGGCGGCGTTGGCCGGTTCCAGCGCGATGGTGTTGCCCTTGCGTCGCAGCCGCTTGAGCGTGACCTCCTCCTCATCGACCAGGGCGACGACGATGGTCCCGTTCTCCGCGCTGTCGCAGCGCTGGATGACAATGGTGTCGTGATCGAGAATCCCGGCCTCGATCATCGAATCACCGGCAACCTCCAGGGCGTAATGATCGCCGGGGGCGAGCATGGTGGCGGGGATGTCGACAAAGGCGGACTGGTCGCGCAACGCCTCGATCGGCGTGCCGGCGGCGATCCGGCCATAGAGCGGCAGTTGCACGGTTTCCGCCGCCGGGGCCGACGCGATTTCCCGGCCCGTGAAGGCGAAATCGGCCTTGATGACGTTGGGCTGGAACTTGGCCCGCGCCGCAGCGGCGGCTGCCTTCAGCTTGGCGGCTTCGGCCCCCTCCGGCATGCGCAGCACCTCCAGCGCGCGGGCGCGGTGGGGCAGGCGGCGGATGAACCCGCGCTCCTCCAAACCGGTGATGAGGCGGTGAATACCGGATTTTGACTTCAGCCCAAGCGCGTCCTTCATCTCATCGAAGGAGGGCGACACCCCGCCCTGGCCGAGACGCTCGTGAATGAACAGCAGCAATTCGTGCTGCTTGCGCGTCAGCATGGTTGCCTCCCGGCGGTCGCCAAATCATTGATAGAACAAAAGCAAAACGTTAGCTTGTGTTCTAGTTTGGTTCCGTTCGCGCGTCAAGGCGGATTATCGGGTCTGGGTTGTGGAGGGGGCGCAATCGCCGCTCAACCGACCACGTCAGAGGTTGCAGGATCCGCCGGTCAGCGGAACGATGTCGACCATGTCGCCAGCCTGGGCCGCCGGGGCGTGGGGCGGGCGGACGACCAGACAATCGGCCTGGGCGTAGAGCGAGGTGATGGCGCTGTCCTGCCGGGCAAAGGGCGTGACCAGCGCCGCGCCGTCGGCGGCGGTGGTCAGGGTGGCCCGCAAGTAATCCTGCCGCCGGTCGTTGGCCTTCAGCGCGGTGGTCAGCCGGGCGCGCTGCGGCCCGTTGGGATCGTCCGGCGGCAAGCCCTGCAACACCCGCAGGATCGGGCGCAGGAACAGCACGCCGGTGACGCCGGTGGACACCGGGTTGCCCGGCAGCCCCAGCAGCGGCACCGACCCGGCCCGCCCGAACATCAGCGCCTTGCCCGGCCGCATGGCGATGGCGTGGACGTCCAGCGACACGCCCTTGTCGGCCAGCACGTCCCGCACGAGGTCGTAATCGCCCTGTGCGGCTCCCCCGGTCGTCACCAGCAGATCGCAGCCCACCGCCCCGGCGGCCATGGCGGCGACGCTTTCGGCGCTGTCGCGGGCGATGCCGAGGTTGAGCGCGGTCCCGCCCTGGCTGGCGATCAGGGCGCAGAGGCCCAGCGCGTTGGTGCTGACGATCTGGCTCGGCCCCAGCGGGTCGCCGGGCATGGCGATCTCGTCGCCGGTCGCCAGCACCGCCACGCGCGGACGCCGCCGCACGCTCAGCCACGGCACATTCGCCCCGGCGGCGAGCGCGACGTCGCGCGTCGTCATTCGCCGTCCGGCGGGGATCAGTTCCTGGCGTTCGGAAAAATCGAAACCGGCCGGTCGGACGTAACGCCCGGCGGCCACGGCGCGGCCGACCCGGACGACGCTGTCGTCGGCGGCGCAATCCTCCTGCATCACCACGGCGGTGGCCCCGCCGGGCATCGGCGCGCCGGTGAAGATGCGCACCGCCTCGCCCGCGCGCAAAATGCCGGAAAAGGCGTGACCGGCGGCGGATTCGCCGATGCGGCGCAGCGACACCGGATGGTCCGGGCTGGCCCCGGCGATGTCGGCGGCGCGCACCGCCCAGCCATCCATCGCGGCGGCGTCAAAGGGTGGCTGGGTCAGACGGGCAACGACCGGTTCGGCCAGCACGCGGCCCAGCGCGTCCGGCAGCGCGACGGTTTCCGCCGGAAGGGCGGAAAAGGCCGACAGGATGCGGGCGCGGGCGTCGGCCACCGGGATCATCAGGGCGCTCCGGTGTTGGACTCGCTTGCCGTGGCGTCACCGGCCTGGACGCCGGACGCGTCCCACACGCCGCTCTTGCCGCCCGCCTTGTGCAGCAGGCGCACATCGGTGATCGTCATGCCGCGATCCACCGCCTTGCACATGTCATAGACGGTCAGGGCGGCGACGGTGACGGCGGTCAACGCCTCCATCTCCACCCCGGTCTGTCCCTTCAGCTTGCAGGTGGCGGTGACGTCCACCGCGTTGCGCGCCGGGTCGCAGCGCAGATCGACCTTGACGGAGGTCAGCGCCAGCGGGTGGCACAGCGGGATCAGGTCCGGTGTGCGCTTGGCCCCCATGATGCCCGCCAGCCGGGCCACCGACAGGACATCGCCCTTCTTGACCCCACCCTCGAGGATCAGGCGCAGGGTCTCCGGCTGCATCCGCACGGCGGCGGCGGCGGTGGCGGTGCGTTCGGTCTCCGCCTTGTCGGAGACATCGACCATCACGGCGCGCCCTTCGGCGTCAAAATGGGTGAAACCGCTCACAGTCGGCGCTCCATGAACAGGCTTTCGGGGATGTCGGGGTAATCGGCGTAAGGCCCGCGCGCGATGAATCCCGCCTTGCGGTACAGCGCCACCGCTTCGGGCTGGTGGATGCCGGTTTCCAGCAGCAGGGCGGTCAAACCCTCCGCCCGGGCCTGTTCGGCCAGCCGGTCGAGCAGCCGTTCGCCGATCCGCCCGCCGCGCGCCTGCGGCGACACGAACATCCGCTTGACCTCGCCATAACCCGAGGAATCGACGCGCAACGCCGCGCAGCCCACCGCCGGACCATCGCCCCGGCGGGCGAGGAAAAAGCGGACGTCGTCCGCCGCCAGCGACTCGATGTCGAGCAGATGACAGGCGTCGTCGGCGTAGCGTTCCTTCAGATAGGCGTCGAGTGCGGCGACCAGCGCCACCGCGTCGGGTTGACGCGGGCTTTCCAGGGCGATGGTGACGGCGCTGGCGGTCATCGCGTCAGTCCCGCGCCAACAGCGCGCGGGTGGCGGCGGTGACGTCGGCCTGACGCATCAGCGATTCGCCGACCAGGAAGCAGCGCGCGCCGACCGCCGCCATCCGCGCCAGATCAGCCGGGCTGTACAGGCCGCTTTCGGCCACCAGCATCCGGTCGGTGGGGACATGGGCGGCCAATTCCTCCGTCGTCGCGATGTCGACGGCCAGAGTCTTCAGATTGCGGTTGTTCACCCCCAGCAAGGGGGTCTTCAGCGCCAGGGCGCGGTCCAGTTCGTCGCGGTTGTGGACCTCCACCAGCACGTCCAGCCCCTGGGCGATGGCGGCGTCCTCGATCTCGGCGGCCTGCGCGTCGGACAGCGAGGCCATGATGATGAGGATGGCGTCGGCCCCCAGCGCGCGCGCCTCGACGATCTGATAGGGATCGACCATGAAATCCTTGCGCAGCACCGGCAGATCGACGGCGGCGCGGGCGGCGACCAGATACTCGTCCTTGCCCTGGAAATACGGCTCGTCGGTCAGCACCGACAGGCAGGTCGCCCCACCGGTGCTGTAGGCCTGGGCCAGCGCTGGCGGGTCGAAATCGGCGCGGATCAGGCCCTTGGACGGGCTGGCCTTCTTGATTTCGGCGATCAGGCCGTAACGCCCGCTCGCCACCGTGCGGCGCAGCGCGGCGATGAAGCCGCGCGTCGGGCTGGCGGCGCGCGCCGCCTCTTCCACCGCCGCCAGCGGGCGGGCGGCCTTGCGGGCGGCGACCAGGGCGCGCTTGTCCGCGTTGATGCGGTCGAGAACGTCGCTCATGCCGAAACAACCTCGTTGGTGATGGCGACCAGACGGCGCAGGCGTTCGCGGGCACCGCCGTTGTCGATGGCGGCGGCGGCCAGCGCCACGCCGTCTTTCAGCGTGTCGGCCTTGCCCGCCACCAGCAGGGCGGCGGCGGCGTTCAACAGCACGATGTCGCGGTAGGGGCCGGGCGCGCCATCGAACAGGGCGTGGATGGCCGCCGCGTTGGTCTGGGCGTCACCGCCGCGCAGATCCTCCAGCGTGGCGCGCGGGAGGCCGACATCCTCCGGCGCGATCTCGAACACGGTGACGGCCCCGTCCTTCAACTGGGCGACCGTGCTGGGGCCGGTGGTGGTGATCTCGTCCAACCCGTCGGAACCATGAACGACCCACGCCGTCTCCGACCCCAAGCGTTGGAGCACCTGGGCCAGCGGTTCGACCCATTGCTTGGCGAACACGCCCAGCAGTTGGCGCTTGGTGGTCGCCGGGTTGGACAGCGGCCCCATCAGGTTGAAGATGGTGCGGGTGCCAAGCTCCACGCGCGTCGGGCCGACGTTGCGCATGGCCAGATGGTGGCGCGGGGCCATCAGAAAGGCGATCCCGGCCTCCCACAGCGCCTTGCGCACCAGCGACAGGTCGCAATCCAGATTGACGCCCAGCGCGCTCAACACGTCCGCCGCGCCCGATTTGGAGGAGATGGCGCGGTTGCCGTGCTTGGCCACCGGAATCCCACAGGCCGACACCACCAGCGCGGCGGCGGTCGAGATGTTGTAGGTGCTGGCCCCGTCGCCGCCGGTTCCGCAGGTGTCGATGGCCCCGACGGGCGCGTCCACCGCGATGGCCTTGCCGCGCATGACGCGGGCGGCTCCGGTGATCTCGTCCACCGTTTCGCCGCGCACGCGCAACGCCATCAGGAAACCGCCCATCTGCGACGGGGTGGCGTTGCCCGACATGATGATGTCAAAGGCCAAGCCGGCCTGCTCCTCCGTCAAGGTCGCGCCCGAGGCGACGCGGGCGAGGATGGATTTCATGTCGGCGATGTCGCCGCCGTGACCATGCGCGCTCATGCTGCGGTCTCCAGCCGGGGGCGGGTCAGATCCAGGAAATTGCCAAGGATCTTGTGGCCGTGCTCGCTTTCGATGCTTTCCGGGTGGAACTGCACGCCGTGGATCGGCAGGTCGCGGTGGGCCAGCGCCATGATGAGGCCGTCCGCCGTCTCCCCCGTCACCTCCAGGCAATCGGGCAGGCTGGACCGTTCGACGATCAGCGAGTGGTAGCGGGTGGCGCGGAAGGGGCTGGGCAGACCGGCCAACACGCCGCGCCCCTGGTGGATCATGCTGTCCACCTTGCCGTGCATCGGCAGTGGTGCTCGGATCACCCGCCCGCCAAAGGCCTGACCGATGGATTGATGGCCCAGGCACACGCCCATCAGCGGGATGCGCGCGGTGGCCGCCGCGTCGATCAGGGGCAGGCAGATGCCCGCCTGATCGGGATCGCAGGGGCCGGGCGACAGCACGATGCCCGACGGGCGCAGGGCCAACGCCTCGTCCACCGTCAAGGCGTCGTTGCGGCGCACCTGCACGTCGGCACCCAGCTCGCCCAGATAATGGACGAGGTTGTAGGTAAAGCTGTCGTAATTGTCGATGAGCAGCAGCATGCGCGTCGCCTTATGCCTTCGCCGTTCCGGCCCCGTTCCAACCAGTGCGACACCCTAGCGGCTGATCGGGTGGATTTCCAGCCTCGGGCGGTCGTTTCCGCGCAATCGTCAGCGCAATCAGGGGCGCAACCGTCAGCGGCATTCGTTCTGGATCGGGCCTTTCGGTTCCGGGATCCATTCCCCGCGCGCGTCGAGTTCCAGCGTCACCGTGCACCGGCGGGTGCCGCGCGGCAGATCGGCGGCCAGGGTCGCTTCGGTTCCCCGGTAACGGCAAAGCAAGAAGATGGTGTCCTTCCGCGCGCCGGGAAACTCCCACACCTGGATCAGCGACCGGCCCCGTCGCACCTCGCGATCCGGTGCCAGCGTGACGCGGGCGGCGGAGGCCATTTGCGCGGCGCGGTCGCCTTCGATGATGGTCACGCCGACCAGGGGGTGGCTGTCCTTGCCGGGGTAGGGCGACCAGCCGCTGGGCGCATCGGGTTGCGCCTGCACCATCAAGGTGGATGGGCAGCGCAGTTCGGTGGCCGCACGCGCCGCAGGGGCGGCGGACAGGCTGAGGGCCGCAACGGCGAGGAGCAGCGGGACAAGGGGCTTGCGCATGATGGACGGCGTCTCCGACGGTGAAGGGGACGGGATGCGGCAGAGGGCGACAGCGCGATTGCGGCGGGGCGGAGGTGGTGCCACTCTGCCGCGACGATGTGACCAGCTATGGACGCCACCGCCATGGCCCGCAAGGTGCCGCGCAAAAAAACACGGACCGCCTTGCCGGGGATGGCCACCAACCCTGTGGTTCTGGCGATGGTCGCCGTGGCCGGGGTCTTTGCCCTTGGGCTGGGCGTGTCCTGGTTGATGGGACAACCGGAGCCGAAGCCGGTGGCCATGACCAAACCGCCAGCGGTCACGGCCCCGGTCGCGCCATCGCCGCCGCTGCCACCGCCGAGTCCGGTCCGTCCCTCCGCCGCGTCGCCACCATCACCATCACCATCGATCATGACGGTCCCGGTGCCGACCGCCAGTCCACCGGCGATCACCGAACCGGAACCTGGTGCTGGACCGGAGGCGACCGACGCGCCGGGTGCCACGGCCCTGTTGCCACCGCCGGTTCCGCCATCCCTTCCTGTGCCAGCGGTTCAACCGCCGTCCGGCAACGCCGCCCCCTGGCGACGCTTCGCCGTGCCGGTGAAGGCGCTGGCTCCGGGCCGTCCGGTCATCGCCGTGGTCATCGATGACATGGGCCTGGACCGCAAGCGCTCCACCAAAATGGCCGGTTTGCCGGGGCCGCTGACGCTGTCCTGGCTGCCCTACGCCCGCGAGCTGGCGGGGCAGACCCAGGCCGCCCGCGCCAACGGGCATGAATTGATGCTGCACATGCCGATGGAACCCAGCGTGGACGCCGATCCCGGCCCCGACGCGCTGCTGGTCCGGCTCGACAAGCCCGAGATCCTGCGCCGCGTCCGCGCCGCGTTGGACAGTTTCGACGGCTATGTCGGCGTCAACAACCACATGGGCAGCCGCTTCACCGCCGACCGTGCCGCGCTGTCCCCGGTTCTGGCGGAGTTGCACCGCCGGGGGCTGTTGTGGTTGGACAGCAAGACGACGCCGCACAGCGCCGGGTTGGGCATCGCCCAGGACCTCAACATGCCCTTTGCCGGGCGCGACGTGTTTCTGGACAACATCCCGGCGGTCGGGGCCATCCGCGCCCAGTTGGGCAAGGTGGAGACGGTCGCCAAACAGCAGGGCTACGCCATCGCCATCGGCCACCCGCACGATGCGACATTCGAGGCTCTGGCGTCCTGGTTGCCGGATGTGCAAAAGCGTGGCTTCAGTCTGGTTCCGGTCAGCGCCGTGGTGCGCGCCCATCACGCGGGCGGGTGACGGCGCGGTGCCAAGCCCTTAAGGCCCTTGCCAAACAGGAGAATGAAGTGATGGCCGACGCGTACAAGGTGGATGGGATGACCTGCGGTGGCTGCGCCCGGTCGGTGTCGAACGCCATCGTCAAGGCGGCCCCGAACGCCGCCGTCACCGTCGATCTGGCCTCGGGCCGGGTGATGGTCGATGGCGGCATCGCGGAGGATGTGGTTCGTCAGGCGGTCGAGGATGCCGGGTTCGATTTCGTCGGCACCGCGTGACCGCCGTGTTGAAAACCGATGAAGGAAGGGGCGGGGGCATGAGGATCAGAACACAGCTTGCGCGGAGGATGGCGGGCGCGGCGCTGGTCGGCGTGACGCTGTGCGCAACGATCGGAACTGCCCTGGCGGCGGACGCGCCGGGGCTGGCGCAACAGATTTTGGCCCAACCTGCCGAGCCAAAACCGAAAAACTGCGACGCCAACATGCTGTCGTTGAAGATCTGCGCGGCGGCGGAGTTCCGGCAGGCCGACAAGGCGCTCAACACCGCCTATCAGGCGGCGCGCAAGGAGATGCCGGATGACAAGGCCCGCGCCCTGCTGCTCGACGCGCAACGGGTGTGGCTGAAATACCGCGACGCCATGTGCGAATGGGAAGGCGACGGCATGTATCGCGGCGGCAGCATGAGCGGTCTGGCGATCCTGAATTGCCTGACCCGCGTGACCAACGAACAGGCCAAGGCGCTGGACAACGCGATCAAGCCCTGAACCATCACAGGACATCATGAAGTTTGGGTTGGGGGTGGGCGCGACCAGCCCACCCCAAATCCCTCCTATCACCCCCGCCAATAGCCCCAGACGGAAGCGGGCGGCAGGTTGAACGGGGTGAAGCCCAGGCGTTTGCCCTGCAACCCCAAGGCCGCGCGGTTCAGCGGCGAATGGGGCATGAAGCTGTAGAGCAGGAAACGGCCGCCCGGTTGCAGAATGGTGAAGGTGGCGTCGATCACTTCGCGCTGAAACTCCAGCGGGAAGGTGATCATCGGGATGCCGATCACCACGGTCCCGACCTTGCCGGTCTGCTCCGCCCCCAGCAAGGCCGCCGCCTTGCGGCAATCCTCGCGGAACACGGTGATGTCGGGGTAACGGTTGCCGAGGTAATCGGCCAGTTCGCCGTCGATTTCAAAGCTGACCAGCTTGTCGGCGGGAACCCCGGCCTCCAGGATCGCGCGGGTGACGGCCCCGGTCCCGCCGCCGAACTCCACCACCAATTGATCGGGCGTGCGCTGGATGTTGGAGCCGATCAGGCGGCGCAGCGCGGCGGACGACGGCGCGATGGATCCCATCGCCCAGGGGTCGGCCAGCCAACGCTTGAAGAACAGCCACGCGGCGGCGGCTGAATCGCCCTTTGTGGCTGATTTGGGGGTGGCTGATTTTGGGGTGGCTGATTTGGGGGCGGCGGATGTGGGGGCGGCGGGCGTGACGGTCACGGTGGGTGCTCCGGTCCAGCGGGTGGGCGGGGTGCCCGATCCCGGTTGTCCGTTCCCGGTCAGGCCAACCCCTTACCCCGTAGCTGCCAGAAGTTGATGACCCGCGTATGACAACCCGCTGGCGACCAGCAGGAAAAACACCAGCGCCGCCACGGTCAGGCCCAACCCGACGCCGATGGCGGCCCCGTCGCGCTCGATCAGGCCCAAGGAGATCAACACCAGAGCAAAGCCCGGCAGCCATCCGGTCAACGGCAGCGGCACGATGCAGGTCAGCGTCAGGATGAACAGCAGCAGCCCGAACCAGCGTTCGCGGTCGATGGTGGCGAGGCGGTGGTTGCGCGGCTTCAACAGCTTTTCGATGCCGATCAGGCGCGGCATGGCGGCGTCGAGCGTGCGCGCGGCCATCTTGCGGCTGACCGACCGTTTCAACAGCCAATCCGGCAGACGCGCGCCGCGCGTTCCGAAGGCCAGCTGCGCGGTGTAGAGCAGGATCGGCAGATCGAACAGGCAGGACACGCCCAACGGAACCGGCGCGATGGTGGGCAGCGACAGGGCCAGCAGGATGGTCCCGAGCGAACGGTCGCCCAGCGCCTGGATCAGATCGCCCAGCGACACCGCATCGGCGGGCAGATTGGCGCGGAAATGGGCCAGAACGTCCGACGTGCGGTCGTCGTCGGCCTCGTCCGGCGTGGCGCTGTCGGGAATGGGGGAGGAGGTCACGCGCCCGCCTCCGCCGCCGCCGTTTCATAGGCTTCCAGCGCGTCGAGCCACGTCTCTTCCGCGCTGGCCAGCTTTTTGTCCACCGTGCCCAGATCGATTTGCAGCTTGGTCAGCTTGTCCGCCGGACCGGTGTAGAGGGCGGGGTCGGCCATCTTGGCTTCGATCTTGCGTTTTTCCTCGGTCAGCTTGTTGACCAGCGCCTCCGCGTCGGTCGCCTTCCGCTTCAGCGGGGCGAGTGCGGCGCGCGATTCGGCGGCCGCGCGGCGCTGGTCCTTTTTGTTGGGTCCGGCGTCGCGGTCGCCCTGGGCGTTGGCCTTGGCCACCGCCCGTTCGGCCTTGGCGCGGTCGAGCAGGAAGCGGCGGTAGTCGTCGAGATCGCCGTCATAGGGCTGCACCGTGCCGTTGGCCACCAGCAGCAGGCGGTCGGCGGTCAGCTCGATCAGATGGGGATCGTGGCTGATGAGGATGACGGCACCGGGGAAATCGTTGATCGCCTCGATCAGGGCTTCGCGGCTGTCGATGTCCAGATGGTTGGTCGGTTCGTCCAGCATCAGGATGTGCGGGATCTCGCGGCTCATCAGCGCCAGCAGCAGCCGCGCCTTTTCACCGCCCGACAGGTCGGCGATCTTGGTTTCCGCCTTGCTCTGCTGGAAGCCGAAGCGGCCGAGATGGGCGCGGACCTTCTCCTCCAGCGCCAACGGCATGATGCGTTGGGTCTGTTGGATCGGGGTCAGCGACAGGTCCAGCTCTTCGGATTGGTGCTGCGCGAAATAGCCGATGCGCAGCCTGGACGACCGCCGCATCTCCCCGGCCATCGGCGGCAACCGTCCGGCCAGCAGCTTGACCAGGGTCGATTTGCCGTTGCCGTTGGCCCCCAGCAGGGCGATCCGGTCCTCCATGTCGATGCGCAGATTGACCCGCTTGAGGATCGGCGTGTCGCCATAACCGATGGTCACGCCTTCCAGCGCGATGATCGGCGGGGCCAGCTCGTCGGGCGGCGGGAAGTTGAAGACGACCTCGGCGTCGTCCTCCATCAGCGTGATGGTTTCCAGCTTTTCCAGCGCCTTCAACCGGCTTTGCGCCTGCCGGGCCTTGCTGGCCTTGAAGCGGAAGCGGTCGACATAGGCCATCATGTGCTTGCGCCGGGCCTCCTGCTTGGCCGCCATCGACTGCAAGCGTTCCTGGTTCGCCCGGCGCTGGCGCAGGAAGGAATCGTAATTGCCGCTGTAGGTGACGAGCTTCCCGTTGTCGATGTGGATGGTCGTCGTCGGCACCGCGTTCAACAGCTCGCGGTCGTGGCTGACCATCAGGATCGTGTGCGGGTAATTCTTCAGATAGCCTTCCAGCCAGATGGTGGCTTCCAAATCCAGATGGTTGGTCGGCTCGTCGAGCAGCAGCAGATCGGGGCGGGAGAACAGCACGCCCGCCAGCGCCACGCGCATCCGCCAGCCGCCGGAGAAATCCGAACAGGGGCGTTGCTGCGCCTCGGCATCAAAGCCCAGGCCGGACAGCACTTGCGCGGCTCGCGCCGGGGCGGAATGGGCGTCGATGTCGGCGAGCCGGTTGTGGATTTCACCGATGCGAATCGGGTCAGTCGCCGTCTCGGCCTCCGCCAGCAGGGCGGTGCGCTCCTTGTCGGCGGCCAGCACGGCGTCGATCAGGGTGATCGGGCCGGAGGGGGCCTCCTGCGCCACCATGCCCATCCGCATGCCGACGGGCAGCGTGACCGCGCCGTCGTCGGACTGGAGCAATCCGAAAATCAGCTTCAGAAGGGTGGATTTGCCGGTGCCGTTGCGCCCGACCAGCGCCACCCGGTGCCCTTTGGAGACGACCGCCGTGGCGTGATCGAACAGGACGCGCCCGCCAAAGCGGAAAGTCAGATCATTGATGTGCAGCATGACAGCGCAGGATGTAGCACGCGGCCCCGGCGAAGAGAAGCGGCGCAAAGGCATGACGATTTTCTGACATTGTTGGTGCCGGACCCTCTGCGGCGCGGAACAGGGTTGCCCGGCGGTCCGGTCCTCTCTATAAAGCCGCGCAATCGGCGCCCCGGCCAACGGCGGCGCCCCTCCGTGCTGTCTTCATGTTCTGAATCCTTAGGAGTCCACCGCCATGGCCGTTGAACGCACCCTCTCGATCATCAAGCCCGACGCCACCCGCCGCAACCTGACCGGCAAGATCAACGCCAAGTTCGAAGACGGCGGCCTGCGCATCGTTGCCCAGAAGCGCGTCCAGCTGTCGAAGGCCCAGGCCGAGGCGTTCTATGGCGTCCATCGCGAGCGTGGCTTCTTCAACGATCTGGTTTCCTTCATGATCTCCGGTCCGGTGGTCTTGCAGGTTCTGGAAGGCGAGAACGCCATCGCCCGCAACCGTGAAATCATGGGCGCGACCAACCCGGCCAACGCCGCCGAAGGGACCATCCGCAAGGAATTCGCCGAATCCATCGAGGCGAACTCGGTCCACGGCTCGGACGCGCCGGAAACCGCCGCTCAGGAAATCGCGTTCTTCTTCGCCGGCACCGAAATCGTCGCCTGAAGGTTGAACGCATCGGGCCGATTGGCCCGGTGACGCGTGAAAAGGCCGCCCCCCAACCGGGGGGCGGCTTTTTTTACGCCCGGCTTGTGTCAGGCCCGACTTGTGCGGTGTGGCGCGGCCCCTTGGCGTTGATGGACAGGGCCGGGAAAA
This sequence comes from Azospirillum sp., assembly GCA_027486405.1. GTDB lineage: Bacteria > Pseudomonadota > Alphaproteobacteria > Azospirillales > Azospirillaceae > Azospirillum. The sequence goes on along the minus strand of JAIXPD010000024.1, from coordinate 256,296 downwards.
CCGCGTATTCCAAAGATGTTCCCCTACCGCCGCCTTGCGGCCGATCGTTCAGGAGTCGCAACGCGATGGACACCAAGACCACCAACCCCATCATCGCCGCACTTCTGGAGCCGCTGCCCAGCCTGGCGCAGGGGCAGAACGATCTTGCCGACGAAAATGTGGTTCGCCTGCTGGTGCGTCACTTCATCGATTTCAGCCTGGCCGCCTTCCAAGGCGCGCTGCACAAGGCGCGGACGGACGATGACGCGGTGGAGGCGATCAACCGGCAGGCCGTTGCGTTGAACGCGGTGTTCCTCGGGACCAGCGGCATCAGCAGCGTCACCGCCCATCCGTGGAACAGCCCGGAACAGCTCGGGGCCTTTTTGCAGGACACGGTCGGTCTGGAATACCCGGAGGATGATTGCGTTCGCGCGATGCTGATCCATCTGGCCACCCAGTTGATGCACGCCCTGCGCCTGCCCGACGAGGACCGCAACGAGGAGGTGGAGGCGTTGACGCTGGACGCCGCCGACCTGCTGTTGGGGCGCGCGCCGCAGGACGATGATGAGATCGACATCGACATCAATTTGTGAGTTCTGGTTGAAAGTGCAGGTTGGCGCGAAATCCGCGCCAATCTTTTAGCGACAGTGAATGAGTTGTTTTTCGCGTGACCGCATCACGCTGGTTTCAGAGTCAGACAGAATAAATCGCCACGACGAAACTTTGCGTTAACAGCTTGTCTTTTATGATATTGGGCGCTGTCGCGGGGAAAACTCCTCCGGTGTGCCTTGGCTGTTCGGGAGAGGGGTTGTGGAGGTTGCGGAACTGAACACGTCTACACGCGCGTCCCGCGACGCGATGTGTGCGGTGCGTTCAGCCTTGATCCCCGCTCTGGCGGCGGTGGGCGGGTCGGTGGCCTTGGGCGCGCTGGTTGCGTCCGGGGTGTCTGATCCGCTGCCGGTGAGTGCCATGGCGGTGTCCATCGGGCTGGCGGGGTGGAGCGCCTGGCGGGCCAACGCCGCCGCCAAAGCCCTCCGGCGGTCCGAAACCGCAGCGGCCACGTTGGCCGAGACGTTGGGCGAAACCCGCAGCCGCGCCCGTGACTTTGCCCGCGCCTCCACCGATTGGTTTTGGGAGACGGACGCCAACCATCGTTTCCTGTTCCTGTCCGACCGGCTGAACGCCATCCTGCGCGGCGATCCGTCATCGGTGTTCGGCGCTGGCCTGCTGGATCTGGAAGCGCTGGTTGAAGACGCGGCCACTTGGGCGGAGTATCGGGGCGACATCCTCGCCGGGCGCGATTTCCAGGATTTGGAACTGTCCGTTTCCACCGCCGACGGGGGCAGCCTGATCCTGCGGCTGAACGCCACGGCGGTGCGGGACGCGCAGGGGCGCTTCCGGGGTTATCGCGGCTGCGGCATCGACAGCACGGCGGAAACCCTGGCGTTGCTGGAAGCGCGCTTCATGCAGACCGTGGTTCACGACGCGCTCGACAGCATTTCCGAAGGCTTTGTGCTGTTCGACGCCGACGGCCGTTTGCTGATCTGCAACGAACGCTACCGGCAAGCCTACCCGACCATCGCCGACCGTCTGGTTCCGGGCACCACCTTTGCCGAGATTCTGCGCACGGCGGCGGAGCGCGGTGGCTATGAGGGCGGGGGCGATGTCGGGGCCTGGGTCGAACAGCGGTTGAAACGCCATCTGCGCCACGCCGCCCCGGTGGATGGCCTGCTGTCGGATGGCCGCTGGTACCGCATCAGCGAGCACGCGACCGGGACCGGCGGTGTGGTGAAGCTGCTGATGGACATCACCGAGCTGAAAACGCGGGAAGATGAACTGGCCGGACAAACCAGCCGCTTGGAAGTGACCGTGGCCGCCCTGCGCGAGAGCGAGCGGCGTTACCGCCAATTGGTCGAGCTTGCCCCCTACGGCATCGTCATTTGGGATCGCGCGGCCATCCGCTTTGCCAACACCGCCGCCGCCTCGATCCTGGGGGTGGGGGCCGATGGCCTGGATGGCGCGCCACTGAGCCGCTTTTTCGACGATGGGCTTGGTTTGGAGGCGCAGCTTGCCGCCGCCGCCCAAGGGGCGGATCTGCGGGTGGATTGCGAGGCCCTGCGCCCGTCGGGCGAGCGGCGCTTTCTGGAGCTGCGCGCGTCGCCCGCCGTTCATCGGCGGGAACCGGCGGTGCTGCTGGTGATGAACGACGTCACCGACCGCCGCCGGGTCGAGGGCGAGTTGCAGCGCGCCCAGAAGATGGAGGCGGTGGGCCGGATGGCCGGTGGTGTCGCGCACGAGTTCAACAACATGCTGACCGCCATCGGCGGCTTTGCCCGTCTGGCGGAGCGCAATCCGGCCGACGCCGAGCGGGTGTTGACCTGCGTCCGCGAAATCGCCAAGGCGTCCGAACGGGCGGCGACCCTGACCAGCCAGTTGCTGGATTTTTCCCATCGCCGGGTGTCGGAGGAACGGGAAATCGTCGCCATCGCCCCGCTGGTCCGCGACCTGCGCGTGTTCCTAAAGCCGCTCATCAGCGCCGGGATCGACGTGGTGTTCGACATCCGGGACGAGGACGCCCACACCCTCATCAGCCCGGTCACGCTCAATCAGGCGGTGCTCAACCTCGCGCTCAACGCGCGGGACGCGATGCCGAACGGCGGGCGTCTCACCCTTGGTCTGACGGTGGAAACGCCTCCGCGCGCCTTTTTCGCCCGCCATGGCGGTCTTCATCCGGGACGCTACGCCGTCATCCGCGTCACCGACCAGGGCAGCGGGGTGCCGGACGCCATCCGGGATCGGGTGTGGGAGCCGTTCTTCACCACCAAGGAGCCGGGCAAGGGGACCGGGCTTGGCCTGTGGATGGTCTATGGAGCCGCGCAGCAGGCGGGCGGCGTGGCCGAACTGGAAGGAGCGCCGGGGCAGGGGGCCTGCTTTGCGATCTATCTGCCCGCCATCGATCCGCCCGTGATGGCCACCAGCCCATCCCCGCTGCTGATCGCCGACGGCGACAGTGCGGCGATTTTGCTCGTGGACGACGAGGCGTCGGTGCGCTCCTATCTGCGCCTGGCGCTGGAGGAGGCGGGCTGTGTGGTGACGGAAGCCGCCGACGGGGTGGAGGCGCTGGAGCGTTTCGACGAGGCGGGCGGCCTGTTCGACGCGGTGGTGACGGACGTGTCGATGCCGCGCATGAACGGCCCCGATCTGGCCCGCGCCCTGGAGGAGCGGAACCCCGGCCTGCGGATCCTGTTCCTGACCGGCTACGCCTCCAAGGAGACCGCCGCCGATCTGACCGCGCAGGCCGGACGACGGATCGTGATGAAACCCCTGCCGCCGGAACGGCTGCTCGAAGCCTTGAACGAGCTTTTGGCCGACGAATGATGCCCCACAGAGGGTATGGCCGCAGCGGATTTACCCGCACCGGATACGAACGAGGAGCGGACGCCCATGGCGTCGGACATTGCCGCAACGCTTGACAGCCCTGAGCTGGACTCCGATGGCTCGGTTGAGTCGGTTGAATGCCGCGAACCGGCGGATTTTTACGGCCCGACGGCCCGCGACAGCGTGGGGCGCTTCTGCCGCCGCTTTCTCGATGAAAACGCGCTGACGGCGACGGAGTTGCTGCACAACAACCGCCACCAGAACGCGCTGTCCAACACCCCGACCTTTGTTGCCATTCTGGGACAGGTCGAACGGACGCAGAACCGCAAAGGCGCGCTGACGCCGCTGGTCAATGAGGTGGCGCGGCTGACGCGCGAGCGCGCCAAGGACAACCCGCCGCCCGAATTGACGCCGGAGCGCTACACCGAAACCGCCGGGATTCTTCAGGGCAAGGGCGGGTTTCTTGGCCGCTTCCTGGTCGATGCCGCGCTGGCCCAACATCTGATCGCCGAGCGGACCTTCGCCGACAAGGCCAAGGCGTTGCTGACCCTGGCCGAAGCGACGGAGGACGCCGACGCGCTCGTCCCGATCGAACGGCTGCTGGGGGAAATCCTGTCCAGCGACGTCGGCACCGCGTCGTGCGCGCAGGACGCGGCCTTTCCCACCCTGATCGACCTGATCGTCACGCTGGCGGTTGCCGACCGACCGATGCCGGACACGGCCCCGCCGGTGTTCCGGCGGTTGGCCGCGCTGATGGCGCGGGCGGCCATGCCGGGGTTGACCGACGCCTTGATCCGCGCCTTCCGCCGGGAAATGGCGCGCCCCCACTTCTTCACCATCGCCAGCGCCGGGGATATGCACGGGATCGACGCCATCCAGCGCGAGATCCTGGCGCTCAGCGAGGTGTCGTCCCGTCTGCGCCGGTCCGAACCGGGGATCGACGGGGCCTATCTGGGTGGGGCGAAAACCGAAGCCGCCCTGCAACGGCGCACCGCCCTGCTGGTGAACGAGGACACGATCCCGGAAATCACCAAGGGCCGCAATCTGGTGCAGAAGCTGCGGGTTCTGTTCCTGTTGCAGAAAATGCCGTTGTCGCCCAGCGCGGCGCGGTCGGTGAACGCCTATCTGAAGGGTTTCTTCGACGCCCGCGATTTTCCCGGCCGCATCCTGGATTGCTGGAAGGAGCGGGGGGAGAAGCTGAAGGGGTTGGCGGAGGTGCAGGCGATGGTGGCGGCCAGCGCCTTTCCGGCGGAGGAGCGCGACTGGCTGTGCACCCAGGTGGACGACATTCAAAGCAGCTTCCTGCGCACCCAACGCATCCTTCTTCCCCTGACCCACACCGCCAAGGAGGATCCGCACCCTGACATCGTGCTGGATCTGGTGCGTTTGGCGGGCGAGGGCGCCTTTTGCAAGGGCAAGAGCCGGATGGCGGTGGCCCGCGCGCTCTACCGCCAGACCCACCGCCCGCGTTTCGTGCGCGGCTTCCTGCTCAGCGCGCCGAGTTCCAAGGAACGGCTGGCGCGGGTGGAGTGGTTGCGCAAATCGCTGGCGGGAGTGGGGCTTCCCTTCGTCGATCTGCCCAGCCGTCGGGTGCTGGTGGTGGATGACGAGGAGGGGCCGCGCAACTTTGTCGTGTCGGTCCTGCGCGATCTGGGAATCGCCCAGATCGACACGGCAGCCGATGGCCAGGAGGCGTTGGACCGGCTGTTGGGGCCGGAGGGCGGGGCCTGCGACCTGGTCGTCTGCGATTGGATGATGCCACGCCGCAACGGGTTGGAGGTGTTGAAGCGCGTGCGCGCCGTGCGGCCCGATCTGCCCTTTTTGATGGTCACGGCGCTGGCGACGCTGGACGCGGTCAAACAGGCCCTGGCCCATCAGGTCAGCGCCTACATCGCCAAACCCTTCACCCCGGACCAGTTGGAGGAAAAAATCTTCCTGGTTCTGGCGCAGAGCGGCATGGTGGAGTAAGGGAACGGCGTCGCGACGGGCGACGGAGACACCGGATGGGTTTGATCGGATGAGCGGCGATCCTGATTGCCTGGGCATGTGCGCGATCGATGGCGATGTCTGCACCGGTTGCGGGCGGACCCTGGACCAGATCAACGCCGCGTTGGAAGCCGCCGAGGCGGCGGATGACGCCGATGGTGCGAATGGCGCGGGTCCGACTCCCCGGCTCACGCGCTGAGAGTTTCCCGGCAGAAACGATGAACAAGGACACGCGGATGCGATCCAATCTGCTGCCCAGCGCCGGTTTGGCGCTGGCGCTGTCGCTGTTGTGGGCGGCTCCGGTTGCGGCGACGGCGGCCAAACGGTCCCCGGTGGCGGAGCTTTCCGCCGATCTGAACGGCGATGGCGTGCCCGACCGGGTGGTGTTGAGCGGCGAGGATGACGAGGTCGATGTCGCCCTGCATCTCAGCGCGGGCGGACGCGTGCCGGACAAGCCGACGTTGTACAAGCGGGCGGTCGGCTGGCGCGGGGCGATGGCGGGAACCGAACCGTCGATGTCGGCGACGGCGCGTGGCTCGCTGGTGCTGGTGTTCCAGAACGAATCCATCGGGCGTGACCGCTGGCGGCAGCAACTGACCATCGCGGTGCGCGACGGGGCCATTGTCGTCGCGGGTTACACCTATGTCGCGCGCGACACGCTGGATCCCAAGAACGGCTTCACCTGCGATCTCAACCTGTTGTCCGGCAAGGGCCAGCGCAACGGCAAGCCCTTCACCGTGGCGATCAAGCCCCTGCTGCTGGCCGATTGGGACGACACGACCATCCCCCAGGAATGTTCGTTCTGATTCCGAACTGACACTCTGACCGCGTTCTGACCGGCGGCCCCGGCGGTGTGCAACCGCCGGGGTGTGGTCGCCGGTTCAGGACGGACCGGTCAGCGTCGCAGATCGCGGTCCAAATTCAGGTCGGCGTTCGGCCCCTGCAATTTGGCGCGGTAAACCAGCACCGCTTCCATCACCCGCTGCACGTAGTTGCGGGTTTCGTAGATCGGAATCAGCTCGATCCAATCCACCGGGTCGATGTTCCCGCTGCGCGGATCGCCATAGGCCTGGATCCACTGCCTCACCCGGCCCGGCCCGGCGTTGTACCCGGCAATCGCCAGGATATAGGACCCGTTGAAGCGGTCGATCAACTCGCTGAGATAGGCCGACCCCAAGGTCATGTTGAAGGCGGGGTCGGCGGTCAGCCGGGGAACCGAATGCTTCAGCCCCAGCTTTCCGGCCACCAGTTGGGCCGTGCTGGGCATCAACTGCATCAGCCCGCGCGCGCCCGCCGACGACACGATCTGCGTGTTGAAGGTGCTTTCCTGACGAATGATGCCGTGGATCAGAGCTGGTTCGGGGGCGTTGGGCCGTTCTTCGATCACCGGATACCCGGCATCGACCAGGAACACCTCGTTCTGCGCGGCGTCCTTGGCGGCGGCGACCGCCAGATCGCGCCGCCCGATCTCCCCCGCCAGCCTTGCGGCCAGCGTGTAATCGGCGGGCGTCTTGGAATCGAGGCTGACGCGGCGCAGGAAGGCGGCCAGACGGTCGTCGTCGCGACCCAGAATCTCCGCCAGCATCCGGGCGACCTGCACCAGTTCCCGGCGCTCGAACGCGGTGGCGTCGGCGTTCGACACCGACGGCGGGTTGGGCAGGGTCACGCGGCCGTCGCCCAGATGGCGGGCCGACAATTGCCCGTAAAAGGTGGTGCCGTAGGGGGCCGCCTTGGCGAACCATTCGCGCGCCTGGGCGCTCTGGCCGGTGGCCTCCGCCGCCCGCCCGCACCAATAGGCCCCGCGCGCCTTGCTGATCGGCGCGGTGACGGAGCGGTAGAGCTTGTGGAAATGGGCGAACGCGTCCGACGGTTGATCGAGGAAGCGCAGGGCGATGAACCCGGCCAGGAACTCCGCCTCGGCCAGCCCCGACCCGTCCTTTTGCCCGTGGGCCTTGACCAGTTGATAGGCAAGGTTGAAGTCGCTGCGTTCGATGGCGCGGCGGGCCAGCACTTGCCGCTCGCTCCACCAGGATTGCGGGCGGCCCATCTCCGCCGGGGCTTGTGTGACGATGGCCAGCGCGCCGGTGTCGTCGCCCTTGCGGCGGCGGTAGCGGGCGAGGTCGAACAGCAGGCCGGGATCGTTGGCCAGGCTGGACGCCACCCGCGCGGCGGCGGCCTCGGCCCCCGGCTTGTCGCCGTCCAGGGCGATCCGCGCCTCGATCAGGGTGTCATAGGCGTCGTCGAACAGCGGCAGCATGCGGCGCGCCGCCGCTTCCTGCCGGTCCCACAACAGCCGGTCGATCCGCGCCTTGTGGTCCTGCGCCCGCAGGAAGGGGCGGTAGCGCGCCAGGAAGGCGGCTTCGTCGTCGGCGGTCAGGGTCGCGTCGACCCAGCGGGCGCGGATCAGCGGGGTGGCGCGCTCGGTGGCACCGCTGGCGATCAGGGCGTCGGCGTGCAGCAGAAAGCCGTCGTTGGTCAGGGCCGGATATTGCCGGAACCAGTCGATCAGCACCGACGGGTCGGTGCCGGGCGGGATCGCCTTTTCCGCCTGCCGCCGCATTTGCGCCAGATTGGGCCAGGACGGGTTGTCGCGGACAAAGGCGGCGATCTCGTCAAAACTGGCCCCGCCGGTGGGCGCGGTCAGCGCCAGCCAGCGGATGACCTTGGCGGGCAGCCGTTCCCCGGCCTGCGCGGCGAGCCGTTGCGCCTCGTCGAGTCGGTCGTTGTCGGCGGCCTTGAACGCCTGCCGGTACAGCGCGGCGTCCGCCGGGTTGAGGGCGGCGGCGTCGGCAAAGCCGGTGATGGGAAGGCAGAGCAGGGCGGCGATCAGAGCAAGCCGGGCGCTCTTGCCCACAGCGGCGGGGAGGTCTAAGGTGCGCAACTCTTTTTTTCCAGCAGTCCGTTCAAGGAGGCAGCCATGTTTCACGGTTCCATCGTCGCTCTCTTGACTCCGTTCAAGGGCGGGAAAGTGGACGAGGCTGCCTTTCAGTCCTTCGTGGAGTGGCAGGTGGCCCAGGGCACGCACGGTCTCGTTCCCTGCGGCACGACCGGCGAATCGCCGACGCTGAGCCATGAGGAACACAACCGGGTCGTCGAGCTGTGCATCGAGGCGGCGGGCGGCAAGGTTCCGGTGATGGCCGGCAGCGGTTCCAACTCCACCGACGAGGCGATCGCCCTGACCCGCCACGCCAAGAAGGCGGGCGCGCAGGCGGCGCTCGTGGTCACGCCCTATTACAACAAGCCGTCTCAAGAGGGTCTGTACCAGCATTTCAAGGCGATCCATGACGCGGCGGATTTTCCGATCTTCATTTACAACATTCCGGGCCGCAGTGTCGTGGATATGTCGGTGGCGACCATGGCCCGTTTGGCCAAGCTGCCGAACATCATCGGCGTGAAGGACGCTACCGCCGACCTGTCGCGCCCGTCGCGCCTGCTGGCGGAGGTCGGTTCCGACTTCATCCAACTGTCGGGGGAAGACGCCACGGCGATGGCCTTCAACGCCCAGGGCGGCGTCGGCTGCATCTCGGTGACGGCCAACGTGGCACCCGCGCTGTGCTCGTCCATGCAAACCGCCTGGGCCAAGGGCGACCTGACGGAAGCCTTCCGCCTGCGCGACGTGCTGACCCCGTTGCACGACGCCATGTTCGTGGAAACCAGCCCGGCCCCGGTGAAGTTCGCCGCCAGCCTGCTGGGTCTGGCCACCGACGAGGTGCGCCTGCCCCTGGTTCCGGCCAGCGACAGCGCCCGCGCGTCCGTGCGCGCGGCGATGACCACGGCCGGCCTGCTGACCTGATGACCAACGGCCCGCCGCGCGTTGCGACGCGCGGCGGGCCGCAAGGAGAGACGCTGTGTCGCGCGAGACGGAAGTAAAAAAATACGCGGCGCAGAACCGCCGCGCGCGCTTCGACTTCTTCATCGATTCCACGCTGGAAGCCGGAATCATGTTGACCGGCACCGAGGTGAAATCCCTGCGCGGTGGCCGTGCCAGCGTGAACGAGGCCTACGCCGGGCTGAAGGGCGGGGAGCTGTTCCTGTTCAACGCCTACATCCCGGAGTATCTCCAGGCCGGGCGCTGGCTTCAGCACGAACCCAAACGCCCGCGCAAGCTGCTGATCCGTCGGCGCGAGCTGGACAAGCTGGCCGCTGGCATCAAGCAAAAGGGCGTGACGCTGATTCCGATGTCGATCTATTTCAACGATCGCGGCATGGCCAAGGTCGAGATCGGCGTCGCCACCGGCAAGAAGAAGCACGACAAGCGCGAAACCGAAAAGGAACGCACATGGCAGCGCGACAAGGCGCGGCTGATGCGGGACAAGAACTGACAAAGGTTTGAGTGGTGAGCCGACTGGACAACCGCGCGACGGATCGCGATTCCACCATCGCCGCCGTCGCGGCGGAGGCGTTGAGCGAGCGCAAGCCGCAGGGCCGCATTCTGGTGGCCTTCGACAGCGATGGCGGCATCGCCGACGCGTTGCGGGCGGGCGGGGCGGAGGTCGTTCCCTGGCTGCGTCTGGCCCAAACGGGCGAAAACCGTGATGGCGCGATGGCGTGGCCCGCCGATGGGGCGTTCGATGGCGCGGTGCTGCGCCTGCCGCGCGGTTGGGCGTCGTTCGAAATGGCCCTGCACGCGCTGGCCGCCCGGTTGCCGGTCGGCGCGCCGCTGTGGATCGTTGGCAGCAACGACGAGGGCGTGACCTCGGCGGTCAAGCGCTTCGACGGGTTGGTCGAGGGGGCGGAAACCCTCATCATCAAACGGCGCGCCCGCGTCCTCGAAACCCGCCGGACGGCGGAGTCCGCGCGTGGCCAGTTGGAGGATTGGCGGGAAACCGTCACCCTGCCGCTGCCCGAACCGGCCAGCCCGCTCGATCTGGTCAGCTATCCCGGTTTGTTCGCCCATGGCCGGTTGGACGCCGGGACCGAATGCCTGTTGCGGGTGTTGCCGGACATCGCGGCGGGCGTGCGCGTGCTGGATTTCGGCTGCGGTGCCGGGGTGATCGCCCGCGCCGTGCGCGAACGCCAGCCCGAGGCGCAATTGACCCTGCTGGACATCGACGCGGTGGCGCTGCACGCCGCCCGCCAGAATGTGCCGGGGGCCGAACTGGTGTTGAGCGACGGGCTGGACGGGCTTGGCACCCGCGAGCGCTTCGGCCTGATCCTGTCCAACCCGCCGCTGCACCGTGGCAAGGACGAGGATTTCGGCATGCTGGAAGCGCTGGTGGCCGGAACCAAGCAATATCTGAAGCTGCGCGGCACCCTGATCGCGGTGACTCAGCGCACGGCGGGCGTGGGCAAGCTGTTCAAGACCGCCTTTGGTCATTCCGACCTGCTGCTGGAAACCCCGCAATTTCAGGTCTGGTCGGGGACGCCGAAGTAAACGGCCTCCCCAACCGGATCAGGTGCGCGCGGTCCGTTCAGGCGTTCAGCCCCCGCATCCCCGCCGCCGGGTAACGGTCGCCGCTGGCCGCACCGGGTGGCAGCGCGTCCGACAGCGCGGCCACCTCCGCCGTTGACAGGGTGACGGCGGCGGCCCCGACATTGTCCTCCAGATAGGCGATGCGCTTGGTCCCGGGGATCGGCAGGATGTCGGTCCCCTGCGCCAGCAGCCACGCCAAGGCGATTTGCCCCGGCGTGCAGCCCTTGGCCGCCGCCAGCGCCTTCACCGCCTCCACCAGACGCAGATTCGCGTCCAAATTCCCATCCTGGAAGCGCGGGGCGATGCGGCGGAAATCGCCGTCGGCCAGTTGCGCCGGGCTGGTGATTGTCGCCGTCAGCAAGCCTCTGCCCAAGGGGGCGTAGGCGACCAGCGACACGCCCAACTCCCGGCAGGTCGGCAGGATCTCCGCCTCCACATCGCGGGTCCACAGCGAATATTCGCTCTGCACGGCGGCGATGGGATGGATGGCGTGGGCGCGGCGCAGGGTGGCGGCGGACACCTCGCACAGCCCCAGCGCCCGAACCTTGCCCGCCCGGACCAGATCGGCCATCGCCCCGACGGTGTCCTCCACCGGAACGTCCGGGTTCAGGCGGTGGGCGTAATAGAGATCGATGGCGTCCACATCCAGCCGCTTCAGCGACTCCTCGCAGGCGCGGCGCAGATAGGCCGGGCTGCTGTCGATGCTGCGGTCATACACGCCGGGTTGGCGGACGATGCCGAATTTGGTGGCGATCACCACGCGGTCGCGCTTGCCCGGCAGAACGCGGGCGAGCAGCGCCTCGTTGTGGCCGGACCCATACATGTCCGCCGTGTCGTAATGGGTGACGCCCAGTTCGACCGCCCGTTCCAGCGTGGCGAGCGATTGGGAATCGTCGGTCGGCCCGTAAAACTCCGACATGCCCATGCAGCCCAAGCCAAGGGCCGAAACGGTGAGGGCGGATCCACCCAGGGTGCGCTGGTCCATGCTTTTCCCCTCCCGCCCCGTGGCGGGGCGGATTACAGTGACGCAGGAAGTTTCGAAGTACACTACACGGTGCAGTGTACTTTTGTGGGGAGAGCCATGTCAATCGGCAACGACGGTCCAACCGGGCGCGGCGACGCCAAACGCCGTGCGGTGGTGCAGGCGGCCACCCGCGCCTTCACCACCCAGGGCTATGAGGCGACCTCGATGGACGCCATCGCCGCCGAGGCGGGCGTGTCCAAACGCACCGTCTACAACCATTTTCCCGGCAAGCGCGATCTGTTCCGCGCCGTGGTCGCCAGTCTGTATGAGGGGTTGAACGTCGCCGATCCCGGCCGCCTGCCGCCCGATCAACCGCCCGACGCCGTGCTGCCCGCCTTCACCCGCGAATTGCTGACCCACATGCGCCGCCCGGAGGTGAAGGGCCTGTTGCGGCTGGTCATCGCCGAACACCAGCGTTTCCCCGATCTGGCCGAGGATTACCTGAAAGAAGGAAAAAGCCGCGCCGTGGCGCTGCTGGAAACCTACATCGCCAGCCAGCACGCGCATGGCCGCCTGAACGCCCCCGATCCGGCGACGGTGGCAAGCCAGTATCTGGGCGGAATCAAAGAGGTGATGTTCTGGCCAACCATGCTCGGTCTGCCGGTCCACGCCGACGACGACCGCGTGATCGCCGACGCGGTGGGGCAGTTGATGCGGGCCTATGGTCGCTGACGCGTCGCGTCACCCGCCGCGCAGCAACGCCGACGGTGTGCGGCCGGTGGCGTTGCGGACGCGCCGGGCAAAGTGGGAGCGGGAGGTGTAGCCGCAGGCTTCCGCCGCCTCCTGCACCGATCGGCCTTCGGTTTCCAGCAAATGGCGGGCGTGCGCAACCCGTTCTTCCGTCATAATACGGCGGACGGAGCTGTCCTCCTCCGCCAGACGGCGGCGCAGGGTGGCGTTGCTGAGGTTCAGCGCGCTGGCGACGCGTTCGGCGGTCCAGGCCTGATCGGGTTGGCTGCGGACCAGCGCGCGCACGGCCTCCACCAACCCGGACGGGGCGACCGGCCCCAGCCACCACACGCCGCTTTCCAGCAGGGCGAGCAGCACCTCCATGCAGCGGTGTTCGACGATGGACGGGCTGAGCGGCGGGGTGTGGGACAGGCCGCTGGCGGCGTGCAGCACCGCGTCGCTCAGGCCGGGAGTCGGCGTCACCCGGTAATCGCGGGCGCGCCGCCCATCGCCGATGCGGGCGTCGCCGTGAGCGCGCAGCAGGCGGCGCACCATGTCCGCCGGGAACAGCATGATCAGGGAGCGGTAGAGGCCGCTGGTCGGGTCGGGTTCGTTCACCACCGTGCCGCGCCAGCCGGCGGGCAACAGCAGGGCGTCGCCCTTGCGATAATGATGGCTGCCGTCGGCGTCGCTGATCTCCTTCCGCCCATCCAGCAGGATGATGAAACCAGTGGCGCTGACCTCAAGATCGGCGATCCGTTCGCGGTCGCGGGCGATGAAGCTGCCCAAGGTTGGGGCTTGCGGCACGCCGCCGCTGGGGCGGTTGTCGCGGGCGGCATAGCGGATGAGCTTGGCGAACGGATCGTCGGTCATGACGCGTATCCTATCCGATCAACGGCCAAAGCGCGCGGTCAGTGACGCGGTCCCCAGGCTGTTGGCGGTCAGGAAATAGCCGATCATCGCGCCGGAGGAGTCCGCCGTCACCATCGGCAGCGCGTCCACCTTCAGCGCGTGGACGGTGAAGATGTAGCGGTGGGGCTTGTCGCCCACCGGCGGACAGGGGCCGAAATAGCCGGGGCTGCCCACGTCGGTGCGGCTTTGCACCGCCCCGGTGGGCAGCGCGGATCCGGCGGCGTCACCCGCCCCGGCGGGCAGGCTGCGGGCACTGGCGGGCAGGTTGAAGACCAGCCAATGCCACCAACCGCTGCCGGTCGGCGCGTCGGGGTCATAGGCGGTGACGGCAAGGCTGCGGGTCCCGGCGGGCGGATCGCTCCAGTTCAGGGCCGGGGAGACGTTGCCGCCGGTGCAACCGAAACCGTTGGCCACCTGCGCCATCGCCATGGACGTGTTGGCCGAAAGGTCGGGGCTGCGCAGGTCAAACGCGGCGGCGGGCAGGGCGGCGACGGCCAGAAGGGCGGCGGTCAGGGACAGGAACGGGGCGCGCATCGGCGTGTCTCCATCGGTTCGGGGTGTGTGGTCCCGACGATAGAGGGGCGGGACCAGCGCCGTGGCCCCGATCCGCTCAAACGCGCGCCCGTTTTGCTCAGGTGCCTGTTGTGCTCGGGCGATCCGCGCGCCGCTCAGCCCCGGCGCAGCAGCCGGGCGGCGTCCACCGCGCCATAGGTCAGCACCGCGTCGCAGCCCGCCCGTTTGAAACCGGTCAACGTCTCGATCAGCGCCTTGTCGTAATCCAACCAGCCGTTGAGCGCGGCGGCGCGCAACATCGCGTATTCGCCGGAGACGTGATAGGCGAAGGTCGGCATGGCGAAGGCGTCCTTCACCCGGCGGATGACGTCGAGATAGGGCAGGCCGGGCTTGACCATCACCATGTCGGCCCCTTCCTGGATGTCGTGCGCGACCTCGCGCAGCGCCTCGTCGGTGTTGGCCGGGTTCATCTGGTAGGTCTTCTTGTCGCCCTTCAGAAAACCGCCGGAATTCACCGCGTCGCGGAACGGGCCGTAAAAGGCCGACGCGTATTTGGCGGCGTAGGAGCAGACGCGCACCAGCTCGTGCCCGCTGGCGTCCAGCCGGTCGCGGATGGTCCCGATGCGCCCGTCCATCATGTCCGACGGGGCGACGATGTCGGCCCCGGCGTCGGCCTGCGACAGCGCTTGTCGGGCGAGGATCTCAACCGTCTCATCGTTCTGGATGTAACCGTCGCGCAGAATGCCGTCATGGCCGTGGCTGGTGTAGGGGTCGAGCGCCACGTCGCACAGCACGCCCACGTCGGGGGCGGCCGCCTTCAAGGCGCGGATCGCCCGGTTCATCAGATTGTCGGGGCGGTAGGCTTCCGCCGCGTCTTCCGATTTCGCCTCCGATCCAACCACCGGGAACAGGGCGACGCAGGGGATGCCGAGCGATCCGGCCTCAACCACCGCTTCGGACAGCAGATCGATGGTCATCCGCTCCACGCCCGGCATGGACGCCACCGGAACCCGCTGGTTCTCCCCTTCGATCACGAAGACCGGCCAAATCAGGTCATCAACCGTCAGCGTGTGTTCGGCCACCAGACGTCGGGTCCAGGCGTCGGCGCGGTTGCGGCGCAGACGGGTGCGCGGGAAGGAGGCGGGGACGGAGATCGGCATCGGGGAACCACAGCGCTCGTGAAAACGGGTGGGCGATCCTACGCCCGCGCCCCCGGCAAACTCAACCTCAAGCAAGGGGGCATTACGGTGCTGATGGATTGGTTCCTGCGTCCAGGGTCCAGCGGTCGGCGTCCTTGCGCCAATCGCTGCGCGATCCGGCGGCGAAACGGTCGCCATCCCACACCCGCAGCCGGAACGACACGCGGGGCGGGTCAATGGTGATGACGGTGTAGGCGTTTGCCTCTCCCCGCAGCCGGGTGGAGGTGGCCGTCGCGGCGTGCGACGCCAGGATCGAACGGGACAGGCTTTGATGATGGTTGGCGGTGTCGCCGGTGTAGGCGCGGTGCAGATGCCCGGACAGGATCAGATCAACGCCGCAGGACTCCAACGCGGACAAGGCCAACCCATGCCGCCCAACCAACGGCGTGTCCGGCGCGTCGGGTGGCGGTAAGAAGGGGTGATGGGCGAAGACCACCTTGAACAGCCGGTCGGGGAGCGGATCGAACACCTCGTGGATGCGGGCGATCTGCGCCCGGTTGACCCGTCCGGCGGTGAAATCGAAGCCGACGGCCCGCGCGGTGGTCAGGCCCAGGATGGCGATGTTGTCATCGACGTGGAACGGGCTGAGGTCGGCGCTGATCCAGCGGCGGTAGAGGCGGAACGGGTCGGTGAAGCGCTTGAGCAGGTTGTACACGGGGATGTCGTGATTGCCGGGAACCACCAGATAGGGAAAGGGCAACTCCTCCAGAAAATCCCGCGCCATGGCGAAATGACCCGCTTTGGCCCGCTGCACCAGATCGCCGGAGATCACGACGCAATCGGGGCCGGTGTGGACCAGATCGGCCAGCAGCCCGGCCACCACCCGCGCGTCGATCCGCCCGAAATGCAGATCGGACAGGTGGGCCAACCGCTTCATCGTATCCTCACAAACCACATCAGGATGGCCCGATAACCCTCAGACCCAATGGACGAATTTTGTAGTGAAGCGGGGAGGAGAGTCGCGACACCTCGCCGTCGTTCGCCATCGACAGGGCGCGGCGGTGGCTGGCCACGGTCAGGCGGGTGACGGTGAAGCAATCCAACCCCTCATCCTCTTTCCAGCGTCCCAGCGCCAGGCGACTCATCAGGCGCAGCAGGGAGAAGGCGCTGCGATCCCGCGCCACATACACGCCCAACCGGCCACCATCCAGCACCGTCCGTCGCAGCGGCAACCCATAGCCATCATCGTACAGATTGTTGGACACCGCCAGAATCGGCGTGCGCACATGGCGCAGCCCGTCGCCCCAATCGATCTGCACGTCCAGCAGCGGCAGACGGTACAGCGCCTTGGCCATCGCCCAGGCCGATCCCGGCCATTTCAGCCAGCGATGGACCCGCCGATGGCGCTCCCGCTCCCGCACCACCGTGGGATAGAACCCGAGGATCGAGCTGTTGAGGTAGGGCGCGCCGTTCACCTCGGCCACGTCGATGGCGCGGATGCGGCCGTTGGCCAGCGCGTTGGCCGCTGCGTTGATTTCAATCGGCGTGTTAAGATCACGCGCCAACATGTTGAGAGTCCCCAAAGGAAGGACGCCCAACGCCTTGCCGGTCGGCAGGATTTGGCGCAGCGCGCTGTTCACCGTCCCATCCCCGCCGCCAACCACCAGCGCGTCGGTGTCGGACGCCAGCGCGCGGGCGATGGCGGCGGCGCAATCTGCCCCATCCACCGCCTGCGCCACCACCTCCGCCCCTTGCGTTTCGAACGGGCGGCGCACCGCCTCCAGAACATCATCCACCGGCTGGTCCACCAGGGATCCGGCGGACCGGTTGAGCAGCAAGGCGATTTTCATGGTGGTCTTTCGGATCCGGGGCGCTGCCGTTCACATGAGGATGCAAGGCCGTCCCGCCAACCCATGACCTCCGGAAAAAGGCGTGGGGCGGGAATCCATCCGTTGCCGTATGGTTGATTTGACAGCGGCGCGCGGTCCCGTATGATTTCCGCCATCAACCCGAGGAGGACGCGCCGCGCGCCGCTCCATCGTGATGGACCGGTGGGTGCCCGCAATCATCAACAATCGAGAACAATCAATCCGATGAGCGACAACGCTGAGATCCTGTTTGAACGCCGTGGGGCCATCGCCCTGGTCACGCTCAACCGCCCGAAGGCGCTGAACGCCCTGACGCTGGGGATGATTCGCCTGTTCGACCCGCAACTGCGCGCCTGGGACGCCGACCCCGAAGTGAAGGCGGTGGTCATCCAGGGGGCCGGTGAAAAAGCCTTCTGCGCCGGTGGCGATGTGGTCAGCCTGTATGACGCGGGCAAGGCTGCGAAGGCCGGGCAGGGCGACGGCTCGTCGATCCGCGCCTTCTTCAGCGAGGAATACATCCTCAACCGCCTGATCAAGCGCCTGTCCAAGCCCTATGTCGCCTTGATCGACGGCATTTCGATGGGCGGCGGTGTTGGCTTGTCGGAGCATGGCACGCACCGCGTCGTCACCGAACGCACCCTGTTCGCCATGCCGGAAACCGGAATCGGCCTGTATCCGGACGTCGGCGGCACCTATTTCCTGCCGCGTCTGCCGGGGATGACCGGCACCTGGCTGGGCCTGACCGGCGACCGGCTGAAGGCGGCGGACATGCTGGCGGTCAACGCGGCCGATGCCTTTGTGCCCAGCGACCGGTTGGAGGATCTGATCGCCGATCTGGCCGCCGGGACTCCCCCCGACGAGGCGATCGCCAAGCGCAAGAGCGAGGCGGGCGACGCCCCCAACGCCATCCATCTCGCGGCGATTGACCGTTGCTACGCCTTCGACACGGTGGAGGAGATCGTCGCCGCGCTGAAGGCTGAGGGGACGGAATGGGCCGCCGGGCAGCTCGCCACCCTCAACCGGGTGTCGCCCACCAGCCTTAAGGTGACGTTGGAGGCGATCCGGCGCGGCGGTCGCCTGGATTTTGATGGTTGCATGATCCAGGAGCTGCGCTTGAGCACGGCTTGCCTGAAGGGCGTGGACTTTTTCGAAGGGGTGCGCGCCGCCCTGGTGGACAAGGACCGCAGCCCGAAATGGTCGCCGTCCAGCCTGGACGCGGTCAGCCCGGCCCTGGTCGCCGATCATTTCGTCGAACCGGAAGGCGGCGATCTGACCTTTCCCGCCTGATCGACCCCGCAGGCTCATCGGCGGTTGATCCACCGCACCCGATCCGGCGGTCTCATGGGGCTTCCCCTTGGGACCGTCGGGTTTTTCCGGCGTCGAACGCTTGCATTTCCCGCCTTTCGCGCAGGCTCGTGGCAATTTTTCCAGAATTATTAAGATGATTGGCGACGAATGATCGGTTAATCTGCCTTTAAGGTTCCGGTCACGTCCTTGCGCGGGGATCGGCCGGTTAGAGCCAAAGGAGACCGCGGTGCGCAAACCCTATTACGAAAGCATCCTGCTGATTGAACGGCTTCACCGCCATTTTCTCGAGGTGCTTAAGACCGAGCTGGATCGTTTGGGGATCCAGGACATCAACAACGTCCAAAGCCTGATTCTCTACAACATCGGCGAAGACGAGATGACGGTCGGCGAGTTGACCGCGCGCGGCTACTATTTGGGCTCCAACGTGTCCTACAACGTGAAGAAGATGGTCGAGAACGGCTATCTTGGGCAGGAGCGCTCGCCGCACGATCGCCGGTCGGTGCGCGTTCGCCTGTCCGAAAAGGGGTTGGACCTGCGCGAGAAGATCAGCCAGATGTTCGAGCGTCAGTTGACCGCCCTGGAAAAAGCCGGTTTCAGCGACGAAGAGTTGAACAAGGCCAACGAGACGATGCGCAAGCTGGAGCGTTTCTGGTCGGCCTCGCTGGATTACAGCGGTTTTCCGATGACCTCGGCGGCCTGACCCCTCGCGCGCGCAGCGACCACCGCAAGGCTCGGGCGGTGGATCGGCTTGCTGCGGTTCTGGGTTGGACAGGCACGGTTGCGACGCTTGGTTGATGCGATCAACCCACGACACCCCCGGTGCGACACGCGCCGGGGGTGTTTTCGTTTGCGCGCGTTTGATCGCTGCGAACCGGTGAAGCCGAACACCATACACGTCCGGATGGAAAAGGACAGCCGGGACGGTCGGGGTGATGAATTTTGTTCCGATGGCTGAAATTCCGCTTCGCTTACAAGGCGATGCGCCTGCATAGTGGTGTGTGGAAGGGGGGCGCCCCGGGCCGAACCCGTTTCGCCTGAAACCGGTTTCCCGCGTTGCAAAGCCCTCCCGGTGCTTTCGAAGTTTGCCGTCAACGGTTGCCCAGGAATCACACCCAAGAATCGCGAAGGGGGAGAACACGTCCATGAACGCACGTCTTTTGGCCGGAGCCGCTTTGACCGCCCTGACCATCGGGACCGCGCTGGCCGCCGGATCGGCGTCGGCCCAAGGGGTCTCTGGCGATATGGTCAAGATCGGTGTGTTGAACGACCGCTCCGGTCTCTACACCGACCTTGGCGGTGAGGGGTCGGCCGTGGCCGCCCGCATGGCGGCGGAGGAGTTCGGCAACAAAATCCTCGGCAAGCCCATCCAGATCATCACCGCCGACCACCAGAACAAGCCGGACATCGGGTCCAACATCGCCCGTCAATGGATCGACCAGGACGGCGTCGATGTGATCGTGGACGTCCCCAACTCCGGCGTGGCGCTGGCGGTGCAGGAGGTGACGCGCGACAAGAAAAAGATCTTCCTGATGGAAGGCCCGGCGACCTCGCGCCTGACCGGCGACGCCTGTTCCCCGACCGGCTTCCATTGGGCCTATGACACCCGCGCGCTGGCCGTCGGGACCGGGCGCGCCATGGTCAAGCAGGGCGGCAGCAGCTGGTATTTCCTGACCGCCGACTACGCCTTCGGTCATCAGCTTGAGGCCGACACCGCCGCCGAAGTGAAGAAGGCGGGCGGGCAGGTGATGGGTGCGGTGCGCCATCCGCTCAACACCTCGGACTTTTCGTCCTTCCTGCTTCAGGCGCAATCGTCGGGGGCCAAGATCGTCGCGCTGGCCAACGCGGGTGGCGACACCATCACCTCGATCAAGCAGGCATCGGAATTCGGCCTGACCCAGAGCGGTCAGCAAAAGCTCGCCGGTCTGCTGCTGTTCATCTCCGACGTTCACGCGCTCGGCCTGTCGGTGGCGCAGGATCTCGTCCTGACAACCGGTTTCTATTGGGACATGGACGACGAGAAGCGCGCCTGGTCGAAGAAGTTCTTCGAGAAGTTCGGCAAGATGCCGACCATGGTCCAGGCGGGCAGCTACTCCGCCGTTCGGCATTACCTGAAGGCGATCGAGGCGGCCGGGACCGACGATGGCCCGACCGTGGCGGCCAAGATGAAGGCGATGCCGGTCAACGACATGTTCGCCAAGAACGGCAAGATCCTGGCGAACGGCCGTATGGTGCATGACATGTATCTGGCCCGCGTCAAGAAGCCGTCCGAATCGAAGGGGCCGTGGGATTATTACCAGATCCTGGCGACCATTCCCGGCGACGAGGCCTTTGCGACCGTCGAGGAAAGCGGCTGCAAGCTCGCGAAGTAACCGCCGCAGTCTGGCTGTGACGAGGCGCGATCCGCCCGGTGGCCCGCACAACAGCGGCACCGGGCGGCACCGCGCGGGGGAGATCGACGGTGATGATGGGAACCATATTCGGCATTCCGCCACAGGCGCTGTTTGGCCAGCTTTTGCTGGGGTTGATCAACGGATCCTTCTACGCGCTGCTCAGCCTGGGGCTGGCGGTGATTTTCGGGATGTTGAACGTCATCAATTTTGCGCATGGCGCGCTCTACATGATGGGGGCCTTCGTCTCCTGGCTGCTGCTGACGCAGCTTGGCATCGGCTATTGGTGGGCGTTGCTGATCGCGCCGATCATCGTTGGGCTGTTCGGCATCGCGCTGGAAAAGACGCTGCTGTCGCGGCTGTACAAGCTCGATCACCTCTATGGGCTGCTGCTGACCTTTGGCTGCGCGTTGATGATCGAGGGTGGGTTCCGCCATTTCTACGGCGTGTCGGGTCAGCCCTATCCGATTCCGGAGGCGCTGCGCGGCGGCCAGAATCTCGGCTTCATGTTCCTGCCGAACTATCGCGGTTGGGTGGTCGTGGCCTCCCTGATCGTTTGCATCAGCACCTGGTTGGCGATTGAGAAGACCAAGCTTGGGGCCTATCTGCGCGCCGCCACGGAAAACCCGGTGCTGGTCCAGGCCTTTGGCATCAACGTGCCGGTGATGGTGTCGCTGACCTACGCGTTCGGTGTGGCGCTGGCCGGGTTGGCCGGGGTGCTGGCGGCACCGATCTATCAGGTCAGCCCGCTGATGGGGTCGAATCTCATCATCGTGGTGTTCGCCGTGGTGGTCATCGGCGGCATGGGGTCGATCCTGGGTGCGGTGCTGACAGGCTATGGCCTGGGTCTGTTGGAAGGCTTGACCAAGGTCTTCTACCCCGAAGCCTCCAACATCGTGGTGTTCGTGATTATGGCGGTGGTGCTGATGATCAAGCCCGCCGGTCTGTTCGGACGGGAGAGGTAAGCCATGAGCGTTCCTTCGCAAGGTGCTGCGACCGTGGCGGTTCAGGCCGGTGGCGCGACGCTGGGCCGGATCGTCGGCTTGGTGGCGTTGGGGGTGCTTCTGGTCGCGCCTTACGCGCTGTACCCGGTCTTTTTGATGAAGGTGCTGTGCTTTGCGCTGTTCGCCTGCGCCTTCAACCTGCTGATTGGCTTTGGCGGGCTGTTGAGCTTCGGCCACGCCGCCTTTTTCGGCAGCGCTGCCTATGTCACCGCCCACACGGTGAAGGTCTGGGGCCTGTCGCCGGAGTTGGGGATCGTGCTGGGAACCGTCGCGGCGGCGGGCATGGGGGTGCTGTTCGGGTCCATCGCCATCCGCCGTCAGGGGATCTATTTCTCCATGATCACGCTGGCCTTGTCGCAGATGGTCTATTTCCTGGCCCTGCAACTGCCCTTCACCCACGGCGAGGACGGGATCCAGGCGGTCCCGCGCGGGGTGCTGTTCGGCGTCATCGACCTCAACCAGCCCTTCGCCATGTATTATTTCGTGCTGGCGGTCTTCCTGTTCGGCTACGCGGTGATCTGGCGCACGGTGCATTCCCCCTTCGGGCAGGTCCTGAAGGCGATCCGCGAGAATGAGCCGCGCGCGATTTCATTGGGCTACCGCACCGACCGTTACAAGCTGATGGCCTTTACGCTGTCGGCGGCGCTGGCGGGCATGGCGGGCGGCACCAAGGCCATCGTTTTCCAGCTCGCCACCCTCACCGATGTGCAATGGCAGATGTCGGGCGAGGTCGTTCTGATGACCCTGCTGGGCGGCATGGGAACCTTGTCCGGTCCGGTGGTTGGCGCGGCGCTGGTTGTTGCCCTGGAAAATTATCTGGCGGCGACCAACCTGCCGGTGCCGGTGGTGATCGGCGCGATCTTTGTGGCCTGCGTTCTGCTGTTCCGCCGTGGCATCGCTGGGGAAATCCAGGCCCGCTTTGGTGGTGCCTCTCGGTAAGTGATCCCACACACAGCAACGGCCCACACACAAACGGCGCGGCGGTGCATCCACCCCGCGCCGTTTCTTTTTGTGCGCTTTGAACGCCCTCGTCCCGCCGACCGTTCCGTTGTGAACCGATCAGGTTTCCGGGACCAACCAGGAGACGGAGACGCCACCGCCCGTGGTCGGCAGGGCCTCGTGCAGGGCGCTCAAGGCCTCCCGCAGGGTTTCGTCCAGCTTCCAGGGCGGGTTGACGATGAGCAGACCGGACCCGTTCAGGCGCAAATGGGTGTCTTCCGGGTGCCAGGTCAGTTCCGCCAACAGGATTTTGCGGATGCCGGTTTTCTCCACCGCGTCCTGAAAACGCCAGACCGCCGCCCGCTCCTTGATCGGGTACCACAGGGCGTACACGCCCGTCGGCCAGCGCCGGTGCGCGGCGGCCAGCCCGTCGGCCATGCGCGCGAACTCATCGGGCTGTTCAAAGGGTGGGTCGATCAGAACCAGCCCGCGCTTTTCCTTGGGCGGCAGATGGGCCTTGAGCGCGACATAGGCGTCGGTTTCGTGAACGGCCACCTGGGGATCGTCGCGGAATTCCCGGCGCAGGGTGCGGACATCCTCCGGGTGCAGTTCGCTCAACACAAGCCGATCCTGCGGGCGCAGCGCGGCGTGGGCGATGCGGGGAGAGCCGGGATAGGCGCGCAGCACCCCATCGGGGTTGATCGCGGCCACCGCCTCCAGATAGGGCGTCAAGGCCGGGTGCGGCGCGGGCGCACCGAACAGCCGCCCGATGCCGTCCTCATGCTCCAGCGTCTTTTGCGCGGCGTCGCTGGTCAGGTCGTAACGACCGATGCCGGCGTGGGTGTCCAGCACGCAAAAGCGTGCGGGCTTGACGCGCAGATGGTCGAGGATCAACGCCATGATGGCGTGTTTCATCACGTCGGCCGGGTTGCCCGCGTGAAAGATGTGACGGTAATTCATGAACCGGGATCTACCCGATCACGCCGATCCGCGCCAGATGGGATGATGGTTGCGCGGCGGTGGTGCCTGATGTGTCGGTGCCTGATTTTCAAAAGACGGGCCACAACCGTCGGCCTCAATCAATCGACGCCACTTGCTGGGCGTTGCGGAAGCTGCGGCGGGTCTTGGGCGACACGCTGACCGGCTCGCTGTCCTCGCACCGGGTGGAGGCGAGCAGCCTGGCGCTCTGCGGATCAAGACCGCTCAGATTTTGCCAGATCTTGCAGACATAGGCCTGGGAACTGCGCGTCGAACCGCCGTTGTAACGGGCCACGGCGGATTTCCAGTTGCCTTCCTCGCCGTGCAGACGGACCAGCAGACGACCCGCGTAAAACACGTTGTCGCGCGGCTCGACGATGCGTTCCATCGGCTGAAACTGGCTGCGGTGCGACGCCAGGGACAATTGCATGCAGCCGACATAGACGTTGGAGCGGATTTGCCCCTTGCGGTCGCGGAGCTGTTTGGCGGCGTCATTGACGTTGCGGGCGAAATAGGCGCGGCCCTGAAGGCTCATCGCGAAGGGGTGGGGGGCACCATCCTGCCCGCTTTCCACCAGGGCCATCGCCACCAACAGACCCGAGGGGATGTCCAGTTGCTGTTCGGCTTCCACCGCGTGGGTCACGCAGCTTTCTTGCGCCTGGGCTGACGTTGCGGTCAGCGGAGCCATCAAGAGTCCGGTTGCCAGTGCGAGTGCGCCACCAAGCGTGACGTGTACGCGCTGCTTTCGTCCTCGCATCTCCGACCTCCTCAGTCTGGTGCCCCGTGTGTGACGGTGGCTGTTGACCCCCCGCGCGGGGTCTGTGTTCCGGTCGCCGAGTCGCTTACGGCAACCGCCTCCTCACCAAGATTCGACGTCTCCCAATCGGACGCCGAGGCAACATTTCCAAAAATTTGAGGCATCGTCAACCCAATTACGCCCCGGTAATACCCCGCCCCGCTGACAAGGGCGGCGAAAGCCGGGATGCGCCATGGTCCTTTCCCTTGGGTCATCATGTGATAAATCATTGAAAATCATAAAATATTCAAATTGAGCACAAGGGCGTGCAACCTCTTAATTTTTCCCTGATAAAAACCCCTCGGCTGCGACGGTGTGTCGCCCGAATCACACGCCGGATTCATTTTCACTCCCCCCTTGCGCGTTGCAGCATGATGCGGCAGTAGGCTGAGCCTCCTTTTTTCCGGTGTGGGAGACCCTGGCGTCTCCGCTGCGGTCGTCGGCGGGTCGGGCGATCCACCCCGGCGTTTGGCGGCCCACTCTTTGCCCCCATGAACGAGGAACCCGGTCTTGTCCACGCAACCGTCCGACGGCGGAACACCGCCCTTTGCCGCGCTGGACAGGGTGATTGAGGTCCTGTTTGAACGCGGGTACGAGCGTCTTTACGCCGCCGATCCGGCGGGGGGGGCGACGGCCTTTCATCGGGTCACTCTGTTGGATCCCGGCCATGGCGAGGCCTGGGCCGCAAGGGCGGAAGCCCTGTCCGACTCGATGATCGACTCGACGGATCATTGCTGCGATGCGAAAGAGTCGTGCGCGACCGCCGTGACGGCCGCCTACGCACGCGCGGTGGCGGTCGATCCGCGACAGTGGATGTGGCGCTTGGGATGGGCGGAGGCGCTGCGCCGGTCTGGCGACCTTCCGCGCGCTCTGGCGCTGTTTGCCGATTTGGCGCGGGAGCGCGCCGATTCAGCAGCGGTCCGGCTGGGCCACGCCCGCGCCCTCAACGCCGCCGGGGAGAGCGACGCCGCGCTGGCCGAATACCGCGAAGCGGTGTCCCTGCGCCCCGACGACACCGAGGCCGCTTTGGAGTTGGCCGAGGCGCTGACCGCCAGCGGCGACGCCCTGGCGGCGGTCGAGCTGTTGCAGCCCTTGGCCCGGCGGCACGCCGAGGATGCGGCCCTGCACCACACCATCGGCCAGAGCTGGATCGCCCTGCGCGAACCGGACAAGGCGCTGGTGGCGCTGCGCCGTGCCCGCGATCTCGACCCGGACGACCGGCTGGGCAGCGCGGCGGCCATCCAGGCTTTGGAGGCTGGTGAGGGGGCCGATCTGTCGGCGGCTTATGTCCGCGCCCTGTTTGATCGCTACGCCGACCGGTTCGACCGGGATTTGCTCGGTAAGTTGGGCTACGCCGCGCCGGACCTGCTGCGCGCGGCGGTGGATCGGTTGTCGGCTCCGTCGGGGGCGGGAGCGTCGTCGTCGGGGTTGCGGATCCTGGATCTGGGCTGCGGGACTGGGTTGGCGGGCGTGTCCTTTCGTCCGCTCGCCGGATTTCTTGCCGGGGTCGATCTGTCGCCGCGCATGGTGGACAAGGCGCGCGACCGACGGATTTACGACGACCTGACGGTCGGCGACGTGGTGGCGGCGATGGATGCGGCTCCGGCGGCTTGGGATCTGCTGGTCGCCGCCGACGTGCTGGTTTACATCGGCGATCTGGCCCCCGTGTTCCAGGCGGCGGCGCGCGCGTTGGTTCCGGGCGGGTGGTTCGCCGCCACGGTCGAACGCGCGGCGGAGGGAGAGGGGTTTGTCCTGGGGCCGACGCGGCGCTACGCCCACGCCGAATCCTATCTTCGCGCCATGGCGGGGGCCGCCGGGCTGACGATTCGTCTGCTGGAACCCTGCACCCCGCGCCGGGAAAAGGGCATGGGCGTTCCCGGCCTGTTGTTCATCGTCGAGCGCTGAGGGCGCATCCCCTCAAATCGCCTGCTCATAACGTCGGGAGTCGGCTTCGGCGAACCACCGCGCGTGCAACTGGTCCTTCTCGTCCAGGGCCAGCGTCACCCAGCCGCGCCGGGCGATGGTCCGCTGCCCGCTCTCGCGAAAGCGTGGCATGTCCAGCCAATGGCCGGGCAGGGGCTGTTCGCGCTGCGCGGCCAGGCGCTCCGTCGCGAAACGGCGCAGGCCGGCGGGCGGCGGGCTGGTCAGGGACGGGGCCAGCAGTTGCCACAGCTCCACCCCCTCGCCGCGCAGAACCCCGCGCGCGCCGACGCCGGCCCCGTTCGACAGCACGGTGACGCGGCAGCCGGAGCGGCGGGAAAAGTCGCCCAACGCGCCGATCAACCGTTCCCATTCCGCCACATGGCTGCGGCTGCGCCATTGATCGCCCAGACGCTTGGTCAGATCGGTCAGCCCGGGAATCCACCCGGTCACGCGCTCCAACCCCGCCGTGGCCGGGATCAGCAGCGGTGTCCCGGTCATCACGATGAGATGGCGGGAGTCCTCGAAACGCGTCAGCCATTGCGGCAGCAACGCCCAACTGCGGTCGGACAGCACGCGCCGCCGTGTCCGTTCGCTGCGCAGATCGAGCGCCAACAGGCCGACATCCCCCAGGTGAAAGCCTTGCGTCATGGTGGCGCGCGGCGCGCCCCACACGCAATCGGGCGGGGATTCGACCAGCGCGCCCAACTGGAACAGGGCGTAGTTGCGCCGCGCGGTCATGAACACGCCGCGCATCACCTTGCTGGTCGCCTCGCTTTCCGCTGCGGTCCCCCAGCCATCGGCGATGTCGGCGTCGTCCCACATCATGACCGACGGGATGCGGGCCAGCGCCTCCCCCACCTCCGCCCGCCGCCACTGGCGCAGATGCTGGTCGATGGCGGCGTCCATCAGCTCTTCGGCCAGCGCCGGGGAAAAGGGGTGGCTGGCGCGGGTGGCGGTGGAGCCTGCGCGCCACGCGCTCATCATCGGGGACGCGGCGAGCACCGCCTCGCCGTCGATCTGGCCGCCGCCCTGAACCAGCAGGTGATA
Organism: Azospirillum sp.; assembly: GCA_027486405.1. Taxonomy (GTDB): domain Bacteria; phylum Pseudomonadota; class Alphaproteobacteria; order Azospirillales; family Azospirillaceae; genus Azospirillum. The sequence continues at coordinate 229,033 of JAIXPD010000024.1, read as the reverse complement.
CCGATCCTGTTCGTGCTGGCGCAGCAGGTCCGGCCACAGGCTGGACACTGGTTGGGCGCTGTCCTGCGGGGCTGTCTGGTCGGGCGTTGTCGTCAGCCCGCCCCCGCAGACAAAGGCGATGCGTGGACGGGAAAAGCGCCCGGGAACCACCAGGCTCCAGGATGGGCCGTCGGGGAAGCCATAGGACACGTCGGTGTCCTGGACACCGCGTGGCACGGCAAAGTCAAAGCGCCAAAGGTGGCGGCGACGCCAGACGGTGACGTGGCGCGGCGGGACGGGCAGGGTGACGCCATCCACGCGCAGGTCGTCCGGCTCGACCTCCCCATCCAGAACGAACAGGGCCGACAGCCACCAGCGATCCCGCTGCTCCCCCCGGAAATAGAGGACCGGCCCCAGCAGCAGGCTCGGTTCCGCCCGATTGCGCGCCATGCCCGTCCGTTTCACCCGTTGTTCGTCCGCCATCACCGGATCCGATACCCGATGCGCTGTTGCAGCGCATTCAAATTCTGGCCAAGCCGTCGCCCATCCATCATGTCGACGTCACAACGAAGCACTCTATATACGGGATCAGACACCAGCCGGAACGATGGCCAATTCGGCCTGATGGGGCGGCAGTCGCCGTTCCAACCGCAGCGCGGTCATTCCATCCTCGTAATAATCATCGTAACGCCCGAATTGCGTGTAGCCGTTGCGCAGATAGAGCGCGAGCGCGGCGGTGTTGTCGCGCCGCACCTCCAACCGCAGGCGGTCGCAGCCCAACGCCGTGGCGGCGTCCTCCAACGCGGTCAGCAGGGCGCGGGCAACCCCGAAACGCCGATGGTCCGACAGGACCGCCAGCGAGGTCAACCGCCCGATCGGCGTGCGCGCGTGGGTGGACAGCTGGCCATAGCCAACGACTGCCCCCTTCCGCAGCGCGACCAGACAGGCCCCCTTGGCCTTGGTGATGGCGTGGCGGAACTGGCGCGCCGTCATCTGGTCGGTCGGGAAGCACGCGGCCTCAATCGCCAGCAGATCGGGGAGATCGGGCAACACCGCACGACGAAACGCGATGGCTGTTGCAGCGCAGTAGACAGGAGCGATCAAGTGACGCATCGTTGTGACATCGAAAGCGGGACACGGCTGCAACCTTACTCCCTTTGCGTCAGAGGGGAAGGCCCGCCGTTTCCGGTTTTGGAAAGCATTGGTTAACCAACAACACCCGCTTGTTTCACCCACTCGTGTCACCGTCAAGGAGCGTCGTCCCGCAGCCGTTCGCTCCGGTTGGCCTTTCAACGCAGAAAGTCAAGACATGGACGCTCGGTACAAATCCCGTGACATCGAACGCCGCAGTCTGGATGTCGACAGCCTGAAGCGGTCTTTCCTGGAATGGTTGGTCTATTCTGTCGGCAAGGACGCCCGCGCCGCCACCCGGCGCGACTGGTTCCACACCTGCGCGCTGGCTGTGCGCGACCGGGTGGTCGATCGCTGGATGGACACGACCCGCACCTATTATCACGAGGACGCCAAGCGCGTATATTATCTTTCTCTTGAATTCCTGATCGGTCGCCTGCTGACCAACAGCCTGTCCAACCTGGGCATCATCGACGAATGCCGCCAGGCGCTCGACCGGCTGGGCCTGTCGATGGACGATGTGGTGGATTCCGAACCGGACGCGGCGCTGGGCAACGGCGGCCTTGGCCGTCTGGCCGCCTGCTTCCTCGACAGCATGGCCTCGCAGGGGCTGCCGGGCTACGGCTATGGCATCCGCTACGAGTTCGGCCTGTTCGAGCAGCGTTTTGAAAACGGGTGGCAGATCGAGCATCCCGAACAGTGGCTGCAATTCGGCAACCCGTGGGAGTTCGCCCGACCGGAGGTGCTGTACCCCGTCCAGTTCTATGGCCGTGTCGAAGAGTTCCGCGACAGCGTGGGCGAGCGCGCCTATCGCTGGGTGGACACCGAACGGGTGCTGGCGATGGCCTACGACACCCCGGTCGTCGGCTATGGCGGCGACACCATCAACACGCTGCGCCTGTGGTCGGCGCGCGCCACCAGTGATTTCAACTTCGGGCACTTCAACGAAGGCGCCTACATGAAGGCGGTGGAGCAGAAGATCCTGTCGGAAAACCTCAGCCGCGTTCTCTACCCCAACGACGCGACGGAGATCGGCAAGGAGCTGCGCTTCAAGCAGGAGTATTTCTTCACCTCCGCCTCCTTGCAGGACATCCTGCGCCGCTACCTGCAACACCACACCACCTTTGACAATCTGCCCAGCAAGGCGGCGATCCAGCTCAACGACACCCATCCGGCCATCGGCATCGCCGAGCTGATGCGTCTGCTGGTCGATCACCATGGCCTGCGCTGGGACAAGGCGTGGGAGCTGACGCAGGCGACCTTCGCCTACACCAACCACACCCTGCTGCCGGAGGCGCTGGAAGCCTGGCCGGTGCGGATGGTGGAGCGGATTTTGCCGCGCCACATGCAGATCATCTACGAAATCAACGCCAAGTTCCTGAACCGGTCGAAGGCGCGGGCGGCGGGCGACAACACCCGTCTGTCGCACCTGTCGCTGATCGACGAGCGCGGCGACCGCCGCGTGCGCATGGGCAATCTGGCCTTCCTCGGGTCGCACAAGATCAACGGCGTGTCGGCCCTGCACACGGAGTTGATGAAGGAAACGGTCTTCGCCGACCTGCACGCCGAATTCCCCGACCGCATCAACAACAAGACCAACGGCATCACCCCGCGCCGCTGGCTGAAGCAGGCCAACCCGGCCCTGTCGGAGTTGATTTCCACGCGCATCGGTGAAGGCTGGATTTCCGACCTTCAGCAGATCAGCGCGTTGAAGGATAAGGCCGACGACGTGGTGTTCCGCGAGGAGTTCCGCCGGGCCAAGCGCAAGAACAAGAAGCGTCTGGCCGCCTACATCGCCCGCCAGACCGGCGAAGAGGTGCAGGTGGACAGCCTGTTCGACGTGCAGGTCAAGCGCATGCACGAGTACAAGCGCCAGCTTCTCAACATCCTGCACACCGTCGCCCTCTACAACGAGATGCGCGACAACCCGACGGTGTCGTGGGTGCCTGTGACCAAGATTTTCGCGGGCAAGGCGGCACCCTCCTACCACATGGCCAAGCTCATCATCAAACTCATCAACGATGTGGCCAAGGTGGTGAATCACGACCCGTCGGTGCACGACAATCTGAAGGTCGTCTATCTGCCCAACTACAACGTCACGGCGGCGGAAATCATCATTCCGGCGGCCGATCTGTCCGAACAGATCTCCACCGCCGGGATGGAGGCCTCGGGCACGGGCAACATGAAGCTCGCCCTGAACGGTGCCCTGACCATCGGCACGCTGGACGGGGCCAACGTCGAAATCCGCGAGCATGTCGGGGCCGACAACATCTTCATCTTCGGCCTGACCGCCGAGGAGGTGAACGATCTGCGCGCCAACGGCGGTTTCAACCCGCGCGACGTCATCGCCTCCAACCCGGCGCTGAAGCGGGCGTTGGACATGATTTCGACCGGGGCCTTCTCGCCGGACGACCGCAACCGCTACCACCCGATCCTGCAGGCGCTGACGGACGGCGGCGATCATTTCCTGGTGACGGCGGATTTCGCCGATTATTGCCGGGCGCAGGAGGCGGCGATGCAGCTCTACCGCGATGCGGAGGAATGGACCCGCCGGGCGATCCTCAACACCGCCAACATGGGCTGGTTCTCGTCCGACCGCACGGTCAACGAGTACGCGACGGAGATCTGGGACGTCCACCCGGTGAAGCCGAGCCACGACGGGGAAGGGTTCCGATAAACCGGAACACCGGCAAAAAAAGACAGAAACGGACCGCGCGGGCGCTTTACAAGCCCCGCGCGTTTCGCTATCACAGCATCATGATCCGCATCGCGACCACCACCATGACTACGAAAAAAGCGACTCGCTTCGGCGGGCTGCCTCGTGGCATGGGCTGATCGGTTCGACCAGCGTTTCACCCACGAGCAAGGCCCCGCCGGACACGGACGGGGCCTCGTCGTTTCGGGGTCTGCGGTCCGGTCCCACACCTGGACAGATGAAAGACGGAACCCCGAGATGAGCAACAGCAGCAACCCAGCTTCCCGCAACGTCGGCCCCCGTCGCGTCGCCGTCGTTGGCGCCACCGGTGCCGTTGGCCGCGAGATGGTCAATGTTCTGCATGACCGCAAGTTCCCGGTCGGCGAACTGGGTCTGTTCGCCTCCGAACGCAGCGCGGGCAAGGTGCAGGACACCCCCTATGGCCCCAAGACGCTTCAGGCTTTCGACGCCGAGGTCGTGAAGGGCTATGACGTCGTGCTGCTGGCCGTGTCGGGCGATTTCGCCAAGGCACACGCCCCGGCGCTGGCTTCGGCGGGGGCGCTGGTCATCGACAACAGCTCCGCCTTCCGTTACGACGACAACATCCCGCTGATCGTGCCGGAAATCAACGCCCACGCCTTCCAGGGCGGCGGCCGTCTGATCGCCAACCCGAACTGCACCACGGCCATCGCGGTGGTGGCGCTCGGCCCGTTGCACAAGGCGTTCGGCCTGAAGCGCGTCATCGTCTCCACCTATCAGGCCACCAGCGGGGCCGGGGCCGAGGGCATGGCCGAGTTGGAAGAGCAGACCCGCAACCGTCTGGAAGGCCGCCCGGTGACGAACAGCGTGTTCCGTCATCCGATCCCCTTCAACCTGATCCCGCAGATCGATGCCTTCCAGGACAACGGTTACACCAAGGAAGAGATGAAGGTGACGTGGGAGACGCGCAAGATTCTGGGCGTGCCCGATCTGGCGTTGAGCTGCACCGCCGTTCGCATCCCGACCTACCGCGCGCATTCCGAAGCCATCACCATCGAAACGATCCAGCCGGTCACGCCCGACGCCGCCCGCGCGGTGCTGGCCGACGCCCCCGGCGTGAAGGTGGTGGACGATCCGGCCAACGGTGCCTACCCGATGCCGCTGAACGCCACCGCGCAATATGACGTCGAGGTGGGCCGCATTCGCACCAACCTGGTGTTCGGCGACCATGGCCTCGACCTGTTCGTCTGCGGCGACCAGTTGCTGAAGGGCGCGGCGCTGAACGCCGTGCAGATCGCCGAGTTGGATCTCTGATCGGCTCCTTCTGGGATCGGATCATTTTGGCGTGGCCGTGACCGGCTTTTCCGGGTTGGGGAGGGTTGCCCCGCCAAAGCTCTGGAAAGCCGGTGCGTCCGCTGCTATGAAGAACACCAAGGGGCCAGACGGGCGCGAACCGCCTGTCGGCCCCTTTCGTTCGTTTGCCTCTTCAGTCACGGGAATCGCGCATGTCCGAGCTTCAGGACGCTGTTTCCCGGCGTCGGACCTTCGCCATCATCGCGCACCCCGACGCCGGTAAGACCACGCTGACCGAAAAACTGCTGCTGTTCGGCGGTGCCATTCAGATGGCCGGCGCGGTGAAGGCGCGTGGCGAACAGCGCCGCGCCAAGTCGGACTGGATGAAGGTGGAGCGCGAGCGCGGCATCTCCGTGACCGCGTCGGTCATGACCTTCGATTACGATGGCCGCACCTTCAACCTGCTCGACACGCCGGGCCACGAGGATTTCTCGGAGGACACCTATCGGACGCTGACCGCTGTCGACAGCGCGGTCATGGTGATCGACGGGGCGAAGGGCATCGAGGCCCAGACCCTGAAGCTGTTCGAGGTCTGCCGTCTGCGCGACGTGCCGATCATCACCTTCTGCAACAAGATGGACCGCGAGGCCCGCGATCCGTTCGAACTGATTTCGGAGATCGAAAGCTCCCTGGCGTTGGAGGTCACTCCGGCGAGCTGGCCCATCGGCATGGGCCGCGATTTCCTGGGCTGCTACGACCTGATCCGCGACCGGCTGATCCTGATGGACCGCAGCAAGGGCGACGAGATCGACGATGGCATCGAGTGCAACGGCCTGGACGACCCGCGCCTGGACGAGCTGCTGCCCGCCCACGCGGTGGCCAAGCTGCGCGAAGAGGTCGAGATGGCGCGCGGCCTGATGCCGGAATTCGATCTGGAGGCCTACCGCGCCGGTCACTTGACCCCGATCTATTTCGGGTCGGCGATCAACAATTTCGGCGTGCGTGAGCTGTTGTCCGGTCTGGCCGAAAACGCCCCGCCGCCGCGCCCGCAACCGGCGGACCCGCGCGTGGTCCAACCGGACGAGGACAAGGTCACGGGCTTCGTGTTCAAGGTTCAGGCCAACATGGACCCGAACCACCGCGACCGCATCGCCTTCGTCCGCATCTGCTCAGGCCGCTACAAGCGCGGGGCCAAGCTGAAGCACATCCGTTCCGGCAAGCTGATGGCGGTCAACAACGCCGTGCTGTTCCTGGCCCGCGACCGCGAGGTGGCGGAAGAGGCCTGGCCCGGCGACATCATGGGCATCCCCAACCACGGCAGCTTGCGCATCGGCGACACGCTGACCGAGGGCGAGGATCTGCGCTTCACCGGCGTGCCCAGCTTTGCCCCCGAACTGTTGCAGCGCGTGCGCCCGGAAGACCCGATGCGGGTCAAGCATCTGCGCAAGGCGCTGGAGCATTTCGCCGAGGAGGGGGCCTCCCAGGTGTTCAAGCCCCTGACCGGGGCCGATTGGGTGGTCGGCGTCGTCGGCCAGCTTCAGTTCGAGGTGCTCGCCGCCCGCATCGAGGCCGAATACAGCATCTCCGCCCGTTTTGAAGGGGCGGGGCTGGACGCGGCCCGTTGGGTGGAAACCGACGATGAGGAGCAGTTGAAGAAGTTCATCGACCTGAACCGGTCGGCTCTGGCCGAGGATCACGACGGTGCGCTGGTCTTCCTGGCCCGCAACGCCTGGCACCTGAATCGCTCGCAGGAGGATTACCCGGCGCTGCGCTTCCTGAAGACCCGCGAGCAGAACAAGAAGGTTCACACCGGGGCCTGATCGGCCTTCCTGTGACCGAATGCAAAACGCCCCGCCGACGGTCTGTCGGTGGGGCGTTTTGCTTTGGGTGGCTCAATCGCAGGCGCGCGAGGGTCACTCCGCGATCGGCTCCACATCGACGCTGACGCTCAGGCCATGCCCGGCCCCGCCGACCAGGATGCCGCGCGCCGGGCTGACGTCGTCGTAATCGCGGCCCCACGCGATGGTGATGAAATCGCGGTTGGCCACACAGGCGTTGGTCGGGCACACGTCCAACCAACCCGCCGTTCCGCACCAGACCGAGGCCCAGGCGTGGCTGACGTCGGCCCCGACCAGCCGTTCGCGGCCCGGCGGGGGCAGGGTGCGCAGATAGCCGGAGACGTAGCGGGCGGGCAGGCCGACGGCGCGAAAGCAGCCGATGATGACGTGGGCGAAGTCCTGGCACACGCCGCGCCGGTTGCGCATCACCTCGGCAATCGGGGTGGCGACCGTGGTGGCGGTGGGGTCAAAGGCGAATTCGCGGTTGATCCGGGTCATCAGGTCGATGGCGGCGACGGCCACCGGACGGCCCGGCGTGAAGGAGACGCGGGCGTAGTCCAACAAGGTCGAATTGGACGCCACCAGCGCGCTGTCGAAGCAATATTGCGTGATCTCCGCCCCATCCTCCGGCCCCGACAGGGCGCGCAGGCCGTCGCGCACCTGCTCCCACGGCGCGGTGGTCGCCGGGTCGAGCGGCGGCCCGTCGAACACCTCCACCTCGCTTTCGGCGATGACGGTGAAGCTGCGGTGCGGCTCCTGAACGGCCACATAGGTGACGGTGTTGCCGAAATAATCCACGCGGTCGCTGCGCACGGCGGGCGTCGGCTCCACCGTCAATTGGCTGCGGCGGACGTGCTGGCGCGGGTGCGGGCGCGCGGTCAGATGCAGCAGGTGATGGGACACCGGCACATCCTCGCCGTAATCATAGGCCGTGGCGTGGCGCACGCGGTAGCGCAGCGACTCCGGCGCGGCGGTGGCCAGCGGCGGCGGTTCGCCGTCGAATTCAGGCTGATCGGGCAAAGGCATGGCTGAAATACGCGTGTGCGAGGAAATTGGACACGTCGGGCAGGGTCATCGCCAGGGTGTCGAGCGTGGTGTGCAGCGCGTCGCTGGTGCGCAGGGACGCGCTCTTGCGCAGAAGGCTGCGCCCGGCGGCGACGATGGCCAGCGCGCCGCCGGTCGGGTCGCTGGTGCTGCCGGCCCCCAGATTGGGCAGGGCGGAGATGTGGCGTTCCAGCGCGGCCAATTGGAAGGCCAGCGCGCGCGGGTTGGTCTCGTCCGCCAGCAGCAGTTCCAACACCGGGGTGCGCTGAACGCTGGTCAGATAGCGCGACCGGTAGGTCATGACGCTCTCGCCCAGTTCCAGCAGAACCGACAGGGTGGCGGATTGAACCGATTCATCCTGACGGTCCAACTCGGCGATGCGGACGCCACGCATCACCCACACGATGTGAAGCGCCCGTTCGATCCGGCGACCAACGTCCAGGAAGCGCCAGCCCGGCCCGCGCGTCATGCTTTCCTGTTCCAACCCGGCGATGGCGGCGAGGCTGGTCATCAGATCATCCATGCGCAGCAGCAGAGCGGCGGCGTCCAGTCGCTGCTTGGGCGGCAGGCTCTGGCGGTCGAGGGTGGACACCACCCGCCACATGTCCATCGACAGGCGGTCGCGCACCGAATACGCGCTGCGGTGCAGACGGACCACCTGGGACCGCAGGCTGTTGGGATGGTCCGGATCGACCACGGCGGAATAGAGGGCCTCGCGCAAACCGCGCCCGCCATTCGCCTCCACCCGCGCCATCTCGAACGGAATCATTCCGGCGGCGGCCAGCAATTGCAACAGGCCGCGCAGCTGCGCCGACGCGCCCGGCGTGTTGCCGTCGGTCAGGCGGCTTTGGGTGGCGCGCAGCAGGCGCACCGCCCCCTCCGACCGTTCGGCGTAGCGGCCCAGCCAGAACAGCCCGTCGGCCACCCGGCTCGGCAGATCGTTGGCGGCGGGGCGGGCCACCACCGGCGTCGGTTCGGTCGCCAACGCCGCGCGCGGCTGGGACGGGGCGACCTCCGACCGGCGGGCCGACAACACCCAGGTGTCCTTGCTGCCGCCGCCGCGCTGCATCGACACCACCAGACGGCCCGGTTCGCTCGACACGCGGGTCAGGCCACCGGGCAGCACGGTGTAACCGCCGCTGGGCGTGGCGCACAGGAAGACGCGCAGCACCAGCGGGCGCGGTTGCAGCTTGCCATCCTGCCAGACCGGGGCGGTGGACAGCGCCATCTGTTCCTGCGCCACATAATACCAGGGGCGGCGCTTGATCTTCTCGATCAGCGTCGTGCGTTCCGCCGAGGACAGCGTCGCGCCAAAGATCGGTTCGAACCCCAAGGCCGGGAAGGCGGGCTTGATGACCAGACCGGGCAGATGGTCGATGACGTAGGCCCGTTCGGCGTCGTTGCCGCACCACCAGCTTGCCACGCTGGGCAGGCGCAGTTCCTCGCCCAGCAGATGGCGGCACAAGGTGGGCAGCGACGATTTCATCGCCATGGATTCCATCAGGCCGGAACCCATCGCGTTGGCCATCACCACATTGCCCGCGCGCACCGCCTCGATCAACCCGGCGACGCCGAGCGAGCTGTCGGAGCGCAACTCCAACGGATCGGCGAAATCGGCGTCGAGCCGCCGCAGGATCACATCGACCCGTTCCAGCCCCGACAGGGTCTTCAGGAACACCTGACGGTCGCGCACCGTCAGATCCGCTCCCTCCACCAGCGTGATGCCAAGATAGCGGGCGATGTAGACGTGTTCGAAATAGGTTTCGTTGTAGGGACCGGGCGTCAACAGCACCACGCGCGGGCGTTCCTGGCGCGGGCTGAGCGACAGCAGGGTTTCCTTGAACGTGTCAAAGAAGGGGGCCAGCCGTTCCACCTGGCAATGACGGAAGCTGTCGGGCAGCACCTTCGCCATCACCGCGCGGTTTTCCAGCGCGTAGCCGCTGCCGCTGGGGGCCTGCGTCCGGTCCGACAGCACCCACCACCGGCCATCGGGCGCGCGGGCCAGATCGGCGGCGTAATAATGCAGATGCACGTCGTTCGGCACGCGGATGCCATGGACGGCGCGCCGGAACCCCGGATCGGCGTGGATCACGGCGGGCGGCAAGCGCCCGTAGCGGGTCAGCGTTTGCGGCCCGTAGAGATCGGTGAGAATGGCGTTGAGCAGGGACGCGCGCTGTATCAGCCCGGATTCAATGGCCTTCCATTCGTGGGCGGGCAGCAGCAGCGGCATCATGTCGAGCGGCCAGGGCCGCTCCATCCCGTTCGGGTCGCCGTAAATGTTGTAGGTGACGCCGTTCTGGTGCAGCAGCCGCCGCGCTTCTTCCCACCGCACCGCCATTTGTTCGGCGTCCAGGGGGCCAAGCGTGCTCATGAAATTTTGCCAGTGCGGGCGCAAGCGGCCCTGGCCTGTGACCATCTCGTCATAGACATGGCCGGAGCCATAGCCGATGGCGTCAGCCTCACCGAACAGGGAGCCCTGAGCGAACGGCACCGGTTGCGTCCCCATCAAGGGGGATTGGGTCGATGCGGCGGGGGGCTGATCGGGCTGGGACAAGGTCTTATGAGGTGTGTTGCCTAGGAACAGAGCAACACTGTGAACGTCCCCGCCCCGCGATGCAAGGTTGGCGACACCAAAAGTTACGAATGCGCACGCGATCCCCGACCAAAAATGATCGTATCCCAAACAAAAAGGGGTGCGCCCGGGATCGGCGCACCCCCTGTTTCACTCAACGGAAAAAGACCGATTACAAAGTCTTCAGATATTCCAGAAGCTGCCAACGCTGGCTGTCGGTCAGCGTGGCCCCATACTCGTGACCGGTGTTGCGGTTGCCGGGCTTGCTGGTGTCGAACACAAAATTGTTGTCCGCCGCGCGGGTGTCCACGCCAACCTTGACCGGGTCGATGCCGATGGTCCCCATCTTGAAGGTCGCCGACCGTTCGGCCACCGGCAGCATCAGTTCATAGAGATTCGGCACCGAACCGTTGTGCATGTAGGGCGCGGTCGCCCACACGCCATCAAGCGGGCGGGCCTTGTAGGCCAGCAGCGTCTTGATGGTGGTGGCGAGGCTCTCCGCCGCCTTCGCCGCCGCTTCGGCCTTGCTGGTCGAGGTGGTGTCGGCTTCCTTGGCGGTGGCCACCGTCTTGGCGGCCCCGCTCAGGATGGTGGCGAGCTTCTTGTGGTCTTCGGTGGCAGGGGCACCGGCCGTCACCAGCGGGGTGGTGCTCAACGTCTTCTTGCTGCCGCTGGCGGCCTTCTTGTCCGACCAGCTGTTCGACGCCCAGGGGGCCGGGGCGTCGTCGCCCAGCAGCAGATCGCCGATCAGTTCGGGGTTCTTGGCGATGTCGCCGAACACGGCACCGATGACCGCGTTCGACAGCAGGGTCGCGGCCAGATCGGGATTCTTCAGCGGGGTCCCGCCCAGCAGCTTCGGCGGCATCGCAACTCCGGCGATGGCCCCGGTGTTGGATTGCCGACACAGCGCGTCCACCGCCATCTTGGGATCGGCGGCGTAATTCACCGTGATCATCTTGGCCGCGACAGCCGCGTCCACGCCCTTGGCGCAGATCATGCCAAAGGCGGCGATGACCGCGCTGGGATCGTCCGGCTTGGCCCAATTGAACAGCGGGACCATGGTGATCGGCGCGGTGGTGTAGGTCATGTCGCGCGGCAGCACCGCGTGGCAGCTCTCGCAATTCTGCTTGTAGAGATCCTGACCGGCCGCCGCCTTCACGATGTCGATGTTGCCCGCGATGCTGTCCGGCCACACCGGCGAGCGCAGCTTGCGAAGCTGGTTTTCCATCGCCACCAGATTCTGACCGCGCACCGTCGAATCATAATAGTAATGGCCGCTGTCCTTGGGCGGCTTCAGCGTGACCTTGCCAAACACGCCCAGCACCTCGCCCGCGTTGCGGCCCAGCGCTTCGAACGAATTCTTGTTGTCGAGCAGGCCGTTCCACTGAACCTTCGGCTGGTGCGGCGCGTCCCACAGATAGGGGTAGCTGACCGGGGCGTTGGGCGCGCGGTTGTTCTGGGGGATGTTGAGGTCGATCACCGACACGCGGTTGAAGATCATGCCGAACGCGTCGGTGCGCATCGGCCCCCATGGGGTGTCGGGCGTGCTCTGCGCCACAAAGGTCGCAAAGGACTTGTCGAACGCCTTCAACTGGTTGTAGAGGGCGATCTTCTTGGTGTCGATGGCGGTGGGGCCAAGCACCTTGGCGGCGAACGCCTCGAACGCGGCGTTGTCGGTGACGGTGGCGTGCACCGCCGCGCTCAGGCCGCTGATGAAGCCATAAAGGTCGCCGGTGGTGACGGCGCCGTCCACCCGCAGGGTCTTGCCGTTCACCCGCACATCGCCGGTGTGGCAGGCCGCGCAGGTCATGCCGATCCATTCGGTCTTGTCCGGATCGGTGTCCTTGACGAAGCCGAGCGGCAGCAGGTCCGGGTTCCACTTGCTGGGGCTGCCCGCCGTGTAGCCGTAACGCGGAACGCTTTTGACGAAGGGTTCCTTGGTCTGCGGATCCTGCAAGGCCATGAACCAGTCATAGCGCATGATCTGCGAGCCTTGCGTGGTGTTGTAATACCACTGGCGCGCGTCCTGCGTCCAATTCTGGTCCAGATACCAGACGCCATCGATTTGCGTCGGCGGCTTGACCGGGACCGGGCGCGGCGGTTGCGGCTGCTCCGCGCAGGCGCTGACCAGCAGGCTGCCCAGCGCGGCGGCGGCGAGAAGTTTGGCTTTCATCCCTGTTGTTTCCCCCAAGCAGGTTGATGGCGTGTCGCCTTCCAGCCTTGAGGGTAGGATTGATAATCGCGATGCGCGTAGTTCTATTGTGGAATTGATCGCAAAAAGACGTGTTTTCATACAAGAGCAGGGAATCGGCGCGGCCAATTCGCCTTTTTCTCCCGCTTGGCGCGGATGGTGTGTTCGTGCGTGGGGACCGGCAAGGCCACCCACGCGCGACTCAAACCCACGCGACGCCGATCAGCCCCGGCGCAGATCCAGGGTCATCGGGAATTGCGGGTTGCGCTCTTCCAGCGGCGTGTTCATCGGTCCCGGCGTGTGGCCGAAGGGGAAGAAGCGGGCCAGACGCCGCCCTTCCGCCTCGTTGGCGTTGACCGGGAAGGTTTCGTAATTGCGCCCACCCGGATGCATGACGTGATAGGTGCAGCCGCCGATCGACCGGCCCGCCCAACTGTCGACGATGTCGAAGACGAGCGGGGTGTGAACCGGAATGGTCGGGTGCAGGCAGGACGGCGGTTGCCACGCGCGGTACCGGACGCCGCCGACGAACTCGCCCTCGGTCCCGGTCGGGATCAGGGGCACGCGGCGGCCGTTGCAGGTGATGGCGTAACGGGCGTCGATCAGGCCGCTCACGCGCACCTGCACCCGTTCCACCGAACTGTCGACGTAGCGGACGGTCCCGCCGCCACCCGGCTCCTCGCCCAGGACGTGCCAGGGTTCCAGCGCCATGCGCAGTTCCAGGCTGATGCCGCGCTGATTCACCTGCCCATAGACCGGGAAGCGGAAGTTCAGATGCGGCGCAAACCAGGATTCCTGGAACGGATAGCCATGGTCGCGCAAATCCTGCAACACGTCGGCCAAATCCTGCTGCACGAAATGGGGCAGCATGAAACGGTCGTGCAGTTCGTTGCCCCAACGCACCAGCCGCCCCTTGTAGGGCGACGTCCAGAAGCGCGCGACCAGCGCCCGCATCAGAAGCTGTTGCGTCAGGCTCATTTCCGCGTGCGGCGGCATTTCAAAGGCGCGGAACTCGACCAGGCCCAGACGCCCGGTCGAGCTGTCGGGTGAATAGAGCTTGTCGATGCAGAATTCGGCGCGGTGGGTGTTGCCCTGCACATCCACCAACAGGTTGCGCAGGATGCGGTCGATCATCCAGGGCGGGCATTGGCCGTAGGTGCCAAGCTGCTGGTCGATCTGGTTGAAGGCGATCTCCAGCTCGTAAAGCTGGTCGTCGCGTGCCTCGTCCACGCGCGGGGCCTGGCTGGTCGGGCCGATGAACATGCCCGAGAAGACATAGGACAGCGCCGGGTGGTTCTGCCAATAGGTGATGAGGCTGCGCAGCAGATCCGGGCGGCGCAGGAACGGGCTGTCGGCCGCCGTCGCCCCGCCCATCACCACATGGTTGCCGCCGCCGGTTCCGGAATGGCGACCGTCGATCATGAATTTTTCGGCGCACAGGCGCGATTGCCGGGCGTCCTCATAGAGATCGATGGTGTTGCGCACCAGCTCGTCCCAACTGTGGGCCGGGTGGATGTTCACCTCGATCACGCCGGGATCGGGGGTGACGGCCAGCGAGTTGAGGCGCGGATCCTTCGGCGGCTGGTAGCCTTCGATCACCACCGGCATGTCGAGTTCGACGGCGGTCGCCTCGATCTCCGCCAGCATGGCGATGTAGTCTTCCAGCGTGCTCATCGGCGGCATGAACAGGTGCAGGCGGCCGTTGCGCGCCTCGCAGGTCAGCGCGGTGCGCACGACCCACCAGGCGGATTTCCCTTCCTCCGGGATGTCGGCGCGGACCTCGGCCATCACGCGTTGGCGCTGGGCCTCGCGGGCTTCGCCGTGCACACCCCGGTTGGAATCGCGCGGGGCGCGGCGGCTGTCCTGGCTGCGCTGGAGCGGGTGCGGGGGCAGGGGATCCCGCTCCTCGAACGGATCGGTTTCCCAGGCGTAGGGGTAATCGCTTTTCGACACCCAGGGCAGGGACCCCAGCGGCAGACGGTAGCCGACCGGGCTGTCGCCAGGGATCAACACCAGCTTTTCCTGACGCAGCGGCCAGGTGCTGGACAACCACACCGGCCCTTTCTGGGTCATGCGGCGGTTGATCGGCATGGCGAAGCCGACCGGTTCGTTCAGGCCCTTGGTGAAGACACGGGCCAGACGCGCCCGCTCCTCCTTGTCGTCCAGCTTGCTTTCCAGCGGATCGACGTTGACCGGCAGCTTGGCTTCCTTGTTCAAATAGTACCAGGAATCCTCATAGGCGGCGAGCACGACCGTGGGATCGACGCCCAATCGCTTGGCCAGCGTCACCAGGAACACGCCCGCGTCCTGCGCGGTGTGGCCGTAATCGACGTTCTCGCGCGCCAGAAGGTCGGTGTTGGCCCACAGCGCCTCGCCGTCGCGCCGCCAATAGACGGTCATCGCCCAGCGCGGCAGGGATTCGCCCGGATACCATTTGCCCTGGCCGAAATGCAGCAGGCCGCCGGGGGCGAAGCGGGCCATCATGCGATGGACCAGATCGGCGGCCAGACGGCGCTTGTTCGGGCCGACGGCGGCGGTGTTCCACTCGGCCCCCTCCATGTCGTCGATCGACACGAAGGTCGGCTCGCCGCCCATGGTCAGGCGGACGTCGCCCGTCTTCAAATCCTCGTCCACCCGGTGGCCGAGGGCTTCGATGGCCGACCATTGTTGCGGGGTGTAGGGTTTGGTGACGCGCGGCGCTTCGTAAATCCGCGTCACCGACATCTTGTGATCGAACTCCACCTCCGCCTCATCGACGAGACCGGAGATGGGGGCGGCGGACGACGCGTCGGGGGTGCAGGCAAGCGGGATGTGGCCTTCGCCCGCCAGCAGGCCGGAGGTGGGATCCAGCCCGACCCAACCGGCACCGGGCAGGAAGACTTCCGTCCAGGCGTGCAGGTCGGTGAAGTCGGTTTCGGTTCCCGACGGCCCGTCCAACGCCTTCTGGTCGGCGGTGAGCTGGATGAGGTAGCCGGAGACGAACCGCGCGGCCAAACCCATATGGCGGAGAATCTGGACCAGCAGCCACGCCGAATCGCGGCAGGATCCGGTGCGCTTGGTCAGCGTCTCCTCGCAGGTCTGGATCCCCGGTTCCAGCCGGATGACGTAACCGATGTCCTGCTGAAGCCGTTGGTTGATCGCGATGATGAAATCAATCGTCGCGGTCTTGTCGCGCGGGATGTCCGCGATGTAGGCCGCCAGCGCCGGTTCGACCGGTTCGGTTTCCAGATAGGGGCGCAACTCCTTCTTCAACCAATCTTCGTAATCGAAGGGAAAGAAGGTCGCCTTTTCCTCCAAAAAGAAATCGAACGGGTTGATCGAGGCGATTTCCGCGACCAGATCGACCTCGACGATGAATTCGCGGGTCTTTTCCGGGAAGACGAAACGGGCCTGGTAGTTGGATTGCGGATCCTGCTGCCAGTTCAGGAAATGCTGTTTGGGCGTAACCCGCAGGGAGTAGCTGAGAATGGGCGTCCGACAATGCGGCGCGGGGCGAAGGCGAACGATCTGTGGACCGAGAGAGACCAGCCGGTCGTAACGGTAAATGGTCTTGTGGTTCAACGCGACGTGGATCGCCATGTGTACCCCACCTCATGCCTGTTCAAATGTCTTGTGCGTTGGTTCATCCAACGCTTCGTTCATCACGGTATCATTGAACTTTCCACGCCAACAGGGGGCGTGCGGACGGACCTTACCGCAGTTGCGAAAAAGTCACGATCTTGCGCGGCAAAGGCGGCATGGCTTTCATCCGTTCGCGATCGACAGTATATAGATGACAATCCAGGCAACAGCGATGACAACGGGGTGATGTGAACGATGGTGTCGTTGGCGGCCTCCTCCTTTGATGGCGGGTCCCCATCCGCTGGCGGGATGGGTGGGGCAGGCCGTGGCGTGGTGACAGGGAAGTACTTTAATTTCAAACCCTTACCGCCAACAAATGACATTCTTGGTAACCCGTTGGTGGTTCCCGATCTGCCCACCAACAAACTGCCAAAGGAAACCTTCGGCAGCCGGATGAAACGGATGCTGGCCCGGTTCAGTCTGGGCAGCCAATCGGCCGACACCCGTCTGCGCTGGAAGCTGCACGACATGATCCAGGCGACGATGGCGTCTCTGTCGCCCGCCATCACTCTGGTGGCGGAAAAGCGCGCTCCGGCGAAACGGAAGGATCTGTCGGTGCCGATCATCGTTGTTCGGCACCCGTACCATCTGCGCCATGTGTTCGACATGCTGCCGCAGATTCCCGACACGCTGAAGATCGAGCAGCGTTACCTGGAACTTCTGATGAACAAGGCGTTGAAGCGCTACGCCGAGCAAATGGGGTTGGTCAAGGGCAGCCCCTTTTCCTTTGAGCACGAGGCAAGAGAGTATTTTTTTGCCGGCTTCAAAATGGAAAAGGCCATCAAGAAGCTGAACACGCCAGATGAGAAATTTGCGGCGCTTCAGGCGATTTACACCAGCTATTTCCATGGTCGGAATTATTATCTTTACGCTCTGATTCGCCGTGAAAAGCTTGTGCCCGACAACAAGCTGTTCATGCTGTTTGCCCGCGCGGTGTATTTCATGGCGCGGATCGATTGGAACGGAGAGCTTTTGGACAAGCCCGTGCCGCGCTCCATGCCCAACCGCGAAACGATGATGTTCTTCGTGGAGCGTGACAAGTCGGTCGTGGCGCGTTATCGCAGCGATCAGGATTTTCAGCGCCAGGTCAAAGCGGTGCTGGAAGCGTTTCCGGCGTCGTGAGGGAGAGGGACGGATGCGATCCATTCGGTTTGGCGCGGCTGCGGTGGTTGTGGGGATCGGGGTGATGGCTGGGTCTGCTGCCAGCGCCGGGACCTGTTCCGCACCGGACACGCCGGTGTCGCACCTGATCTGCCGCGACGAGGCGCTGTCCAAGGCGGCGACTGCGGTTGATGCCGCCTTGGCCGCTTTGGGGGAAACCACCAACGCCGATGGGCGGCTGGCCATCGACGCGGAGCAAACCCTGTGGCTGTCCCGCCGCAACGACATTTGTCCGGTGGCGGCGCCGGACCTGGACAATCCCGTGGCGACCAAGGCCAAGGCGGAATGCGTTCTGCACAGCCTTGTCACCCGCGCCAGCCAGCTTGAGGGACAGCGTGTCGCGCGGACCAAGCCGGTGACGGGCACGCCCCTGACCATCACCGACGCCGCCGCGCCCCGGATCGTGACCGTGTCCCAGCGCCCAGCCACGTTGACGCGTCCCGTCTCCGTCAATGTGCTGGTCGGACGTTGGGCCAAGGCGGACCCGGTGAACCGCGCCCCGATGGACGATTGCCGCAACTCGTATTTCGAGGTGACGCGGGAGCAGGGGGCATCGCTCGTCGATCCACGCCTGCCGGAATTGCCGATCGAAGGCCGTTTGGCCGCGACCACCGATTTCAGCCAGGGCGTTCAATTGGTCAACGTCAATGGACAGCCTGCCGCCCATCTGCGCTTGGACGCGGCGGAAACCCCGCGTTTGGATCGGTTGACCCTTCGTCTGGAAGCGCCCTCCAGCTTCGCCGCCACGCTCGTCCGCTGTCGTTGACGTTCGTCTCGTCCATGAGCGCGTGGCCGGTGTTGCGCTGGCGGTTCAGGCGACCGACAGGCGAAACCGAAGCGTTCCGCTCACCCGCTCGCCCGGTGGCAGGGCAATCACCCCGGTGTCGGGCGTTTGCGGACGGTTGAGCGCGTTGGTCATGTGGCTGACCGGCTCCAGGCACAGATAATCCTCGCCCGCCGGGGCGTAGACGATCAGATGCCCGAACGGCCCATCCGCCAGCAGTGTGAGCGTGCGGCCCGCCGCCGGGCCGCTGGTCCACGCAATCACCGCCCGCCCGTTCCAGCCGGTGAAGCCGTGATCGAGAACGACGCGTTCGTCCATGGCAAGGCCGGTGGGAAAGGGCAGTGTCGGCGGAAGCGGGTGATGCGCGTGTGGCAGCATCGCCGCATCGTTCTCCCAAACACCGCTCACTCCCGCCGTCACCCGCGTTCCCGGCGGTTTGGGGAAATAGGGGTGCAGACCGAACCCGGCGGGCATGGTCTGGTCGGACCGATTCACCACCTCCAGGTGGATCAACAGGCCGTCATCCTCCAGCGCGATGGTTTGGTGCGCGCTGTACCCCCAGGGCCAAGCGTCGGGGCTGTGATGCAGGCTCAACCGCGCGGCGCGTTCGCTCCGCTCCTCGACGGTCCAGGCGGAGGTCCAGCCGTGGCCGTGGATGGCGTGGGTGAATCCGACGTTGGGTGGAAGCGCAACGGTCCGCCCCTGAAAGGTGAAGCGCCCGCCGTCGATGCGGTTGGAAAACGGGACCAGCGGGAAACAGCCGGAATCGGTCGGGGACGGCGCGCGGTCCGCGTGGGCCGGGCGGAGCAGGTCGACGGGGCCGCGCGGACCCACATGCACCCAACGGAGGATCGAGCCGCCACAGTCCGGAGCCAGGTGGCACATCATGCCATTGTGCTGCAAGGCAACACTGTTATCCCTAGCCACCATATGGGCCTCCGTCGGCTTGTTTGTTTTTTATCGCACATGCGAAGGTGGAAGGAAACCGGTGCTGTTGGTATCCGTCGCTGAGAACATTTGTGCTTTTGTCGAAAAATCCCGCTATCGTATACGCGTCCTTTACCGTCGATCTTGCACACTGACGCGCTTTGCGCTGCCCTCGATTGCTTGCCGTCCCTGAAAGGTCCGCGTGTCCAGCCCGTTGCCAAACCGCCCGGTTGCGTCGTCGTCCTCCGCTGTCATCGGTTCTCTCGATGAGGCGGAGCTTTGCACGACCCTAAGCGACTTCCACGCCTGGCAATCGCGGATTGCCATTTCGGTCGCGCTGCGATCCTATCTGGATCCGCTGGTTTTGACGCCGACCGAACTGATCCACAACGCCAAGGCGCTGAAGGCGCTGTTGGAAACGGGCCAGTTGGTCGAAGCGGCGTCCGCCAAGATCGCCGCCTTGCAGGCGCGCGCGCCCGGACAGGAGCAGCGGGCGCGGCGGATGGCGATCCAAACCGCCATTGATGAGACCTGGGGCAAGGCCCGCGTGGCGCAGGTCGCGTTCGGCAGCCTGCCCAAAGGACGTCTGGTCGAGTCCGTGCTGGCGGCGGCCCCTGGCAAATCGCCGACCGGCGATGTCGGTTACGACCTGCGGGTGGCGTTGAGCGTCGAACTGATGGAAATCCGCAACTGGTCGGCCAAGCTGGACCGATTGCTCGATCTCTATCAATGGGACAAGGACCACCGGCTGAACGAGGTGGTCGATGGGGTGATCGGCGATGTGCTGGCCTCCGTTGCCGCCGGGTTGGAACTGTTCGGCAACACGATGCTTCCCGGCACGCTGCTGGTCACGCTGTGCGATCTGCTGTTTGGCCGGATGACCGTCGATGCGACGGGACCGGGGCGGTTGGGCACGCTCAACGCGCTGTTCCGCCAAGGGAAGCTTCCCCAGGCCCGCATCGCGGTTCTGGACCGGATTCGTCGCCAGTTGAAGGCCCCCCAACCGCTGGGCCGGGGTGGGACGGATCAGGAAAACGACTGTCTGAAAACCTTAACCGGCCATCTGCTGACCCGTGCGGGGCTGGTCGGCGGCCCGGCCATGGCCGATGGCTTGACCGTCCGCTATTCGCGCCGCCTGGAACAGGGGGGCGGCAGCGCCTACCGCAAATCCATCGTTGGCGTCAGCGAAGGCCAGTCCGACCTGATTTGCCGAATTCATTACCTGACGGCGGTTGCCAGCGTCCCGGCGGCGGATCGACACATGGACGAGGTTGTGGCCTCGCTGGAGGCGGCGGTCAGCAACGAGGTGCTGATTGAAAACATGCTGGTGCAGTCGCCCGACACGGTTCTTCTGGAACAGGGCTTCTGTTCGGCCATCGCCGCCATCCGCAACTCGGTCCTGCCGATCGACGCGCGCGCCCGCATCGCGGCGCGGGCCGAACGGTCGGTGGACGAGTTTGTGCAGTCGGGCCGCTTGGCGGCGCGGCTTCGCCAGATCGAACCCATGTTGCGCCGCCGCACGATCCGCATGGCGGAGATCGCCTGTTCCAGCCTGCTGCGCGACGATGGCGCGCGCCCGCAGATGCGGCAACACATCCTCGACATCGTCCGGCAACCGCAGTTCCAGGCCGATCTGGCGGCCCAACAAGACAACGAGATGACCCAAGCCGAGGTGCGTCGGCTGTTTGAATTGCTGGAACGTCTGCGGCAACTGACCACCCCGGCCGCCACACCGCAACCGATGGCAGCGGCGGCCAACCGGGCGGCATCGCCACCACCGTCCACCGCCGCCCGCTCGCTTGAAACCGTGGTTGTCGCCCCGCGCCAAACAGCGCCCACGGGCGGGGAGGCGGCGGTTACGGTGGTTGCACCCCGTTCGTCGTCGGTGTCAAACACGCCCGTCGGGCAGACTGGCCAATGCCCGAACTGCTTTGCGCAGAAGACTGGACCGGCGTTGTGCCGGGAGTGCGGCTATCCCGCCAAATCCGACAACCGGCCCGGTGTCCACCTGCAACCGGGCACCCTGCTGCTGAACCGTTACAACACCGGGCGGATTTTGGGGCAGGGCGGGTTTGGCACCACCTATCTGGGGTGGGATGATCGCCTTCATGTGAAGGTTGCGATCAAGGAATATTACCCCTCCAACCTGATTTCCCGTGTGCAAGGGGCGAGCGCCGTCATCCCCTTTTCCGATGAGCACGCGGAAAGCTTCGCGGCGGGGCTGACCAAGTTTCTGGACGAGGCGCGCGTCCTGGCCCGCCTGCGCGACATCAAAGAGATCGTTGGTGTTCAGGATTTCTTCGAGGAAAACGCCACCGCCTATCTGGTGATGGAACTTCTCGAAGGCCGCACCATGAAAAAATACCTGTCCGACAATGGCGGAAAGCTGGACGTGCGGCGCACTCTGTCGGTTCTCGGGCCGATCATGAAGGCGTTGCAGACGATCCATGAACAGGGCCTGATCCATCGCGACATCAGCCCGGACAACATCTTCCTGACCAACAGCGGCGAACGCAAGCTGCTGGATTTTGGCGCGGCGCGTCAGGCGGTTGGCGGGCAGGGCGGCGGTTTCACCGTCATCCTCAAACCCGGATTCGCCCCGCCGGAGCAATATTCGAACGAGGGCACGCAAGGCCCCTGGTCGGACGTTTACGCCATCTGCGCCACCACCTATCTGGCCTTGACCGGCAAGACCCCGCCCGACGCCACCGCCCGTTTCATGAACGACAAGGTGCCCAAGCCCGCTGAACTGGGCGTTGGCCTTCCCCCGGCCTTTGAAAAGGTGCTGATGTCCGGTTTGGCCATGCGCTGGCAGGAACGGCCCCAGAGCATGCGCGATCTGCTGCGCCTGATGAACAACGCCCTGGGCGGTTGAGCCGTCGGCTTCCGTTCGGCAAAGCCATCCGCGCAACAAAAAAGGGACTGGCGAACCAGTCCCTTTTTCGTGACCGCTTGCGGTGACGTTACTTGACGTCGGCCGCAACCTGCATCTTGACGATCTTGTCCGGGTCGGAGACTTGACCGTTGCGGGACTGGCTGCCCTTCTTGATCTTGTCCACGAACTCCATGCCTTCGACCACGCGGCCCCAGACCGTGTATTGACGGTCGAGGAAGGACGACGGGGCGAAGCAGATGAAGAACTGGCTGTCGGCGCTGTCGGGATCGGGCGTGCGAGCCATCGACAGGGTGCCACGGATGTGCGGGGCGCTGGAGAATTCGGCCTTCAGCTTCTTGCCCGAACCGCCCGAGCCGGTGCCGGTGGGATCGCCGGTCTGGGCCATGAAGCCATCGATCACGCGATGGAAGACGACGCCGTTGTAAAAGCCTTGGCGGGTCAGTTCCTTGATGCGGGCGACGTGGTTCGGCGCCAGGTCGGGGCGCATCTCGATCACGACGCGACCGTCCTTCAGGTCAAGATAAAGGGTGTTTTCCGGATCCAAGGCCTTGGCCTCCCCCTGAGAGAAAAGAAACGTGGCGAACAGGGCCGCCAACAAAACGCGGGTCCACCGCAACATGGGAAACACTCCGATGAGCCGAATTCCGCGCCGGGGACCATAGGGGAAAAGACGCCCCGTGCAAAGCCGCCCGACGCGGTGAACTGTATCCTTCCGATGTCACGGACGATAGGGTCGCGCGCGGGTGTTGATCCGGTTGTCGCGGGTGGGGGGAAGACGCATGGGCGCGCGTGGGCGATGGGCGGCGGCGGTCGGGTTGGTGGTGGTGGCCACCGGGGCGGCGGCGGTGATCGGCCTGCGGGCGGAGATGGACCGCAAGATCGCCATGGCGTTGGAGTCGGCGCTGGGTGCCGGAACCTTGCCCCGGCTGGAGATCGCGCGCGTGGCCCTGTGGCCCTGGGGACCGATGGAGATCGACGGCGCGCTGACCCTGACCCGGACCGCAGGCTATGGCCTGACCGGGCAGATCGTCGTGTCGGGTTCCGTGGTCTTGGGCATCGGTTCTGATGGGGTGACGGTGACGCCATCGTCCTGCCTCACCGTCCGGGCCGACGGCATGGCCCTGAATCAATCGCCGCTGGCGCTGCCGGAGGCGGGGGCGCTGTGCGAGGAAGAGAGTGGTCCGGCGTTGAACTGGCGGCCCGATGTCGGCCCCACGCTGGCGGCCCGGCTGACCGTTCCCCGATTGGCGTCTCCAACCCAGGCGTGGGCGGTCGAAGGGATCCGGCTTTCGTTCCGTCACGCTCCGGGCCAGCTCTTGACCCTGGACGCGGCGGCGACTCTGCATCACACCCCGGCGGAACAACCGGTAAAACCCCAGGCGAAACCGGTCCTCGCGCCGTTGACGGTCGCCGTGCAGGCGGCGCGCGCGACGCCGACGGCGGCCTGGACCCTGTCCGGTGCGGTGCGCGCGTTGGACGGCGGGTTGACGATCCACGCAACGGCGACCCACGACCCGCTCAGCAACAGCGGTCGGCTCGACCTTCGCAGCGACCCGTTGCGCGTCGGCGGTGCGGGCGTGGCGTTGGCGGCGCTGTCGCCACGGCTGGCCCGCGTGGCGCAGGCCGTCACCGGCCGTCTGACCGCGAAGGCGCGGTTGACCTGGACCGGTGAGCCGGGGACCGGTGAGGCACGGACCGGTGAATGGGCGGTTCGGTCAAGCGGAGATGTGCGGATCGAAGGGGGCGGGGCGACGCTGGGGCCGGTGCGGGTGGCGGGGGTGAACGGCGTCGTCGCGCTGTCCAGCCTGTGGCCGCCGGTGGTCCCGGATGGTCAACGCCTGGCGGTGGCCTTGCTGGATGTGGGCATTCCGTTGACCGATGGCGTGATCCGCTTCGGCTATGGCCGTGATCGCCGCGTCGATGTCGATGAAGCGGTCTGGCGTTGGGGCGGCGGCACGCTGAAGGCCGAGCCGTTCGAACTGTCGCCCAGCGCGCCCAACGGGCTTGTCACCCTGCGCGCCGACGGGGTCGATCTGGGCGCGTTGCTCGATCTGATCCGGGTCGATGGGGTTGCGGCCAACGGCCGCCTGTCCGGCCGGTTGCCGGTGCGGATCGGGAATGGCCGGGTGGTGTTGGACGGGGCGGTGTTCGACGCGGCCGGGGCGGGCACGCTGCGCTACGCCCCCGCCGAACCGCCCCCCGGCCTGTCCGGGCCGGAGGGAAGCCCGACCCAACTGCTGCTGGGCGCGTTGAGCGATTTTCGCTACGACAGCCTGCGCCTGACCCTGGAGGGAGAGGCCGGGGGCGAGTTGCGCGCGGGATTGTCGGTGCGGGGGGCCAACCCTGCATTCTACGATGGTCATCCGGTGTCGCTTAACCTTACTCTGTCCGGCGCGCTCGACCGGATTGTGCGGCAGAGCCTCGACACCTATCGCATTCCCGACGCGGTGCGCGACCGCATGACCGGGTTTGATCAGCCGAAGGATCCGTGACCGCCGTGACGACGAACCGCTCCACCCCTTCTCCGTTGGTTGCGCGCTGTGTGGCCTTGGCGCTGCCGGTGTTGATGGCCTGCGCCTGCACCCCGACGGTTCGCATCGAAGCCCCCGACAAGCCCATCGAAATCAACCTGAACATCCGCATCGAACAGGAGGTCCGGGTCAAGGTGGAGCGTGACGTGGACAGCGCCATCCGCAACGATCCCTCGCTGTTCGGTCTGCCGCCCGCCCCGGTGAAAGGACAAACACCATGATGCGCCGCTGGTTGTCGCCCTGTGTTGCCGCCATGTGCGTTGCCCTGATGATGAGCCTTGGCGGCCCTGCGGTCGCCCAGGACGCCTTGAGTGCCGCCAAGGCGGCGGGGCAGGTGGGGGAGCGGCCCGATGGTCTGGTGGGGGTTGTGCCCGGCGCGCCCGGATCGGCCACCGGGCTGGCGGCCCAGATCAACGCCCAGCGTCTGGCCCGCTATCAGGAGATCGCGCGCGGCAACGGCACGGCGCTGGACAAGGTGCAGGCGGTGGCGGGAGAACAGTTGATCGCCCGCACCCCCGCCGGGCAATTCATCATGACCCCGGCGGGCGCGTGGCAACGGAAGTGACGTGACCACACCCCCGCAAGTGCCTGCGGCGCACGATCCCGTGTCCGACCTGCGCCGCCGCGTTGCGGCGCAGCCCGGCGATGTCGGTGCGCTCACCGCGCTGTTTGCCGCGCTCGACCAACGCGACCAGCCCGGCACCCCGGACGAGGCGGTGGCCCGTTCCAATGTCGCCGAGCATCTGCGCCGTCAGGGCCGGTTGGCGGAGGCCGAAGCCCATCACCGCCGGGCGCTGGCGTGGTTGCCCGATTTCGGCGGCGTTCATTTCAATCTGGGCGTCACCTTGCAGAGTCTGGGCCGCACCGCCGAAGCCGCCCTGGCCTATGGCGACGCCGCCCGATTGATGCCGACCTTCGCCGGCGCCGCCTGCAACCACGGGGCGATGCTGCGGGAGTTGGGGCGGTGGGCGGAGGCCGAAGCCGCGTTGCGGCGGGCGCTGGCGCTCGACGCCGGACTGGCCGCCGCGTGGCTCAATCTGGCGGCGGTCTGGCGCGACAGCGGACAGCCCGGCCGCGCGATCCAAGGATTCCGCACCGTCCTGATCCTGCGCCCCGATCTGGCCGAAGCGCACGCCAATTTCGCCTTGGTGCTGAAGGAAACCGGGCGGTTGGGCGACAGCGTCACAGGATTCGAGCGCGCCTTGCGCCTGGGTTTGCCCGACGCCGGGGGGGCGCTTGCCCAATTGATCCAGCAACGCCGCCATCTCTGCCGGTGGACGGGGTTGGGCGCGCTGTCCGCCCGGCTGGTGGCGATGGTGCGCGATGGGACCAGCCAACAGATTCACCCCTGGATTTTTCTGGGGGAAGGGGCGGGCGCGCGTTTGGAACGGCGGTGCGCCGAACGCTACAGCGCGTGGCGCACACGGGGAATCACGCCTCCCACCCTCCATCCGCGCCCCCGGCATGCGGATGACCGGCTCCGCGTCGCCTATCTGTCCGCCGATTTCCACGAACACGCCACGGCGGTGCTGATCGCCGAACTGATTGAGCGGCACGACCGCGCGCGCGTTGAGGTGATCGGCGCGTCCTATGGCCCCGACGACGGCGGCCCGTTGCGGGTGCGGTTGCGCCGTGGATTTGATCGCTGGCTGGATGTGTCCGGCCTGTCCGACGCCGACGCCGCCCAACGGCTGCGCGATGCGGGCATCGACATCCTGGTCGATCTCAAGGGGCACACCAACGCCGCCCGTTCGGGAATCGCCGCCCACCGCCCGGCGGCGGTTCAGGCCCAATGGTTGGGGTATCCCGGGACCATGGGCGCGTCCTTCATCGACTGGATCATCGCCGACGCCACCGTTGCCCCGCCGGGCCGGGAGGATGAGTTTTCCGAACGGGTGATCCGCCTGCCCGACAGCTATCAGCCCAACGACCGGACCCGGCCGATTGGCGAAACGCCGACGCGGGCCGCCTGCGGTTTGCCGGAGAACGCCGTGGTTCTGTGCTGCTTCAACGCGGCCTACAAGATCACCCCGGATCTGTTCGACCGCTGGTGCCGTGTTCTGTCCGCCCGGCCCGACGCGGTGCTCTGGTTGCTCGACAGCCATCCGGAGGTGGCCCCCAATCTGCGGCGGGAGGCGGCGGCGCGCGGGGTTGCGCCCGACCGTCTGGTCTTCTCCCCCCGGCTGCCGGGGCCGGACTATCTCGCCCGCTGCCGCTTGGCCGACCTGTTCCTGGACACCGGGCCGGTGGGGGCGCACACCACCGCCAGCGACGCGCTGTGGGCCGGTCTGCCGATGGTCACGGTGGTGGGCAACGCCTTTGCCGGACGGGTGGGGGCCAGCCTGCTGCGCGCCGTCGGCCTGCCCGATCTGGTGATGCCGGATTGGGACTCCTACGAGGACGCGATCCTTCGGTTGACCGGGAATCCGGTGGAGTTGGCGGCGCTGAAGGCGCGGTTGGCCAACGCCCTGCCGCAGGCCGCCTTGTTCGACACCGACCGTCTGGCCCGTTCCCTGGAGGCCGCCTATGCCCGGATGTGGACCGAGGCGGTCACGCGATAGGGCGGATGGTCAGGGATAGGCGCAGCGGTCGGCGGCGACGTCCACGAAGGAGCGCTGGCCGGGGGCGAAGGTGAAGCGGTATTCGGTGCTGTCCACCACCAGGGACTGATGAAGCGGCAAGGTCCCGCTCGCCGTCACCGTCTTGCCGCCGATGGCGGTGATCTTGATCGTCACGGGCTGGCCGGGATCATACCAGCTTTCGGGATCGCCCTGGGTGTTGTGGGCCGATTGCCCCTCACCCGACACCGTCACCGCCCCGTTGGCGAAGGTCGTTCCGCGCGCCCCGCTCTTGAGCAGCGGCGTGGCGACGACGAAGCGCTTGTTTTCCGCCGGTTGGCAGTTCCGCTGCATCTGCGCCTGAGCGATGACAAAGGACAGGCGTTCGGTGGTCACGCCGCTTTTCAGGCGTTCGGCCACCAGTTGACTCAGGCGGGCGAGGTCGCCGGTCGGAACCTCCCGCTGGATGCGGCCTACCAATTCGGCGGTGCGGCTTTCGGCGGTGCGGGCGGCCTGCTGCATCTGCGTGGCCAGCAACTCGAACTCCGCCTTTTGCCGGGACAGGGAGGCGATTTCCTCCCGCAGGGTGACGTCGCGGCCCTTCAACTGTTCGATGCCCATCTGATAGGCGAACAGGCCAACGCCCAAGACCACACCGGCCATTGCCCCGAATTTGGCCACCCCGGTCCAGACACGGCGGCGGTAACGGCGTTCGTAATCGTAACGTCCCAGGGTCATGATTCGGGTCGCAGGTGTCGAAATTGGAAAGCGCCTATGGCTAACGGCAATGCGCGTGCGATGCAACCCCTTGAAGCGCATGATCGGGACAATGTTTTGAATCGCTGGTCGGTGAGTGCTACCACCGTCACCGCTGCCCTCAACACAAGGTCTGTCTCATGCCCATGCCCGCCTTGTTCCTGGACCGCGATGGTGTGGTCAACATCGATCATGGCTATGTCGTCACCCATGACCGCTTTGAGTTTGTGGATGGCATCTTCGATCTGGCCCGGGCGGCGGTGGATCGCGGCTATCGCGTTGTCGTCATCACCAATCAATCCGGCATCGCGCGCGGCTATTTTTCCGAAGAGGAATTCCTGTCCTTCACCGCCTGGATGGTTGGTGAATTCCGCGCACGCGGAGTCGAACTGACCGGGGTGCAGCATTGCCCCTATCACCGCTCCGGTCCGGTTGAACGCTACCGGCGGGACAGTTTTTGGCGCAAACCAGCGCCGGGCATGATCCTGGAGGCCGCGCGCCGTTACGACCTGGACGTGACCCGGTCGATGTTTGTCGGCGACCAGCCCACCGACATGCAGGCCGCCTTGGCGGCGGGGGTGGGCACGCGCGTCCTCATTCCGTCCAAGGACGCTCCGGCGGATCTGGATACGAAAACGGCCAACCGGGTGGTTGGCCGTTTGTCGGAGATCCTGCCGTTGCTCACGGGTGTGCTGCGCGGGTGAGTCCGTTGGTCATTGCGTGGTGGTCGTGGTCGACGCCGCAGTCCCGCCCAAGCTGATGCCCGGGGTTTTGAACTCGCCCACATTCTTGAAGACGAACCGGAAGAACAAGGTGTTCCCGTCCTTCACGCCACCGGTCGTGACCGTGTAGTCGCGGCGCAAGATCGTCTGGAAAATCAAGCACTCGTCAGCGTAGCTGAGAGTCGCGAGCGAGGAACGCGGCCCCGGCTGCGGCTCCATCGCCTGCTGGTGCGACACCCCAAGGCTCCAATTGGCGTCGAAGACCGAGCTTACGCTGAAGGTGGCCTGCTCCACGCGGTTGCGGGTGGTCGCCGTGCGCGAGGCGGTCTGATCGACGAAGGTGTAGGAGGTGCCAACCCGCAGCAACGGCACACCGGCCGACGCGTTGAGCGAGTGGCGGCGCGGCTTCAGCGTGTCGTGATCGATGCGGAATCCGTAATTCACGTCCAGCCAGTCGGCGGGCTGCAAATCAAGCCGACCGACATAGTCCGACGCCATATCCTCCAGCCCCGAACCGACGCCGAAGCCGGTGGTCTTGTTCAGACGGTGGCTCTGGCCCAGGAACAGGCTGGCCGACCCTTCCTTGTACCCGTAATAGCCGGTGCGCAGGCCATAGGTGACGCGCATGCCGTCGTCCAACCGGTCGATGCCGGTGAAGCGGTTGGGCGACAGCAAATTGACCTCGTCGAACTCGACATCCAGGCTGTCTTCGTTGGGGAAGATCTTGCCGTTGGGCAGCTTGGGCGCAACAGTCGCCTGAAGGATGGGTTCGACCAGTTGCTGCGACGATTGCCCATAGCGGACGAACGGATAACGGACCGTGACCTGCCCCTGCGGGAAGAAGCGGAAGCGGTTGATGTCGCTTGAGCCGCGCGTCGTTGGATCGGTGGTGTTGAAGCGGTCCGCCGCATAACCAGCCGCCAGAACGCTGCCCGACAGGGTGGTGATGAAGCCGACGTTCGACACGATGTCGCGCTGCCAGCCCGGTTGCACCATCACCCGGCGGGAATTCGGCCCAGCGTTGTTCGGGCGCGTCACCGCCAACAGGCTGCTGTCCAACGACCAGCGCCCGCCGAACAGGCTGCCCGGCTCGCCCAACGCGTTGTAGCGGGCGGTGGGCAGGGCAATCGGTTCCGGCGTGGTGTTGCCGTAACGGAGATCCTGGAACCCATAAGCGGCGATGGAGGCGTAGTTGCGCCCCCGGAACCCTTCCAGGAACACCTTGCTGGTCAGATAATCGTCGCGCACGTCGTAGTAACGGCGCAGGAAGGTCTGATCGCTGGCCTTCTTCACGTCGAAGCCGACGCGCCACACCTCGTCAATGTCGAACAGCCCCTTGGCGGCGACATAGCCACGGGTGCGCCGGTCCTTCGGCGCGCCCTTGGCCGGTCCGTTGGGGATCTCGCCCTGGGTGATCGCGCCATCCAGTTCCAGTCGACCATTCTCGAAGCGCTTGCGGTAATTTCCGCCGAGCAACAAGCCCTGCTTGGAAAAACCGCTGACTTCGATGGTGGCGTCCTGATTGTTGCCGATGTCCCAGTAGTACCGGGTCTTCAGAATGGCCCCGAGATCGGAGCTGTTGCCGAAGGACGGCGTCAGGAACCCGCTCTTGCGGTCCACCGTCGGGTCGGCGTGCGACAGATAGGGCGTGTAGAAGAATGGGATGCCGAACAGCTCCATCGTGGCATCCTGGTAACGGACCTCATGCTCCTCGTTGTCGTGAACGACGCGGACGGCGCGGATCTGCCACAGGGGGGCCTTGTTCGGATCGGTTTTGCACAGGTCGCAAGGGCTGTAGACACCACGGCTGACCTTGGTGATCTTGCCGTCGCGCCGCTGCCCCTCATTGCCGGCCATGCGGCCGTTGTCGGTCATCAGGACGCGGACGTTTTCGATGAACACGTCCTTCAGATCGTCCGTCAACTCGGCGTAATCAGCGAAGGTGATTTCACCGGTCGGTTCGATCAACCGGATCGCCCCGGTCGCGGTCACGACCTTGGTCTTCTGGTTGTAGGTGATCTTGTCGGCGCGCACGGTCCGCTTGCCCTGCGCCAACTCCACGTTGCCCGTCGCCGTCACCGTGTTGTTGGTTTCGTCGAACGTCACCTGATCGGCGGTCAACAGCGTGGGTTGCTGCGGTTCCCGCGCGGGCGATTGCGCGCCCGCCAGATCAGCGGACGCCACGCCGCACGCGATCATCAGCCCGACGATGCCGGAGCGAAGGATCGGCGACAGTGCGCCTTTGCCGGTGACGCGGACGCGTCGGGGAGAGGTGGCGCGGGCGCGCCGGGGGACATGCGTGACCATGATTGGAACGATTGGGGGAAGCGCCCCGTCAAGTCAACGGTTTCGCAACGGTTTGCCGCCTGGAAACCACCAACCGTGCTCGCCACCACACGCAAACGCACAAAGGGCGGTGCGGAGAGGATCCGCACCGCCCATCGTTCGGTCGTGAAAGACCGCTCAAACGACGCGGAAGTTCTTGAACTGCCACGGATCGTTGTCGTCGATGTCCTCCGGGAACAGCAAGCCGCGATCCTGAAGCGGGGTCCAATCGCCATAGGCCCCGACCACTTCGCCCAGATAGGGGGCGGCGATCTCCAGCACCCGGCGGTAATCGACCTCGTCGGGTTCGACGATGCCCCGATTCGGGTTTTCCAACGCCCAGATGATTCCGCCCAACACCGTGGACGTCACCTGCAACGAGGTGGCGTTGTTGTACGGGGCCAGCGCGCGCGCCTCCTCGATGGTCAGGCGCGAGCCGAACCAATAGGCCCCTTTTTCATGGCCCATCAGCAGAACACCCAGCTCGTCCATGCCGCTGACGATCTCGTGCATCATCAGGCGTTGGGTGGCCTGGCTCGCCCAGTTCTTGCCCGCCAGCTCGTGCACCGACGTCACGGCGTCGTCGCAGGGGTGATAGGCGTAATGGACGGTCGGCCGGTAGGTCACACGGTCGCCGTCGCGCACGGTGAAATAATCGGCGATGGAAATCGCCTCGCTGTGGGTGATGAGGAAGCCGTGGAAGGGGCCTTCCAGCGGCGTCCAGGTCCGCACCTTGGTCGAAGCGCCGGGGCGCATCAGATAGATGGCGGCGTCGCAACCGAACTCGTGGCGGCGGCCGTCGACGGGGAAGTGCTTCTCGTGCGTGCCCCACCCGAGTTCGGCGGGCTGGCAGCCCTCACCGACGAAGCCGTCGATCGACCAGGTGTTGACGAACTCGCCCACCTGCTTGGGCTGATTCGACACCTGGGTGTCGCGCTCGGCGATGTGGATGGTCTTGACCCCCAGCGTGGCGGCCAGCGCGCCCCACCCGTCGCGTGTGGTCGGCACCTCCACCGTCCGCCCGGTGTCGGCGGCGATGTTCAGCAGGGCCTGTTTGACGAAGTGCGACACCAGGCCGGGATTCGCCCCGTGGGTCAGCACCGCCGTCGGGCCGCCGACAAACTCGGCGCGCCGGGCCAGAGCCGATTCGCGCAGCGCGTAGTTGGAGCGCAGCGACGGCGTCAGGCTGGGATCGGTGTAGCCACCGGCCCAGGGTTCGATGCAGGTGTCGATGTAGTGCGCCCCGACGCGCTGGCAGAACTCCACCAACGCGATCGACGACACATCGACCGACAGATTCACCAGGAAATCCCCCTTGTCGATCAGGGGCTTCAGAATCTGGAAAAAATTGTCGTTGTTCAACGGGTTGTTGTGGAACGCGACGCCGTATTCCTCCGCCTCCTCGCGCCCGCGCTCTTCGGCGGTCACGATGGTGATTCGGTCCGACGTCAAGCCATCAAGGTGACGAAGAAGCAGCGGCAGAACACCTTGGCCAATCGATCCAAAACCAACGATGACCATCCGGCCTGTGAACGTGCAGAGCTTCGTGTCCAGGGCCATGATTGCTTATCTCCCCCGAGGTAGTTTGACCAACGACACAGACCGACGCCGCTTCCCTCTTCGATCACAATCGAAGGATCGGGCGTCAATCCGATGAATGCTACGGAATTTCTTTGATTTTTTCCACCGATTCCCACACTTCGCTTACCCGTTGCGTTTCCAGCGGAACGCGCCCGATGGTCCTGAACCGCGCACACACCCAAAAGGGAGGTTGCGAAGCGCAAGACACAAAGGGTACAGGCGGTTGACGAAAGACGGGAAGGGGAACGACGGGAACAGCCGGATCACGCGCGGCCCTGGGCGAATTGGCTCCAGGCTACGGCACGTCGATGTCCGGCTGATGCGTTACCGTTTCAAAGCCCCAACGTGGGCATGGCGCATGCTAACCTCCCTCTCGGGACCGGCCCACGGGATTGGCCGGTTCTTCCAAAAAGGACGCGGTGCGTCGTAGCGTAACCACAAAGGGCCATAGGCACGTGCGGGTGCGTCGTTCAACATTGGAGATACCGGTTTTGCGCCGCGATTCAAGTGAATTTTTTGTTTCGATGACCGTCCGTCATCCGGGGTGAACCGTTGAACCGTCATAGGCGGGGAAGCGGGCGGCGATGCCGCTGCCGGTCGGATCGGCGCGCCAACCATCCGGGTGGGTGAAAAAACGGATCGCGGTGAAATCGGGATTCGGCCCCATGTCGAACCAATGGCGGGTTCCGCCGGGGATGCTGAGAAGGTCGCCCGCCTCGCAGATGATGCGGAACACCCGATGGTCAAGATGCAGGTAAAAGGCCCCGCTGCCCGCCGCGAAAAAGCGGGCCTCATCCTCCCCGTGGGTGTGCTCGTCCAGGAACATCGCCCGCAACGCGGCGGCGTTGGCCGCACCCGGCGGCACGCGCGCCACATCGACCGACCGATAGCCCCGGCTGGCGCACAACCGGGCCACGTCCGGCGCGTAGGCGTCGAGAATCGCGTCGCTGTCCGCCCCGTCCGCCACGGGGCGGGTGGCCGACCAGCGTTCGAACAGGATCCCGCTCATCGCCAGATGACCAACCAGGACAACCGGGTCGCCGGTCGCCAGTTCGGGGAGTTCGGGATCATCCTCGTGAAAGACGGTCAAGTGGGTCATGATCTGTCCCCATGGGGGAGGGTGCCGCGCTGGCCCTCATCCTTGGCCCGCACCCTTTAAGAAAGCCCGAACGCCCGGTGCGTCCCAATGTCACGGGGGGATGGGGCAGGATTTCAACGCAGGCGCAACAGGAACAGCCCCACCAGCGCGGCAAGCGTCAGCAGGCCGCCAATGAACAGGGCCACCCCGGTCCAGCCGAAGAGGTGCCAGAAAAATCCCCCCGAGGTCCCCGCCACCGTCGATCCCATGTAATAGGAAAACAGATACATGGAGGAGGCCTGCCCCCGGCTGCGCTGCGCCCGTTGGCCGATCCAGGCCGACACAATGGAATGCGCACCAAAGAACGCGAAGGTGTACAGGCCGATTCCGCCCATGATCAGCCACAGGGAGTCCGGCTCCATCGCCGCCAGACCGCCGATCATCAGCAGCATCGCCGCCATCAGCGTCCGGCTGTTGCCAAAGCGACCGGCCAGCCAGCCGAACAGCGGCGAACTGACCATGCCAAAGCAATAGACGATGGACACCGCCCCCACCTGGGCCGGGCGCAGATCGAACGGCGGATCGGTCAAGCGGAAGGCGATGTAGTTGAAGGCGGTGACGAATCCCCCCATCAACAGGAATCCCAGGCTGAACAGTGCCAAAACGCCCCGGTCCGCCAGCAACCCACGCCAGGAGGCCGCCAACGCCGACAGGCCGGAGGGGCGGCGGACGAAATGACGGGATGGCGGCAGCCCCTTCCACACGGTCAGCGCCGCGACGACGCCCAACACACCGACCAGCCCAACCGCGATGCGCCAATTGCCCAGATCGGCGATCAGCGCGGTCAGGATGCG
Organism: Azospirillum sp.; assembly: GCA_027486405.1. Taxonomy (GTDB): domain Bacteria; phylum Pseudomonadota; class Alphaproteobacteria; order Azospirillales; family Azospirillaceae; genus Azospirillum. The sequence continues at coordinate 194,517 of JAIXPD010000024.1, read as the reverse complement.
GCCCGACATGCCGCCCATCGCCGTGCCGCCGATGTACAGCCCCATGGCCACACCGGCGGATTTCGGATCGACCTCTTCGGAGACATAGGCCATGGCCACGGCGGGCAGGCCGCTGAGCGCGATTCCCTCCAGCGCCCGCAGGACAAGCAGGCCCTGCCAGTCGGGCATCACCGCGCCGACGATCCCCAAAAGCCCGGAGACCAGCAGTGCGGCCACCATCACCGGCTTGCGCCCGATTCCATCCGACAACGCCCCGGCCACCAGCAGGGCCACCGCCAGACACCCGGTGCTGAGCGACAGGGCCAGGCTGGATTCCGCCGGCGTCACGCCGAAATCCCGCGCGAAGTCCGGCATCAGCGGTTGCACGCAATACAGCGTGGCGAAGGTGGAAAAGCCGCCCACGAACAGGATGCGGCTGGCCGACCGATAGGCGGCGGTTCCGGCCTGCAAATAGGCCGACGTGTCGTCTTCTGGCACGCCCGTCATCTCCCATGGTGTTGCGGTTGTTGCGGTTGTTGTGGCGGTGTCACCGGGTTTGGTCCCGCGCGTTACGGCGGCGCAACGCAAACGGCACAGTGACGCGACGATCCGCCGCTGTCCAAAGCCGCTTGGAGGTGACGGCCATGCCAACAGAGCAAGGCAAAGACACCCGACGATCCGGTTCCCCTGGCGCTGGATCTTCCCCGGTGCGCGCCGTATAACCATCCACCCACTGTCTTTTTCGATGTTCGAGCCATGCACGACCTTCGCGCCATCCGAGAAAATCCCGAAGCCTTCGACCGTGGCCTTGGCCGCCGGGGATTGGCGGCGCTGTCGTCCTCCGTGATCGAGCTGGACAGCCGCCGCCGCGCCGCGCAGACCCAGATGCAGGACATGCAGGCCCGCCGGAACGAAGCGGCCAAGGAAATCGGCGTCGCCAAGCGCGAGGGCCGCGACGCCCAACCCATCCTGGACGAAATGGCCGCGCTGAAAGAGCGTCTGCCCCTGGTGGAGGAAGAGGAACGCCGTCTGGGGGCGGAACTGGACACCCTGCTGGCCAGCCTGCCCAACATCCCCGCCGCCGACGTGCCCGATGGGCCGGATGAAACCGCCAACGTTGAACTGCGTCGCTGGGGAACTCCGCCGGAGATCGCCAACCCCAAGCAACATTATGAATTGGGCGAGGCGCTCGGCCTGATGGATTTCGAGGCGGCGGCCCGCATGTCGGGTGCGCGCTTCACCGTGCTGAAGGGCGGTTTGGCCCGCCTGGAACGCGCCCTGGCCGATTTCATGCTGGACATCCACACCAGCGAAAACGGCTACACCGAAATCGCTCCGCCGCTGATGGTGCGCGACAACGCCCTGTTCGGCACCGGCCAGTTGCCGAAGTTTGAAGAGGATCTGTTCAAGACCACCGGGTCGGATCATTACCTGATCCCGACCTCCGAAGTGCCGCTGACCAATCTGGTCAACGACCAGATCGTTCCCAGCGAGGATTTGCCGCTGCGCTACACCGCGCTGACCCCCTGCTTCCGCGCCGAAGCCGGGTCCGCCGGGCGCGACACGCGCGGCATGATCCGCCAGCACCAGTTCTGGAAGGTCGAGATGGTCGGCATCGCCACCCCCGACCAGTCGGAGGAGGAGCACCAGCGGATGGTTCGTTGCGCCGAAACGGTGCTCGAACGGTTGGGGCTGCCCTACCGCACCATCGTGCTGTGCACCGGCGACATGGGCTTTTCCTCGCGCAAGACCTACGACATCGAGGTGTGGCTGCCGGGGCAGAACGCCTACCGCGAGATTTCCAGCGTGTCGAACTGCGGCGATTTCCAGGCCCGCCGCATGAAGGCCCGTTGCCGCGCCAAGGGCGAGAAGCAAACTCAATATCTGCACACCCTGAACGGGTCGGGCGTTGCCGTGGGCCGCTGCCTGATCGCGGTTCTGGAAAATTACCAGCAGCCCGACGGCTCCATCCTGGTGCCGGAGGCCCTGCGCCCGTACATGCGCGGGCTTGAGAGGATCACCGCCTGATGTTCGACGCACCGCTCGACCTGACGAACGCCCGCATCCTCGTCACCAACGACGACGGCATCCACGCCCAGGGGCTGAAGGTGCTGGAGGGCATCGCCCGGTCGTTGACCGAGGATGTCTGGGTGGTCGCCCCGGAGATGGAGCAGTCGGCGGCCAGCCACTCGCTGACCATCAACCGCCCCCTGCGTCTGCGCAAGCTGGACGAGCGGCGCTTCACCGTGGACGGCACGCCGACCGATTGCGTGCTGCTGGCGATCAACCATGTGATGAAGGACGCCCGTCCGACGCTGATCCTGTCCGGCGTCAACCAGGGGTCCAACATCGGCGAGGATGTGACCTATTCCGGGACCATCGCCGCCGCGATGGAAGGAACGCTGCTCGGCGTCCCCTCCATCGCGCTGAGCCAGCATTACGAGCCGGGCCACCCCATCGACTGGTCGGCGGCGATCGCCCATGGGGCGGACGTGGTGCGCAAGACGTTGACGGTGGCCTGGCCGAAAAACGTTCTGCTGAACGTCAATTTCCCGGCCTGCCCGGCGGACGCGGTGACGGGCGTCAAGGTGGTCCGCCATGGCAAACGCAAGATCGGCGACGAGCTGGTCGAGCGGGTGGATCCGCGCGGCAAGCCCTACATCTGGATCGGCACCCTGCGCGGCGAAGCGGATGTGACCGAGGACACTGACATCCACACGGTGTTCCACGGCGGCATTTCGATCACGCCGATTGACCTGGATCTCACCCACACCCCGACCCTGCAAACCCTGACACAGGCGTTTGCGTGACCGGACGCGCGCGCACCCTTGCGGTTGCGGGGGTGCGCGACGCAAAAGACTTGACGGATCAACCCGTCGTTGGTGGTGTCTCGGGGTGGTGTCTCGGTTGGTCCGCCGGATACGGGCGACCGGTCCGGGCGGCAGCCCGTGCCCGGCGCGCTCCGGCGCGTTGAACGCGGTTTTCTTCGGGAGGTTCTGTGACCCGTTTGCATCGTTCCGCCGCTGTCGGACCCGCCGCAACAGGTTCGTTCCGCCTGATGCGCGGTCGCGCCCGCCGCCTCGCCTCCGCGTCGCTGCTGGTTCTGGCGCTGGCCGCGTGCGAGCGGGCGGGCGACCTCGCCCCCGTCGTCAACAAGGGCGGCACGCCCCCGGTGGACGCCACCGGAACCGACAGCATCACCGTTCAGAAGGGCGACAGCGCCTACATCGTTGCGCGCCGTCACAACGTGCCGCTGCGCGACCTGATCGACGCGAATCGCCTCTCGCCACCCTACAAGCTGGAAGCCGGGCAAAAGCTGGTTCTGCCCTCCGCCCGCAATTATGTGGTTCAGCGCGGCGACACGCTCTATGGCATTTCGCGCATGAACAACGTCGACGTCAGCGAGTTGACCCGCCTGAACAATCTGACGCCACCCTACGCGGTGCAGCCGGGCCAGACGCTGCGCCTGCCGGGTCCTGGGTCGCCGGGCGCTGGCGCTTCGACCGCCGTGGCCAGCGCGCCGGACGCCGCAACGCCCACCGTCACCACCCTGTCGGAGGCTCCGACGACCAGCGCCACCGCCCCGGCGACCAACGCCGGGCGGGGGTCGCGCTCCGCGATCCAGGCGGCGGAACTGGCCCCGCCGGGGGGAGCCGCGCCCACACCGATCACCCCGACCGCCCCGGCGGACGCGCCGACAACGATCAGCGGGGGGACGAGCACGGCCACGGTGTCAGGTGCCCCGATCCCCTTGACCAAACCCGGAACCGCCCCGGTGTCCAGCGCCGAGGCCGACCCCGTCTACCAGCCAGGGCAAGGCCCGGTGACGCTGCGCCCGCCTGGGCACAAGCCGGACGCGTCCGCCGACGCCACGCCCGCCGCTGCGGTCTCGCCCGCGCCAGCCGCCGCACCAACGGCCGCGCCGACCCCGCCCAGCCTGCCGACCGGACGCAACAGCGGCACCGAATCACCCGCAACGGAGGTGGCCAGCGTGCCAACCCCCGGGGCCAAGCCGGATTTCGGCAAGGCGGCGGCTCCGGTCGCGCCCGCTCCGACCAGCGCCGCCGCGCCGACCCCGCCGGTCAAACCGGCTGACAGCAAGGACAGCAAGGCGGCCGAATCCAAGACGGCGGAGGCGAATCCCGACGCGGCTCCCCCGCCGCGCGGCGGCACGCGGTTCCTCTGGCCGGTCAAGGGGCGCTTGATCTCCAGCTACGGCCCCAAGCCGGACGGCCTGCACAACGACGGCCTGAACATCGCGGCGGCCAAGGGGACTCCGGTGGTCGCCGCCGACAACGGCATCGTCGCCTACGCGGGCAACGAACTGCGCGGCTTTGGCAATCTGCTGCTCGTCAAGCACGCCGACGGTTGGATCACCGCCTACGCCCACCTCGACCGGATCGAGGTGGAGCGCGGGGCGACGGTGAAGCGCGGGCAGACCATCGGGCGGGTCGGTCAGACCGGTTCCGTGACCAGCCCGCAGCTTCATTTCGAGCTGCGCAAGGGCAGCCAGGCGGTGGATCCCAGCGGCCAGATGGACCGCAAGCCGCCGGTCAGCGAAGGGGTGTTCCGAGACGGCCCGCCAGGTCCTGGATGAACTGCCACGCGACACGGCCCGACCGGCTGCCGCGCGTGACCGACCATTCGACCGCCTCGGCGTGCAGTTGCTCGTCGGACACGTCCAGGCCGAAATGGCGGGCGTAGCCCTCGATCATGGCGAAATAGGTGCTCTGGTCGCAATTGTGGAAGCCCAGCCACAGGCCGAAACGGTCGGACAGCGAAACCTTTTCCTCGACCGCTTCCGCCGGATTGATGGCGGTGGAGCGTTCGTTCTCGATCATGTCGCGCGGCATCAGATGGCGGCGGTTGGAGGTGGCGTAGAACACCACATTGTCCGGCCGCCCTTCGATCCCGCCGTCGAGCACCGCTTTCAATGACTTGTAATGCGCGTCGTCGTGATCAAAGGACAGATCGTCGCAGAACAGGATGAAGCGGCGGTCCTCGCCCTTCAGTCGGGCCAGCAGGCGGGGCAGGGTGGGGATGTCCTCCCGATGGATTTCCACCAGGGCCAACCCGCCCGGACGCTCCTGGCACACCGCCGCGTGCACCGATTTGACGAGCGAGCTTTTGCCCGCCCCGCGCGCGCCCCACAGCAGGGCGTTGTTGGCGGGCAGGCCATCGGCGAACCGCCGGGTGTTGTCGAGCAGGATGTCACGCTGCCGCTCCACCCCCTGCAACAGGGCGATGTCCACCCGGTTGACCGACGGGACCGGGTCGAGACGGTCGGGGTCGGCGTGCCAGACGAAGGCGTCGGCGGCGCTGATGTCGAGCCGGGCGGGCGGCGGCGGGGCCAGACGGTCGAGCGCGTCGGCGATGCGGGTCAGAAGCGGGATCAAATCGTCGGCGGACATCGTTTTCCAGGCACCTTTGCGCGAATTTTTCATGGAAACCGGGCGGCGGCGTCGCCATCTTTGCGACGCGCCCGCACGGTATCACAGCGGTGCGGGCGCACAAGCCGCCGCCAAACCCCGGATGATGGCGCATCACCGTTGCATCCCAAGCATGGGCGGCTATAGTCGCGGGCGTCCCGGCGGAACGCCGATCCCGCGCGAGACCAACCCAAAAGGAGCTCCCAGATGTTCGTTTCGACGGCTTACGCACAGACCGCCGCGCCCGCAGCCGGTGGTGACATGATTGTGCAGTTTCTGCCGCTGATTCTGATCTTCGTCGTCTTCTACTTCCTGCTGATCCGTCCGCAGCAAAAGAAGATGAAGGAGCACAAGGCCATGCTGTCGGCCATCCGTCGCGGCGACCGCGTCGTGACCGGCGGCGGCATCATCGGCGTTGTGACGAAGGTCGGTTCGGACGACGAAGTCACCGTCGAAATCGCCGAAAACGTCCGCGTGCGTTGCCTGCGCTCCACCATCAACCTCGTGCTTGCCAAGACCGAACCGGCCAACGGCAAGCCCGGCGACACCGCCGCCCCCGAAGAGGCCAAGACCGAGGACGCGCCCGCCGCTGGCGGTGTTCTTGGCAAGCTGTTGGGTCGCAAGTAATCCGGCCTCGCCGGACGTCAAATCGGATTCGAGTGACGCATGCTCTATTTTTCGCGCTGGAAGATTTATATGATCGTGGCGACCTGCGTCGCCGGGTTCATTGTGATGCTGCCGAACTTCCTGGGCCGCGAGACGCTGGCCAGTTTGCCCGGCTGGTACGCCAACAGCCGGGTGGCCCTGGGTCTCGACCTGCGCGGCGGATCGCATCTGTTGCTCGAAGTCGATATGGCCACGGTCATCCGTGACCGGGTCGAAGGGCTGGTGGACGGGGCGCGGCAGCAGTTGCGCACCGCCAACGTCGGTTACACCGCCATCACCCCCGGTGATCGCGGCCTGACCGTCCAGTTGCGCGACACCGCCCAGACCGACGACGCCGTGAAGGCGCTGCGCGGTCTGGCCAACCCGGTGGGCGGCGTGGCGATGGGCGGCGGTCAGCCCGACATCACCGTGTCGACCAACGGCAACACCCTGACCGTGACGCTTAGCGAAGTCGCCCTGCGCGACCGCGCCACCCAGGCCATCGAACAATCCATCGAAATCGTCCGCCGTCGCATCGACGAGACCGGCGTGAACGAGCCGACGATCGCGCGCCAGGGGGCCGACCGCATCCTGGTCCAGTTGCCCGGCGTGGAGGACCCCGACCGGGTCAAGCGTCTGCTCGGCACCACCGCCAAGATGACCTTCCGTCTGGTCGACACCAACGCCGATCCCTCCACCGGCCGCGCCCCTCCGGGGTCGGAAATCCTGCCCTCCACCGAGGGGGGCCGTGGGCAGACCGCCTACGTCATCCGCAAGAAGGTTGAGGTTGACGGGGCCACGCTGAAGAACGCGACGGCCTCCACCAACTCCCAGAGCGGCGAGTGGGTGGTGAATTTCGAATTCAACAGCGCCGGGGCGAACCGCTTCGCCGAAATCACCAAGGTGAATGTCGGCCGTCCCTTCGCCATCGTGCTGGACAACAAGGTCATCAGCGCGCCGGTCATCCGCGAGCCGATCACCGGTGGGCGCGGCCAGATCAGCGGCAATTTCTCCGCCGCCACCGCCAACGATCTGGCGGTTCTGCTGCGCGCCGGTGCCTTGCCCGCCCCGTTGAAGGTGATCGAGGAGCGCACGGTCGGTCCCGATCTGGGCGCTGATTCGATCCGCGCCGGCCTGACGGCGGTCGCCGTCGGCTTTGCCCTGGTCTGCGTCTACATGATCGCGTCCTATGGGCTGTTCGGGGCGTTCGCCTGCTTCGCGCTGCTCATCAACATCGTGCTGACGCTGGCCACCCTGTCGATGCTGCAAGCCACCCTGACCCTGCCGGGCATCGCCGGTGTGCTGCTGACGCTGGGTCTGGCGGTGGACGCCAACATCCTGATCAACGAGCGCATCCGCGAGGAGACGAAGAAGGGCCGGGGCGTCTACGCCTCGATGGAGGCCGGGTTCAGCCGCGCCTACAGCACCATCGTCGACTCCAATCTGACGACGGCGATCAAGATGGCGCTGCTGTTCATCTTCGGCACCGGGACCATCAAGGGGTTCGCCGTCACCATCACGCTCGGCATTCTGATTTCCATGTTCACCGCCACCGTCCTGGTTCGGTTGATGATGGTGACGTGGCTGCGCCAGACGCGGCCCGCCGCGCTGCCGGTTTGAGGAGGTCATTCCATGTTCCGGCTTCGTCTGGTTCCTGACAACACCAAGATCCCGTTCATGAACGGCCGCTTCGCCGGCCTCATCATGTCGGCGTTCCTGTCCATCGCCTCGATCATCCTGTTCTTCCACCCGGGGCTGAATTACGGCATCGACTTCCGGGGCGGCATCGTGATCGAGGCGCGCACCCCGCAGGCCACCGATTTCGCCTCGCTCCGCCACACGCTGACCGGCCTGGGCATGGGGCAGGTGGCGTTGCAGGAGTTCGGCTCCAACCAGGATGTGCTGATCCGCCTGGAACGCCAGCCCGGCGACGACGCCGCCCAGCAGGCCGCCGCCGACAAGGTGCGGGCCACCCTGGCCGCCTCCATCCCCGGGACCCAGGTCCGCCGGGTGGAAGCGGTCGGCGCGTCGGTCAGCGGCGAGCTGTTCACCAACGGCATGTTGGCGCTCGGCCTCGCCATGGTGGCGATGCTGCTCTACATCTGGTTCCGCTTCGAATGGCAGTTCGGGCTTGGGGCGGTCGTCACGCTGCTGCTCGACATCACCAAGATCGTCGGCTTCTACGCCATCACCGGGTTGCAGTTCAATCTGGTGGCGGTGGCGGCGATCCTGACCATCATGGGCTATTCGATCAACGACAAGGTCGTCGTCTATGACCGGATGCGCGAAAATCTGCGCGTCTACAAGAAGATGCCCTTGCGCGATCTGATCGACCTGTCGATCAACGAAACGCTGAACCGCACCGTCGGCACCTCGATGTGCACCTTCCTGTCGGTCATCCCGCTGGCGCTGTTCGGTGGGGAAGCCTTGCAGGATTTCGGCATCGTGCTGCTGCTGGGCGTGTTCATCGCCACCACCTCGTCGATCTTCATTGCCGCGCCGATCCTGCTGTTCCTGGGCGAAAACCGCCTGCGCCGTGGCGCGCCGGAAACGGCGGCCACCCCGGCCACCACGCCCTGATTCGTCGTTTCCACCCGTAAGCCCCGCCCCCAAGGACCACGCCATGGCCGACATCACCCCGATGATCCCGTCCGACCGTCAGGTCATCGACGGCTTTGGCGAGGGGCAGTTCTGCGTCTCCGGGCAGTGGCGCGCCGGGCCGTTGATCGTGCTGCCCGACCGCACCCTGCCCTGGAATGTGGGGACGGACGTCAACGCACTGACCATCGACGATTTCGCCGACATTCTGGCGGCGGAACCGAAGGTGGAGCTTCTGCTGCTGGGAACCGGCCCGACCATGGTCTTCGTGCCCAAGGCCCTGCGGCAGGAGCTGCGGGCGGCGGGCGTGGTGGTGGAGTTCATGGACAGCCGGGCGGTGTGCCGCACCTACAACGTGCTGTTGGCGGAGGAACGCCGCGTCGGCGTGGCCATGCTGCCGATCTGACGCGCCGTCTTCCACCTGACCGCAGCATCCCCCCAGAAACGACAAAGGCGTCCCAACCGGGACGCCTTTGCCGCATTCAGCGGTCCGACCGATGCGGTCCGACCAAGGGCATCAGACGCCGAGCTGTTCGGCGGCGAAGTCCCAGTTCGCGAGGTGGTCGATGACCGCCTTCACGAAATCGGCGCGGCGGTTCTGGAAATCGACGTAATAGGCGTGTTCCCACACGTCGATGGTGAACAGCGGCTTCTTGCCGTGGGCCAGCGGGGTGTCGGCGTTGCTGGTCTTGCCGATCTTCAGCGTGCCGTTGTCCTCGTACAGCCACGCCCAGCCCGAGCCGAACTGGGTCAGGGCGGCCTGGGTCAGCTCTTCCTTGAACTTCTCGACGCTGCCGAAATCGGCGACGATGCGGGCTTCCAGGGCGGCGGGGATGACGCCGCCGTCCTTCTTCAGGCTCTGCCAGAAGAAGGTGTGGTTCCAGATCTGGGCGGCGTTGTTGAAAATGCCGACCTTGCTGGCGTCGCCGACCGTCTGCTTGATGACGTCTTCCAGGCTGGCATCGGCCAAGGGGCTGTCCTTGGTCAGATTGTTCAGATTGGTGACGTAGGTCTGGTGATGCTTGCCGTGGTGCAGGCGCAGGGTCTGTTCCGAGATGTACGGAGCCAGAGCGTCATACGCGTAGGGAAGCGGCGGAAGTTCAAACGCCATGTCGAAACCCTCTCTGTGAACATTATCCTTCCGGGCCGTGCGTTGGAGCGCGGCACCTCCACCCGACCAAATAGGCCGACCGCGCGGCAATGTGAAGTCTGGAAACGCTCTAGAGTGTCGGAAAGCGCAATCAACACGCCGAAAGGACGCAGCGGGCCGCCCGGTCGCCGGAGCGCACGGCCGCTTCCAGGCTGGCCGGAAGGCCGGTGTCGGTCCAATCCCCGGCCAAACAGAGGTTGTCCCAACGGGTTTGGGTGGGTGGGCGGCGCAAAACCGAGTCGGGCGCTTGGTCGGGCGTGGCCCGCCGCTCCTTCACCACCCGGCAGGGCCGACTCGGGCCGTCCAGGCGCAGGGCGGCGGCCACGTCGCGCCACAGCGTGGCGGCGATGCTCTCAGTGGTCTCTTGCGCCAGGGCGTCGGCGGCGCTGACGGTCACGGCGACGACATCCCCGCGCGCGAACAGCCATTCCGCCGTTCCGCCAACCAACCCGAGGAAGGGCAGGCCGCCGGGCAGGTTGACCGTGTGATCCAAACGGAAATGGGCGTTGACGATGGTCGGTCCCGGCGGCGGCGCGGTCAGGCCCGGCATCAGCCGTTCCGCCACCCAGGCCGGAGCCGCCAGAATGACCGAGTCGCCGGCTGCAACATCGATCATCGTCCCGTCGACGCTCAGGCCCGTTGCCCGCGTCCCCACCAGCCGCAGGGCGTCCACCCGTGCGCCCAAGCGCAGCTCCACGCCCAACCCGGCCAACCGCCGCAAGGCCGGATCGACAAAGGCGGCCCCCAACCCCTGCGGAGCCAGCAGCGGACGACAGGCCGCTTCGCCGCGCAACAACGTCTCGCGCATCACCGCCCCGAACAGCCGGGCCGACGCCCGCGCGGTGGGGGCGTTCAGCGCCGACACCGCCAGCGGCCGCCACAGCCGTTCGTGCAGCGGCCCGTCGGGCGGCAGCACGTCGTCCACGCTCTGCCCCGCGTCGGCCAGCACGGCCCGCAGCGCGGCGAGATAATGCCAAGGGCGACTGTTTGGGACCCGGCGTTGCCGATCGAACAGCCACAGCCCGCCGGGCCGCAAAATCCAGGAATCGCCGTTGCGCAGGTCAAGGAAGGGAAAGGCCGCCGGGGTCTGCTCCACCAGGGCCGCCCCCGCACCGATGCGACGGGCGTAATCGACCAGGGCGTGGTTGCCGCTCAGGGCCAGATGGCTGCCGTTGTCGATGGTCCGGTCGAGCGTGGCGTCGTAAAAGCTGCGGCACCGCCCGCCCGCCTGCGGGGCTTGCTCGTACAGCCGCACGCGCCGACCGGCCTCGGCCAACCGCAGCGCGGCGGACAGGCCCGCCAACCCGCCGCCAATGACGTGACACATCCCCATGCGCGGATCCGTTCAGGTGGCCGGCGGAGCGCCAAGCAGGCAGCGGAGCGCCACCCAGGCGCTTTCCCGCCGCCCGACGCGCACGCGCTGTGCCACGTCGCGCCAACCGCGCGCGCGCAGCCGCCGCAGCACCCGGTGGTACAGCACCATCATCGCCACCGCCGCCCACAGCGATCCGCCCATTTTGCCCGCGATGGCGTCGCGGGCGTCGGCGAAATCGGCCTCGGCCAGATCGGCCACCGCCTCGCAGGCGCGGGCCAGATTTGGATGGGCCAGCACCGCATCGGGGTCACGGCTGTCGATGCCCGCCAACTCCAGCGCCTCGCGCGGCAGATAGAGCCGCCCCAGCGCCGCGTCCTCCGTCAGGTCGCGCAGAATGTTGGTCAATTGCAGCGCTTCGCCCAGGGCGACGGCGAACGCCTCCGTGTCGGGATCGGCGCGGTCGAACACGCGAATCGCCAGCAGGCCAACCGCCCCCGCCACCCGGCGGCAATAGCGGCGCAGGGTGTCCAGATCCGGCGCGCGCAGACCGGTCCCGACATCCATCGCCATGCCGTCGATCAGCGCGTCCAACTCGGCGCGCGGCAGGCCGTAGCGCTCGATGGCCTCCTGCAAGGCGCTGGTGATCGGGCTGGTGGCGATCCCGCCGCTGCACAAGTCCTGAATGTCGCGCCGCCACGCCGCCAGGGCCGCCCGCTTGTCCGCCACAGCGCCGGGTTCGTCGGCGATGTCGTCAATGCAGCGGCAAAAGGCGTAGATGGCGAACATCGCGTTGCGCCGAGGCTTCGGCAACAGCCGCATCGGCCAATAAAAGCTGCTGCCCGACCGCTTGGCCACCGCCGACGGGCTGTCGGTGGCCGACGCCTCCGTCGCATGAGACAGGGGAAGGGACATGCGCAAAATCCTGGGCCGACGGGCAAAGCCGAACGTTCGGGCGAACGCGGCCCAGGAGTTTAGGCACCAGTGACGCTTCGCGCCAGCCCCCGCACCACCGCGAACAGCTTGTGATGGGGGCCAAGCGCCACCCGCGCCTTCAGCGGATCATGGCTGCGCAGCCGCCGCGACAGGGATTCGGCGAGGCTGATGATGACGGAGGTTTCCAGCCGCAGGCCACGATTCTGGATCAGGCCGGGCAGGGCCGAGGCGTCGGCCAGCAAATCGTCGGTCCGGTCGAGGATTTGAAGGAAGATCGCCCGCAATCTGGGATCGCTTTCCGGCTCCACCAGCTTTTCCACGCTGATCCCCGCCTCCTTGATCCAATCCAGCGGGATGTAGCAGCGGCCGAGCAGGGTCCAATCCTCGCGCGCGTCCTGAAGATGGTTGAGCACCTGCAAGGCCGCACACAGCGAATCGGCGGCCAAACCGGCGGCCACCCCCTCGCCATGCAGCTCCAGCAGGAAACGACCGACCGGGTTGGCGGAATAGCGGCAATAGTCGAGCAGGTCGCTCCAGCTGTGGCAACGGGTGCCGACAGCGTCGCGGCGGAAGGCGCGCAGGATTTGCCGGGCGTGACGGTCGCTGACTCCGGTGGCCTTCAGGCTGTCGCGCAACTCCAGCGCCGGTTTCAGATAGGCGTGTTTGGCCTCCCCCGACGTCAGCGTGCGCTCCAGCGCCTCCAGATAAGACAGCTTGGTTTCCGGTTCCAGATCCGGATCGTCGGCGATGTCGTCGGCCAGGCGGACGAAGCGGTAAAAGGCAATGACGTGCGGGCGGAGATGCTTGGGCAGCAGGCGGGAGGCGACGGGAAAATTCTCGCCGCTTTCGTCCTTGCGCGCCTCCGGGCTGGGCTTGCGCGGGCGGTCTGGGGCCAGTTTGATCAGATCGCTCATGGATATCCGTGCCGGAGGCATCACAGGGCTGGCGGTGCGGCCATCGCTGTTTACTATGGGCTTCAGTTGGGGCTTTGTCTTACGTTCCACACCGCACCACCTTTCTTTTTTCACCCAGGATTCCCATGGCGACGCCCACGACCGATCTGTCCTATTGCGGGCTGGAGGTCCGTAAACACGACAACGATCATTTCTTGACGGCGCTGTTCGCTCCACCGGAAAAACGCGAGGCGCTGTTTGCGCTGCACGCGTTCAACTTGGAGATTGCCAAGACCCGTGAAGTCGTCAGCGAACCGATCCTTGGTCAAATGCGGCTCCAATTCTGGCGCGACGGTGTCGAGGCTGTCTATGAGGACGGACCCGTACCGCGCCACGCCGTGATGGATCCGTTGGCAGAGGCGGCAAAGACCCTGCGCCTCAGCCGGTCGCTGTTTGATCGGCTGATCGACGCGCGCGAAGCCGATCTGGACGACACCCCGCCCGCCGATCTTGCGTGTCTGGTCAATTACGCCGACGTCACCGGCGCGCCGCTGGTGCAGTTGGCGTTGGAGATCGTCGGCGTGCGCGACGAGGCGGCGATGGCCGCCGGGCGGCACGTCGGCATCGCCTTTGCGCTCGCCGGGATTCTGCGCGCGGTCCCGTTTCTGGCCCGCCAGCACCGCCAATTGCTGCCCAGCGACCGCATGGACGCCCACGGCGCGCGGTCGGAGGATCTGTTCGCCGGACGGTCCAAGAGCGAGCTGCGCCCGGTGATCGCCGACGTCGCCCGTGTGGCGTTGGAGCATCTGGAACAGGCGCGGGCGCTGCGGCGCAAGATCCCCAAGGCGGCGTTTCCCGCCCTGCTGCCTGCGACGCTGGCCGATCTGCATCTCGGCGTCATCGCCCGGGCCGACCATGACGTGTTCAGCCCGCGCGTGCTGCTGCCGCACCCGTTCCGCCAGCTTCGTCTGGGATGGGCGGCGCTGCGCGGACGCTATTGATGAGCAGCACGGCTCCGGCCGTGCGCGGCCTCAACCACCTGACGCTCGCCGTGGTCGATCTGGACCGCTCCCTGGCCTTTTACCGGGATGTGTTGGGGGTTCGCCTGCGCGCGCTCTGGCCCGGTGGGGCCTATCTGGAGGTGGGATCGCTGTGGCTCTGCCTGTCGGTGGATCCGCAGGCCGCCCACGCGGTGCGCGGCGATTACACCCACATCGCCTTTGACGTGGCGGCGGACGCCTTTGCTGCGTTGGCGGGGCGGGTGGCGGCGGTTGCCCCGCGCTGGAAGGACAACCGCAGCGAGGGCGAGTCGCTCTACATCCTCGACCCGGACGGCCACCGGATCGAACTGCACGTCGGCGGGTTGGACAGCCGCTTGGCGGCCTATCGGACCAACCCGCCGCCGGGCATGGTTCTGTTCGACTGACCGATCAGGTCCCCAAATCCACTGGATCAGATCCAGTCCGCCAAATCGGCCAACGCGCGGCGGGTGTAGGCCAGCTTGCGGTCGCGTCCCCGGATTTTCTCATCCACCGGCGGGAACAGGCCGAAATTGACGTTCATCGGCTGGAAGGTTTCCGCCTCCGCCCCGCCGGTGATGTGGCTGAGGATGGCCCCCAGGGCCGTGGTCGGCGGCGGGGCGACGCAGTCGCCGCCCAGCCGGTCGGCGGCGGCGAAGCGCCCGGCGAGCAGGCCGACCGCCGCGCTCTCCACATAGCCCTCACAGCCCGTGACCTGCCCGGCAAAGCGCAGGCGCGGTTGCGCCTTCAGCCGCAGCGCGTTGTCAAGCAGGCGCGGGCTGTTCAGGAAGGTGTTGCGGTGCAGCCCGCCCAGCCGCGCGAATTCGGCGTTTTCCAGGCCGGGGATCATGCGGAAGATGCGACTCTGTTCGGCGTGGCGCAGCTTGGTTTGGAAACCGACGAGGTTGTAGAGGGTCCCCAGCGCGTTGTCCTGGCGCAACTGCACCACGGCGTAGGGGCGGCGCTCCGGCTTGTGCGGGTTGGTCAGTCCAACCGGCTTCATCGGGCCATAGCGCAGGGTGTCCACACCGCGTTCGGCCATCACCTCGATGGGCAGACAGCCTTCGAAATAGGGGGTGTTCTTCTCCCACTCCTTGAAATCGACCTTCTCGCCCTCGATCAGGGCGGCGATGAAGGCGCGGTACTCGTCCTTTTCAAAGGCGCAGTTGATGTAATCCTTGCCGGTCCCGCCGGGGCCGGGCTTGTCGTAGCGCGACTGGAACCACGCCTTGGACAGATCGACGCTCTCCAAATAGACAATCGGGGCGATGGCGTCGAAGAAGGCCAGCGATTCTTCGCCGGTGAAGGCGCGGATGGCTTCGGCCAGCGCGGGGGAGGTGAGGGGGCCGGTGGCGATGACCACGCTGTCCCACTCCTCCGGCGGCAGACCGGCGATCTCGCCGCGCTCCAGCGTGATCAGCGGGTGGCCGGTGATGGCCTCCGTCACCGCGTCGGCGAAATGGTCGCGGTCCATCGCCAGCGCACCGCCCGCCGGAACCTTGTGCGCGTCCGCACATCGCAGGATCAGCGAACCGCAACGCCGCATCTCCTCGTGCAGCAGGCCGACGGCGTTGTATTCGGCGTCGTCGGAGCGGAAGGAGTTGGAACAGACCAGCTCCGCCAGCTTGTCGGTGTCGTGCGCGTCGGTTTTGCGGACGGGCCGCATTTCGTGCAGCACGACGGGCACGCCGCGTTCGGCGATCTGCCACGCGGCCTCGGACCCGGCGAGACCGCCGCCGATGACATGGACGGGGCGAAGGGTGTCGGTCATGGATGGTTCCAACAATACGGATGTTTCACGCTCACCGCCGCGTCATAGCCGCGCGGAGCGCCAGACGCCAGCGCGCAGTTGTCAGGGCCGCGTCCATTCGATGCCCTCGCGCATGACAGCCTCGCGAAACGCGGGGCGGGTCTGGGTCAGATCGACGACATCGACAAAGTACGGCACGGTGCTTTCGTCCAAATCCTCGACGATGTCGGCCATCAGTCCGGCGGGAACCGGTTCCGCCGGGTCGATGGCGACGTCGATGTCGCTCCAATGCCGGGGGGTGCCGCGCGCGCAGGAGCCGAAGAGAAACACGCGCGCCTCGCGCCCCGCCAGCCGGTCCATCACGATCCGCCGGACGGTGTCGAGCGCGCGCAGCCGAACCTCGTTCATCATCGGGTCAGCGTAGCATCACGCGGTTTCCCGCGCCTTGCTTTTTGCCCCCGTTTTCGCCTTTGTTTTCGCCTTGTCCAGATAGGGGGCAAGGTAACGACCGGTGTAGCTGCGGGCGACCGTGGCCACCTGCTCCGGCGTGCCCTGCGCCACGACCTCGCCACCGCCGGTTCCGCCTTCGGGGCCAAGGTCGATGATCCAATCGGCGGTCTTGATGACCTCCAGATTGTGTTCGATCACCAGCACCGTGTTCCCCTGATCGACCAGGGCGTGCAGCACCTCCATCAGCTTTTCCACATCGGCGAAATGCAGGCCGGTGGTCGGTTCGTCGAGGATGTAGAGCGTGCGCCCGGTGGCGCGGCGGCTCAGCTCCTTCGACAGCTTGACTCGCTGCGCCTCGCCGCCGGACAGGGTGGTGGCCGCCTGCCCGATGTGGATGTAGCCGAGGCCAACCCGCTCCAGCGTTTCCAGCTTGTCGCGGATGCCCGGCACCGCCTTGAAGAACTCCTTGCCCTCCTCGACCGTCATGTCGAGCACGTCGGCGATGGTCTTGTCGCGGTAGGTGACGTCGAGCGTCTCGCGGTTGTAGCGCTTGCCGTGGCAGACGTCGCAGGTCACGTAGACGTCGGGCAGGAAATGCATCTCGATCTTGATGACGCCGTCACCCTGGCAGGCTTCGCAGCGCCCGCCCTTGACGTTGAAGGAGAAACGACCGGGGCCATAACCGCGCGCCTTGGCCTCCGGCAGGCCGGCGAACCAATCGCGGATCGGCGTGAAGGCCCCGGTGTAGGTCGCCGGGTTGGAACGCGGGGTGCGGCCGATGGGCGACTGGTCGATGTCGATGACCTTGTCGAGATGCTCCAGCCCCAGCACCGAATCATGCTCCGCCGGATGCTCCCGGGCACCCATCAGCTTGCGCGCCACCGCCTTGTAGAGCGTTTCGATGATGAGGGTGGATTTGCCCCCACCCGACACGCCGGTGACGCAGGTGAAGGTTCCCAGCGGGATCTTGGCCGAGACGTTTTTCAGATTGTTGGCCCGCGCGCCCGTCACCTCCAGGAACTGGCCGGGATGGCCGGGGCGGCGCGTTTCTGGCACCGGAACGAAGCGGGTTCCGTTAAGGAATTGCGCGGTGACGCTGTCCGGATGCTGGCAAACCTCCTCCGGTCGCCCCTGGGCGATGACGGTTCCGCCATGCTGCCCGGCCCCCGGCCCCATATCGACCAGATAATCGGCGCTGCGGATCGCGTCCTCGTCATGCTCGACCACGATCACCGTGTTGCCGATGTCGCGCAGCCGCTTCAGGGTTTCGAGCAGCCGGTCGTTGTCGCGCTGGTGCAGGCCGATGGACGGTTCGTCCAGCACATAGAGCACGCCGGTCAGGCCCGACCCGATTTGGGAGGCCAGGCGAATGCGCTGGCTTTCCCCACCCGACAGGGTGCCGGAACCGCGCGCCAGGGTCAGATACTCCAGCCCCACGGCGTTGAGAAAGCCCAACCGCTCGTTGATCTCCTTCAGGATGCGGTAAGCGATCTCCTGATCCTTGGGGCGCAGATGGGCGTTCAGTTCGCCGAACCACGCCGCCGCTTCGGCGATCGACAGTTCGGTCGCCTCGGAGATGTGCCGCCCGCGCACCTTGACCGCCAGCGCCTCCGGCTTCAGCCGCGCGCCCTTGCACACCTCGCAGGGTTGGGAGGATTGGAACTTCGCCATTTCATCGCGCGACCACGCGCTGTCGGTCTCGCGGTAACGGCGTTCCATGTTGTTGATGATGCCTTCGAAGGGCTTGGCGGTCTGGTAGCTGCGCAGGCCGTCTTCGTAGGTCATGGTGATCGGTTCGCCGCCCGAACCGTACAGGATGGTGTGGCGCACCAGATCGGGCAGATCCTGCCAGGGCGTGGTCATCGACACGTCGAAATGACGAGCGATGCTCTCCAGCGTCTGGTCATAATATTTGGAGGTCGATCCGGCCCAGGGCGCGATGGCTCCCTTGGACAGCGGCAACCGTTCGTCCGGGACCACCAACATCGGGTCGAAATAGATCTTGCTGCCCAACCCGTCGCAGGCCGGGCAGGCCCCGAACGGGTTGTTGAAGGAGAACAGCCGGGGTTCGATTTCCGGGATGGTGAAACCGGACACCGGGCAGGCGAATTTCTGCGAGAACACCGTCTGTTCGCCGCTGTCGGCGTTTTCCACCCAGACGATCCCCTCGGCCAGCCCCAGCGCGGTTTCCAGCGAATCGGCCAACCGGTTGCCCAGGCCGTCGCGCACCACAATGCGGTCCACCACGACCTCGATGTCGTGCTTCAGCTTTTTGTTGAGGGCGGGAACCTCGTCGATCTCGTGCATGGTTCCATCGACGCGCACGCGCTGGAAGCCGCGCTTGCGCAGGTCCTGGATTTCCTTCTTGTACTCCCCCTTGCGGCCCCGGACGAAGGGGGCGAGCAGCAGCAGGCGCGTGCCCTCCGGCATCGCCATCACCCGGTCCACCATCTGGCTGACCGTCTGGCTTTCGATCGGCAAGCCGGTGGCGGGGGAATAGGGGACGCCAACCCGCGCCCACAGCAGGCGCATGTAATCGTAAATCTCCGTCACCGTGCCAACGGTGGAGCGGGGATTGCGCGAGGTCGTCTTTTGTTCGATGGAGATGGCGGGCGACAGCCCTTCAATCGAATCGACGTCCGGTTTCTGCATCAGCTCCAGGAACTGGCGCGCGTAGGCCGACAGGCTTTCGACGTAACGGCGTTGCCCCTCGGCGTAAATCGTGTCGAAGGCCAACGACGATTTGCCGGACCCCGACAGGCCGGTGATGACAATCAGCTCGTCGCGCGGCAGATCCACATCGACGTTCTTCAGATTGTGCTCGCGCGCACCACGGACGCTGATGAATTTGTTCATGTTGCGTTCTTACCCGAAACCGGCTGGATTGGAAAGAGGCAACCTGCCCGCGCCACCGGAGCCGATCAAGGTGCCGACGCGACGATATAGGAGCGGATTGGGCGATTGCCACCGCGTTCCCTATCCTATGCGGCGTTCCGTCGGCCGCACCCGCAAAAGGCCCTCAGCCCCAGAAGGGCGGCGTCGCCAGAAAGCGCGTCCACAGATCGGGCAGGGCGCGGCGTCGCTTTTCCGCACGCCGGTCGATCCAGGCCACCGTCGCCGCCAGCGTCTTGCGGTCCACGCCGGGCAGGGCGGACAGCATCTTCCGGCTGGTCGCCGCGTCGTGGTCGGTGTCGAACGCCAGCAAGAGATCCTCCAGCGCCTGGACAAAGGGCTGGGTCGCACCATCCGGGTACAGGCCGCGAAAGAACTCCACCGTGTAGCGCAGGGCGCGCAGACGCCGCCGCAGCTTGTCCCAGCTTGGCGCATCCTCGGGCAGCTTGGGCGTTCTGCCGATCTTGCCGTGACGGGCCGTCAACCACCCGGCGGCCACGCTGGTGATCGGGGCGTCGAGCGCGGCGCGGCGGCTGCCGTCGGGGTTGGTCAGCCACGCCCCATCCTCCAACCAGGCGGCCAAGGCCAGGACCATGGCGGTGCAGGAGGGGGCGAGGATGGCGGCCACCGCGTCGCGGGCCGGGCCGGACCCGGCGCTGCGGGCGGCGGCGGCCAGGGCGGGCAGACCGGGCGGGGCCTTGGCGCTGGCGGACAGCGGCGCGATCACATCGGTCAGCGTCACATCCCAGCCGCGCGCCGGTCCCAGCCGCTTGGCCAAAGCCCGGCTGTCCGCCACCAGCCGGTCGGCCTGGTCGGACGCGATGAGGGGGCTGAACAGCCGGTGCGCCGTGCGCAGACGGCGCAGCGCCACCCGCATGCGGTGCAACCCTTCGACATCGCCCCCGGCCAGGGCGCAGGCCTCGTTGGCCAGGAACTGGCGCAGCGCGTGGCGCTGGATGTGGCGGTACGCCTCGGCCACCGTGGTCAGGGGCGACAGGGCCAGCGGCGGCGAGTCAACCGGGGCGGGCGGGCGTCCCGTCACCATGCGCAGGCCGATCTCCGCCTTGCTTTCGGTGCCGATCCGCATCGGCACCGCCTGTTGCAGGCGCATCCCGACATCGAACAGGCGCGCCACCCGGCCCGCCTTCAGCTCCAACTCGATCTCGCTGATTGGTTGGGTGCGGCCAGCCGCCTCGACCACTCCCTCATCCGCCGCCAGTTCGATGGCGGTCAGCGGATCGGGGCGCAGGATCAAGGCGGTGCGGCGCATGTCGGTGGCGAACAACGGAACCAGCGCGCCGCGAATGTCGGGGGGGACCAGCCCGGCGATGGCCTCGGCCGACAGGATGGACAGATCCAGCCCCTCGCCCGCCACCGGCCAGTCCCATTCCCGCCGCACCGCCACCCCCGCCGAATCGCTGGCGGTGGCGCTGTTGACCGTCTTCAGGGTTTGGATGAAACGGACGCCCTCCGGCCCGGCGTCCCGCCGCACCCGCAGCGCGACGCCATGGGCGTACAACCACAGATCCGGCGTGTCGTAATAGACGGTGCGCAGGCGTCGCACCGTGGCCGCGCCATCCGCCAGCCCAGTCACGACGGGCAACGCCACGATGCGCGCCAGATCCGCCGGGGCAATATGGAGTTTCAACTCCACCTCGCGCGCGGCGGTCGCCTTTGGGACCGGCGTTGGAACTGGGGCGGGGGGCGGGCTGGTCGGTGTGGCGGGCTTGGGTCGGGGCAAACGGGCGGTTCCTTCCGGTCGGCATCCGGTGTCGTGGATACCCCAAGATGCCGCGCCGCGTTAAGAGAGTTTGCGCGGCTGCACAAAATCAGCCAGCCGCCCGGCCCCCAAATCCAGATCGCGCCACCGCAGGGTTTCAAAGACCAGAACCGCGCAGGCCCCGGTGGGGAATTTTTCCGCCAGATCCCGCCGGTGGTCGTGGTCCCCCGATCCGGTCAACTCCTGCGCCAGCTCGTGCAGGTCGGGGTTGTGGGCGATCAGCATCAGGCTGGTGGCGGACTCGGGCGCGTCGCGCAACCGTTCCAGCAGCGTCCGCGCCCCACAGAGATACAGGCCGCGCTCATGCTCCACCGGGGGGAAGGGCGATCCCATTGCCGCCATCACCCGCTTGCGCGTCTCCACCGCCCGCAACGCGGTGGAGCACAACACCAGATCGACCCGCGCGTGATGCTGGCGCAGATGGCCGCCGACCAGAGTCGCCGCCTTTTCCCCACGCGGGGCGAGCGGGCGGTCGTGGTCGCCGGTGGCCGGGGCGTCCCAGGAGGATTTGGCGTGTCGCAGCAGGAACAATGTCTTCATGACCGGGCGATTCCAGGAAAAGGCGCGGGGAGGGAAGAGGGAAAGCAACGAGAGTCCTGAAATCGTAACGCAAATCGGGTAGAGTTGTCCCCCTGAGCTTTGCCCGCGCCCGAAGGGGGCGCACCCGAACGAACATCAGAGGCTGCCGTGACCAATCTCCAGGATCTCGATGCGGTGTGCATTGAAGCGACGTCCCCCGACCGCTTCATCAACCGTGAGCTGTCGTGGCTGGCGTTCAACCAGCGCGTCCTGGACGAGGCGGAGAACACCAACCATCCCCTGTTGGAGCGGTTGCGCTTCCTCTCGATCTCGGCCAGCAACCTGGACGAATTTTATATGGTGCGCGTCGCCGGTCTGAAAGGGCAGGTGGCCGCCGGGGTGAAAACCCCCAGCCCGGAAAACCTTTCGCCCGCTCAGCAGCTGGCCGCCGTCAAGGCCCGCATTGTCGAG
The DNA here is from genome assembly GCA_027486405.1 of Azospirillum sp. Taxonomy (GTDB): domain Bacteria; phylum Pseudomonadota; class Alphaproteobacteria; order Azospirillales; family Azospirillaceae; genus Azospirillum. The sequence goes on along the minus strand of JAIXPD010000024.1, from coordinate 172,694 downwards.
CTGATGGCCAGCCAACAGGCGATGTGGCGCACGCTGAAGGGTGAATTGCGCGAGGCCGGGATCTCCGTCGTCGATCCGGAGGAGTTGACCGACTCCGAAAAGGATTGGCTGGAGGCCAAGTTCCTCGACGACATCTTCCCGATCCTGACGCCGATCGCCGTCGATCCGGCCCACCCGTTCCCCTTCCTGCCCAATCTGGGCTTTTCCATCGCGCTGCAACTGCACGACCCGGTCAAGTCGCGCCACATCGACGCCCTGGTCCCGCTGCCGTCACAGTTGGAGCGCTTCATCCGTCTGCCGGGGTCGGAGATCCGTTTCATCCAGTTGGAAAAGACGGTGATGCTGTTCATCGACCGTCTGTTCCCGCCGTTCCAGGTCAAGGCGAACGGCGTGTTCCGGGTGCTGCGCGACAGCGAAATGGAAATCGAGGAAGAGGCCGAGGATCTGGTCAGCACCTTCGAATCCGCGCTGAAGCGCCGCCGCCGGGGCAGCGTCATCCGTCTGGCGACCGACGCCGGGATGGCCACCGACCTGCGCGAGTTCCTGCGCAACGAGTTGAAGGTTGCCCCCGACGATGTGTTTTCGCTCGATGGCCTGATCGGTCTGGTCGACACCAAGAATCTGATCGTCGATGAGCGTCCGGATCTGGTTTTCCGCCCCTTCAACGCCCGTTTCCCGGAGCGCATCCGCGATTTCGGCGGCGATTGCTTTGCCGCCATCCGGCACAAGGACATCGTCGTCCACCACCCGTATGAAAGCTTCGACGTGGTGGTGCAGTTCATCCGGCAGGCGGCGCGCGACCCGCAGGTCGTCGCCATCAAGCAAACGCTCTACCGCACCAGCAAGGACAGCCCCATCGTCGCCGCGCTGATCGAGGCGGCGGAGGCCGGCAAGTCGGTGACGGCGCTGGTCGAGTTGAAGGCCCGCTTCGACGAGGAGGCGAACATCCGCTGGGCGCGCGATCTGGAACGCGCGGGCGCGCAGGTCGTCTATGGCTTCGTCGATCTGAAGACGCACGCCAAGGTGTCGATGGTGGTCCGGCGCGAAAACAAGGCGCTGCGCAGCTACGTCCATTTCGGGACCGGCAACTACCACCCGATCACCGCCAAGATTTACACCGACCTGTCTTTCTTCACCTGCGACCCGGCGCTCTGCCACGACGCGGCGGTGATGTTCAATTTCATGACCGGCTACGCCACGCCGAAGGTGCTGGAAAAGATCGCCATCGCCCCGATCACGCTGCGCCAACGCCTGACCGACCTGATCGAGGCGGAAATCGCCCACGCCAACGCCGGGCGTCCGGCGGCGATCTGGGTGAAGCTGAACTCGCTGGTCGATCCGACCATCATCGACCAGCTTTACAAGGCGTCGCAGGCCGGTGTGCAGATCGACATGGTCATCCGTGGCATCTGCTGCCTGCGACCGGGGGTGAAGGGCCTGTCGGACAACATCCGCGTGCGCAGCGTCGTCGGCCGCTTCCTGGAGCATGGCCGCGTCATCGCCTTCGGCAACGGCCATGGTCTGCCCAGCGCCCAGGCCAAGCTGTTCATCTCCTCCGCCGATTGGATGACCCGCAATCTGGATCGCCGCATCGAAACCCTGGTTCCGATTGAAAACCCGACCGTGCACGAACAGGTTCTCGACCAGATCATGGTCGCCAATCTGAAGGATGAGGCCAGCACCTGGAAACTGGCCACCGATGGCGTGTATCATCGCCTGAAGGCGGGCCAGGACGCGTTCAGCGCCCACAATTACTTCATGACCAACCCCAGCCTGTCGGGCCGGGGCAGCGCCTTGAGCAGCAAACGCACACCGCCGCGCTTGATGCTCCGCACGGTGTCGTGACGCCAGGGTGATGGAGTTTTGACGATGGTGACGGACCAAACCCCCATGATGGGCGCGCTTGACTTTTCCCCCGCGTCCGGTCATGGGCCGGGCCATGGATCGGAGCGGATCGCGGTGATCGACATCGGATCGAATTCGATCCGCTTGGTGGTCTATGATGGCCTGACGCGCTCGCCGATGGCCCTGTTCAACGAGAAGGTTCTCTGCGGTCTGGGCCGTGGCGTCGAAAAGAGCGGGCTGCTCAACCCCGACGGCGTCGCCCAGGCGTTGGAGGCGCTGAGCCGCTTCGCCAGCCTGACCGCCGGGATGGAGATCAAGCGGCTGGACGTGATCGCGACGGCGGCGGTGCGCGACGCGCAGGACGGCGCGGCCTTCGTCGCGGCGATCGAGCAGCGCACCGGCCTGAAGGTCCGCGTCATCAGCGGGGAGGAGGAAGCCCGCCTGTCCGCGATGGGCGTGCTGTCCGGCACGCCGGAGGCCGATGGTCTGGTCGGCGATCTCGGTGGTGGCAGCCTGGAGTTGGTTGGGCTGGATCGCGGCGTGATCGGGGAGCAGGTGACGCTGCCGCTGGGGCCGCTGCGCCTGATGGAAACCGGTGTGACCCGCCAGACCGGCCTGATCCGCCTGATCGACCAGCATCTCGAATCCTTGCCCTGGCTGGCGAAGGCCAAGGGACGGCCCTTCTACCCGGTGGGCGGAAGCTGGCGCGCGATTGCCAAGCTGCACATGGAGCAGACCAACGCGCCGCTGCACATCATCCACCACTACACGCTGCCCGCCGTCGAGGCGCGGGAGTTCACCGGGCTGGTCGCCCGGCAGGGGCGGTCATCGCTGGAAAAAATGTCCGGCTCGCGCCGTCGTCTCGACACGCTGCCCTTTGCCGCGCTGGTGTTCGAGCGGCTGTTGAAGGTGGCCCAGCCGTCCAAGGTGGTGTTTTCCGCCTATGGTCTGCGCGAAGGCCATCTTTTCTCCCTGCTGACGCCGGAGGGGCAGCGCGAGGATCCGCTGTTGGCGTCCGCCGCCGATTGGGCGCACCGCTTCACCCGCATGGGCGATTCGGCGCTGTTGACCGATTGGACCGCCGGGTTGTTCGCGGGCGAGGACGACAACGCCATCCGCCTGCGCCACGCCGCCTGTCTGTTGAGCGACATCGGGTGGGCCGAACACCCGGATTATCGGGCCGAACACGCCTTTCTGCGCATCCTGCGCTTCCCGTTCCCGGCGCTGGACCATGACGAGCGGGCTTTTTTGGCCCTGTCGGCCTACGCCCGTTACGCCGGAACCATCGACGCCCCGGTGACGCTGGGCGCGCGGTCGCTGGTGACGGACGGGCAGAGCCAACGCGCCCTGGTTCTCGGCTTGGCGCTGCGGTTGGCCCACACCCTGTCCGGCGGGGCCACCGGCTTGCTCAAGCGGACATCGCTGAAAATCAACGGCGAACGTCTGGTTCTGACCCTGCCGGAAGATGGAAGCGTGCCGTCGGGCGAGGCGGTTCAACGCCGCGTCGATTCACTGGCCAAGGCGTTGTCCCGCAAGGGCGATGTCCAGCTCACCCGCGCGCAGGCAGCCTGACGCTGACCGATGCAACGACCCTACCCCGCATCGCAGACAGCGCGCGCGGGGCAGGGTGGCCGGTTCACTCAGGGCAATCGCGTGAACGAGCAAGCATCCGTCACGCAAGCAGGAATGCACACGGATTTCACGAACAAAATCAGTGATTGCACGGATTTTTGACCCCAATCGCCTCATGCATCCCATCATGAGGCTTGTTGGTAAGCTCGCAAACAAGATGGCTCTCAGGTGGGGGCGCGAAATCCATGAGAAAATCCGTGAAATCCGTGGCGAATCTTGGTCCGGTGTGGGCGCGCCATGCTTGAAGCGATTGCCTTGCGGGGTCACTCGTCCGGCATCAACGCCGAGATGTGGGACGCGATGAAGCGGTCGGCCAGCGCATGGGCGGCTTGGTCGGCCACCGCCGGGGCCAGATTGAATTTCTCCCGGTAGAGCTTGGCGGTGGCGGTGATCGCGGCGGGCAGGGCGGCGACGGTCGCCTTGTGGTCGGCCTCTGGCCACAGATCGAAATCACGCCACGCCCGGAAGGCCGCCAACGCGGATTTGCGCTGGTCCACCGCCCGTTTGGCGTCGTCCGATTGCGGCGGTTCCAACAGGCTGGCGGGCAACAGGGACCCTTGAAGCGCGTCGATTTCGGACTGCCGCCCGCCGTTTTGGCGCACCAGCCCGGCGATGAACTCCTGCCCCGGCGCGGCGGTGGAGGACATGCGGGCTTCGATCCTTTTCCATTCCGGCAGGTCGAACACCGACAGCGGCGGCTCGCACAGGGCAGGGGAGGCGTCGCGGCTGCTGTTCCAGAAGGGGCCGAACGCCTCGAACGCCACGATCCCGTGCTTGGTGAACAGGAAGCACGGCGCGTCCAGTTCGGTGGTGGACAGAACATGACGCAGCAATTGCAGGCTGTTGGCCAGCGGTGCCGTGGACAGATCGCCCAGCTTGTCCAACTCCTCCTTCAAATCAGGGTCGGCCACCAGATCGCGGCGGATGGCGGCGACCAAGCCGGAGACGAGCGTCTCCCGCTTGCCCTCCTTGTCGGTTGGCGTCACCAGCCCGGCTTGCAGCAGATAGACCAGCCACGCCTTGGCCGCCGGGCCGTCGTAGCGTTGCAGCGCGGCGGCGGCGGCCTTTGGATCCTTTGGGATTGTGGCGGTGATGGCGGCGAGCTTTTTCTGTCCGGCGCTGCTCACGGCCTGGATGTCGCCAATCCGCTTGTTGTAGAGGCGCAAACAGGCCTCGGTCGCCGCACGGTCGGCGCAGGTTCGATCCCGTTCGGCCAGGAACGCCTGTTGACCGCGCATCACCGCGTCGCGTTCGCCGATCGGGGTGTTGGCCAGCGCATCGCGCAACCCCGTCGCGACATCCTCCGCCGCGACCTTCAGGTCGGCGCTGGCGCACAGGGTTTTGTCCACCGCCGTCACAGGCTTGGCGCAATTGAGCGGCGGCGGGTTCGCAATCACCGCCGCCGTTGATGATCCGCCGCTGGTCTGGGCCAACCCCATCGAGGCCGTCGCCGCCATCACGCCAGCCGCCACCACGGCCAACCCCCGCACCGTCGAACGCATTCGCTTGCAATCCTGTGTGGAAAACCGACTTTTGGACAATGCATGTCCACGATAGACGATTGCCGGACGCGGCGGAAGAACGCCCACGGACACGATCTGTGACAGACCGCACGCCGACACGACCGCCCTCCTCCGCTTTGGACGGTTTTATTTTCCATAATCATAATTATGAATTTTATGTCCGCCCCTGCGGGGACGTGGAAATCGGCCTGTGGCTTGGGCTATGGTTCCGGCCCGTCGCATCGGCTTTTCCCGCTTTGGAGATTTCTGGACCATGGCCCGCAACATCGACCGGCTCATCGACGTCATGGCGCGGCTGCGCGATCCCAACGGCGGATGCCCGTGGGATCTGGAACAGACCTACAAGACCATCGCGCCCCACACCATCGAAGAGGCCTATGAGGTCGCCGACGCCATCGAAAAGAACGACATGGCGTCGCTGCGCGAGGAGTTGGGCGATCTGCTGTTTCAGGTCGTCTATTACACCCAGATGGCCAGCGAAGACGGCTTGTTTGATTTCGACGAGGTCGCCGGAGTCATCACCGACAAAATGATCCGTCGCCATCCCCACGTTTTCGGCCCGGAAGAGATCAACAGCGCCGATCAGCAGACCTCGCGCTGGGAAGAGCACAAGGCGGCCGAACGCGCCGCCAAGGCCGCCGCCGAAGGGCGCGCCCCGTCGGCGCTGGAGGGCGTCATCCCTGCCCTGCCCGCCCTGACCCGCGCGCTGAAGCTGCAAAACCGCGCCGCCCGCGTTGGGTTTGATTGGACCGACCCGCGCGACATCCTCGACAAGATCGAAGAGGAAATCGGGGAGTTGCGGGCGGAGATGGACGCCGGATCGCCGCCGGACCGGGTGGCCGACGAGATGGGCGACCTGCTGTTCGCCGTCGTCAACCTTGCCCGCCGGGTGAAGGTCGAGCCGGAATCGGCGCTGCGTGGGACCAACGCCAAATTCGAACGCCGTTTCCAGCGGATCGAAGCCCTGCTGGCCGACCAGGGCCGCAAGCCGGAGGACTCCACGCTGGACGAGATGGAAGCCCTGTGGCAGCGGGCCAAGCGGGAGGAACGGGGCGAAGCCTGACCCTGTCGCCCTGCCCCACCCCGTCCGCGCCGCGCTCACACGAAAAACACCAGCGTCATCAGCCCGAACAGCGGAACCAGGATGCCGCAGGACCAGGCCATGTAGCCGAAGAAGCTCGGCATCGCCACGCCGCGCTCTTCGGCAATCGCCTTGACCATGAAATTGGGGGCGTTGCCGATGTAGCTGTTGGCCCCCATGAACACCGCCCCGGCGGAAATCGCCGTCAGCGTCAGGGCCAGATCGCCCATCAGCAGGGTGGCGTCGCCGCCCGCCGTGTTGAAGAAGATGAGGTAGGTCGGGGCGTTGTCCAGGAAGCTGGACAGGATGCCAGCCGCCCAGAAATAAGCCGCTGGATTCGGCTTCCCGCCCTCGTTCACCGCCGCGATGATCGCCCCCAGCGCGCCGTCGGTCCCCGCCTTCAGGATGGCGATGGCGGGGATGATGGTCAGGAAGATGGCGGCGAACAGCTTCGCCACCTCGACAATCGGCCCCCAACTGAAGCCGTTCAGGCGGCGGCTCTTCTCGCTGGTCAGCTTCAGCGACAGAACCGTGATGCCGATCAGCAGCAGGTTCGACACGATGGTCTCCAGCGGCACGGTGACGTGATAGAGGGTGACATCAACGCCGGGATGCCACACGCCGCTCAACAGCACCGCCCCGATGATGGCGACCAGCAGCAGCAGGTTGACCCCGCCCTCGATCCGCACCGGTTCACGCTCGTGCACGCCCTCAATCAACGGGTGCTTGCCGGGATCGCGGGTGTGCAGCACCAGATCGAGCACGAAATAGATCGCCAGCAGCAGGCCGGACAGGAACAGCATCGGCCCCAGCAGATGAACCGTCGGCCAGAAGAAGGACACGCCCTTCAGAAAGCCCAGGAACAACGGCGGATCGCCCAGCGGGGTCAGGGACCCGCCGACGTTCGACACCAGGAAAATGAAGAACACGACGGTGTGGACCTTGTGGCGGCGATGCTCGTTGGCGCGCAGCAGCGGGCGGATCAGCAGCATCGACGCGCCGGTCGTCCCCATCAGGCTGGCCAGCGCGGTCCCCAGCGCCAGCCCGACCGTGTTGGCCAGCGGCGTGCCGACCAGCGATCCCACCAACCGCACCCCGCCCGCCACCGTGAACAGGGCGGTCAGCAGGATGATGAAGGGGATGTATTCCAACAGCAGCGTGTGCAGCAGCTCGAACGTCGCCAGTTCCACCCCGAAGACGGCGGCGAAGGGCAGCAGAAAGGCGGCGGCCCAGGCGGCGGAAATCTTGCCGAAATGATGGTGCCAGACCATCGGAGCCAGCAGCGGGAACAGCGCGATCGACAGCAGGATGCCGACGAAGGGAACCACCCACAGCGCCCCCATCGCCCGCCCGTCCAGATGCGGCGCGCCCGCCTCCGCCGCCAGGGCGAGGTCGGGCAGACCGACCGCTCCGGCCAGAAGGCCAATCAGGAACAGCGACGTCGGAGCGGCGCGGCGGGGAACAATCTGCGTGATCATCGGTCCAGAACACCGGATTATGGGGGTGGCGGAGTATGGGGCGTGAAGATGGCCAAGCCAAGACGCTATGGCGCGGACGGGGATGAACTTTCGTAGCCTGCTGGTCGGCAGGGGCGCAGAGTCACCGCCTCCCCCACCCGTCCCACGCCGTTCGCGAACGCCCTGTCGTTTGTCCAGCCGCTCAAAACCCGGCAGTCGGATCCGGCGCACAGCCGATGTTCGGCGGTGAAGCCGGAGGCGGCCAGGGTCACGCTCTCTTGCGGCGGCAGGGACGGAACCCACACCCACCAGCCATCGATCAGGCGGGCGTCGGCCCCCGGTTCCATCCCCGCCCCCGTGCCGCGCACGCGGGCTTCGGTCAGGGTCAGACCGGCGTCGGTGATCCGCCACTCCTCCCGCCACTCGGTGTGTTCGACCGAGTGGGTCCAGGACAGGGAAAAGACGGAACCCGGCAGCGTGGCCAGCAGCGCCCCGCCCAGCGCTGCAACCACGCACAGGCCGCTCATCGGCTACACCGGAACCGCCGTCAACGCCCGGCGCTGGCGGTGCTGCCAGAGCAGGAACAGCCCGGTCATGACGAAGGCGGCCTCGTCGGTCAGGGGCAACGCCACCACGAACAGGAAGGACGCGGCGGCGGCGTAAAGGCGGGCGGGCCAGGGCAGCGGCGTCCAGAAAAAGCCGATGGTCGCCGCCCCCCACAGGGCGATGGCGACGCAGGCCTTGACGAAGACATAGGCCACCGCCAGCCAATCCCCGGTTTGCAGCACCAGCGCCGGGTCATAGACGGCCATGAAGGGCACGACATAGCCCGCCATGGCGACGCGGGTGGCGATCCAGCCGATCTCCATGTGATCGGCCTTGCAGATGGAGGACGCCGCCAGCGCAGCCAGCGCCACCGGCGGTGTCAAATCCGCCATGATGCCGAAATAGAACACGAACATGTGGCTGACGATCAGCGGCACGCCCATGGTCAGCAGCGCCGGGGCGGCGATGGACGCGGTGATGATGTAGTTGGCCGTCGTCGGCAGGCCGGTCCCCAGCACGATGCAGGCGATCATCGTCAGCACCAGTGCCGCCAGCAGATTGCCACCCGACCAATCGACGATGGTGGTGGCGAAGCTCGACGCCAGACCGGTCAGGGTCATCATGCCGATCAACACACCGACCAGCGCGCAGGCCACGCCCACGCCGATGGCGTTCTTCGCCCCATCGGCGACGCTGTGCACCACCAACGACAGGGTTTCCCGTCCGCCCCGGAACAGCAGGCAGGGGATGATGAGCAGCACGACGATGGTGAAGGCCAGATGCTCGGTGCGCAGACCCATCCGCCACAACCCGGCGGCAACGAGGCCAACCGTGACCCAGAAGGCGACGCGCAGCGCCGTCGGCCCGATGGTGGTGACGATGCGCATCCCCAGGATCAGGGCGGCGGTCGCCGCGATCCCCATAACCCCGGCGAACAGCGGGGTGAAGCCGGAGAACAGCAGATAGACCAGGGCGGCCAGCGGCAAAATCAGATACCAGCCCTCGATCACCGCCTTCAGCGCGCTGGGGCACTGCTCACGCGGCAGGCCGACGAGGTTGCGCATCCCCGCTTCCAGATGAACCATCCAAAAGGCGCTGCCGAAATAGAGGATGGCCGGGATGGCGGCGGCGATCGCCACCTCGCTGTACGGCACGCCGATGGTTTCCGCCATGATGAAGGCGGCGGCCCCCATCACCGGCGGCATCAACTGCCCACCCATGCTGGCCGTCGCCTCCACCGCCCCGGCGAAGGCCGGGCGATAGCCGAATCGCATCATCAACGGGATGGTGAATTGCCCGGTGGTCAGCACGTTGGCCACGCCCGACCCGTTGATGGTCCCCATCAGGCCCGACGAGATCACCGCCACCTTGGCCGGTCCGCCCTTGGCGTGGCCGACCAGCCCCAGCGAGACGTCGTTGAACAGCTTGATCATCCCGGCGCGCTCCAGAAACGCCCCGAACAGGATGAACAGAAAGATGTAGCTGGCCGACACAAAGGTCGGCGTCCCGTAAATCCCCTCGGTCGACAGGAACAAATTGTCGATCACCTGATCGACGTCGTAGCCGCGATGCCCAAGGCCAAAGGGCAGATAGCGCCCGAACAGGGCGTAGGGGATGAAGACGCCGCACATGATCGGCAGCGCCATCCCCATGATCCGCCGCGCCCCTTCAAAGACCAGGGCGATGGCGACGACGCCCACCACCAGATCGGTGGTGCTGGGGTCGCCCGACCGCTGGATCAGATCGACCTCGAACACGTAATGGTACAAGCCAATGGCGAAGGCGCTCACCCCCAACAACCAATCATACCACGGCACGCTCTTGCGCTCGGTCTCCTGCCGGAAACCGAACAGGGCGAAGGTCATCAGCAGCAGAAAGCCGACATGGACCGACCGCACCACCATGCTGGACAGCGGGTTGAAGGCGGCGGTCCAAAGCTGGAAGGCGGAAAAGGCCACGGCGATGAGAAACACCGCCTTGCCGTCGAATCCCTCGAACGCGACGACGGTGGACGGGTTTTCCCGGTCGATGGCCTGACGGATTTGCGCGTCCGCGTCGCTGGTCTTGGCGCTCATGCCGCGCGCTCCCCCTGGACCGCGCTCACATCAGGCCCTTTTCCTTGAAAAACTTGATCGCACCGGGGTGCAGCGGAACCGGCGACTGGGTGGCCCCGGAATCCAGCTTGATCTGTTTGGCGGCGACGTGGGCGGCGGCCAACGCGTCGAGATTGTCGAACAGCGTCTTGGTCATGGCGTAGGCCGCGTCGTCCGACACGCCGGAATGCGTGACCAGCAGGTTGCGGACGGCGGCGGTGGCGACGGCTTCGGTCTGGCCCGGATAGGTGTTGGCGGGCACGGTTTCCGGGATGAAGGCCGGGTCGCCGACCTTGGCCACCACATCCGCCGGGATGCTGACGATCGTCACCTCCTGCGAGGAGGACAAATCCTTGATCGCGGCGACGCCCAGACCGGCGGAAATCAACGTCGCGTCCAATTGGCGGTTCTTGATGAGATCCACCGATTCGCCAAAGGGCAGATACTCGGTGCGGGCGAAATCCTTGTAGGCCAGCCCCGCTGCACCGAAGATGGCGCGCGCGTTCAGCTCCGTGCCGGATTTCGGCGCGCCGACCGACACGCGCTTGCCCTTCAGATCGGCCAGCGTCTTGATGCCCGACTCCTTGCTGGCGACGACCTGGATGTAATTGGGGTAGATCGCCGCGATGGTGCGCAGCTTCTCCAGCTTGGCCTTGAACCCGGCCTCCTCGTTGCCCTTCCAGGCGTCGCCCAGCGAATCCCCCAGCGTGAAGCCGATCTCACCCCGCCCGGCCTGGAGCAGGTTGAGGTTTTCGACCGACGCCTTGGTCGCCTGCGCCGTCACCTTGGCCCCGGGCAGCGCCTTGCCATAGACGTTCGACAGCGCCACGCCCAACGGATAATAGACGCCGCTCGTCCCGCCGGTCAGCACGGTGATGAACGACTCGGCCTGGGCCGGCAGCGATGCGAACAGGCAGACTCCGACGGCGGCGACAAGACGTTTCATGCTGACTCTCCCGGTGTTCGTTCAGGGTCCCGCTTGCTGCGGGGATTGCCAAGCCACTGTAACGCGGTGAAAAATTGCGCGCCAGTACGGACTATCCGAGTCCCCGACCGTTTCAGCGCACTTCTTTTGGCCATTCGCCATCGGATGGCTTGACCTTCCCCCATCGACGCACCCTATCCTTGTTCCGGTGATCGGCCTTGTCCCAGTGATCGGCGTTCGACCCAACGACCAGCCAGCCCATCAAAGCCAGCGGGAGGATTTTCGATGCCCTGTACCGTTACGATGACCGTCAATGGCAAGACGGTCTCGCGCGAGGTGGAGGAACGGACCCTGCTCGTCACGTTCCTTCGTGACCATCTGTCCCTGACCGGCACCCATGTCGGGTGCGACACCAGCCAGTGCGGTGCCTGCGTTGTGCATGTCGATGGCCGCTCAGTGAAGTCCTGCACCACGCTGGCGGTCCAGGCCAACGGGGCCAGCGTCACCACCATCGAGGGGCTGGCCGCCGCCGATGGCACGCTGCACCCGATGCAGGCCGCCTTCCGCGAGCATCACGGTTTGCAGTGCGGCTTCTGCACGCCGGGCATGGTGATGAGCGCGGTCGATCTGGTCCGCAACAACCCCACCCCGACCGAGCACGACATCCGCGACGGGCTGGAGGGCAACATCTGCCGCTGCACCGGCTACCACAACATCGTGAAGGCCGTTCAGGCCGGGGCCGAGGCGATGAACAGCCCGTCGGCCAAGGCCGCCGCCGAATAAACGGCGGTTGGCGCGTGTGGTGTCCCAAGGGCCGCCCGTCAGCCGGATCAGCGCGCGAACGATGCGCGCACGGCGCGATTAAGGATTGCAGGAACGGCGGCGCGTCCCAGTCTCTCGTCATAACGGGCCGGAACACGGTCGATTGTGGGAGGAAACACAGATGGCGAACCCCAACGGTGTCGGCGCGTCGGTGCGTCGGCTCGAAGATCCTCGGTTTCTGACGGGCCGTGGCAATTACACGGACGATTTCAAGCGCCCGAACATGACCCATCTGGTCCATGTCCGCTCGCCCTACCCGCACGCTCTGGTCAAGGGCATCGACGCCAGCGCCGCGCTGGCCGCCCCCGGCGTCGTCGCCGTGCTGACCGGGGCCGACATGGAGGCCGACAAGGTCGGCAGCCTGCCTTGCGGTTGGCAGATCCATTCCAAAGACGGTTCGCCGATGAAGGAGCCGGGGCACTTCCCGCTCGCCCGGGGCCGTGTGCGCTACGTCGGCGACGCGGTGGCCGTGGTCATCGCCGAAACCAAGGACCAGGCCCGCGACGCCGCCGAACTGGTCGTGGTCGATTACGAGGAGCTGCCCGCCGTCACCGCCTCCACCCGCGCGGTGACGGCGGAAGCCCCGCAGGTGCATGACGAGGCCCCCGGCAACCTGTGCTACGATTGGCATCTGGGCGACAAGGCGGCGGTGGACGCGGCCTTTGCCCAGGCCGCCCACGTCGCCACGATCGATCTGGTCAACAACCGGCTCGTTCCCAACGCGATGGAACCGCGCGCGGCGCTGGGCGAGTATGACCCGTCCAACGGCGAATACACCCTGACCACCACCAGCCAGAACCCGCACGTCATCCGTCTGCTGATGGGGGCCTTCGTGCTGGGCATCCCGGAACACAAGCTGCGGGTGGTCGCCCCGGACGTCGGCGGCGGTTTCGGTTCCAAGATCTTCCATTATGGCGAGGAGGCCGTCGTCACCTGGGCGGCGAAGAAGATCGGGCGTCCGGTGAAATGGACCGCCGACCGTTCGGAAAGCTTCCTGACCGACGCGCATGGCCGCGACCATGTCAGCCACGCCGAAATGGCGATGGACCAGGATGGCCATTTCCTGGCGCTGCGCGTGTCCACGCTGGCCAATCTCGGGGCCTATCTCTCCACCTTCGCCCCGTCGATCCCGACCTATCTCTACGCCACCCTGCTGGCGGGCCAGTACAAGACCCCGGCGATCTACGCCGAGGTGAAGGCCGTCTTCACCAACACCGCTCCGGTGGACGCCTATCGCGGGGCCGGTCGGCCGGAAGCCTGCTATCTGATCGAACGTCTGGTCGACATCGCGGCGGGCGTGGCCGGGCTGGACCGGGCGGAGATCCGGCGGCGCAACTTCATCCCGGCCTCCGCCATGCCCTATCAGACGCCGGTGGCGTTGCAGTATGACAGCGGCGATTTCGCCAAGAATCTCGACATCGCCCTGCCGCTGGTCGATTACGACGGCTTTGCCGCGCGCAAGGCAGCGTCGAAGGCCAAGGGCAAGCTGCGCGGCATCGGCTTTTCCACCTACATCGAGGCTTGCGGCATCGCTCCCAGCAACGTCGCCGGGGCGTTGGGTGCCCGCGCCGGGCTGTACGAGTGCGCCGAGGTCCGGTTCCACCCCACCGGGTCGGTGACGGTCTTCACCGGGTCGCACAGCCACGGCCAGGGCCACGAAACCACCTTCGCCCAGTTGGTCGCCGAACGCTTCGGCGTGCCGATCGAGAATGTGGAGATCGTCCACGGCGACACCGCCAAGATCCCGTTCGGCATGGGCACCTACGGCTCGCGCTCGCTCGCCGTCGGCGGGTCGGCGCTGGTCAAGGCGATGGACAAGGTGGAGCGCAAGGCCAAGAAGATCGCCGCCCACATGCTAGAGGCCGCCGAAACCGACATCGAGGTGAAGGACGGCCGTTTCACCGTGGCCGGGACCGACAAGAGCCTGGGCATCGGCGACATCGCCCTGCAAGCCTATGTCCCGCACAATTTCCCGCTCGACGAGCTGGAACCGGGGTTGGACGAACAGGCCTTCTACGATCCGAAAAACTTCACCTACCCCAACGGCTGCCACGTCTGCGAGGTGGAGATCGATCCCGACACCGGCGTGACCCAGGTCGTCGCCTTCTCGGCGGTCGATGATTTCGGCAACGTCATCAACCCGCTGATCGTCGAAGGCCAGGTTCATGGCGGCATCGTCCAGGGCATTGGTCAGGCGCTGCTGGAAAACTGCGTCTATGACGACGAGTCCGGCCAGTTGCTGACCGGCTCCTACATGGATTATTGCATGCCCCGCGCCGACGACGTGCCGTCCTTCACCGTGCGGTACCATGAAGACCAGCCCTGCACCCACAACCCGCTCGGCGTGAAGGGCTGCGGCGAGGCCGGGACCATCGGCGCGTCCGCCGCCGTGATGAACGCGGTGGTCGATGCGCTCAGCGCCTTTGGCGTCACGCACCTCGACATGCCGGCGACACCGGAAAAGGTCTGGCGGGCGATCCAGAACGCCACCCCCGCCCTGGCCGCCGAATAACGCCGCTGACCGAACGCCGAAAAACAAGGAGACGATCCGATGTACGCGTTTACGTACCAACGGCCCTCGACGCTGGCCGACGCGGTCGCCGCCGCGCAGGACGAGGATGCCAAGCTGCTCGGTGGCGGGCAAACCCTGCTGCCGACGCTGAAACAGCGGCTTGCCCAACCCTCCGCCCTGGTCGATCTCAGCGGCGTGGCGGAGATGAAGGGCATCAAAGCGGTCGATGGCGGCCTGGAGATCGGGGCCTTCACCCGCCACGCCGAGGTTGCCCATTCCGATCTGGTCAAGGCGACCATCCCGGCGCTCGCCAGCCTCGCCGAGGGCATCGGCGACCGGCAGGTGCGCAACATGGGCACGATGGGCGGGTCCATCGCCAACGCCGACCCGTCGGCGGATTACCCTTCGGCGGTGGTCGCGCTCAAGGCGACGGTCACGACCGACCGCCGGACCATCGCGGGCGATGACTTCTTCACCGGGATGTTCGAAACCGCGCTGGAACCGGGCGAGATCGTCAAGTCCGTCCGCTTCTCCACGCCGGACAAGGCGGCCTACGCCAAATTCCGCAACCCGGCCAGCCGCTACGCCATCGTCGGCGTCTTCGTGGCGAAACACGGGGCGGAGGTGCGGGTCGCCGTGACCGGGGCCGCCGGGTCGGTGTTCCGCGTTCCCGCCTTTGAAGCCGCGCTGGCGGCCAACTTCACGGCGGAGGCGTTGAACGGCCTGTCGGTCAGCGCCGACGATTTGAACGCCGACCTGCACGCCAGCGCCGACTACCGCGCCCATCTCGTCACCGTGATGGCCAAGCGGGCGGTCGAAGCGGCGGGTTGAACCCGGAGTTGAACCCGGGAGCTTGCCCACACACAGCCTCACGCCCCCTGCCCCATGTTGGGAGGGGGGCGTGTTGGGCTGGGGGTGCGCACGCGATCAAGGCGCGCTATTGTCCTTCGCCCCATCCCGTCCGTCCTGAATGGCCGGTGCGGGATCCGTGATCGCCCCATCCACACGCGGACCCCATGCCGATTGCCCTCCCCGCCTCCGTCCCCACCTCCGTACCCGCCTCTGTCGATGAGACGGCCGCCCTGTTGGCCGGTGGCGATTACGTCGCCGACCGGTCGTTGGCGACCGCGCTGTTCCTCGCCCTGAAGCTCAAGCGCCCGCTGTTTCTGGAGGGCGAGGCCGGGGTCGGCAAGACCGAGATCGCCAAGGTGCTGTCCGCCACGCTGGGCTGTCGGCTGGTGCGTCTGCAATGCTATGAGGGGTTGGACGCCGCGTCGGCGGTCTATGAATGGAACTACGCCCGCCAGATGATGGAAATCCGTCTGACGGAAGCCGCCCACGGCAAGGCGGCTGATGTGGACCGCGACGCGCTGGCCGCCGATCTGTTTTCCGAACGCTTCCTGATCAAACGCCCGCTGCTCCAGGCGCTCGAACCCGATGCCGCCGGGCCGCCGGTGCTGCTGATCGACGAGTTGGACCGCACCGACGAGCCGTTCGAAGCCTATCTTCTGGAAATCCTGTCCGATTTCCAGGTGACGATCCCGGAATTCGGCACCGTCCGCGCGCCCGAACCGCCGATTGTGATCCTCACCTCCAACCGCACCCGCGAGATTCACGACGCGCTGAAGCGGCGCTGCTTCTACCATTGGGTCGATTACCCGTCGGCGGAGCGTGAACGGCGGATCGTGGCGGTGAAGGCCCCGCAGGCCGACGCCCGCCTGACCGCGCAGGTGGTCGGTTTCGTCCAGTCCCTGCGCGGGCTGGATCTCTACAAATCCCCCGGCGTGGCCGAAACGCTGGATTGGGCGCAGGCGTTGGTCGAGCTGAACCAGTTGGAATTGGAACCAACCGTCATCAACGACACCCTGGGCGCGTTGCTGAAGTATCAGGACGACATCGCCCGCATCCAGGGCAGCGAGGCCGCGCGCATCCTGGCCCAGGTCAAAACCGAACTGGCCGCCACCACGGCCCGGTGAGGGAACCCGCATGACCGATCCCTCCCCCTATCGGGACCGGCTGGCCCTGAACCTGATGCATTTCGCCCGCGCGCTGCGCGCCGCCGGTCTGCCGGTGGGGCCGGGCAAGGTGTTGCAGGCGCTGGAGGCGGTGGAGGCGGTGGGGCCGGGCAACCGCACCGATTTCTATTGGGCGCTGCACGCCGTGTTGGTCAGCCGCCGCGAGCACAGCGAGCTGTTCGACCAGGCCTTCCACATCTTTTGGCGCAATCCCGACATCCTGAAAAAGATGATGGCGATGATGCTGCCGACGGTGCGGACCGACCCCGCGCCGGACAAGCCGGAGATGGCCCAACGCCTGGCCGAGGCGCTGCACGGGACCGCGCCGCAAGTGGAGGGCAAGGACAAGACCGAAATCGAGATCGACGCCACCTTCACCATGTCCGCCACCGAGCGGTTGCAGGCGAAGGATTTCGAATCCATGACCACCGAGGAGATGGCGCAGGCGAAAAAGCTGCTGGCCACCCTCGCCCTGCCGCTGGCGGAGGTGACGACCCGCCGCCACCGGCCCGACCCGCAGGGGCCGCGCATCGACCCGCGCGCCACCTTGCGGCGGATGCTGCGGTCCGGCGGCGATCTGGTCGATCCGGCGCGCAAGCGCCAACGCACCCGCCCGCCGCCGCTGGTGGTGCTGTGCGACATTTCCGGATCCATGACGCGCTATTCGCGCATGATCCTGCATTTCATGCACGCCATCACGAACGATCGTGATCGGGTGCACAGCTTCGTCTTTGGCACGCGGTTGACGAACATCACCCGCCATCTGCGCCACAGGGATGTGGATGTGGCGCTGGACGCCGTGTCCGGCGCGGTCGCCGACTGGTCGGGCGGCACGCGGATCGGCACGGCCCTGCGCGCCTTCAACCACCAGTGGGCGCGCCGGGTGCTGGGCCAGGGTGCGATCATTTTGCTCATTACCGACGGGCTGGACAGGGATGCAGGGGAAGGGCTTGCGGCGGAGGCCGAACGGTTGCACAAAAGCTGTCGGCGGCTCGTCTGGCTGAATCCTTTGCTGCGGTGGGATGGTTTTGCGCCAAAATCCTCCGGCATTCGGGCGTTGCTGCCACACGTGGATGATTTTCGTGCGACGCACAACCTGAACAGCCTCGCTGGTCTTGCCGACGCCCTGTCGCGGCAAGGCCCGCGTCGGCAACCGGGTTTGCGCCGTTGGGTCAAGGAGGCGGCGGGATGAACGACACCCTGATGGCGGACAACATCATAGAACAGGCCGCCGCGTGGCGGTCCGCCGGGCGCAAGGTGGCGTTGGCGACCGTGATCGCGACCTGGGGATCCTCGCCCCGCCCGGTCGGCAGCCAGATGGCGGTCGACGACAGCGGTGCCATGGCCGGATCGGTGTCGGGCGGCTGCATCGAAAACGCCGTGGCCCATGAAGCGGCCAAAACCATGGAGGACAGCGAACCGCGCCTGTTGTCCTTCGGCATCACCAACGAAATGGCTTGGGAAGTCGGGCTGGCCTGCGGCGGGCAGGTGCAAGTCTATGTTGAGGCCGTGGAATGAAACGCGACATTTTCGACCGATTGGTCGCCGCGAAAGCCGCCGCGACCCCGGTGGCGCTCATCACCGACCTGACCAGCGGCCTGCAATCGCTGGTGTTCGAGGACGCCGTCCATGGCGGCTTCGGCCTGGAAGCGGAAACGCTGGACGAGGTGCGACGACGCATCCGCCAGGACCGTTCCGGCCTGTTGACCGACCCGCAGGACGAGGATGGATTCCGCCTGTTCGTCCACGTCCACAACCCGGCGATGCGGCTGCTGATCGTCGGGGCCGTCCACATCGCCCAGGCGCTGGCCCCGCTGGCCGTTCTCAGCGGCTATGACGTGACCGTGATCGACCCGCGCGGGGCCTTCGCCACCCCCGCCCGCTTCCCCAACATCAAATTGAACAGCGCATGGCCGGACGAGGCGTTGACCGCGCTGGCCCCCGACATGCGCACCGCCATCGTCACCCTGTCGCACGATCCCAAGCTGGACGATCCGGCGCTGATCGCCGCGCTGCGCTCCCCCGCCTTTTACGTCGGCGCGCTGGGCAGCAAGCGCACCCACGCCCTGCGGCTCGACCGCCTGCGCGACGAGGGGTTGAGCGAGGCGCAGGTCAAGCGCATTCGCGGTCCCGTGGGCCTGTCCATCGGGGCGGTGACGCCCGCCGAAATCGCGCTGTCGATTTTGGGGCAGATCACCTGCGTCCGCCGTGGCGAAAACCACCCCTGCTGACCGCCAACCGGATCGCCCGCCGCCATGCGCTTTGGCCCCCTGCCGATGGACGACGCCGAGGGTGCCATTCTGGCGCACTCCCTGCGTTGCGGTGATCTGACCTTCAAAAAGGGCCGCCGTTTGTCGGCGGAGGATGCGGTCGCCCTGCGCGCGGCGGGCGTCGCCACCGTGGTCGCCGTGCGCCTGGACGCCGACGACGTGGCGGAAGATGCGGCGGCCGAACGGGTGGCGCGCGCGGTGGCCGGATCGGGCCTGACCGTCGCCGCCCCCTTCACCGGGCGGGTCAATCTGTTTGCCACGGCGCGCGGCCTGCTGCGCCTGGACACCGCGCGGCTTGACGCCATCAACCTGATCGACGAAAGCGTCACCATCGCCACCCTGCCCGACGCGTCGGTGGTGGAACCGGGCCAGATGGTGGCGACGGTCAAGATCATCCCCTTCGCCGCCCCCGAATCCGCCGTGGCGCGGGCGGAGGCGGTGGCCAACGCCGGTTCCCCGCCCCTGTCCGTTGCCGCCTTTCGCCCGCTGTCGGTGGCGCTCATCCAAACCCGCCTGCCCGGCCTGAAAGACAGCGTTCTCGACAAGACGGTCGACGTCACCCGCGACCGGGTGGAGGCGCTGGGCGGATCGCTGGTGGACGAACGCCGCTGCGATCACAACGAGGCCGCGCTCGCCGCCGCCATCGCCGCCGCGCCACCGGTGGATCTGCTGCTGATCGCCGGGGCCTCGGCCATCACCGACCGGCGCGACGTGTTGCCCGCCGCCATCGAACAAGCGGGGGGAACGGTCGAGCATTTCGGCATGCCGGTCGATCCCGGAAATCTGCTGCTGCTGGCGCGGCGGGGCGACACCCCGGTGCTGGGCCTGCCCGGCTGCGCCCGCTCGCCCAAGCTGAACGGCTTTGACTGGGTGTTGCAACGGATCGCGGCGGGAATGCCGCCCAGCCGCCGCGACATCATGCGGATGGGGGTTGGCGGGCTGTTGGCCGAAATTCCCAGCCGCCCCCTGCCCCGCGCCGGTGCGGCGGTGGAGGCTCCGCGCGCGCCGCGCGTCACAGCGCTGGTGCTCGCCGCCGGGCGCTCCAGCCGGATGGGTGGCAGCAACAAGCTGTTGGCGGCGGTCAACGGCGCGCCGCTGATCGCTCGCGCCGTCGATGCCGCGCTGGCCTCGCAGGCCCACGGCGTCATCGTCGTCACCGGCCACCAGGGCGACGCGGTGGAACAGGCGCTGGCGGGCAAGCCGGTGCGCTTCGTCCGCAACCCGGATTTCGCCGATGGCCTCAGCGCGTCGCTGCGCGCCGGTCTGGCGGCGGTTCCGGCGGACGCCGACGCCGTGGTCGTGTGCCTGGGCGACATGCCGCGCGTGCGCGCCGGAGTGATCGACCGGCTGATCGCCGCCTTCAACCCGCTGGAAGGCCGCGCCATCTGCGTGCCGACCACCCACGGCAAGCAGGGCAACCCGGTGCTGTGGGACCGCAGCTTCTTCGTCGAGATGGCCGGTTTGACCGGCGATTCCGGGGCCAAGCGCCTGATCGGCCACCACGCGGATCGGCTGTGCGAGGTCGCGGTGGACGACGCGGGCATCCTCTACGACGTGGACACCCCGGATCTGCTGGCCGATCTGCTGGCGCAAAGCCGCGCGGAGTAACCCTCCCCACGCGGCCCGCTCCTGGCGTTGTGTATCAGGCCAAGGCCAGCCAGCGCTTGGTCATCGTCCGCGCGAACGCCTCCGCCGCCGGAAGATGGGCGTCCAGCGCCGCGTCCAACCCGTCGAGCAGGCTGCGGTTCTTCTCCCGCGCCTCCTCACCAAAGCGGGACGCCCAGCCCCGGACGATTCCCGCCGTGGCTTCCGGGTGGAACTGAAAGGCGTAGGTGGCGCGCCCCAAACGGAAGGCCTGCCGCCCGCACACGTCGCTGTGGGCCAGCGGAACGGCCCCCTCGGGAAACTCGAAGGTGTCGTAATGCCACTGCACCAGATTGAGCGACGGGCCGAAGCCGCCGACAACCGGATCCTCGGCAGCGTGATCGTGCAGCGTCACCGGGCAAACCCCCAGTTCCTCCACCTCGTGACGGTAGACCCGCGCGCCATAGGCCCGCGCGGTGAGCTGCGCGCCCAGACAAATGCCCATCACCGGGCGGTCCGCCTCGGCAAAGGCGCGGATGGTCTCCATCACCTTGGGAAAATGCGGGCCGTGGCCGTCATCCCAGGCGTCTTGCGGCCCGCCCAGCACGACCAGACCGGCGAAGCCGTCGCGGCCGGGAATCGCGTCGCCGTCGTTCGCGGCGATGGTGGTCAGGCTGGCTCCATTCTCCACCAGCGCCTCCCCCACGATGCCGATGGGGGCGGTTTGGCTGTTCTGCACGACCAGAATGCGCATGATCGATGACGCTCGCGAGGTTGAAACGCTCCGTCCCCAGTTGTGAGCGGAGCCGGGTTTCCGCGCAAGCCGGGCCATGACCTTGCAAAGCGGCTATGCGCGGCGTCGATGATCTGGTTTAGACTGCGGTCCTATGACGTTTGATGCAGACAGAGGTTTTCCCCGCATGGCCGCCCCCTTCCGCTCCCTGCTCGCCGCGACGGTCTTCGCCGGTTCCCTGGCCTTGGGCGCGCTGTCCCCCGCCTGGGCGCAGAACGGCACCCTGACCTTTCTGCACATCAACGATGTGTATGAAATCGCGCCGGTGAAGGGCCAGGGCGGCTTCGGCCCGCTGATGACCCTGCTGCGCCAGGAACGCCAGCGCGACGGGCAGGCGATCACCACGGTGGGCGGCGATTTCCTGTCGCCCTCCCTGCTGTCGGGGACCACGCAGGGCGAGCAGATGATCGCCCTGTTCAACGCCATCAAGGTGGACGCCGTCACCTTCGGCAATCACGAATTCGATTTCGGCATCGAACCGCTGAAAAAGCGGATGGCCGAGGCCGCCTTCCCCTGGATCGGCACGAACGTCGCGTCCGCCGATGGCTCGGCCTTCTCCACCACCGTGCCGCATTGGACCAAGACGGTGGGCGACATCAAGATCGGGTTCCTCGGCCTCATCACACCGGAAAGCGCCCGGCTGTCCAGCGGTGGCCCAAGCCTGTCCTTCGCCCCGGTGCAGGCCAGCGCCACCGCCGCGATCAAGGCGTTGAAGGCGGACGGGGCCACCGTCATCGTCGCCCTGACCCATCTGACGATCGAGGAGGACCGCGAGTTGGCCAACGCGGTCAAGGGCATCGACCTGATCCTGGGCGGCCACGACCACGACCCCATCAGCTTTTACGAAGGCTCCACCCTGATCCTGAAGGCCGGGCACGACGCCCAGTATCTCGGCGTGGTCAAGCTGCTGGTCTCGACCAAGACGACCGACAAGGGACCGGCCACCACCACGCTGCCCACCGAATGGCGCTTCGTCTCCACCGCCGGGGTGGCCCCGGATCCGATGGTGGAGCAGGTGGTCGGCGGCTACACCAAAAAGCTGGACGACGATCTGGCCGCCGTCATCGCCACCACCACGACCGACCTCGACAGCCGCAAGGACAGCGTGCGCACGCGCGAGGCGACGATGGGCAACCTGATCGCCGACGCCCTGCGCAGCGCGCTGAAGGCCGATGTCGCCATCACCAACGGCGGCGGCATCCGGGCCGACGCCCTGCGGCCGGCGGGAACCGCCCTGACCCGCAAGGATTTCTTCGCCGAACTGCCCTTTGGCAACGTTGGCGTGCTGGTGGAGATGAGCGGGGCCGACCTGTTCGCCTCGCTGGAGCATGGCGTCAGCAAGGTGGAGGACAAGGCGGGGCGCTTCCCGCAAGTCTCGGGCCTGACCATGGCCTATGACCCGAAGGCCCCGGCGGGCAAGCGCGTGCAATCGGTGGCGGTGGCGGGCCAGCCGCTGGATCCGAAGGCCGTCTACCGGGTGGCGACCAACGATTACCTGCTGAAGGGTGGCGATGGCTACGACGCCTTCCCACGCGCCAAGGTGTTGGTCGACGCGTCGGGCGCGGTGCTGCTCGCCACCATCGTGATGAACTACGCCGAGGCGCAAAAAACCCTGGCGATCGGGATCGAGGGGCGCGTCGTGGCGAAATAAGCGCATGACGCGTCATATTCGCTCAGCGCGCGGTGGTTTCGTTGCCAGCGGCGGCCGTTTCACCTTACGGTGCAGATGCTTGATCACCGTTCGGTGACGGGCCTCCTCACCTTGCCGGTGATGGGCCTGCCCCGTTGACCGCGACGAAACCACCGCAGAAGCCGCCGCCGATGTCCCAGACCCCGCCCAGCCGCTCCAACGATTTCGCCCAGACCTTCAACGCCGCCCATGGCGAGGTTGGGTTGTCGCGGGTGTCGGTCGCCCACATCCTGCAACGGATCCAGGCCGACCCGGCCTATCTGTTCGGTGCAGAGCTGCGGCGCGGGGCCGGACAATGCCCGTTCCATGCCCCCGCCCCCGTGCCCGCTGACGCGGCCCCTGAAGACGACCCGCTCCCGGCGGAGGGGGAAGCCGCCCCCGGTGTGCCGCAGGACGACGCCGATAAGATCGTCGTCAACAGCCTGTTGTCGCTGCTGTTCAACCGGCTGCGCGACCACATCGCCGCCAAGATGCCGTTGGACGAGTTGGGCCGTCTGATGCTGCCGATCCCACCCCTGTCGCCGCACAAGCTGGACCCGGCGGACCGCCCGGCCATGGCGGCGGCGGAGCCGGACGCGGTGTGCTCCGTCCTGCGCGACGCCACCTGTCACCTGCTCGACGCGCTCATCACCGACTGGGTCAAGGATCTGCTGCTGGAGGAGGAGCATTACCGCGCCCTGGGTTCCGGCGAAATCTCCCTGGATGCGGCGGCCACCTTCGTCTTGCGGACGACGTTGGACAATTCCGCCCTCTACCAGCGCGCCGGCTACGACATGCTGTCGATCACCAAGACCGGCAGCCACACCGCCATCCACATCTGTTGGGCCTTGGTGGAGGCCGCCCCCCTGCTGGTTCCCGGCCGGGAGGTTGCCTTTTACGACGATCTCGTCCGCCGCAGCCTGAAACAGATCATCCCACTGTCGATGGCCAGCCTGGGCATGCTGGTCCATTACATGGAGGAAAGCGGGATCGAGCCGCATGACGGCTTGGCCGTCCATCGCCTGCCCAAGGATCAGACCGCCTTTGTTCTGGACGAGTCGGGCCTGATCCGGCTGAACGCCGACCCCATCGCGCGCTTCGCCAAGCCGGGCGAGCGCTATTACACCGGCTGCCCCGCCTTCTACACCACCGGCCTGATCAAGCTGTACATGGACATGGTGGCGGCGCTGGCGATTGATTACGGTGTTTACGAGCGCTTGCAGGAGGGTTGAGGGACATGGCGCGTCCGAATGATTTCGCCCTGGCCTATCTGGCCGCCCATGACACGGCGGGGATGACCCGGATCAATCTGGCCCCCCTTCTCCACCGGATCGCCGAGGATCCGAATTACCTGTTCGGGCAGGAATTGCAACAGTTGGGCGGCCATTGCCCGGTCCACGGCGACACCCGCAAAGAGGATTACGAGAAGGTCGCCATCAACACCCTGTTGGCCGTGCTCTACGCCGATCTGCGCGCCCACATCATGAACCGGCTGCCGCTGGACGAGGATGGCCATGTTGCGCTGTCCAACCCGCCGGACTCGCCGCACGGCCTGGATGTCGCCGACCCCGACGGTCTGGCCGCCGCCGCGCCGGAGCGGATGATCGGCTTCCTGCGCGACGCCATTTGTCACCTGCTCGACGCCATCATCCGCGATTGGGCGCTGAAGGTGATGCTGGAGGAGGACCGCTGCCGGACGGAGGGGACGATCACCGAGTTGGCCGCCGCCTGCTTCGTGCTGACCCAGGCGCTGAACAACTCCGTCCTGCATTCGCCGTCGGGCTATGACATGCTGTCGATCACCAAGACCGGCAGCCACACCGCGCTGCATGTCTGCTGGAATCTGGTGGAATCGGCCCCGCTGCTGCGCCCCGGCCTCGACACCCCGCGCTACGACGACCTCGCCCGCCGCAGCCTGAAGCAGATGTTGCCCCTGGCGATGGGCAGCCTTGGCATGCTGTGCCAATTCATGACGGCGGGGGGGATCGAGGCCGACGACCATCAGGCCATCCACCCGCTGCGCCCCGACCAGACCGCCTTTCTCTACGATGCGGAGCAGGACATCATCCTGCTGAACAGCGCCCTGATCGAGCCGACGGCGATGGTGGGCGAACGCCACTACACCGGTTGCCCGGCCTTCTACGCCAACGGCCTGATCAACCTGTACATGGAAATCGTGCTCGCGCTGGCCGCCCATCACGGCATGTACCAGCGTTTGCAGCCCGTGAACGAAGCGGTGGCGTAAGGGGAACGCCTCGATGCGCGCTTGACGTTGGCCGATCCGTCCCTATGTTGGCCCGCGTATGACCGTTGGAAGGCAGCATCTTGGCCAACAAGAAATGGTTCCTGCGCCGCATCACCACGGCGCTTGCGGATGGGATCAAGCGCGGGCGCGGGCGCATGGCCACCCCCTGGCAACGGGCGCTTGGCCATTTTGAAAGCGTGTTCATCGATCACGCCTGTTTCCGGCTGATCTATTCCAACACCCATCGGATCTCGCCCAACATGTACCGGGCGAGCCAACCCTCGCCCTCGCACATTGCGGCGGCGGCGCGCAACGGGGTGCGGACAATCCTCAACCTGCGCGGCGGGCGCGATTGCGCCTCCTACATTCTGGAGGCGGAAGCCTGCCGGGCGCATGGGCTGGAGCTGATCGATTTTCCGGTCAATTCCCGCGACATGCCGAAAAAGGAAACGCTGCTGAAGGCGCGGGAGCTGTTCGCGACCATGCCCTATCCGGCGTTGATGCATTGCAAATCCGGGGCGGACCGCGCCGGTTTCATGGCCGCGCTGTTCATGTTCGTGCACGAACAACGCCCGCTGGCCGAGGCAACCGGGCAATTGTCCTGGAAATACGGCCATTTCAAACAGGCCAAGACCGGGATCCTCGATTACTTCTTCGAACTCTACGCCGCCTACAACGACAAGCGGCCAACCCCCTTTTGGGAGTGGGTGGAGCGGGTGTATGACCCGGTGGAGGCCAAGGCGAGCTTCCGCTCCCGCGAATGGGCCGACGCCGTGGTGGATCGGGTGCTGGGGCGGGAATAACCCCACCCACCCCAACCACCATCCCTCAGGCCGCCGCCAGCGTCCGCGCCAGCGTGTCGCCATCGACGTTGCGGCCTGACAGAACCGCCACCGTCCGCCCGGTGCGGCCCAACCGGCCGGTCAGCAGCGCCGCCACCGCCGCCGCCCCGGCCCCTTCGGCCACCACGCCGAAGGATCCATGCAAGGCGCGCATTGCGGCGGCGATCTCGCCTTCCGACACCTCGACCACCGAATCGACCAGGGTGGCGACCAGTTCCTGCGGCAGCTTGCCCAGGGCGTGGACGTTGATGCCGTCGGCCAGGGTTCGGCCGCCGCGCTGGGCCAGCCGCACACCGACGACGCGGACGCCGGGCTTGATCGCCTTCACCGCCGCCGTGATTCCCGCCAAAAGGCCGCCGCCGCCCACCGGGACCACCAGCGTGTCCACGTCCGGGCGGTCGGCCAGCACCTCCAGCCCCACCGTGCCCTGACCGGCGATGACGTCGGGGTCGTCGTAGGGATGGACGAAGGTCAAACGCCGTTCGGCGGCCAGTTCCAGCGCCTTGCCCTTGGCCTCGCCCACCGTGGCGCCGTGCAACACAACCTCCGCCCCCAGCTCCGCCGTGCGCTCCACCTTGCAGCGCGGGGCCGTCTCCGGCATGACGATGGTCGCCTTCACCCCCAGGCGGCGGGCGTGCAGCGCGACCCCTTGCGCGTGGTTGCCCGCCGACATGGCGACCACCCCACCCGCCCGTTCCAGGGCCGACAGCCGCAACAGCCGGTTCAGCGCGCCGCGTTCCTTGAACGCCCCGGTCGCCTGGAAGGTTTCCGCCTTCAGCCACAGATCACGGCCCAACGCCGGGGCGTGCAGCAGCGGCGTGCGGACGATGTGGCCGTGCAGCCGCGCCGCCGCGTCGGTGACGGCGCGCAGCGGCAGCCAGGCGGGAAGACGGTCTTCGGAGGAGGCGCAGACGGAAAACGGGCGCGCGGCATCACAATGCGCGGTGGGCATCGGACAAATCCTTGGGAACGGAATGGCGTGGGTGTGGTCAGGCGTGCCCCGGACCGCCTCAGCGGACCGGGTGAAGAATTCGCGCAAACCCACGCATTCGCTCCCCAAGACGGCAGCCACAAGGCTGGACCGACACGGAACGTTCACTCAAAGCGCTGTTGGAAACTGGATTGAGGGTTCCAGAAACCCGATGGTGCAGCGACACGCCACACACTCCCACACACATGGATCACGAACACGGCAAACAACCGGCGCTGTCAGAGCGCCGGGCCGGTAATTCGCATTCGCATGGTGAGGGCGTAAGTCATACCCCTTGCTTACCCGTTGCGGTGGCGTGGCGTCAACCCACCAATCGCCACCGCCGTGATTTTTGCTCGCAACACCGTTCGCAACGCCTCAACGCCCCTCGCGCCGGGCCAGGAAGGCCAGACGTTCGAGCGTGTGGACGTCCTGCTCGTTCTTCAGCAGGGCACCGCACAGCGGCGGAATCAGCGTGCGCGCGTCCTTGGCCCGCAGGGTCTCCGGATCGATGTCCTCAACCATCAGCAGCTTGATCCAGTCCAACAATTCGGAGGTGGAGGGCTTTTTCTTCAACCCCGGAACCTCGCGCAGATCGTAGAACAGGGCCATCGCCTCGCGCAGCAGGGCCTGTTTCAGGCCGGGGTGATGCACCTCGACGATCCGCTCCATCGTCGCCCGGTCGGGAAAGCGGATGTAGTGAAAGAAGCAGCGGCGCAGGAACGCGTCCGGCAGCTCCTTTTCGTTGTTGGAGGTGATGATGACGATGGGCCGCTGCGCCGCCTTGATCGTCTGCCGCGTCTCGTAGACGTGAAACTCCATCCGGTCGAGTTCGAGCAGCAGGTCGTTGGGGAACTCGATGTCGGCCTTGTCGATCTCGTCGATCAGCAGCACGGGCGGGATCGGGGCATCAAAGGCTTCCCACAGCTTGCCCTTGACGATGTAGTTGCCGATGTCCTGCACCTTGGCGTCGCCCAATTGGCTGTCGCGCAGGCGGCTGACCGCGTCGTACTCGTACAGGCCCTGTTGCGCCTTGGTGGTGGATTTGACGTGCCAGGACAGCAGCGGGCGGTTCAGGGCGCGCGCCACCTCCACAGCCAGCACGGTCTTGCCGGTCCCGGGTTCGCCCTTCACCAGCAGCGGACGTTCCAGCGTGATCGCCGCGTTGACCGCCACCATCAGATCGTCGGTGGCGACGTAGGAGTCGGTTCCAGTGAAGCGCATGGCAATCCCTGTCTTTGCTCAATCAACGATGAACAGCGTGGCCCCGGTTTGTGTGAAGGACCGATGGGCGGCGTCGCCGAAATCCGACACCTGATAGCTCATTCCGGCGGTCAGGGTGAAACGGCGGCCGTCCTTCAGCTCCGACACCAGTTCGCCGCTCAACACGAACAGCACATGCCCCCGGTCGCACCAGTGATCGGCCAGATAACCCGGCGTGTATTCCACCATCCGCACGCGCAGATCCCCGGCGGTGAAGGTGCGCCACAGCGCCATGCCGGTTTCGCCGGGATGTTCGGTGACGGCCACCTTCGACCAATCGGTGATGGTGAAGGGCATCGTCGGCAGCTTCATCGGTCACGCTCCTGGTGCGGGGTGCGCCGGTCACAAAAAAGGCCCGCTTGAGAGAGCGGGCCTTTTCCGGGCCGGATGGGATCAATCAGCGTGCTTGGCCGCGCGCTTGGCGGTGATCGCCTGTTCGATGGCGGCGATGGCCGCCGGGGCCAGCGCCACGTCGGGGCCGCCCGCCTGGGCCATGTCCGGGCGACCGCCGCCCCCCTTCCCGCCCAGCGCTTCGGCCGCCACGCGGACCAGTTCCACCGCGCTCAGGCTCGCGGTCAGATCGTCGGTGACGCCGATGACGATGGAGGCCTTGCCCTCGTTCCCAGCGATCAGAACGACCACGCCGGAGCCGATCTGCGCCTTCAGCGCGTCGGCCATCGGCTTCAGATCCTTGGCGGGCAGACCGTCGATGACGCGGGCGGCGACCTTCACCCCCGCAACCTCCTTGGCGTCACCCGCCCCGTCGCTCTTCGGCCCGGCCGAGCCGCTCAGCGCGACCTGACGGCGCAGGTCGGCCAATTCGCGTTCCATCTTCCGGCGTTCCTCGACCAGCACCGCCACGCGGGCCGGAACCTCGTCGGGCTTGACCTTGAGAACGGTGGCGGCTTCCGACAGCCACTGATCGCGCTCCGACAGCCACGCCTTGGCCCCGGTGCCGGTCAGCGCCTCGATGCGGCGGACACCGGCGGCAACGGCCCCTTCCGACACGATCTTGAACACGCCGATGTCGCCGGTGCGGCGGACGTGAGTCCCGCCGCACAGCTCGACGGAATAGGTGCGGTCGGCGCTGTCGTGCGCGCCGCCCATCGACACCACGCGGACCTCGTCGCCGTACTTCTCACCAAACAGCGCCATGGCACCTTCGGCCCGCGCCTCGTCCGGGGACATCAGGCGGGTGATGACCTCGCTGTTGCCCAGAATGCGGCGGTTGACCTCGTTCTCGACCGCCGTGATGTCTTCGGCGGTCAAGCCGACCGGCTGGCTGATGTCGAAGCGCAGGCGCTCCGGAGCCACCAGCGAGCCTTTTTGCGTGACATGGTCGCCCAGACGGTTGCGCAGCGCCTCGTGCAGCAGATGGGTGGCGGAGTGGTTGGCGCGGATGGCGGAGCGGCGGACGCTGTCCACCCGCAGTTCCACCACGTCGCCGACCTTCAGCGCGCCCTTGGTCACGGTGCCGACATGCGCCCACACCGCGCCCAGCTTCTTTTGCGTGTCCGACACGGCGAATTCGGTGCCCTCGGCGGAGAAGATCACGCCGGTGTCACCCGCCTGACCGCCCGATTCGCCGTAGAAGGGGGTCTGGTTGACGACGACCAGAACCTCGTCACCCGCCGTGGCGCTCTCAACCCGCGCGTCACCCTTGATGATCGCCGTCACCTTGCCCTCGGCGACTTCGGTGTCGTAGCCGAAGAACTCGGTCGCCCCCAGCTCGTCCTTGATCTCGTACCACAGCTTTTCGGTGCCGACCTCGCCCGACCCGGCCCAGGATTCGCGGGCCTTGCGGCGCTGCTCGTCCATCGACGCCTTGAACCCGGCCTCGTCCACGGTGCGGCCCTGGCTGCGCAGAACGTCCTGCGTCAGATCGAGCGGGAAGCCATAGGTGTCGTACAGCTTGAACGCCACCTCACCGGCCAGCGGCTGCGTCTCGCCCAGGCGGCCGACCTCGTCCTCCAGCAGGCGCAGGCCACGGTCGAGGGTCTGCTTGAAGCGGGTTTCCTCCAGCTTCAGCGTCTCCACGATCAGGGCGCGGGCGCGGATCAGTTCGGGATAGGCGTCGCCCATCTGCTGAACCAGAGCCGACACCAGACGGTGCATCAGCGGCTCGGTCGCGCCGATCATATGGGCGTGGCGCATGGCGCGGCGCATGATGCGGCGCAGCACATAGCCACGGCCTTCGTTCGACGGCAGCACGCCATCGGCGATCAGGAAGGAGGAGGAGCGCAGGTGATCGGCGATGACCCGGTGCGAGACCGCGTGCGCGC
The DNA here is from genome assembly GCA_027486405.1 of Azospirillum sp. GTDB lineage: Bacteria > Pseudomonadota > Alphaproteobacteria > Azospirillales > Azospirillaceae > Azospirillum. Next base: position 142,325 of record JAIXPD010000024.1, on the reverse strand, counting down.
CATCCGGCGAGGTCTTGGTCGCGTCGGCCGAGGCGACGATCAGCGCGCGCATCAGGTCGATGTCGTAATTGTCGTGCTGGCCTTGCAGGACGGCGGCCAGACGCTCCAGCCCCATGCCGGTGTCGATGGACGGCTTGGGCAGCGCGACCAGATTGTCCGGGCCAAGCTGCTCATACTGCATGAACACGAGATTCCAGATCTCGATGAAGCGGTCGCCGTCCTGGTCAGGGCTGCCCGGCGGGCCACCGGCGATGGACGGGCCGTGGTCGTAGAAGATTTCGGAGCAGGGGCCGCAGGGGCCGGTGTCGCCCATGCGCCAGAAATTGTCATCGGTCGGGATGCGGATGATGCGATCGTCCGACAGACCGGCGACCTTGCGCCAAATCCCGGCGGCCTCTTCGTCGCTGCTGTGGACCGTCACCAGCAGCTTGTCGGCGGGCAGCCCGAATTCCTTGGTGACGAGCGTCCAGGCGAAATGGATGGCGTCGTCCTTGAAATAATCGCCGAAGGAGAAATTCCCCAGCATTTCAAAGAAGGTGTGATGGCGCGCCGTGTAACCGACATTGTCGAGATCGTTGTGCTTGCCGCCCGCGCGCACGCATTTCTGCGAGGTCGTCGCCCGCGAATAGGGCCGCTGTTCCGCCCCGGTGAACACGTTCTTGAACTGCACCATGCCGGCGTTGGTGAACATCAGCGTCGGATCGTTGCGCGGAACCAGCGGCGACGATTCAACGATCTGGTGGCCCTGCTTGGCGAAATAGTCCAGGAACGTGCGGCGGATGTCGTTGGCGGTCTGCATAGGACGGTCGTGGCTCCGAAAAGGCAAGGCGGCCAAAGATCAGCCGGACCCTGCTTTTAGCGCGAGTTTCCCACTCTGTCCACACAGCGGCGCGCCGCAACGGGGAATTGCCCCTCTCCCGTCTTAAAACGGGAGGGGGGCCGATGCGTCAGTCCTCGTCGCCCTGGTCAACCGTATCGCCACGGTTCTTTTCGATGCGACGACCCACCAGAATCGAGATTTCGTAGAGCGCCAGCAGCGGAATCGCCAAGCTGACCTGGCTGATGATGTCCGGCGGGGTCAGCACGGCGGCCACCACAAAGGCGGCGACGATGGCGTAGCGGCGTTTTGTCGCCAGGGCTTCGGTCGTCACCAGACCGGCGCGGATCAGCAGGGTCAGCAGAACCGGCAATTGGAAGGCGATGCCGAAGGCGAAGATCAGCGACATCACGAGATGGAGATACTCGCCGACGCGCGCCTCGAACTCGATGGGCAAAGCCGCCGTATCGCCGCCGGGGTGGAATTCGAACCCCAGGAAGAAGCGCCAGGCCATCGGGAAGATGAAGTAATAGACCATCGACGCGCCCAGCAGGAACAGCACCGGCGTGGCCGCCAGAAACGGCAGAAAGGCGCGGCGTTCGTGCTTGTACAGGCCCGGCGCGATGAACATCCAAATCTGGCTGGCCACCACGGGGAAGGCGATGAAGCACCCCGCCCAGAAGGCCACCTTCACATAGGTGAAGAAGGCTTCGGTCAGGCCGGTGTAGATCATCCGCCGCCCCTGCCCGGCCAAAATGTCGGCCAAGGGCTGGACAAGGAAATTGTAAATCTTGTCCGACACCGCGTAACACAGAAGAAACGCGATCAAGATCGCCGCGATGGCGTACATCAGCCGGTTGCGCAGCTCGATCAGATGATCGATCAGCGGCATCTTGCTGTCGTCAAGCTCGTCCTGGGTGTCGCCGCTCATGGCCGTGTCACGCCTGCTTGTCGGTCGGGGTGGTCGCCACCGGCGCGGGGGCCGGGGTGGAGACGGTGGTGGTCGGGGCGGGGATCGCGGCGGGCGTGCCTTCCGCCGCCGCCAACGCGGTGGCGGGGGCCGGGGCGGACGCCGACGTGGTGGCGGCGGTCGTGTCCGCGTCGCCCTCCGGCGGGCTGCCGGGGTGGCCGTTCAGATCGACCTCGAACGCCTTGGACACCTCGCCCTTGGGGTCGATGGTGTCCTCCATCATCTTCTTGATGTTCATGTCGCGGGTTTTCAGGGCTTCGCGGCGAAGCTCGTCCAACTCGGTTTCACGCATCATGTCGTCGATGTGGGTCTGGAATTCACGGGCGACGACGCGCGCCTTCCGCACCCATTTCCCCAAGGTGAAGATCGCCTTCGGCAAATCCTTCGGGCCGATGACCACCAGGGCCACGACCGCAATCAGCATCAGTTCCGACCAGGCAATATCAAACATGATGATCCGGCAGTTGCAAAACGGGGAAGCCGGGAGACGCCAAACACGCCGCCCTTAGCCGCGCGCCGCTTCGTCCTTTTTGGCCGTGAGGTCGGCGCTGTTGGCCGACGGGTTCGAGATGACCTTGGCGGTGGCCGCCGGGTCGGCGTCCTCACCGTCCTTCAGACCGGCCTTGAAGGACTTCACGCCCTTGGCCAGATCGCCCATCACCTTCGGCAGCTTGCCAGCGCCGAACAGCAGCAACACGATGAGCAGAACGATGACCCAATGCCAGATGCTGGTAAAACCCATGACGTGTGCATCCCCAATTATGGCCCCGCAGACGGGACGGCACTATGGCAGAAAGGGGGTGGGGTCGCAACGCTCCCCCCGCCCGGATTAACCTTTGGTCACAAAGCGTTCATACGGACGGAAAAAACCGTTATTCCCCATCGTCCTCCGCCCTGTCGGGCGCGGGCGCGTCGTCCTGGCTGCCCCCCAACCCCAACAGGACGGGGCGGGAGTCCAGCAGACCGGCGGCGCGCAGATCCTCAACACTGGGCAAGTCGCGCAGGCTTTCCAGGCCGAAATGATCCAGGAAATGATCGGTGGTGATCCAGGTCAACGGACGGCCCGGCGTTTCACGCCGCCGACCTGGCCGGATCCAGCCATGCTCCATCAGGATGTCCAGCGTGCCCTTGCTCGTCACCACGCCCCGGATGGCTTCGATCTCCGCCCGCGTCACCGGCTGGTGATAGGCGATGATCGCCAGGGTTTCGATGGCCGCGCGCGACAGCTTTTTCGAAACCTCCTCCTCCTGCCGCAGGATGGGGGCGAGGTCGGCGGCGGTGCGAAACGCCCACCCTGCCCCGGTGCGCACCAGATTGATGCCGCGCGGCGCGTATTCGGCGCGCAGGCTCTCCAGCAGCGCCCCCACCTCCGGCCCGATGCGCCCGGCCAGCGTCTCGTCGTCCAGCGGATCGGCCGAGGCGAACAGCAGGGCCTCCAACAGCCGCCGCTTGCCTTGGCGGATGTCGTCCGCGTTGGTCACATCCTCAGTCATACCGTGCGTGCCTGTGAGTCGGTCGTTTTGGGCGTTCGTCAATGTGACGATCAGTCGGCACCGTCGCGCGTGGCGCGGCGCAGAAAAATGGGGGCGAAGGCCGAATCCTGGCGCAACTCCACCTGCCCCGCCTTCGCCAGCTCCAGCGTGGCGGCAAAATGGGCCGCCATCGCCGAGCGGGTCAGCAAGGCCCCCTCCTCGGCGGGCAGAAAGCTGGCCAACGTCGTCCAATCCGGCATGTGCCCCAGCAGATCGGACAGGCGGCGCACCGCATCCTCCAGCGAATAAAGCCGCACCGGCTGGATGCGCAACACCCCGCCTTCCTGCCGCTTGCGGTGGTCGCCATAGGCGCGCAGCAGGTCATAGAGCGTGACCTCGTAGACCGATTTGCGGCGGATGTCGATGTCCTCCGGCGCGCCGCGCGCGAACACGTCCTGCCCCAGTCGCGGGCGGGCAAACAGGGCTTGCGCGGCGGTTTTCATCGCCTCCAAGCGTTGAAGCTGGAAGGCGAGTGCGGCGGCCATGTCCTCGCCCGACGGCTCCTCGCCCTCCGGTTCGGGAATCAGCAGCCGCGATTTCAGATAGGCCAGCCAGGCCGCCATCACCAGATAGTCGGCGGCCAGTTCCAGCCGCAATTCGCGGGCCTCGTCAATGAAGGCAAGATATTGGTCGGCCAGGGCCAGGATCGAGATCCGGGTCAGATCGACCTTTTGATCGCGGCCCAGGGTCAACAGCAGGTCCAGCGGCCCTTCGAACCCATCAAGAACCAACATGAGTTGGCCGGGTGCCGCGTCCGGCCCCGCTTCCGCTCCGAACAGATCGGCGGTCATGGCCTTGGCCTTAATCGTTACCGGTCAGGATTTGGATCAGGTCGATCACCGCGTCAACCGGCGGTCCGAGAACCCAGGTCATCACGTTCAGATCGACGCCGATCTGCCGCCCGATCGCCGGCAGCAGGAAGGCGGCCCCCAACAGGATGAGCATGCCGAAACGCTCCAGCCGCGCCAATGGAAAGGCCAACGCGTCGGGCAGAATGCCCACCGCCACCCGCCCGCCGTCCAGCGGCGGCAGGGGGATGAGGTTGAAGACCATCAGGATGACGTTGACGAGGATCGACACCTCCATCGCCGCCTTCAGCCACTGCCCGACCATCCCGCTGTGCGGATCGACCAACCCCCACAGGATGGCCGACAGCAAGGCCAGGGCGAAATTCACCCCCGGCCCGGCAAGCGCCACCCACACCATGTCGCGGCGCGGATGGCCGAGGCGGCCGAAATTCACCGGCACCGGCTTGGCCCAGCCAAAAACGAATCCGGTGGTGAAATACATCAACGCGGGCAGCAGAACCGTGCCGAACGGGTCGATGTGGCGCAGCGGGTTGAAGGTGACGCGCCCCAACCGATAGGCGGTGTCGTCGCCCAACCGCCACGCGACAAAGCCGTGCGCGGCCTCGTGCAGCGTGATCGCCAGGATGGCCGGAAGGGCCACCGCCGTCACGCGGAAGATCCATTCCTCCATCGCCCCGCTCTCCTGTTCTCAAACCAATTTGTTAAGATGATCCTGTTACGCCTTGATTGGGCGCAACAAATCATCCATCCGTTCCTTCAGCGCGCCGATGTCGGCGGGCTTGGGCGTGCCGCGCATCGCCTGCGCCCGTGCCCAGCGTTGGGCCGCCGCGTAGCTCATCGGTGGGACCACCTCGGCCACCGCGCGCATCTCGTCCAACACGCCATTGCAGTGAAGCACGATGTCGTTGCCCGCCGCCACAACCGCTTTCGCCCGCGTCCGCACATCGCCCGCCAAGGCGTTCATCGACAGATCGTCGGCGAACAGCAGACCGTCAAAGCCGATGGCCGGGCCGCGCACCACCTCGCGCATGACGATGGCCGACGTGCTGGCCGGGGCTGTCGGGTCGATGGCCTTGAGCACGACATGGGCAACCATCGCCAGCGGCAGGTCGGCCAGGGCGCGGAACGGTGCGAAGTCGGTGGCCTCCAGCGCCTCACGCGGGGCGTCCACCACCGGCAGTTCGGCGTGGCTGTCGGCCAGGGCGCGGCCATGGCCGGGGATGTGTTTGATGACCGGCAGAACACCGCCCGCCATCAACCCCTCGGCGGTGGCGCGCGCCAGATCGGCGACCAGGTCCGGGTCACGACCAAAGGCGCGGTCGCCGATGATGTCGTGCGCGCCATCGACCGGCACGTCGCAGACCGGGGCGCAATCCACCGTCACGCCGACCTCGGTCAGCATGTGGGCGAGCAGCCGCCCGTTGATCCAGGCCGCTTCCCGCGCGGCGGCGCGGTCCTGACGGGCCAACGCGCCGAACACCCCCATCGGCGGATGGGCGGGCCAATGCGGCGGTCGCATCCGGGCGACGCGACCGCCCTCTTGGTCGATCAGCACCGGGGCGTCGGGCCGCCCGACGCTGGCGCGCAGGTCGCGGACGAGCGTGGCCACCTGATCGGGGGTTTCGCAATTCCGGCGGAACAGAATGAAGCCCAGCGGATCGGATTCGGCGAAAAACGCGGCCTCATCGGCCGTCAACACCGTTCCAGCGCAGCCGAACACGACGGCGCGCGGACGGTTGGCCGACGCGGTGGGCTTCACAGCCGACGCGCGGGCAACGGATTCACGGACGGACAACCACACACCCCACATTTTGGGCGCGCAACTGGGCGCAGATGGATTTGGCCCGCGCCTCGTCGGCACCAGCGCCTTGCACGCGGTAAAAGGTTCCCTTGCCGTCCAGATCGATCTTGGCGGCTTGAAAAGACAGGCTGCCCAAAGCCTCCGGGTAGCGTCCGGCCAGCCGCTTCCACTCCGCCGAGGCTTCGGCCTCGCTGCGGACGGAAGCCAACTGGATCCGCCAGTGCCCGGCGTTGCCACCCGTCGCCGGAGTCGCCTTGGGCGACGCCGCCGGGTTTGCCGCCACCGGGACCGCCGCAGGCGTTGCCGCAGGAGGCGTCGGTTTGCCGGATGCAGGCGGCGCGCTGTTGGCTGTGGCGGGGGGCGCAATCGGCGCGGCGGCGATGCTGGCGCGTGGCGCGGCCGTTGGGACGGGCGCGGTCGCCGTCTGCGGCGACGCGGGTTTGGCCGCCACCGGGGCCGGGGCGGTGGGTGGAACGGCGGCTGGCTTCACGGCCGTTGAGCCGGGCGCTGCCGCCGGGGCCGCCGTCTTCGCCGTGTTGGCGGACGGAACGGCGGCGCTTTGCACCGGGGTGGCTTGCGACGGTTTGGCCGGTGACGCCGGGGCGGTGCTGGCCGTGGGCTTCGCGGGTGTTGAGGCACCCGGTTTGCCCGCCGCCGCACCCGCTGGTGCGGTCATCGCTCCGGCCACGACCGCACCGACCGCCGCCGCGCCAACCGCCACGGCGGCGGTGGAGGACATCGCCGCGCTGTCGCCCGCCTCGCGCGGGACCGTGGCGGTCCCGCCGGGAGCCGTCGGCAATTGGCCGATCACCACAGTGGGCAAGGAGGGCAAGGACGGCATCGGCGGGGTGACGACCGGGCGCGGCAACGCCGCTTCCGGTGGCGGCAACAGCCGTTCGACGTTGGGTTTGCCGTTGCGGTCGTGCAGGCGGTCATAGACCAGCTTGTCCTGGTGCGGCACGTCCATGCCGCCCGGTTGTTCCGGGCGTGACTTGGTCGGGGTGGGGTCGGCGGTGATCAGCGGCGGGCCATCGCCCGACAGCCGGTCGCCACCGCGAAACCCGATCAGAAGGGCACCGGCAAAAGCAATCAGGCCGACCGCCGCGAAGCCGATCCCAAGGCGGTTGGGCTGGCGATAGCCCATGCGCAACCCCGGTGACGGCGGCGGTGGCGGCGCGCCATAGGGCGGGGGCGTGTAAGACCCGTCACCCATGCCGGTGCCCATGCCGTTGCCCATCTGGTTCATGAACGCAGTTCCTCCGCCGGTTCCACGCCCATCACCGCCAGACCGGACGCGATGACGGTGGACACCGCCGCGATCAGGGCCAGACGGGCGACCGTCACCTCCTCATCCCCATCAATCAGGAAGCGGAGCGAGGCGTCGTCACGCCCCCGGTTCCACAGGGCGTGGAAATCGCTGGCCAGATCGTAAAGATAGAAGGCCACGCGGTGCGGTTCGTGCGCTTCCGCCGCCGATTCGACCAGACGCGGCCACACGGCCATCCGCTTGACCAGCGCCATTTCCTCGTCCGCTTCCAGGCGGTTCAGGTTGGCGGCGGCGGCCAGGGCGGACGGCGACAGATCGACCTGCGGCAGCGCGGTCGCGGCGTGGCGCAGCACCGACCGGCAGCGGGCGTGCGCGTACTGCACATAGAACACCGGGTTGTCCTTCGACTGCTCCGTCACCTTGGCGAAGTCGAAATCCAGCGTCTGGTCGTTGCGGCGGGTCAGCATGATGAAGCGGACGACGTCCTTGCCCACCTGCTCGATCACGTCGCGCAGGGTGACGAAGGTCCCGGCCCGCTTGGACATCTTCACCGGCTGGCCGTTCTGCATCAGGTGCACCAACTGGCACAGCTTGACGTCCAGCGCGGCCTTGCCCTCGGTCACGGCGGCGGTGGCCGCCTGCATCCGCTTGACGTAGCCGCCATGGTCGGCCCCCCAGACGTCGATCTGGTTGGCGAAGCCCCGGCGATATTTATCAAAGTGATAGGCGATGTCGTTCGAGAAGTAGGTGAAGGAGCCGTCCGACTTTTTCAGCGGCCGGTCGACGTCGTCGCCGAAGTCGGTGGACTTGAACAGGGTTTGCGGGCGCGGCTCCCAATCGTCGGGCTTCTTGCCCTTCGGCGGTTCCAGCACGCCGGTGTAGATCAGGCCGCGCTGTTCCAGCGTGGTCAACGCGGTGTTCACCGCCCCGGCCTTCACCAGCGCCCGTTCGCTGCTGTAGACGTCCATGGTGACGCCCAGCACGCCCAAATCCTCCTTGATCCAGTCCAGGATCATGGCGATGGCAAAGTCGCGGCAGGCGGGCAGCCATTCGGCCTCGTCCTTGCCTTTCCAGGCCGCACCGTCGCGCTTGGCCAGGGCCTCGCCCACCTCCTTCAGATACTCGCCGGGGTACAGACCGGCGGGAATCTCGCCGATGTCGTCGCCCAACGCCTCGCAATAGCGCAGATAGGTGGAGCGGCCGAGCACATCGACCTGCGCACCGGCGTCGTTGATGTAATATTCGCGGCAGACGGCGTATCCGGCCTTTTGCAGCAGCGCGGCCAACGCGTCGCCAAACACCGCACCGCGCCCGTGGGCGGCGTGCAGCGGGCCGGTAGGGTTAGCCGAGACATACTCGACGTTCACCGCCTCGCCCTGGCCCATGGCGCTGTCGCCATAGGCGGTTCCGGCGGTCAGCACGTCGCGCACGCGGTCGCGCCAGACCTGCGCCGTCAGGCGCAGATTGACGAAGCCGGGTCCGGCGATCTCGACCGACTGGACATCGGGCCGCGTCTTCAGCTTGGCCACCAGCAGTTCGGCGAGCGCGCGCGGGGCCATCCGGGCGGGTTTGGCCAGGATCATCGCCGCGTTGGTGGACAGGTCGCCGTGGGCCGCTTCGCGCGGCGGCTCGACCGTCAGACGGCTGCTGTCCAGGCCCGCCGGGATCGCGCCGTCGGCGGCCAGCTCTTCCAGCAGTTTGCGAATATCGTTCTCGAAGGCCTTGAAAATATTCATCGTCTTAGGTCTTGGCATCCATGTCGAAAAGACGGCCGTACTCGGCCAGCGCATAGCGGTCGGTCATGCCCGCGATGTAGTCGGCGACGTGGCGCGCCCGCACCGTCGCGTCGGTGTCGCCACCGCGCGCGCTGATGTCGCGCTGCCATTCGGTCGGAAGTGTGTTGGGTTCGTTCATGAACAGCTCGAACAGCCCCCGCACCACCCGCTTGCACTTGCTCATTTCCCGGTTCACCCGGAAATGGCGGTACATGCGTTGGCGCAGGAAGGCACGGACGGGGCCGTGCGCCTCCCACATGGTGGGGGTGAAGCTGATCATCGGGATGGACAGCGCGCGCAATTCCGCCGCGCTGCCGGGCCGGTGTTCGGCCAGACGGCGGCGGGTTTCCGCCAGCAGGTCGCTGACCATCACGTTGATCATCCGCCGCACCGTCTCGTGGATCAGGCGCGAACGCTCCAGGCCGGGATAGCGGTCCATCACCTCGCGGATCACCGGGCCGACCAGCGGCAGTTCGGCCACCTCTTCCACGGTGAACAGCCCGGCGCGCAGGCCGTCGTCGATGTCGTGGTTGTTGTAGGCGATGTCGTCGGCGAGCGCTGCGACCTGCGCCTCCGCCCCCGGGTTGGTGTGCAGTTCCAGGTCGCATTCGCCCTGAAAGGCGGCGATGGTGGTGGGCAGCGTGGTTCCCGCGCGCGTCGGCAGCAGCGGGCCGTTGTGCTTGACCACCCCCTCCAGCGTCTCCCAGGTCAGGTTCAGCCCGTCGAATTCGGCGTAACGCCGCTCCAGCCGCGTCAGGATGCGCAGGGTCTGGTCGTTGTGGCTGAAACCGCCATAGGGGGCCATGCAGGCGTTCAACGCCTCTTCCCCCGCGTGACCGAACGGGGTGTGACCCAGATCATGGGCCAACGCCACCGCCTCGGCCAGATCCTCGTTCAGCCCCAGCGTGCGGCTGATGGAGCGGGCGATCTGCGCCACCTCCAGGCTGTGCGTCAGCCGGGTGCGGTAATAATCGCCCTCGTGATAGACGAAGACCTGCGTCTTGTATTTCAGCTTGCGGAAGCCACCGGAATGCACGATCCGGTCACGGTCGCGCTGGAAGCACGAGCGCGTCGGGCTTTCCGGTTCGGCCGCCAGCCGCCCGCGCGTGTCCACCGGGGCGCAGGCGTAAGGGGCCAACCGACCCAAAGTCAGATCCAGGGTGAAATCCGCCGTCATGGGCGGACACTACCCACGCGCCACCGCCCGCGCAACGGCGAAGGCGTGCCATGCGGCGGCGGAACTTTGACGCGGGGGCCTTTCCACCCTACATTCAGGGGCAGAGCTTCCCGCATCGCACCAGAGGCGACCTTAGCCATGCCCGACACCGCGCTTCCCGTCGCGACCGACCGCGTCCTGATTGTCAGCGAAAGCGCCGCCAAGCGCGTCGCCCATCTCATCACGCTGGAAGGCAACCCGGCCTTGATGCTGCGCCTGACCGTGTCGGGCGGCGGCTGCTCCGGCTTCCAATACGGCTTCCGCTTCGACGCCACGGTGAACGACGACGATCTCGTGTTCGAGCGCGACGGGGTGAAGGTGGTGACGGACGATTCCTCGCTCGACCTGCTGGCCGGGGCGACGCTGGATTACGTCGAGGATCTGATGGGCGCGTCCTTCCAGATCAAGAATCCGAACGCCACCGCGTCCTGCGGCTGTGGCAACTCCTTCGCCGCCTGAACAGACGGAATCCGCTTCGTGAAGATCGCCACCTGGAACGTCAATTCCGTCAAGGCCCGTTTGCCGCAAATCACCGACTGGCTGCGTCTGACCTCGCCCGACGTCGTGCTGTTCCAGGAAATCAAATGCGAAACCGCCGCCTTCCCCGGTTCCGCATTCGAGGAGTTGGGCTATCACGTCGCCGTGATCGGACAAAAATCCTACAACGGCGTTGCCCTGCTGTCGAAGACACCGGCCAGCGACGTCATCACCCGCCTGCCCGGCGAGCCGGAGGACGAACAGGCCCGCTACATCGAGGCGACGGTGGCGGGCGCGCGCATCGCCTCGCTCTATCTGCCCAACGGCAACCCGATCCCGGGTGAGAAGTTCGCCTACAAGCTCCGCTGGATGGACCGGCTGCGCGCCCACGCCACCGATCTGCTGGCGCGCGAGATCCCCTTTGTGCTGGGCGGCGATTACAACGTCATCCCAGAGGATCGCGACGTCTATTCCCCCGCCGACATGGCCGGTGACGCGCTGACCCAGCCGGAAACCCGCGCCAAATTCCGCGCGCTGCTTCACCTTGGCCTGACCGAAGCCTACCGCGCCCTGCACGACGACGACCGGGCTTACACCTTCTGGGACTATCAGGCCGGGTGCTGGCCGCGCGACAAGGGCCTGCGCATTGACCATTTCCTGCTGTCGCCGCAGGCGGCGGACCGGCTGGCCGGGTGCGTCATCGACCGTGGCCCGCGCGGCGGCGAAAAGGCGTCCGACCACACCCCGGTCATTCTGGAGCTGCGCGACGCCTGATCCAGCCCAACGCCTTTCTGTTGGTCTTGGTGATTGAATAGCATTTTGTTAAAAGTTTTACCGTTAAGATTCTCTCTTCGGGTCCGGCCACGCCGCCACCCTGCGGACGGACAGAGGAACAGAGCGGAATGGTGTGGGGCAAGGGGTACAGCCGGGAAGAGGTTCGCGAGCTTCTGACCGCCATCGAACGGCAGGCCATCGACGCCGCCCGGCTGGCGGAGCGTGCCCAGCGCGACATCGGCGACGACCGTTTCGCCTCCTTCCTGGATTTCCGCCGCAAGGTGGAGGAGATCCGCGCCCTTTTCGCCCTGACCGAAGACCGTTTGCAAGGGGTGGACGATGGCAAGCTGTCGGACCTGCGCACCGAGTTCGACCGCATGGACATGCTATTGACGGGGATGCTGGCCCGCGTGACCCGCAGCTATTTTGCAAGCATGCGCGACGATCAGGTCCTGCCCATCGGCGCGCGCGAACTGTTCGAGCCGGAATTGCGGGCGATCGAACAGACCCGCCAGCGCCTCTCCCACCCCCGTTACGAGGGCCGCGTCGCGCCGGAGGTGCTGGAGGATCTGACCGCCACCACCGACCTGATCCGCAAGACCATCGCGCGCGCGCCCAGCCTGCCCGACTTCTCCGACAGCCCCTCCGCCCCCCGCCCGGTCAAACGCCTGCGCACCCTGGGCCGCCCCATCCGCAACTGACGGCTTTCCCGTTGGCTTTTTTGTCTCGGAACGCTTGACCCGGCCCGCCACATTCGCTAATCGGATCATCCGCGTTGCGCGCAGCGCCGCAGCGGATGGGTGGCCGAGTGGTTTAAGGCAGCGGTCTTGAAAACCGCCGTAGGTGTGAGCCTACCGTGGGTTCGAATCCCACCCCATCCGCCACCATCCCCTTTACATGCTCCGCTTCGAAGAAAAATGCGCTCCCTGTTGCGCGTTTCCTCTTGATGCGCGCGCCTGCCTCGCTGTTGGATCACCTCGCTCGGCCGAAACCGCAAGGCCCGGTGATCGCGCAAACCTGTTGAGGCAGACCCCACACATGAAGCCCGCGTCCTCCGCTTCATCCATTCACATCGAGGAAACCGGCCCGCAGACCTTCGTTCTGGCGGTGACGTTCGATGGTCAGCGCTTTGATTGTGGCAATTACATCAGCCGCGCCGCTGCGATGCAGGCCGGGCGGTTGTTCGTTCAACGCAAGGAAGGGGAAGCGGGTGGTGCGCGTGAGCGTGGACGGCGCAAGTCTGGAAAGGGCTGACGCGCGCCAGGGCACGGTTCCGCGATCAACCCTCTGGTCATCCCCAAACACACATCCCAAACACACAAAGGCCGCCCGATGGGGCGGCCTTTGCGCTTTTATGGACCGGAACGGACCAGCCTTACGCCATGAAATTCGGCAGCGCGGTGACGTTCGCCGCCTTTTCCACGACCTGACCAACGCGCAGCAGGGTTTCCTCGTCGAACGGGCGGCCGATCAGTTGCAGGCCCAGCGGCAGGCCGTCGGCACCCAAACCGGCGGGGACCGACAGGCCGGGCAGACCGGCGAGGTTGATCGGCACGGTGAAGACGTCGTTCAGGTACATCTGCACCGGATCGTCCATCTTCTCGCCGATGGCAAAGGGCGTGCTGGGAGCGGTCGGCGTCAGGATGACGTCGCAGCTCTTGAACGCCTCGTCAAAGTCCCACTTGATGCGGGTGCGCACCTGACGGGCCTTGTTGTAATAGGCGTCGTAATAGCCCGCCGACAACACATAGGTGCCGACCAGGATGCGGCGGCGCACCTCTTTGCCGAACCCGGCCCCACGGGTGTTCTCGTACATCTCGGCGAGGCTGCCGCCCTCGACCCGCAGGCCATAGCGGACGCCGTCGTAGCGCGCGAGGTTGGAGGAGGCTTCCGCCGGGGCGATGATGTAATAGGCGGCCAGGGCGTATTTGGTGTGCGGCAGGCTGATCTCCACCGGGACCGCGCCCGCGTCCTTCAGCCATTCGATGCCCTGGGTCCACAGCGCGTCGATTTCCGCCGACAGCCCTTCGACCCGGTATTCCTTTGGAATGCCGACGCGCAGGCCACGGATGTCGCCGGTCAGGGCGGCGCGGAAATCGGGAACCGGCAGATCGACCGAGGTCGAATCCTTTGGATCGAAGCCGCACATCGACCGCAGCATGATCGCCGCGTCTTCGACCGTGCGGGTCATCGGCCCGGCCTGATCCAGCGACGAGGCGTAGGCGACGATGCCCCAGCGCGAGCAGCGACCGTAGGTCGGCTTGATGCCGACGGTCCCGGTGTAGCCCGCCGGTTGGCGGATCGAGCCGCCGGTGTCGGTCCCGGTCGCGCCCAACGCCACGCGCGCGGCCACCGCCGCCGCCGAGCCGCCGGACGAGCCGCCCGCCACGATCTTGCGGTCCCACTGGCCGGGCTGGCCGGGACTCCAGGGGCTGACCGTTTCGCCCTGATGGGCGGTGATGGTCGCCGACCCCATGGCGAATTCGTCGAGGTTGACCTTGCCCAGCAGCACGGCCCCATCGCGCCAGAGCTGCGACGTCACCGTCGATTCATACTCCGGCGTGAAACCGTCGAGAATCTTGCTGCCCGCCGTGGTGGCGATGCCCTTGGTGCAGAACAGATCCTTCACCGCGATGGGCAGGCCGTCCATCGGCCCGGCCTCTCCCTTCGCGCGGCGCTCGTCGCTGGCCTTGGCCATCGACAGGGCGGCGTCGGGGGTTTCGGTGATGAAGATGTTGAACGGCCGCGCCGATTCGACCGCGCGCACATGCGCCTCGGCCAGTTCCACCGCCGTGAACTCTTTCTTGGCGAGGCCATCCAGGGCCGACGCCATGGTCAGATGCGTAAGCGCCGTCATCACTCGATCACCTTCGGAACGACGTAGAAGCCTTCGGCCGTTTCCGGGCCGTTGGACAGAACCTGCGGGGTGCAACCGCCGTCCGTCACCGCGTCCACGCGGCGGCGCAGCTTTTGCGCGGCCACGCTGGTCATCGGCGGAACATCCGTGGTGTCCACTTCGTTGAGTTGTTCCACGAAGGTCAGGATCTGGCTCAGTTCCCCGGCCAGAGATTCCAGTTCTCCGTCCGGCACCTTGATGCGGGCCAGATGCGCGATCTTGGCCACCGTGGCCTTGTCGAGCGACATGCCTGTACTCTCTGCCAAAACATTGGAAATTGGGGCGGAAGCTATCACCCGGAACCACCCACCGCAACGATTGCGGCGTGGTAGCGTCGTCAAACCCCGCCCAGAGCCGCCAAAAACAGCGCGCCACCCAGCAGCGTGACCAGCCCGGCCCCGGCAAAGGCCAGCCCGCGTTCGGCCAGATCGGTGGCGCGCGGGTGGGCGGACAGCAGCCGCTCCACCCCGCGCCGCGCGCCGATGCCGACGAATCCCGCCGCCGACGTGGTCAACGCGACCCCGGCGGCCATCACCAAAACCGCCATCAACCCGGCGGCAACCATGTCGTTGGCCAGCGCGAACAGCAGCACCAGCACCGCCCCCGAACAGGGCCGACACCCGACCGCCAACGCCAACAGGCGAAAGCCACGCCCATCCGCTGCCGCTGCGTGCGTGTGATCGGCGTGGTCGTTATGATGGTGATGATCGTGATGGTCATGATGATGGTGAGCGTGGCCACAAGCCGGACCATGGACATGACCGGCGATCGGGCCGCCGGAATGATCGTGCCCGCAACCGGTCTGCCCACGCGCGGCGCGCACCAGAAGGACCAGCCCGACCAGCGTCATCAAGCCATAGCTCACCAGCTCCAGATAGCGGATGGACCCCAGCGCGCTCGCCCGCGTCATGTCCAGCAGCAGCACCGGGATCCCGACCAGCAGGATCGCCGCCAGGGCCTGGGTCAGCGCCGCCCCCACCGACAGCCGCACGCCCCGCCACCACGCCGCCCGGTTGGCCAGGAAATAGGACGACACCACCAGCTTGCCATGGCCCGGCCCGGCGGCGTGGAGCACGCCATAGACGAAGGCGATCAGGCACAGCCACGCCCCGGCCACCAGGGAACCGCCGCCGTCGGCGTCGCGCATCTCCTGCAACCGCCCGGTCATCTGACGGCTGAGATCGGCTTGCAGGCGGTTCAGGCTCTGTGCGGCCCCGCGCAACGGTTCGGGCAGCAAGGACAGCGACGCGGCGGCCTCGTCCGGGGCGGCGGCGCGCCCACCGGCCAGCGGACTCGCGGCTTGCGCGCCCGTGCTGCCCAACGCCAGCCACACCGTCAGGACCAGGGCCAACAGCCCCCGTGCCGTTGTCCGCATCGCCCTCACCCGATCACACAGGACAGACCGGCCACGCCAATCGGGCCGGTGATGTCGGTTTCGCGCTGGAATCGCTGGGTCTTGCATTGATGGCGAAACGGCTTGCCGTGCGCCTTCGGTGCCCCCGCCAGCGTGTATTCGATGAAATAATCCGGGTCGAAGCCCAGCAGATCAACGGTGCCGGAGGCCACCGGTTGATCGAGCGGTATCATGAAATGAAACACCAAGGCCCCGCGCTCCGCCCTTGCGGTGAAGCCACCGGCGTTGATCTTTTTCATCAGGTTTCCGCCAACCGCTACGTCGGTGTAGTAACGGTAGTCGCCGAGAAAGCGGAACACGTCGTTGTAAAGCCCTTGCACCCCCGCCGCCGAGAGCTGCTTTTCGCCCTTTTTCAGATAGTCGGGCAGCATCGCCTGCGAATACATCTCGTCAAAGCGCCACGTCACATCAACGGCTTCCAGCCCCTTGTCGGCGAATTGCAAACCGAACGACACCTCGGCGAAGACATGGGGATGGGCCGCCGCCGGTCGGGCGAGCGCGACCAGCCCAAGCGCGCACAGGCCGCCGATTGAACCGCCCAAGCGCCGCATTCAGAAGGGGGAGGGCGCGGTGGTGGCCGGGGCCAGCAGCAGCGGGCAGCCGCAGGATGGGCAGGCGGTTTGCCGGATCACCGCGAGGATGCGCGGGTCGGCGGCGGTCCCGCCCAGCGCGCTTTCCAGCTCCACAATCTGGCGGCGATGATCGGCGGAGGCCCCACACGCCCCATCCAGCATCGCGCCGTAATCGGACCCCGACCGCACCGTGAAGGCCCGTGCCTCCCCAGCGCGTCCCAGCGCCAGACCGAGACCGCCCAGCGCCAAACCGCGCAACAGCCGACGCCGCGACGCCCACCGCCGTGACACCGTGTGATCCTGTCCGCCCATCAGGCACCTCTCTTGTTTCAGACCGCTTCGGCCAGGGTAGGCATCCCCCGCAACCGCGCGGCGTGACAACGTTATAACATAGCGCAAAACCGGGCAAGACGCAGACCACCGCGCGGGTGGCTTGGCGACGGCAGGGGGACGGGTGTATCTGTCGGTGAACCGCAACACAGGATTTCCGATGAGCGACGTCACCCTCTACCACAACCCGCGCTGTTCCAAATCCCGGCAAACCCTGGAATTGCTGCGCGAACGGGG
Source organism: Azospirillum sp. (assembly GCA_027486405.1). Taxonomy (GTDB): domain Bacteria; phylum Pseudomonadota; class Alphaproteobacteria; order Azospirillales; family Azospirillaceae; genus Azospirillum. Next base: position 125,438 of record JAIXPD010000024.1, on the reverse strand, counting down.
CGTTGAGCCGGTGGTGGTCGAGTATCTGAAGACCCCGCCCTCGCCCGCCGAGCTGGCGGCGATTGTGGCCAAACTGGGGGTTGGGCCGCGCGACATCCGCCGCGCCAAGGAAGCCGCCGAGGCGGGAATCCCCGCCGATCTGGATGGTGAGGCGCTGATCGCCGCCCTGTCGGCCAACCCCAGCGCCATCGAACGCCCGATCGTGGTCCGGGGCGACCGCGCGCGCGTCGGCCGCCCGCCCGACGCGGTGCTCGACCTGCTGTAACGCCGCCATCCCCTCCCCGCCCTTCCGCCACCGGAGAGACCAATCGTGACCGAACACACCGCCGCGACCGCCGCCGCCGAGCTGGTCAGCATCCGCGATTTCCTGCGCTACGCCGTCAGCCGTTTCAACGAAGCCGATCTCGATTACGGCCACGGGACCACCACCGCCTTTGACGAGGCGGTGTTCCTGGTGCTGGAAAGCCTGCATCTGCCCATCGACCAGTTGGAACCCAACATCGACGCGCGGCTGACGCTGGCCGAGCGCCAAAAGGTGGCGGACCTCCTGCACGCCCGCGTCGACACCCGCAAACCGGCCCCCTATCTGCTGAACAAGGCCTACATCCAGGGCATCCCCTTTTACGTCGATGAACGGGTTCTGGTCCCGCGTTCCTTCATCGGCGAATTGCTGTTTTCCGATCTGTTCGGCGGCGATGATTTCACGCTGGTGGAGGATCCGACCTCGGTCGAACGGGTGCTGGATCTGTGCACCGGGTCGGGTTGCCTGGCGATTCTCGCCGCCCGCATCTTCCCGGAGGCGCAGGTGGACGCCGTCGATCTGTCCGCCGACGCGCTGGAGGTGGCCAAGCGCAACGTCGCCGACAGCGGCTTTGCCGACCGCATCACCCTGCACCACGGCGATCTCTTCGCCCCGCTGAAGACGCGCAAATACGACGTCATCATCACCAATCCGCCCTATGTGGACCAGGACGCGATGGACGCGCTGCCGACCGAGTTCCGCCACGAACCGGTGATGGCGCTGGCGGGCGGAAATGACGGGCTGGACATCGTCCGCCGCATCCTGAAGGAATCCGCCAAGCATCTGACGCCGGACGGCGGCCTGCTGTGCGAGTTCGGGACCGGGCGTGAAATCCTGGAGGCCGATTACCCCAACCTGGATTTCCTGTGGCTGGAAACCGCCAACAGCTTCGGGGAGGTGTTCTGGCTGACCCGCGACCAGTTGAAGGGGTTGAAGTGAGGGGCAACGCCCCTCCCCCGTTCCCGGTTGCTCACACCGGACGGCGCAACAGCACGCTTCCCCCCTGGTGCGGCAACCGCTCGTGCCAGGGGATGGCGGCGCGCCCGGCCTCAACGAAGCCTTCCTTGGCGTAGAGCCGTTGGGCGGCGTCGTTGTCGGCCCAGACATGCAGGGTGACGCGGTCAAAGCCAAGATCGCGCGCCCGGTCGTAGAACCACCCCAACAACCGCGCCGCCACGCCCTGACGGCGGAACGCCTCGTCCACCGCCAGGGCCGACAGGAAATAGCTGCCCCAATCGTGGGTTTGCGAAAAGCTGGCGAGATGCGCGATCCGCTCGGGCGGCAGGCCGCTGTAATCCTCCGTCCGAATCCAATCGACCGGATAGCCGTGGGCGACGCCGATGATGCGGCCCTCCCATTCCGCCACACCGCTCTGCCGGTGCGACAGCGAACCGGTGCGCCCGGCCAACCCCGGCATCAGCATCTCCGGCACCGTCATGCCGGGGACCAGCCCGTCCAACAAAAACCCATAGACCCCGCCGCCCGCCACATCGATCAGGCGGGCCAGATCCGGCGCGTCGTCGGCGCAGGCGGGGCGGAGAATCAGGCGGTCGTCGGTCGTGGTCGCAGGCATGTGAAGGGACATCCCAAATCGGAGCGCGCCGCGCACCGGCAAGGCCCGTCCTCTGACAGGCGGGTTGACGGGCGCGGGGCCATCTGTGTAGCGTAGCGTCCATGAACACGCATCGGTTTGCCAGCATTCTGCGAATTAGCGGCCCGGTTCTCCTTTGAGAGCCGGGTAAACGCGCGCCCACACCGCAGAATTCGCACACGCAAGGCACCGACGCATCATGTCCAGCACCACCGCTGCATTCACCGCCCCGACCCTGACCCCGCCCGCCGCCGAATCGCGCCCCTGCGATCCCGCCCGCCGCGTGGTGTTCTCCGTCACCGCCGACGCCGATCCCGGAACCCTGCCCCGCGTGTTGGAACTGGTCGCCAAGCGCGGGCTTGTCCCGCACACGCTGGCCAGCCGCCTGACCGGCGACACCCTGCTCATCGATTTGGCGGTGGTCGGCATGGTCCGCGCCGAATCCGATCACGTCGGTAACTGCCTGCGCCAGATCCCGATGGTGGCCCAGGTTGTGGTCGCCGAGGCCAGCGCGCTGGCCGCCGCCGCCGAATAGTCCCCCAAAAAAGAACCCTCCCAAACGAAAACCGCGCCCGGACAGGTCCAGGGCGCGGTTTCACAAGGATCCAGAGAGAGCGGAACCGGATCAGGCCGGAACCGAGGGTGGCCGTTTGTCGGCTCCGTCGCCCTCATCCTCCGGCGCGTCGGTCTGCATCAGTTCGGCCGCGCTCTGCAAACGGCGGAACTGCCGGGTCGAAAAGGGCAAGGTGCCGAGATAGGCAAAGCCGATCAGCGACAGGGTCCACCAGGGTTGGTTGACCATCATCGCCGCGACCAGCCCGACTCCGGCCAACGCCGGAACCACCCATTGCGCCGGAACCCGCGCGCCCTTGAAGGAGAAGGTCGGCAGGGTGCTGACCATCAGGCCGCCGATCATCAGCGTCCAGGGCACGATGACCACCGGGTGCCCGACGATGGACGGCCCGGCCTCGAACCCCAGCGTCATCGGCAGCAGCACCAGACCGGCCCCGGCGGGGGCCGGAACGCCGGTGAAGTAGTTGTAGGCCCAGGGCGGCAGGTCCACCACGCCCAGGCGCGAGTTGAAGCGGGCCAGACGCAGGGCGCAGCACACGGCATAGGCCATGGCGGCGATCCAGCCCAGCGTTCCCGCCCCCTTCAACCCCCACAGATACATCATGAAGGCCGGGGCGACGCCGAAGCTGATCGCGTCGGACAGGCTGTCCAGCTCCGCCCCGAACTTGCTCTGCCCGTTCAACAGCCGGGCGATCCGCCCATCCAGCGCGTCGAGGATCGCGGCGATCACGATGGCGATCACCGCCGGTTCCCAGCGCTCCAGAATGGCGAATCGGATCGCCGTCAAACCGGAACACAGCGCCAGCACCGTCAGCACGTTCGGCAACAGGTGGTTGATCGACAACCCTTTCAGCCGGGGATGCGGGCGGCGCGGGCGGCGCGTCCGGTTGGAACGGAAGATCGGCTGCTTGAAGACGGGCGGGCGTTTCATCAGCGCACATCCCCGTAACGCTGCGCTTCCGTGCCGTTCAGATCGGCCAGGATGGTTTCACCGCCGATGGCGGTTTGGCCAACGCACACCAGCGGGGCGACGCCGTCCGGCAGATAGATGTCGGTGCGGCTGCCGAAGCGAATCAGGCCGAAACGCTCACCCGCCTTCACCGGCTGCCCGGCCTTGACCCACCACAGGATGCGACGGGCGACCAGCCCGGCGATCTGGACATAGGCGATCTCGCGCCCGTCGGGCAGGCGCTGGCGGAAGGCCATGCGCTCGTTCTCCTCGCTCGCCTTGTCCAGGGCGGCGTTGAGGAACTTGCCCTTGTGGTATTCGGCGGCCACGATGGTCCCGTCGGCGGGGACGCGGTTGACGTGGACGTTGAACACGTTGAGGAAGACGCTGATTCGCGTCAACGCCTTGTCGCCCATGCCCAGTTCCGGCGGCGGAACGGCCTGGACGATCATGGTCACGCGCCCGTCGGCCGGGCTGACCAGCAGGCCGGGCCGCGTCGGTGTGACGCGGTCGGGATCGCGGAAGAAATAGACGCACCACAGCGTCAGCACCAGACCGGCCCAGCCCAGCGGGGTCCAGACGGCAAGCCCCAGGATCAACGAAACAACGGCGAAAGCGGCGATGAACGGCCAGCCAGCGCGGTGAATCGGAACGACAACGGTATTGATGGCGGACATCGCCTCGGTCTTTGCAGTTCATCCAACAACGAGCGGCCATTGTAGACGCCCGATCAACCCCTTTACAGAATTTTAGCGGCAAGACACCATGCTAACCGCACACGCAACCGATGAATCGAGCGCCGCCCCGTGACCGTTCCCGATCTGAAGACCATCCAATCCCTGGCCGAGGTGCCGGACGGCGCGCTGCCCATCACGCCAGGGTCGATCGTGATGACGCCGGAAGGGGTGTTGGGCATCGCCAAGCCGCCCAAGCCCTGCAAGCTGACCTTCATGGCCGATGGCCTGCCCTTCAACATCGCCGTGCGGCACGAGGGCGACGGGTCGATCTGCCAGATCTGGGCCGACGTCGGCCATGTCCCCTTCACCGCCCAGGCCCCCGACCGCCGCCGCACCCTGCTGTCGCTGCTGCGCGGCATCGATGGGCTGAAGCATGTGAAATTCATCGTCCAGGGCGGCCAGAAGATCATTCTGTTTTCCGAAACCGCGCTGGACCACCACGCCGCCCCGGAGGATCTGTTCCACCAGACTGTCCTGGTGCTGCAAGAGGCACGGCCGTTTCTGAAGCTGCTGGGTCCGTATTTGTAAGCGCAGCCGTATCTGTCAAATCAGGGCTGCGGCCAGAAATCATGGTCGGTCATCTGCGCGTAGCTCCAGGGGCAGACGGTTGGAAAGGTTGACTCGCTCAACCCCGTCTCCCGCTCTGCCTCAACCAGCGCCAGCCGATAGGCGTCTGCCACCGCGTCGTCCAATTTGGATTTGAGGCTGGGGTTGTCCGTCATATGGCTGGCCAACCGGTAGCGCTGCTCCTTCACGCTCAGACGCCAACTGTTGCCGCGCAGGCCGGGCTGAAAGCGCCATTTCAGCAGATCAAGCAGCAGAATGGCCAAGCGATTGACCAACTCCCGCTTTTCGCTGCGGCCCATGCTCTCGATCTCCTCGGCGATGTGGGCGATGTCCGCCACGTCGAGTTTTCCCGCGCGCAACAGCGCCGCCTGTTCGTTCGCCCAGGCGTAAAAGTCGCGGTCGTAGAGGGTCTGCTCCATCGCTGGCCTCCTCACTCACACCCGCCATCATGGGCGTCAATGGGCGTCGGCGGGACCGGAGACTTGCCCCCGGCCCGCCGACGCCCAAAGGCTTACTTCGGAACCTTCCCCTGCACGCCTTCGACGTACCAGTCCATCTTCAGGATCTGCTCGTCGGTCGCGCTCTTGCCTTCGGGGATCACCACCTTGCCCGACTGGTCCTTCACCGGACCCTGGAAGGAGTGGCGCTTGCCCGACATGATGTCGGCCTTGATCTGGTCGGCCAGGGCCACGACGTCCGCCGGAATCGCCGGGTTGTAGGGGGCCAGGAACAGCATCTTGTCCTTGAAACCGCCCCAGGTGTCCACGGCCTTCCACGAGCCATTGAGAACCGCATTGACGCGGTCGATGTAGTAGCCGTTCCAATCATCGACGATGGCGGTCAGGTGCGATTTCGGGCCGAAGCGGGTCATGTCCGACGATTGACCGACCGACCACAAGCCGCGTTCCTGCGCGGTCTGGATCGGGGCCGGGCTATCGGTGTGCTGAACGATGACGTCCGCCCCCTGGTCGATCAGCGCCTTGGCCGCTTCCGCCTCCTTGCCCGGATCGTACCAGCTGTTGACCCAAACGACCCGAACCTCGGCCTTCGGGTTCTGCTCACGCAAGGCGATGGTGAAGGCGTTGATGCCGCTGATGACTTCCGGAATAGGGAAGGAGCCGACATAGCCGATGACGTTCGACTTGGTCATCTTGCCGGCAATGGCTCCGACCACCGTGCGGCCTTCGTAGAAGCGGGCGGAATAGGTGGCGACGTTGGCCGCGCGCTTGTAGCCGGTCGCGTGCTCGAACTTCACGTCGGGGTAGCGCTGAGCCACCTTCAGCGTCGGGTTCATGAAGCCAAAGGAGGTGGTGAAGATCAGCTTGTTGCCGCTGGCCGCCAACTGTTCGATCACGCGTTCGGCGTCGGCCCCTTCCGGCACATTTTCGACATAGGTGGTGGCGACCTTGTCGCCCAGCGCCTTTTCAACCGCCAGACGGCCCTGGTCGTGCTGATAGCTGTAGCCGTGATCGCTGATCGGGCCGACATAGACGAAACCGACCTTCAACTTGTCCTGCGCCGCCGCCGTACCGACGCTCAGCGCGACCGCAGCAGCCCCGGCCAACCCCAGCAGAGTCTTGCCCATCGTCCTTCTGTTCACGTCAAAGCTCCTTGTGTTTTTGTGTTTGAGGTGTCGGTTTGCGGCAAAAGAAACAGTCGGCCCAAGAAACGGAAATGTCCGGGTCAGGCGTCCGGGTGGAACAACTTGCCCAAACAGGCCGGTGCGTTCAATCGGGTGCGGGCGACATCCCGCGAAATCAGCACCAACACCAGAACGGTAGCCAGATAGGGCAGCATCGACAAGAGTTGCGAGGGCACGCCCACCCCCAAACCCTGCACGTGAAGCTGCGCGATGGTGACGCCGCCGAACAGCCACGCCCCCAGCATGACGCGCAGCGGCTTCCAGGTGGCGAACACCACCAGCGCCAGCGCGATCCAGCCGCGCCCCGCCGTCATGTTCTCCGCCCACATCGGTGTGTAGTCCATCGACAGGAAGGCCCCGCCCAGCCCGCTCATCGCCCCGCCGAACAGCACGGCCAGAAAGCGGATGCGGATGACCTTGTAGCCCAGCGCGTGGGCGGCGGCGTGGTTCTCCCCCACCGCGCGCAGCACCAGACCGGCGCGGGTGCGGTACAGGAACAGATGGACCAGCGGAACCGCCAGAATCGCCAGATACACCAACAGATCCTGACCGAACAGCGCCTGCCCGATCACCGGCAGATCGGTCAGACCGGGGATGTTCAGCTTGGGCAACCCCTTCAGCGGGATGCCGACGAAGGCCTGCCCGATCAACGCCGACAGCCCGACCCCGAACAGGGTCAACGCCAGCCCGGTCGCGACCTGGTTGGCCAGCAGCCCCAGCGTCAGCAGCCCGAACAGCGCGGCGGTGGCCGCCCCCGCCGTCGCCGCCGCCAGCAGCCCCATCGGCGCGCTGCCGGTCTTCACCGTCACGGCAAAGCCGCAAACGGCCCCGACCAGCATCATCCCTTCCACGCCCAGGTTGAGGACGCCGGACTTTTCCACCACCAGTTCACCCAGTGCGGCAAAGAGCAGCGGGGTGGCCGCCGCCAGCATCGCCGCCAGGATCGGACCGATCAGCGACAGTTCCGCGCTCATGCCACAGCCCTCCGCGCGCCGAATCGGACCCGGTAGCGAATCAGCACATCGCTCGCCAACAGGAAAAACAGCAGCATCCCTTGAAACACCCCGGTGATCGCCTTGGGCAGGCCCATCGCGATCTGCGCGGCCTCGCCCCCGATGAAGGACAGCGCCATCAGCAGCGCGGCCAGCAGAATGCCCACCGGGTGCAAACGGCCGAGAAAGGCGACGATGATGGCGGTGAAGCCATAGCCCGGCGACACGTTCGGTGTGATCTGGCCGATGGGTCCGGCCACCTCGCCCATTCCGGCGATCCCGGCCAACCCGCCCGACAGCAGCAGGGCCAGCCAGACGATGCGTTTCTGGTCGAACCCGGCATAGCCCGCCGCCGCCGGTGTCAGCCCGATCACCTTGATCTGAAAGCCGATGAAGGTCCGGGCGATCAGCACCCAGCCACCGACCACCGCCAGCAGGGCGAAGGCGGCCCCCAGATGGACGCGGGTTCCCGCCCACAGGATCGGCATCACCGCGTCGGCCTCGAACAGCCGGGATTCGGGGAAGGCGAAGCCATCGGGATCACGGTACGGCCCATGCGCCAGGAAATTCAGCAGCAGCAGCGCCACATAGGTCAGCATCAGGCTGGTCAGGATCTCGCTGGCGTTGAAGCGCAGGCGCAGATAGGCCGGGATCGCCGCCCAGGCCATGCCGCCCACCGCCCCGCCGATCACCATCAGCGGCAGCAGCCACCAGCCGCCATGCCCGTAAAAGGCCAGCGCCAAGCCGCCGCCGACAATCGCCCCCATGGTCAATTGCCCTTCGGCACCGATGTTCCACACGTTGGCGCGGAAGCCGATGGACAGGCCGATGGCGCACAGCGTCAGCGGGGTGGCCTTCACGATCAGTTCCCCGATCCCGCGCCTGGACGACACCGGGTCGATGAAAAAGGCGTGCAGCGCCTTCATCGGGTCAAAACCCAGCAGCAGGAACAGGACAAAGCCGCTCATCAGGGTCAGAACCACCGCCAGCGGCGGGGTCAGATAGACCATGGCCTGCGAGGCCTGACCGCGCGGTTCCAGTCGGATGAGGCTCATGCGTTGCACCCCTTCGCATCGTCACAGCGCACGCGCGATCTCCCCGTCTTCGTCCGGCGGCGTGGCGAACAGCCCGCCCATCAACAGCCCGATGCGTTCCACGCTGGTCTCATGGGTCGGTCGGCTGTCGGACAGCCGCCCATGGAACAGCACCGAAATCCGGTCGCTCAACACGAACAGCTCGTCCAAATCCTGGCTGATGACCAGCACGGCGGCACCGGAGCGCGCCAGCCCGATCAGGGCCTGATGGATCGCCGCCGCCGCGCCCGCGTCCACGCCCCAGGTCGGTTGCCCGACGATCAGCAGCTTGGGCCGTTGCAGGATCTCGCGACCGATGATGAATTTTTGCAGATTGCCCCCGGACAGCGACCGCGCTTCGGCCTTGTGCCCGTGGGTGACGACGTTGAAGCCCTTGATGATCGTCTCGGCATAGGCCCGCGCCTTGGCAAAGCGCACCATGCCGCCCGTCACCAGGGTTTCGCTGGCGTAGCCGGACAGCAGCGCGTTGTCGGACAGGCTGAGTTCCGGCACGGTCCCGCGCCCCAACCGCTCCTCCGGCACGAAGGCCAGCCCAAGCGCCCGGCGCGCGCGCGGGCCGAGATGGCCGGACGGCACGCCTTCGATCCGGACGGCGGCGGGGTCGGCGATCAAGGCCTCCCCGCTCAGGGCGGCCATCAGTTCGGCCTGTCCGTTGCCCGCCACCCCGGCGATTCCCAGAATCTCCCCGGCGCGGACCTCGAACGTCACTTCTTTCAGGTTGGTGGCGAACGGGTTGTCGGAGCTGGTGGACAGGTTGCGCACCGACAGGCGCGCCGCCCCGGTGGCCCCCTGCGGCGGGCGTTCCGGCGTGGACAGTTCGCTGCCGATCATCATTTCGGCCAGACCGCGCGCGGTTTCCTGCCGGGGATCGCAGGCCCCGACCACCCGGCCGCCGCGCAGCACGGTGGCGCGGCTGCACAGGGCGCGGATCTCCTCCAGCTTGTGCGAGATGTAGAGGATGGTGCAGCCCTCCGCCGCCAGACGGCGCAGGGTTTCAAACAGCTTGGTCGCCTCCTGCGGGGTCAGGACGGAGGTCGGCTCGTCCATGATCAGCAGCTTGGGATCCTGAAGCAGGCAGCGGACGATCTCCACCCGCTGCCGCTCGCCGACCGACAGATGGAAGACGTGGCGGTCGGGGTCGAGCGCCAGCCCATAGCGTTCCGACACCGTGCGGATGCGGTTGGCCAACGCCGCCATCGGCCCCGGATTGTCCAGGCCCAGCGCGATGTTCTCCGTCACCGTCAGCGTGTCGAACAGCGAGAAATGTTGAAACACCATGCCGATTCCCAGACGGCGGGCACCGGCGGGATCGGGCACGCGCACCTCCTGCCCCTGCCACAGCAGGGAGCCGGAATCGGGGTGCAGCACCCCATAGATCATCTTCACCAGGGTCGATTTGCCGGCCCCGTTCTCCCCCAACAGCGCATGGATCTCGCCCCCTTGCAGGACGAGATTCACATGATCGTTGGCCAGACAGCCGGGAAACCGCTTGGTGATGCCGCGCAGCTCCAGGCGGGGCGGCGGCGCATCGGCAGGGGGGGAGGACTCCAAGGGGCGCGGATCCGAAAAAGTGAAGAGCCAAGCGGCAATGCCAAAGCCATGCCACACCGGTCAACAGAGTAACGCGGCGGGCACACCACCCGTCAACAGCCGATCAACCGCCCAAAGCGAATGCAGGTGCTGAAATTTGCGGCACACCCCACCGAGTCAGGGGGCCGCCCGCCGCATCACCGCCCGCACCACCAGCGGATGGATGCGCCCGACCGGCAGCATGTAAAGGCGACCGAGCGCGTTGTGGATGTGGACCATGGTCGACACCACATAGCGCGGCGCGCCCTGCCCCGATTGGGCCATGGTCTTGATGATGGGGTTGATGATGGGTTTGATGATGGGTTTGATGATGGGTTTGACGATGGACACCTGGACGTTCAGATGGCGGTCGTCGATGCCCATCAGGATTTCGCGCTCGTCCATCGCCCGAATGGTGAAAATGCCCAGCCGGTCGCCAACGCGATAGGCGGCGGCGGGTTTGCCGCCGGACACCCGGATCGCGCCCACCGATTTCAACCCGACCAGCCGCACCAGCCCGTTGCGCAACGCCATCAACGCCGACACCCAGCCCGGCGTCGTGCCAAAGTTTTTCAAGGCGATCTCCAACGGCGATAGCGTCGGATCGCGCAAGGGCGCTTCATACGCGTCCCAGAAATCGGCGCGCTCCAGCCCAGCGCGAAGGGCGCTGCCAACGGGGATGTCGGTGACGGTGACGGTGATGGTCGGGGTCATGTCGTCCTCCTCCGCCACGCGATGCGGGCGCGGCATTGCCTGAGATGGCACAAAACGCCCGGCAAATCACTGGGCAGATGGGCCACCGACGCCTGCACATCGTGCGAAGCCTTGCCAGCCCCCCCGCCTCACACCATGTCTTACCCCGCGCAAGATTCACCCGCACACGAACGAGGGAACAGTGACGATCATGACGGTGAACGCGGCGGGCTACGCGGTGTTGGAGCGGCGCGGCGTGGTGGCTGTGTCGGGCGAGGACCGCGCGGGCTTCCTGCAAGGGCTGGTGTCGAACGACGTGACCGCCGTCACCGACCGGCGCGCCGCCTACAGCCTGTTCCTGACCCCGCAGGGCAAGTTTCTGCATGATTTCGTCCTGATCGAGTCCGGTGGCGCCCTGCTGCTCGACCCCGAGACGGAGCGCCGGGCCGATCTGCTCAAGCGGCTGAAGATGTACAAGCTGCGCTCCAAAATCGCCCTGGAGGACCGCGCCGAGTCGCTGCGCGTCGTCGTTGCCTTCGGCACCGGGGCGCTCGCCGCGCTGGGCCTGCCGGAGGAGGCCGGGGCCGCCCGCCCCTTCGCGGGCGGGGTGGCGATCACCGATCCGCGCCTGCCCGCATTGGGTGCCCGTCTGATCCTGCCGGTGGATGGCTTCGACGACGCCCTGGCCGCGCTCGCCGCCGCCGGATTGGCCCGCCGCACGGTCGCCGATTACGACCGCCTCCGCGTGACGCTGGGCGTGCCGGATGGCAGCGCCGACATGATCCCCGAGAAGGCCATTCCCCTGGAAAACCGGCTGGACGCGCTCAACGCCGTGTCCTGGACCAAGGGCTGCTACATGGGGCAGGAGTTGACCGCGCGCACCAAATACCGCGCGCTCATCAAGAAAAAGCTGTTTCCGGTGACGCTCGACGGCCCGTTGCCCGACCCCGGAACCCCGGTGACGATGGGCGACAAGGAGGTTGGGGAGCTGCGCAGCGGCGTGGACGGCCGCGCGCTCGCCCTGCTGCGGCTGGCCGATCTGGAGGAGGCCACGGCCCCGCTCACCGTCGGCACCGCCCGCCTGTCCTGGCGCGCGCCGGACTGGGATGCCCCGGCGGCGGCGTAACTCCACCCAACGCAGCCCCCTCAACCCAAAACCGCGCGCGCCCACCGGCGCACCGCCCCGGCTGCGGCGCGCGCGGCGTCCTTCACCCGCCCGGCCACCCGCCCGGCCACCCGCCGCACAGCGCGGCAGGGCGGCAGATCCTTGAACCACGCCAGCCAGCCCGACACCCGCTTCAGGATCCAGGCCACCCAGCCGATGGTCATCAACCGGTCGCGGGTCAGGTGGAACAGCCGCTCGACCAGTGTGATTTTCAGCAGTTCGGCCACGGTCAACACGACCAGCCCGGTGGTGGTCTGGCCGCTGGCCAGCAGCCACGCCCCCGCCCATTTGGCCGGCTCCAGCAGGACCAGCGGCAACAGCACCACCAACAAGGCCGGATAGGGGGCCAGACCGGACAGCCAGCGGACAACACCGGCCATGACCGGCAACGCCCCGACCCAGCGGGCAAAGGGCCGGACGATCCAATAGACGACCGCGTCAAGGATGAAATAGACCAGCGCCGCAAGCGTCACCACAGGACGCAACAGCCGACCGATCCAGGACCGGGGCGCACCGCGCGGGCTGCCGGAGTCTCCGCACGCTTCGTTCATAAACCGTCCCTTTTCACGCAACAATCCGATGGTTTTCTATCATGATGCCGCGCTGTTCGACCAGACGAGCGAAAACGGACACCCGTCCAGGGCGGTGCAGTTCAGCGATGCGGCGGATCGGACGCGACTTTTTTTGCACAGCGGCGTAATGGTGCCGCCGTCGTCGGTTTGCCTTCGTTTCGGGTTGTACGGATCGTGATGCTTCTTCAACGAATTCCCTTGTCGCGCCCGGTTCTGGTTCGGGTCGGGATCGCCCTGGCGGTCGTGCTGGCCACCCCGCCCCTGCTGGTGGGCGGCTGGTATGGCTGGATGCGCGGCCAGCAGCCGCAAACCACCGGCGAGCTGCCCTTGCCCGGCCTGGACGCCAAGGTGGAGGTGCTGCGCGACGCCAAGGGCGTGCCGCACATCTTCGCCGCCAACGAGCGTGACGCCTACCGCGCCCTGGGCTTCGTCCACGCGCAGGATCGGCTGTGGCAGATGGAGATGATGCGCCGCCTGGGGGCCGGGCGGCTGGCGGAGATCGTCGGCACCCGCTATGGCGACGCCGCGTTGAAAAGCGACCGGCTGATGCGCACGCTGGGCCTCTACCGCGCCGCCGAGCAGATGACCGTCCTGCTGTCACCTGACGCCCGCGCCGCCTTCGACGCCTACGCCGACGGGGTGAACAGCTATCTGGAACGGCGGCGCGAGGCGCTGCCCATCGAATTCCAGCTTCTCGGCCACCGGCCCGAACCCTGGACCATCGCCGACTCCCTGGTGTGGGGCAAGCTGATGGCCCTGCAACTGTCCGGCAATTACCGGGACGAGCTGTTGCGCGCCCGCCTGTTGAAACGCCTTTCGCCGCAGCAGGTGGAGGATCTGTTCCCCGCCGACCCGCCCAACGCCCCGGTGACGCTGGCCGCCGAACTGCGCGACCTCGATCTGGCGCCGGGCGTCGGGCGGTTGCTGGCCGCCCTGCCCGACCTTGGCCCGGACACCGCGTCGAACGAATGGGCCTTGACCGGTGCCCGCACCACCACCGGCAAGCCGATCATCGCCAACGATCAGCATCTGGCGTTGGACGCGCCGATCCTGTGGTACCTCGCCCGCATCGTCACGCCGGAGGGGACCATCGCCGGGGCGACGGTTCCGGGGGTTCCGCTGCACATTCTGGGGCACAACGGGAAGGTCGCCTGGGGCTTCACCACCACCCACAGCGACACCCAGGACCTGTTCGTCGAGAAGATCGACGGCCAGGACCCCAGACGCTACGCCGCCCCCGACGGGTTCCAGCCCTTCGACAGCCGGACCGAAACCATCCGCGTCGCCGGGCAGGCCGACGAAACGCTGACCGTGCGCGAAACCCGCCATGGTCCGGTGATCTCCGATCTGGAAAGCGGCGACGTCCCGCCCGCCGGTCACGTTCTGGCGCTGGCCTTCCCCGGTCTGGCCGCCGACGACCACACGCCCGAGGCGCTCTACCGCCTGAATCACGCCGACAACGCCGAGGCGGTGCGCAGCGCCGTCCGCCTGCACGTCGCCCCGCAGCAGAACATCGTCTACGCCGACCGCGCGGGCGAGGTGGGCATCATCTCCCCCGGCCGGGTGCCGATCCGCCGCAAGGGCGACGGGCGCGTGCCGGTTCCGGGCTGGACCGGCGAGTATGATTGGACCGGCTTCCTGCCCAGCTACACCCTGCCCCAGGCGGTCAACCCGCCCAACGGCCAGTTCGTCAACGCCAACAACGCCATCGTCGGGCGCGATTACCCCTATCGTCTGGCGATGGACTGGCCGGACGCCGCGCGCGCCCAGCGCATCGTCGAGATGCTGGGCGACCGCCGTCATTCGGTGGAGGACGCCGCGCGCCAGCAGATGGACATTGTCTCCCTGCCCACCCGCGATGTCCTGCCCGAATTGCTGAAATACCCCGTGCCCAAGGGCATCGCCACCGACGCCACGGCGCTGTTGCGCGCGTGGGACGGCAGCATGGCGCGCGACCGGCCCGAACCGCTGATTTTCGAAGCCTGGCTGCGCGAACTGACCCGCGCTGTCTTCGCCGACGAACTCGGCCCCGATTTCACCAATTATTGGGAACTGCGCACCCGCGCGCTGCGCCACGTCTTCGCCCACGCCCCGCGCTGGTGCGACGACACGACGACACCGGGACCCGAAAGCTGCGCCGACATCGTGGCCAAGGCGCTGACCACCGCGCTCGACGATCTGTCCAAGCGCCATGGCAGCACCCCCAGCCGCTGGCGGTGGGGCGACGAGCACCGCGCCGTTCTCAGCCACCGCATCCTGTCCAAGGTGCCGCTGCTGGGGTCGATGACCGACCTGTCCATCGAGACCGACGGCGGGTATTTCACCGTCAATCGCGGATCCACCCGCCTGCGCGATTCCGCCGCACCCTTTGCCCATGTGCACGGCGCAGGCTACCGTGGGGTGTATGATCTTGCGGATTTGGACAACTCCCGATTTGTGATCGCCACCGGGCAATCGGGAAATCCGCTGTCGCCGCATTGGGGCGACCTTGTTTCCACCTGGCGGGACGGCGGTTCGTTGCGTCTGACCGGCGACCGTGGCACGTTGCTTGCGGCAGGGGCGGAGGTGCTGACACTCACACCACGCAACACCGGGGCACAACAACAATGACCATTGGTTTGGAGGACGTGCGCGCCGCAGCGGCGCGCATCGAAGGCCATCTGGCACGCACTCCGGTGGTTGCGGCCACCCGCCTGGGGGACATGGCGGGCTGCCGCATACACCTGAAGCTCGAAAACCAGCACACGACCGGCTCCTTCAAGGAGCGGGGCGCGCTGAACAAGCTGCTGTCGCTGGCCGACGCGGAAAAAACGGCGGGCGTCATCGCCATGTCGGCGGGCAACCACGCCCAGGCGGTGGCCTGCCACGCCACGCGGCTGGGCATCCGCTCGACCATCGTCATGCCCAGCTTCACCCCCTTCACCAAGGTGGAGCGGACGGAAAGCCTGGGCGCGCGGGTGGTGCTGCACGGCGACACGCTGAGCGACGCCGCCGCCTTCGCCCATGATCTGGCGGCGCGGGAGGGGTTGACCTTCGTCCACCCCTACGACGATCCGTTCGTCGCCGCCGGGCAAGGCACGGCGGCGCTGGAGTTTCTGGCCGAGGTCCCCGATCTCGACACGCTGCTGATCCCAATCGGCGGCGGCGGCCTGATCGCGGGCATGGCGACGGCGGCCAAGGCGCTGAATCCGGCCATCCGCATCGTCGGCGTGCAATGCGCGCTCTACCCGGCGATGATCCAGGCGCTGGCCGGGCAATCCATCGACTGCGGCGGGGCGACCATCGCCGAAGGCATCGCGGTGAAGGCCCCCGGCGGCCTGACCCTGCCCATCGTCCGCTCCCTGGTCGACGAGGTGGTCGAGGTTGGCGAAACCCGGCTGGAGGAGGCGGTCTACCGCCTGTCCACCATGCAGAAGCTGGTGGCGGAGGGCGCTGGCGGTGCCGGTCTGGCAGCACTTCTGGACGACCCGGCCCGTTACGCCGGGCGCAAGGTCGGCATCGTCCTGTCGGGCGGCAACATCGACTCCCGCATCCTGGCGCAAGTGCTGATGCGCGGCCTGGTCTATGAGGGTCGGATCGTCCGCCTGCGCATCGGCATCACCGACGCCCCTGGTGCCTTGTCCCGCGTCACCCGTCTGCTGGGCGAGGCCGGGGCCAACATCGTCGAGGTCTATCACCAGCGCCTGTTCCACAACGTGCCGGTGAAAATGGCGGAAGTCGATGTGGTTCTGGAAACCCGCGACCAGACCCACGTCCAAAGCCTGATGGCCCGCATGCGCGAGGCTGGTTTCCCCACCGCCCTGATGACCGACGTGTCGTAAAAGCCCATCCATGCGACGCAAAAAGCCCCGCGCGCCGTTTCACCGGCGCGCGGGGCTTTTTGTTTCAAAACCGACCGGCCTTGTCGTGTTTACCCGGCCAGCCCCAGCTTGCGCCGCAGCAGCGACAGCGGCTCCGTCTCGTCCAGGCTCGGTTGGAACGCCACCGTGATTTCGCTCAGGGCGTTGGCCCAGCTTTCCGGGTTGGTTCCCTCCGGCGCCTCGACGGAGGTGAATCCGGTGCGGACCAGGAACTGATATTGGTCAGGGATCACATGGCCGACCGCGCGGATCTCGCCGGTGTAGCCGTAGCGCTCCCGCAATTCGCGGGCGGTGGAGAAACCGCGCCCATCGCGAAACTTCGGAAACTCCAACGCCACCAGCGCGAAACGGTCGAGATCGGGGGCGATCGCCCCGGCCAGCGTGCCGCTTTTCAGCCGCACGCCCAGCTTGGCGTTGCGCCCGTCGAAGCTGGCGCGGTCGGCCTGCCAGCGTTCAAAGCTGATGATGACCGGGCGGTCGTTGGGGACCGGCTCCCCATCGGGGATGAAGCTCCAGGCGTCTTCGCCGATGCGGCCATTCTCAATCAGCGGCATAGATTCTCTCCTTGAACGGGCCGTGGCCAACGCGGGCCAGCGTGTCGAGGAAGCGTTCGCCCTCCGTCCGGTGGGCGAGATAGACCTCAACGATGGCTTCGATGGCGTCCACCGTTTCCTCTTCCGTCAGCGACGGGCCGAGGATGTCGCCGATGGCGGTGGTCAGGGTCGGGTCGCCGCCGACGGTGATCTGGTAGAACTCCGTCCCCTTCTTGTCGACGCCCAGGATGCCGATGGCCCCGACATGGTGATGGCCGCAGGCGTTGATGCAGCCGCTGATCTTGATGCCCAGTTCACCGATGGTGCGCTGGCGCACCGGGTCGGCGAAGCGGGCCGACAGCGCTTGCGCCAGCGGGATCGAGCGGGCGTTGGCCAGCGCGCAATAATCCAGACCGGGGCAGGCGATGATGTCGCCGATCAACCCGGCGTTGGCGGTCCCCAGACCGGCGGCGTCAAGCTGTTGCCACAGCGCGAACAGCTCGTCCTGTTTGACGTGGGCCAGAACGATGTTCTGCACATGGCTGACGCGCAGTTCGCCAAAGCTGTAGCGCTCGGCCAGATCGGCGATCAGATCCATCTGGTCGCAGGTGGCGTCGCCGGGGATGCCGCCGGGCGGCTTCAGCGAAATGGTGGCGATGGCGTAGCCGGGGGCCTTGTGCTCCGCCACATTCACCGCGACCCAGTTGGCGAAGGCCGGGTTTTCGGCCTTGGCGCGCGCCAGCGCGTCGGACGTCTCCGGCAGATCTTCGAACGGGGGCGGGGCGAAATGGGTGCGGATTTCGGCGACGATGGCCGGATCCAGGCGGTATTTCGGGCCGCGCAGCCGGGCGAACTCCTCCTCGACCTCCGCCTTGAACTTCTCAAGGCCAAGCTCGTGCACCAGGATCTTGATGCGCGCCTTGTAGATGTTGTCGCGGCGGCCATACTGGTTGTAGACGCGCAGGATGGCTTCCAGATAGGCGACGAAATCCTCTTCGGCCACCCACTCGCGCACCAGCTTGCCGATGAAGGGCGACCGCCCCAGACCGCCGCCGACGTAGAAGGTGAATCCCGCCTCGCCCGCCTCGTTGCGGCGCGCCAGCAGGCCGACGTCGTGGACGCGCACCGCCGCGCGGTCGCTGGCGGCACCGGAGATGGCGATCTTGAACTTGCGCGGCAGATAGGTGAATTCGGGGTGCAGCGTCGTCCATTGCCGCAGGATTTCGGCGTAGACGCGGCCGTCCACCACCTCGTCCTTGGCGGCCCCGACGAACTGGTCGGTGGTGACGTTGCGCACGCAATTGCCGCTGGTTTGCAGCGCGTGCATGTCCACATCGGCCAGCGCGTTCAGGATCGCCGGGGTGTCTTCCAGCTTGATCCAGTTGTATTGCAGGTTCTGGCGGGTGGTGAAGTGGCCATAGCCCTTGTCGTAGGTGCGCCCGATTTCGGCCAGCTTGCGCAGTTGCACCGCGCTCATCACGCCATAGGGAACGGCGATGCGCAGCATGTAGGCGTGAAGCTGGAGGTACAGGCCGTTCATCAACCGGATCGGCTTGAACTCCTCCTCCGTCAGTTCGCCCGCCAGACGACGGTCAACCTGCTTGCGGAATTGCTCGACACGCTCGCCAACGAAACGGCGGTCGATCGCGTCGTAATGGTAGATCCCGGCGCGGGCGCCGGGCGCGATGTGGTTCATATCACGGTTCCCAAGGGCGGGGGGCTGTCAGGGCGCGAACACAACAGAAAGCGCGACGGGGGCGGAAGCGCAACGAGGGCTGGTCAGGCCGCCGCCTGCTTGCCGAGATCGAGGCGGACGGACGGGCCAAGGGCACGGATGCGCTCGCGCATCTTCACCGGCTGGGCGGCTCCGTCGGCGCGCTCCACCTCAAAGGCGTAGACATCGACGCCGAACTGATCGCCTTCCGCCTGGGCCTTGGCGGCGGCCAGCGCGGGTTCGGCCTCGGCCTTGGTCAGCAGGGCGGCGTCGGCGAAGGATTCCACCCACGCGCCGCCCGCCGCCAGAAAGACGACAACGCCGTCCCGCAGGCGGTTGGCGGTGATGGCGTGCAGCGTTCCATCGGGGGACGGCATGTCTGGCTCTCCTCGCATCAGCGGTGCATCAAACTCAAAACAAACAACGGCTTCACAAACACATCAGGCGCACAGCGAGCGCGCCGCCTCGGACGCGCATCCGGTCCGCACTGGTCCGGTCCGCGCGGATCCGGTCTGTTGCAACGACGCGATCCAGCCGCGCAGCCGCACCACCTCGCCCACCACGATGATGGCCGGGCGTTTGGGTTGTGACCGGGCGGCGTCCTCCGCGCAACGGGCAAGATTGCTCTCGATCACCGTTTGCGCGGCGGTCGAGGCGCTGGACACGATGGCCACCGGCGTCATCGGCGGCTTCCCCGCCGCGACCAGACGGCGCGCGATCTCGTCCAGCGTGCCGAGCGCCATGTAGAACACCAGCGCGCCCGGCAAGGCCGCCAGCACGCCGAAATCCAGGTTTTCCGGCAGCGCACCGGATTTGTCATGGCCGGTGACGAAGGTGGCGGTCGTCGCCATCCCGCGATGCGTCACCGGGATCCCGGCATAAGCCAGCCCGCCGATCCCGGCGGTGATGCCCGGAACCACGCGGAAGGCGATGCCCGCGTCGGCCAGCGCAAGGCACTCCTCGCCGCCACGCCCGAACACGAACGGGTCGCCGCCCTTCAGCCGCAGCACCCGCAGCCCCTCGCGCGCCAGGGCCACCAAACGGTCGTTGATCGCCTCCTGCGTTGGCGATGGCCGCCCGGCGCGCTTGCCCAGATCGATCAGGCGCGCCGCCGGGTTGGCCAGTTCCAAAATCGCCGGATCGACCAGCGCGTCGTAAACCACCGCGTCGGCGTCGGCCAACGCCTTGGCCGCCAGCAGAGTCAACAGGCCGGGATCGCCCGGCCCCGCCCCAACCAACCACACCGTGCCGGGGGTGAAATCCGGCAGGGCCAAACGCCCCGCCCCGCCCAACACCGGGATCATCTCCGGGATCATGGCAGCCATCCCTCCCGCGCAATCAGATCCTTGGTCGCCTTGGCGATGGTGGACATCGACGCCTTTTCCCCGCGCAGCCGGTCGCGCAGCGCCGCAATCGCGCTCAACCGCTCCGCCCACGCCTCCGGGAACAGGGTTTCAAGCCGTTGCCGGACCAGGCTGGCCAGCGTCGGGCTGCGCCCACCGGTCGACACGGTCAGCAGCAGATCGCCGCGCCGCACCACCGAAGGGGAATGGAAATCACACAAGGGAACAACGTCTTCCACATTCACCAGAACGCCGCGCGCCCGCGCCATCTCCGCCAGGGTCTTTTCCACAGCCGGATCCAGGCCCATGACAAACAACACGCGCACCGCGTCCAAATCATCGGTGAAGGGCAAGGCCCGCACCAGACGGTCGCCCGCCAGTTCAGCCAATTCCCCATCCGGTTCCGGTGAATAGACAAGCGGGTTGCCGCCGCCCTCGCGCAATTGGGTCAAGCGCCGCACCGCCAAGGGGCCGTTCCCGGCCAACGCGATGGGAACCCGCGCGGGATCAAGCGCCAACGGAATCACAGCGCCCCCCGCAGGGCGGAGACGCCGGGAATTCCACGCAAAATGACGGTGTTCGCTTCCATGGCTGTATTTAGCCGCGCCTGAAGGAGACAATCAACACATTTCACACTAACCACACAATCCTATTAAACAGATAGATAATGTATTTCCATTGCAGCCCCATAAATCCGGTGTTAATGTGCAAATCAGATCAGTTAATCTACTTAATAAGTAGAGATTAATCGACAGCAAACACCGGCTGAAGGTTGCGTTTCCCATGGACAGGACGACACAGATCAAGGACCTGACCGACCGTTACGCCTCGCTGGAGGGCGCGACGCTGCTCGCCGCCGTTCGCGAGGCTTTGGGCGGTCGGCTGGCGCTGGTGTCTTCGTTTGGCACCGAATCCGCTGTGCTTCTGGCGCTGGCCGCCGAGGTGACACCGGATTTCCCGGTGATCCTGGTCAACACCGGCAAGCTGTTCGGCGAAACCCTGCGCTACCGCGACACGCTGGTCGCGCGCCTGGGCCTGACCAACCTGCGGGAGGTTGGGCCGACCGCCGCCGATCTGGCCGCCGACGATCCCGACGGCATGCTGTTCACCAAACACCACGACGCCTGTTGCAACCTGCGCAAGACCGTCCCGCTCAGCCGCGCCCTGGAGGGCTTTGACGGCTGGATCACCGGGCGCAAGCGTTTCCAGGCCACGACCCGCGCCGCCCTGCCCCTGTTCGAAGCCGATGGCGACCGCATCAAGGTCAACCCGTTGGCCAACTGGGACAAGGACCGGCTGGAGGAGGAGTTCATCCGGCGCGATCTGCCGCGCCACCCGCTGGAAGCCGACGGGTTCCTGTCCATCGGCTGTTACACCTGCACCGAACGCGTGGCGGCCGGTGCCGATCCACGGTCCGGCCGTTGGGCCGGGACCGACAAAACCGAATGCGGCATACACATGACCATGATTGGAACCGCCCGATGAGCGCCGATCTCGACCAGCTTGAGAGCCAGAGCATCTACATCCTTCGCGAAGCCTACAACCGCATCGACAAACTCGCCATGCTGTGGTCGATCGGCAAGGACAGCAACGCGCTGCTGTGGCTCTGCCGCAAGGCGTTCTTTGGCCGCATCCCCTTCCCCGTCGTCCAGCTCGACACCGCGATGGAGTTGCCGGAAGTCTATGAGTTCCGCGACCGCATCACCAAGGAATGGGATCTCGACCTGATCGTCGAGCAATGCCCGCCGGAAGAGGAGATGGACCAGACCCTGCCGCCGCTGACCCGCGCCGCCGCCCGCAAGACGGAAGGTTTGAAAAACCTCCTGCGCGGCAACGCCTATCAGGGGATCATGGTCGGCATCCGCCGCGACGAGCAGGCGACCCGCGCCAAGGAGCGCGTGTTCTCCCCCCGCTCGCTGGAAGGCGATTGGGACGTGAAGGACCAGCCCGCCGAGTTCTGGGATCATTACAAGACCCGCTTCCCGGAGGGCGTCCACGTCCGCATCCATCCGCTGCTGGCCTGGACCGAACTGGACATCTGGCGCTATTCCAAGCGCGAGGGGATTCCCATCGTTCCGCTGTATTTTGCCCGCGACGGCAAGCGCTATCGCTCTCTGGGGGAAAAGAACATCACCTTCCCGGTGGATTCGACCGCCTCGACCATTGATGAGATCATCGAGGAGTTGCAGGTCACGCGCGTTCCCGAACGCGCCGGCCGGGCGATGGACAACGAATCCGAAGACAGCTTCGAACGCCTGCGCAGCGTGGGGTACATGTAACATGCCGAATTCACAGCTTCGCATCGTCATCGTCGGCCACGTCGACCACGGCAAATCCACCCTGATCGGCCGTCTGCTGAACGACACCGGCAGCCTGCCCGACGGCAAGGTCGAACAGGTCCAGGAGATGAGCCGCAAGCGCGGCATGCCGTTCGAATGGGCCTTCGTCATGGACGCGCTCCAGGCCGAGCGTGACCAGGGCATCACCATCGACACCACCCAGATCCATTTCAAGACCCAGCAGCGCCCCTACGTCATCATCGACGCCCCCGGCCACACCGAGTTCCTCAAGAACATGGTCACGGGGGCCTCGCAGGCCGACGCCGCCCTGCTGGTGATCGACGCCGGGGAAGGCGCGCTGGAGCAATCGCGCCGCCACGCCTTCCTGCTGCATCTGCTGGGCGTGCGTCAGGTCGCCGTGGTCATCAACAAGATGGACCGCGTCGATTTCGCCCAGTCGCGTTATGAAACCGTCGCGCACGAGATCAAGGAGTATCTGGCCGAGCTGGGGCTGTTCCCCAAGGCGGTGATCCCGATTTCCGCCCGCCACGGCGACAACATCGTCACCCGCACCGATCAGGCCCCGTGGTACCTCGGCCCGACGGTGATCGAGCAGTTGGACAGCTTCCGCCGTCAGCAGGTTTCCCCCGACCAGCCGCTGCGCTTCCCCTTGCAGGACGTCTACAAGCCGGGCGACCGCCGCATCCTGGCGGGCCGTGTCGAAAGCGGCCGCCTGAAGGTCGGCGACACCCTGCGCTTTGCCCCCGGCGGGGCCAGCGCGACCGTGGTCAGCATCGAGGCGTGGAACAACCCGAACACGGTGCTGGACGCCCAGGCGGGCCAGAGCATCGGCGTCACGCTCGACAAGCGCATCTTCGCCGAACGCGGCCACATCGCCCACCACGCGGACAGCGCGCCGACCCTGACCCACAAGCTCAGCGTCCGCCTGTTCTGGCTGGTGTCGGAGCCGATGGCGCTGGGCAAGACCTACACGTTGAAGATCGCCACCGCCGAACACCGGGTGACGGTGGAGCAGGTCACGGCGGTCATCGACGTGGAGGATCTGTCCAGCACGCCGGGCAAGGCGGTGCACCGCAACGAGGTGGCGGAGGTCGTTTTGCGCTCCCGCTCGCCCATCGCGGTGGATCTGGCGGGCGACCTGCCCCGCACCGGGCGCGGCGTGCTGATCGACGGCAATGACGTCGTCGGCGGCTGTCTGGTGATCGAGGCGGAGGATGCCGCCGCCAGCAATCTGACCGAGGTTTCGCACACCGTCTCCCTGGACGAGCGCGCGGCGGCCAACGGCCACAAGGGCGGCATCCTGTGGATGACCGGCCTGTCGGGCGCGGGCAAATCCACCCTGGCGATGGCGCTGGAACGCGCGCTGTTCGATCGCGGTTGGCAGACCTTCGTTCTGGACGGCGACAACGTGCGCAACGGCCTGAACGCCGGTCTGGGCTTCTCGCCGGATGATCGGGCGGAAAACATCCGCCGGGTGGCCGAAACCGCCAAGCTGTTCGCCGACGCCGGTGTTCTGGTCATCGCCTCGCTGATTTCGCCGCTGCGGGCCGACCGGGCGCGGGCGCGCGTGATCGGTGGCGACCGTTTCCACGAAATCCACGTCTCCGCCGATCTGGCGGTGTGCGAGGAGCGCGACCCGAAGGGCCTCTACAAAAAGGCGCGGGCCGGTGACATCCCCGACTTCACCGGGGTGTCCGCCCCCTACGAGTCGCCGGAAGCGGCGGAACTGGTCATCGACACCGGCAGCCTGGACCGCAGCGAGGCGTTGGCCCAACTGCTGGATTACGTGGACGAGACGTTCGGCAAGAACAGCCTGAAGTCCGGCAAGGAACTGACCTACGTCATCTGACCCGGCCGGGTGTAACCCAACCCCACCCGACCGTTGCGCAGCGGGGGAGCGTTTTCACGCTCCCCCGCTGTGTTTTTGCGCATCATCCCCTGGGAAACAAACCAACGGGCAGCGAATACAACCTGCGCAAATCGCCCGGCCAATCAACAGGTCAACCTGTGAAATTCACAATTCCCTCGTCTCCTACTGTTGAAATGGGTCTTCCGCTTCGGGGATTCTGTGCTAAATAACAACAGAACCCTGTTGAGGATGATCCGATGCTCCGCATGTCCCGCCGCGCCGCCGTCGTTGCGATGGCCGCCCTCGCGTCCTTGGCCACCCTGACCCCCGGTGTTTCGCGCGCCGCCGATCCGGTGAAGCTGGAAATCGGCTACATTCCCATTCTCGCCGCCTCGCCGCTGTTCATCGTCGATGGCCAGGGCTGGGCGAAGGATGCCGGCATCGCGCTGAAGCTGACCCGCTTCGAATCCGGCCCGCACGCCATCCAGGCGATGGCCGCCGGACAGATCGATCTGCTCTACGCCGGTGTCGCCCCGGTTCTGGTCGCCCGCACCAAGGGTGTGGACGTGGCCGTCATCGCCAATTCGGCGGTTGAGGAAATGGTCGTCGCCGGGCGCGGGGCCTTCGCCAAGGCGCTGGGGGCCAACCCGACGCCGGACACCTTCAAGAAATTCGCCGCCGACACCGGCCGCAAGCCGAAGATCGGGACCCAACCGCCGGGTTCGGTCCCCGACACCGTGCTGAAGCATTGGTTGTTCAAGGTCATCAAGGTCGATCCCGCCGATGTCGAACTGGTGCCGATGGGCATCGAAAAGACTCAGCAAGCCCTGTTGGCGGGGGCGCTCGACGCCGCGACCATCCGCGAGCCGACGGTGACGGTGACGCAGCAGCTCGACCCGAACGTGACCCTGCTCGCCACCGGAGCGCAGATGTTCCCCGACCAGCCCGGGACCGTGGTGTCGGCCCGTGCGGAGGTGCTGAAGAACCACCCCGACGCCATCCAGGCGCTGGTCAAGGCCCATCTGCGCGCGGTCGATCTGATCGCCAAGGATCCAGCCGCCGCGTCCAAGATCGTGAACGAATATCTCGGCAAGGGCCTGATGGAGCCGAAGACGCTGGAGGCCGCCTTCCGGGGTCCGGGGTCGAAGTTCGTCGCCGATCCGCACGGCGTGGTTCCGGCGGTGGAAAAGATGATGGGCTTCGCCAAGGAAATCGGCTCCGCCGATGGCGTCATCCCGGTGGCGGAGGCCTTTGACTTCCGCTTTTACGACGCCGCCGTTGCCAAGTAACCCGGACACGGCCCCGCGATGAACACCCGCACCTCTCTGTCCCTGTCGGCGCTGGGCGTCGTCGCCTTCCTGTTTGGGTGGGAGGCGGTGGCGCGCAGCGGCGTCGTTCCCGCCGGGCTGCTGCCCTCCCCCAGCGCGGTCCCCACCGCCTTCCTGGCCGAAGTCCAGCGCGGGATTTGGCAAAAAATGGTGGTGGCCAGCCTGTCGCACTACGCGGTCGGTCTGGCCCTGGGCACCTTCCTGGGCGTCACCTTCGGCACGGCGGCGGCGCTGTGGCGGGTGTGGGACGCCTTCCAATCCTGGGTCGTGCGCATGCTGCGCCCGATTCCGGCCATCGCCTGGATCCCCTTCGCCATCATCTGGTTCGGGGTCAGCGAGGGGGCGGCGTCCTTCCTGATCGCGCTGACGGTGTTCTGGATCAATTATTACGCCAGCTATTCCGCCGTGCGCGGGGTGGACAAGGATCTGATCGAGCTGGGCCACGCCTTCGGCCAGGGCGGTTTGATCCCCCGCCTGTTCAAGATCATCCTGCCGGGTGCCCTGCCCGGCATCCTGTCGGGCCTGCGCGCCGGGTTGGGGCAAGGCTGGATGACCGTGGTGGCGGCGGAGCTGTTCGGCATCTCCGGCCTGGGCATGCGGATGATGGAAGCCTCCGGCCTGCTGGCGACCAACATCGTCGTTCTCTACATGGTCACGATCGCGCTGCTCTACGGCGTGTCGGATTTCCTGTTCATGCAGGTGCAAGCGCGGGTGTTGTCATGGCAGCGGTGATCGATCTCAACGGCGTCGCCATCGGCTATGGCGACAGCGCGCCGCCGGTGCTGGTGGACGTCACCCTGTCGGTCGAACGCGGCAGCTTCGTTGCCATCGTCGGCCCGTCGGGCGTGGGCAAATCCACCCTGCTGCGGGTGGTGGCGGGCTTGCACAAGGCCCGGACCGGCGGCGTCACCATCCACCAGGACCAGCGCCCGGCCCATCGCCCGGTCGGTCTGGTGTTCCAGGACGCCCGCCTGTTGCCCTGGCGGCGGGTGGTGAAAAACGTCCAACTGGGCCTGGAAGGTCTGCCGATCAGCGCCGCCGACCGGCTGCGCCGGGCCGAAGAGGCGTTGAAGCTGGTGCGGCTGGACGGCTACGCCCGCCGCTGGCCCTATGAATTGTCGGGCGGGCAGCGCCAGCGCGTGGGCATCGCCCGCGCCATGGCGGTCGATCCCGACATCCTGCTGATGGACGAGCCGTTCGGCGCGCTCGACGCCATCACCCGCAACAACCTTCAGGACGAGTTGCGGCGGATCCACCGGGAAACCGGCAAAACCATCCTGTTCGTCACCCATGATCTGGAAGAGGCGGTGCATCTGGCCGACCGCATCATCGTGCTGGGCGGAACCCCGGCGCGGGTGGTGCGCGACGTGAAGAACGACGCCGGGCGCGACGGATCGGTGTTCCGCGATCAGGTGGAAAAGCTGCGCCTGGAAATCGCCGACAATTACAGCATCTGACCGGTCACAGACGCAAAAGGCCCCGCCACCGGATCGCAACCCGGTGGCGGGGCCTTTCGTTTATGTTCGTTTTTTGCGGTGTCTTGCCCGCCCGGTGTCTCTTGCCCGCCTGGTGTCAGTGCGACAGCAGGATCGGCACCGGGCAGGTGCGCAGAACATGGCGGGTCCCACTGCCCCGGTGCAGGAAGGGGAAGCCGTAATGGCCGTGCGCGCCCATCACCAGCAGATCGGCCCCGGTGTCCATCGTGCGGGCCAGCAGCGCGTCCATCGCGCCGATGTCCGACACGGTGAAGTGGGTCTGCTCCGCCGTGATGCCGTGGAAGGACAGGTGGTCGAGCAGGCCGACGCGCGGCGATTCGGGCGCACCGGCGGCGGCCTGGGTCAGCACGGTGATGACCGTCACCTCATCGGCCTTTTCCAGCAGCGGCAGCGAATCGGCCAAGGCGCGCGCCGCCTCCCGCTCGGCGTTCCAGGCCACGGCAACCCGCTTGCCGATCACCGGGAAATGGCCTGCGTAGGGAATCACCAGAACCGGGCGGCCCGAATTCAGCACGACCTGTTCGTTCAACTCCTCCGGCGCGCCATCGGACCCGACCTCGCGGTCATACTGGCCCAGAATGGTGAGGTCGGCGAAGCGCGACCAGATGATGGCCTCGCGAATCACGTGGTTGTGCTCGCCGTGGGTCAGGCCGTGCCATTGGCCGTTCACGCCCGCCGCCGCCAACTTTTCGCTGAACAGCGCCTGGCTGCGCGCCGCCGCCTCGGCCAGATGATCGCTGGACCGGCGGGCGATCACGCTGTTGGCGTTGCGGTCGTTCTGGGCGAACAGGCCGCGCAGAAAGGCCCCGTGCCGCTGCGCCAGCTTGATGGCGGCGTCGAGTCGGCTCCCCACATGGGGGCTGGAATCCAGATGAACCAGGATGTGGTTGTAAGACATTGCGATCCTCCCTGATGGTCTTGTGCCGGATTGTCAGTCGCGATGGTGAATCGCCTGCGTTTGGCCGTCCGCCCGTGATCGGACCATTGGGACCGACTGGTGGCGGTGGCGGCGGGTTCATCACTCCATCCCGCGTTTCACCCGTCAAGCCTCCGCAGCCTGCGGTCAAGCGTCGCAGCCCGTGTGTTTCATCCCGATGACACCCCCCCGATTCCCCCCTGCGGCTGTGACGGCCATCACTGATGGCGTAAAAATCCACATTTAGGATGCGTTAACGACTTCAGGCTTTGAGTGGGTCGAACGTCGTGCCCTGACCGGGCGGTTTCTCCGATGGAGCACGCTCCACCGATGCGACCGCTGTGAACCCGAAAGCGGGACAGCACACCGGACCCAGTGCGGGATGACGTGGTGCCGTTTGCCAACCCGTTGCCCACACAACGGACGGCGACGGCCCCAACCCTGTGACGGCCCTTAAAGGAGTGCCTGAATGTTCAACCTGCTTTCGGTGGTCGTTGCGGTCGCCATTTCCGGATTCATGGCCGCAGCCGGTGTGTTCTACTCCGGCTCCGCCTTCACCAACATGAGCGCCAAGGCGCAAGCCGTTCAGATCCTGAGCGCGATGGAACAGATCGACGCCGCCTGGACGATGTGGAGCAACGACGGCAACACGACGACGGCCTCCGCGCCAAGTTCCACCGGTTTGACCAGCGTGACTCCGCCGACTTACATGTCGTCCTACCCGCCCCCGCCCAACACGGCGACCACCTTCGGCGGTGGCCCGACGGCGGCCGGGTACATCATCGACAGCACCGGCAACGGCGGCGCCACCGCCGCCGGCAACGAAACAAACAACACCGGCGTGTATGTGGTTCTGAACGCGACCACCGGCGCGAATTCCTGCCTGGAAATCGCCAAGTCGGCGGGCTATGTCGCCACAACCGCAAACAACTTCACCGGCTTGGCGAACATCACCGTCAACGCCGTGACCGTCGCCGTCAGCGGCATCACCACAAAGGCGGAGCTGGACGCGCTGGGCTCGGTCTACCGCTATTTCTGCGTCCCGCTGGGGACCACCACCACCACCATCATCCTGGGCGGCGCGGCCAACACCATCGCCATCGGTGGCGACAGCGGCAAGCACATCGCCTACTTCAAGCACCAGTAACGCCAGGGGCCTTGCGTTCCCCCGGACGTCGCCCCCCTCACGCGGCGTCCAACGCTGGACCGGCGGCCCCACCGCCGGTCCTTTGTTTTTTTGCCCGTGCCGCCCGCGAATCCGATTAGGGTGGTGATTGCGCCCAAGCGGCGGCAACGGACGGCAGCCCATGGTTTCCCTTCTCATCATCACGATCATGGCGATCTCGCTGGTGGCGACGACGGGTTACACCGCCTTCACGCTGATTCAATCGTCCGACCGCATCGCCCAGGCCCAGCGCAGCGCCGGGCAGATGCACAAGCTCGCCGCCCTGGTGGACGCCAATCTGCGCGCCCTGAAAAACGACGGAACCGTCTACCCGCCCGCCCCGACCGAACGGGCCGATGGCAAGACCGAACTGCCCGCCTGGCTGATGCCGGGGGTGCAAACGCCCTGGGGCGCGCCCTATGGCTATTGCGTCTTCGCCCCGGCCCCGGACGCGGTGTCGCCCGGCATCGTCACCACGCCATGGCCGCAAAGCGGCGCGCCCGGTGCCCGGCTTTATGTTCTGAGCGCCCCGGCGGCCCCGGCGGAGATCGCCAAGGCCGGACTCATCGCCGCCATCATTGCCCCCGCCATCGGAACGACAACGATGCCCGATTGCGCCAGCCTGACCATGAAAGACGGTCAACTCACCCTGCCCGCCGGGTCGGCGGTGGGGGTGACGCGCGGTTCCTCCGCCGATCTGGCCGCCATCGCGGCGGCGGCGACCATCCGCCGTTACGTCGCGCCCGCATCGCTGGGCGACGGCAGCGGGACCACCGCCGCCGATGCCATGGCGTTGACCGCCGCGTTGGGGCTGTGGCAGGCGACGCAGCCGACCGGCATGGTCCTGCGTCTGGCCCCCGGCCGTCACGAGATACCCGCCGCCCTGCTCGACCAGTTGGCCAGCGGGGCCGGGGGCGGGCGCAGCATGCGCGTGGTCATGCAGGGGGAGGCCGATGGGGTGGTGATCGCCAGCCAACCCGTCGGGGCGGTTTTCCGCCTGCCCGCCGATCTGCGACTCGAAAACATCGCCTTTGAAACCCCGGTGGAAGCCATGCCGGGAACCCGCCTCAGCTTTGCCGGGACCAACGCCATTTCGGTCGCCAACGGCCCGGCGCTGCGCGGCCGCCACGCCCGACTCGACGTCACCGGCCGCCTCGCCCTGGCCTCGGCCACCGGCGACGGTGTGCAGGTGACGGGGGGCGAGGCGCTGTTCCGCGACGCCGACATCACCGCCCAGGTCGGAACCGGCCGCACCGGTCTGGTCAGCGCGCTGGGGGCCGCCGTCACCTTTTC
This sequence comes from Azospirillum sp., assembly GCA_027486405.1. Classification (GTDB taxonomy): domain Bacteria; phylum Pseudomonadota; class Alphaproteobacteria; order Azospirillales; family Azospirillaceae; genus Azospirillum. Next base: position 95,196 of record JAIXPD010000024.1, on the reverse strand, counting down.
CGGCGAACGGGTCCGGCCACGCTTGCGGGTCATGGGCCGGGGCGGCGTGCCGATGGCCGCCCTGCGTTCCGGCGGCGGGCAAACCATCCTCGACAACACCGACATCGGCGCCGAGAGCGACACGCAATTCGGCGTCGTGCTGGAAAACGGCGCGTTGGAGATGACGGCCACGGCGGTGGGGATGGCGGGCGCGCGCCCGAAATCGGCGGGTGTTCTCGACCTCGGCGGCACGCGGGTCGCGTCGGACGCCACCACGCAAGTCACCGTCGCCCCCGGCGGCAAATGCGCCCATGGCGAGCTGTTCGCCCAACCGGCCCCCGTCCGCCGCGCCAGCGCCGCCGAGGCCGCCGCCAGCCCGCCCAGCGCCGGATCGCTGGCCAACCGCGCCCATTGGGGATGCCGTCAATGAGGCTCGATCCCCCGACCGCCGTGCGCGAGGAGTTGGCCGCCTATCTGCTGGATCGCGGGCTGGTGTCGCGCTCCATCCTCGACGCCGCGCTGGCCGAACAGCGGGTGACGGGGGAGCCGCTGGGGTCGATCCTGGTCCGCAACGGCTTTGTCGCCCGCGCCGACCTGATGGAGGCGCAAACCCGGCACGAGGCCGCCGCCCACACCCCCGAGCCGGTGGCGGCGACGCCGGTCCCGCTGCGCCTGCTGGAAAAGCACGCCATCATCGTCACCGGGGAAACGGCGGACAGCGTCTATGTCGCCACCCTGCACGAGGAGATGATCGCCGCCCGCGTGGTGGCGAAGCATTATCCGGGCAAGCGCGTCCGCTTCGTCGCCTTCGTTCCCGACCATTTCGACGATTTCCTCGACCGCGTGCGCCGGGGCGAGGGCAACAGCAGCGATCCCGAGGGGGTTGAAACCCTGCTGACCCAAGCCACCCAGGCCGGGGCGTCGGACATCCACATCGTGCCGCGCCGCAAGACCTACAGCGTGTTTTTCCGCGTCAACGGCGTGCGCCAACTGATGCACGAAGGCTCGCTGGACCATTACGCGACGATCACCGCCCAGATCAAGGACCGCGCGGCGATGGATCTGGCCGAACGGCGGATCCCGCAGGAAGGGCGATTCGATCTGGAAATCCGGGGTCGCTCGATCGATCTGCGCGTGGCGACGGTTCCGTCGGTGGATGGCGAAATCCTGGTGCTGCGCGTTCTGGACGCCGAACGCATCCAACCGATTCTGGACGGGTTGGGCATCACCCGCGTGGCCGAATGGCGGCGCGCGGTGGACCAGCGGCACGGGCTGTGCCTGATCTGCGGGCCGACCGGCTCGGGCAAGACCACCACCCTGACCGCGACCGTCCGCGAGATCGACCGCATCGGCAAGGCGGTCTACAGCATCGAGGATCCGGTGGAATACCGCGTCGCCTACGCCGGGCAGGTCAGCGTCAACCCGACGGTGAACATGGATTTCGCCCAGGTCGTCCGCGCCTTCATGCGCGCCGATCCCGACGTGATCGTGCTGGGCGAAATCCGCGACGAGGAAACCGCCAAGATCGCGGTGCGCGCCGCCGACACCGGCCATATGGTGCTGTCCACCCTGCACACCGGCTCGATCCTCGGGGCCATCGACCGGCTGCGCCATCTGGGCGTCACCGCGCACGACATCAAGAATCTGCTGCGCTGCGTGCTGGTGCAATCGCTGATCCGCACGGTCTGCACGGTCTGCCATGGGGCGGGCTGCGAGTCCTGCCTTGACAGCGGTTACGCCGGGCGGACCGTGGTCAGCGAATGCGCCCGTTTCGACGGGGCCGCCAGCATCATCAACGCCGCCAAGGGGCAACGGAGCTGGCCGACCATGCTTCAGGACGCCATCGCCAAATTCCACGCCGGGCAGACCACCGGGGCGGAGATCCGCCGCGTCTTCGGCAGCGAGGCGCAGGGGGTGGGTGGCTCGCTTCCCACCCTGCGACGCTGACCCATGAGGCTTGAGATCGCCATGAGGCTTGGAGACAGGATGAGAACGCGCGCCAGCGGGGACCGCCAACGGGGACGGCGATGAATCTGGTGTCCGCCGTGGTGACGATCGGGTTGGTGGCGACGGTGACGGTGGGCGGCATCCAATACATCGGGGCCGACACCGAAGCGCGGGTGAAGCTGACCAGCAGCACCGACGCCGGATTCCAGGCGCTCGATTCCGCTTTCCGCTCCCGTCAGGCGGCGGGGCTGGCCAGCCCGACCGCCGCCGGGTGGGAGGCCGACCTCTTCCCCAGCTTCGGCAACCGCCCGACTCCGCCGACCAACCTGTCCTGGTCCTTTGGCGTGGACAGGACCGGAACCTGGTTCTGCCTGTCCGGCACGCCGAAGGACCAGATCACCAAACCGGCGCTGGAACGGCTGAAGGCGCGCTACCTGGATGGTTATTACGCCGTCTCCGACGCCTGCGGGGCCGGGGCCGCCCAGGCCGGACGGGTGGCGGCGACCTACTGGATTGTCAAAACCGCCACCACCACACCCACGACCACCACACCCAAGGCCACCAGCCCGGCACCCACCACCCCGGCGACCGGCGGGTAACGCCCCACATCATCGTCGCGTTGGGTTGCGGTCAAGCCAGCTTGCGCCGGACCCCGGCGTAAATCCGGCGCAGCCGCGCGTCGGGAATGCCAAGCGCATCAAGATGCTGCACGGTGTTGACAAGATACTCGGTGTTCGGACCGCGCTGGCCGCAGCAACGGGCGATGCGTTGGATCACCGACTCCTCGTCCAGACCGCCGCAATATTGCTGGTGCCGCCGGTCCACCACGAAACAGCAGGCTTCGACCGCCCGGCCATCCTGCAAGCGCAGGCGGCGGAAAAGGGGGCGGTAGACCCGGTTGGTCATCTCCCGATCCCACAGGTAATCGAGCGCGCCAGGGACCTCCGCCGCTGCGATGCGGAAGACGATGCCCCGGCAGGATCCGCCATGATCCAGCCCCAGCACCAGACCGGGCCGCTCCGGCGTGCCGCGATAGCGGTGGGAGGCGACGCAAAACCGTCGGTGATAGCCATTCAGCAGCGCCACATGGCGTTCGATGTGGGGAAAACCGGGATTCCACATCAGCGAGCCATAGGCGAACACCCACAGATCCGCGCCGGGGGACAGCGCGATGTCCTGCGACCAATCGGGCGGGGAGGCCAGTGGATCAAGGGGCATGATCAGACGAAAATGAGGTCAGACTCGTTGCAAACCAACAGGTGTTGCAAAGATTTCGGGGGCCGAGCCTAGCATGGTGGCGGTGGCGTCGCTATAACAGGACGGACACGGAATGGACATGCCACCGATGCGCTTTCCCAAACTCCGCAACCGCCTGATCGCCGGTCTTGCCCTCGTCGTTGCCCTGCCGCCGGTCGGCTATGGCCTGTGGTGGTGGCAGGCCGCGCGCACGGTGGAACGCGGGGTTCTGACCTGGATTGAGCAGCAGCGGGCCAACGGCGGCACGGTCAACCACGCGGGCCTGTCGGTGGCCGGTTTTCCCTTTGCCCTGCGCGCCGCGCTGGAGCAGCCGCACCTCGCCACGCGTGGGGCGGAATGGCGCGGCACCCGTCTGGTGGCCGAGGCTGCGCCGTGGAACCCGACCGAGGTCAATCTGAGCCTGCCGGGCGAGCAGCGCCTGACGCTGGTCCAGGCCGGTCAACCGCCGCTGAACGTGACCGCGCATGGCGGCGGCGGCGGGCGGGCCGTGTGGACGCTGAACGGCACGCTGGAAACGCTGCGCCTGACCTTCACCGATCTGACCGCCCAGGCGCTCAACCAACCCCTGCCCATCGCCTCGCTGGATCTCAGCGCCGCCCAGCCCAACCAACCGCCGGGGGCCGCCACCGACACCGCCTGGGCCATCGGCGTGACCGCGAACGGCGTCACCCTGCCCGACGGCACCCCGCCCTCGCTGGGACGCGAGGTGAAGCGGGCTGAGTTGTCCGCCCGCGTGATGGGCCGCCTGCCTCAACCAGAGCCGGTCAGCCTGTCCAGTTGGAGCCGGGAGGGTGGAACGGTGCAGGTGGACCGCTTGGCCTTGGATTGGGGACCGCTGGCCATCGCGCTGAATGGAACCCTGTCGCTGGATCCGGAGTTGCAGCCCTTGGCCGATCTGACGGCGGAGATTCACGGCGCACCGGCGGCCCTGAACGCGGTCAAACCAATGATGCGCCCGAACGAAGCGGCGATGGCCCGCACCGTGGTCGCCATGCTGTCGCGCCCCACCGGCCCCGGCGGCGCACCGGTCATCACCACCCCGGTGAAGGTGCAGGACCACAGTCTGTTCCTCGGCCCGCTGAAAGTGGCGTCGGTCCCGCGCGTCGTGTGGTGATCGGTCTGGTGATGGGCCTCTGGTAATGGACCTGTGAGGGTGAGAGGGGCGCACCGCGCGCCCCTGCCCCGCGCCGTCACTCCAAAAACAGCTTGCCCTTTTCGCTGCCGTGCACGCCCAACGACTTCAGCTTGCGGTGCAGGGCCGAGCGTTCCATGCCGACAAAGGACGCGGTGCGGGAGATGTTGCCGCCAAAGCGCGTGACCTGGGCCAACAGATACTCCCGCTCGAACACCTCGCGGGCTTCGCGCAGGGGCAGGCCCATGATCTCGCCGCCCTTGTCCCATTTCAGCACGGTCGGGGTGATCGCGCCGATTTCCGGCGGCAGGGTGTCGGCGCGGATCGGCTCCTTCGGGTCGCCCTGCGCCATGATCAGCAGCCAATCCACCACGTTGCGCAGTTGGCGCACGTTGCCCGGCCAGTCATAGGCCTGGAGCGCCGCCATCGCGTCCTCGCCAAACTCGCGCACCGGCAGACCGGCGGCCTCGGCCGACCGTTGCATGAAGTGGCGGGCCAGATGCGGGATGTCCTCCCGCCGTTCGGTCAGGGACGGAACGCGGATCGGAACCACCGACAGGCGGTAGAACAGATCCTGGCGAAATCGGCCTTGCTCGATCTCCGCTTGCAGATCGCGGTTGGAGGTGGCGATCACCCGGACATCGACCTCCACCCGGTGGCCGCCGCCGACCCGCTCGAACACCTGTTCCTGCAGGGCGCGCACGATCTTGCCCTGGGTTTCCAGCGGCATGTCGGCGACCTCGTCCAGCAGCAGCGTGCCGCCATGGGCCTGCTCGAAGGTGCCGATCTTGCGGCCATGGCCATCGACCCCGGCCTCGGTCCCAAACAGCTCCATTTCCAGCCGCTCGGGCCGCATGGTGGCGCAGTTCAGACCGACAAAGGGGCCGTCGTTGCGGCGGGAGCGGGCGTGGATCAGACGGGCCACCACCTCCTTGCCCGACCCGGCGGGGCCGGTGATGAGCACGCGGCTGCCGGTGGGGGCCACCTTATCGATGCTCTGGCGCACCTGGTTGACGGCGGGGGAGCGACCGATCATCTCCAGATCGCCGCCCGCCCGCAGCTTCAGTTCCTGGTTCTCGCGCTTCAGCCGCGACGCCTCGATGGCGCGTTCGACCATCAGCAGCAGGCGGTCGGCCTTGAACGGCTTTTCGATGAAGTCGTAGGCCCCGATCTTGATCGCCTGCACGGCGGTTTCGATGTTGCCATGGCCCGACATCATGATGACCGGCAGGTTGGTGTGGTCGCGCATCAACTGTTCCAGGATCTGCAAGCCGTCCAGACGGCTGCCCTGAAGCCAGATGTCGAGCACCACCAGGCTGGGCCGCCGCGCCGACACCTGGGCAAAGGCCTGATCGGCGTCGGCGGCCTCGCGCGTCTTGATGCCTTCGTCGTTCAGGATGCCCGCGATCAGCATCCGAATGTCGGCTTCGTCATCGACGATCAGAATGTCATGCGCCATGGGCCGCTTGCCTCGTCTCTCCGCCGGTCTCCGCCGGCCTGTCGTCGCGTCCGGCGGATTCCACCGTGGCCGCAACCGGGTGTGGGATGACCAGGGTGACGCGCGCGCCGACACCGCTGTCGCGGTCGTTCAGGCTCAGCACGCCGCCATGGTCCTCCATGATCTTCTTGACGATCGCCAACCCCAGGCCGGTCCCTTTGGCCCGCGTCGTCACATAGGGTTCGGTCAGCCGGTCGCGCTGCTCGTCGGTCGGCAGACCCTTGCCGTTGTCCTCGATGGTCAGCGTGACTTTGTCCTCGTCGTTCACCACGCTGATCGACACCTCCCCGCCGGGCAGCGGGCTGCCGTCGGCGGGCGGGCTGCGGCCTTCGATGGCGTCGGCGGCGTTCTGCAACAGGTTTGTCAGCACCTGCGAGATCTGGCGGCTGTCGCACACCACGGTCAGCGGCCCGTTGGGCAGCCGGGTGTCGAACCGGATGCTGCCGCTGTGGGCGTTGGATTGCAGGAACACCGCCTGCCGCACCAGATCGTTGAGGTTGCAGGGCTTCATCACCGGCTGGGGCATGCGGGCGAAGGCGGAAAACTCATCGACCATGCGGCGGATGTCGTCCACCTGCCGGACGATGGTGTCCGTGCACAGGGTGAACACCTCGGTGTCGCTGGTTATTTCCTTCAAATATTTCCGCCGCAGCCGTTCCGCCGACAATTGGATCGGCGTCAACGGATTCTTGATCTCGTGGGCGATGCGCCGGGCCACGTCGGCCCAGGCGGCCTTGCGCTGGGCGGACACCAGTTCGGTGATGTCGTCGAAGGTCACGACATAGCCGCGCACCTCGCCGCTGCGCCCTTCCGCCGCGATGCGGACCAGCAGGGTCAGGGTGGGCGAGCCGGGGCGGCGGAGCTGGATGTGGTCCTGCACCACCCGGCCCGGTCGTTTGGGCGCGTTGTCCAGCAGATCGGCCATGTCGGGCGACAGGTCGGTCAGCGCGACGCCGATCAGCGTTTCGGGATCCTCCACCCCCAGCAGGCGGGCGGCCGACCGGTTGGGCAGGTTGATGCAGCCGTTGCCGTCCAGCCCCAGCACCCCGGCGGACACCCCCGACAGTACGGTTTCGGTGAAGCGCCGCCGCTCGTCCAACAGCCGGTTGGCCGACAGCAATTCGCGGCGCTGCCCCTCGATCTCCGTGGTCATGCGGTTGAAGGCGCGGGACAGCAGGACGAATTCATCCTCCCCCGGCGGTTCGACGACGCGCACGGTCAGATCCCCGGCGCGCACCCGCTCCGCCGCGCCGATCAGGGCGCTGATCGGGCGGGCCAGCCGGGTGGCGAAGTTCAACCCGGCCCACACCGCCGCCAGCAACAGCAGCAGCGCCACCACCAGGAAAATCAGGGTGAAGGTGATTTGCAGGCTGCCGCGCTGGTTTTCCAGATCGTCATACTCGCGCACCGCGCCTTGTGCGGCGGCCATGTGCGACAGCACGCGCGGTTCCACCATCCGCCCGACATAAAGAAAGGTGTCGGATCCCCGGTCCAGCGCCACCAGCGCGCGGACGCGGTCGTCGTTCTCGCTGATGATGAGGACTACGTCGCCGCGCCGGGCAACCTGGAGCTTCTCCTCGGAAATCGGATCGAATTCCAGGGTGAAGGTGTAGCCCGACCGCGCGATGATCGACCCGGTGGTCCCGTTGAAGACGATGGCCTCGGACAGCGCGCGCAGCATGGATTGGGTGGCGACGATCTGCTCGAACCGCTGCGGGTCGCTCGACAGCCGGGCCTCCTGCGACAGATCGTTGGCCATGGCCAGCGCGTCGGCGCGGATGTTCTGCTGATGCTCGTGCAGATAGGCGCTGGCGACCACCAGCGATTCGTTCACCGCCGTGCGCACCCGGTCGCTGAACCAGCTTTGCACGCCCACGTAAAAGAAGATGGTCGAAAACACCGCCATGATGATGGCCGGGGCCACCGCCAGCAGGCTGAACACCAGCACAAGCCGGGTGTGCAGCCGCGACCCGGCCAAGCCGCGCCGACGCCCCATCCAGATCCCGACGATGCGGCGGGAAATCAACACGCCCAGCGTCAGCAGCAACGCCAGATCCAGCGTCAACAGCAGGGTGACGGTGCGCGGGTTGGATTGGCCGAACGGCGCGCTTTCCGTCATCGCCGCGTAGGTGGCGAATCCGGCGGCGAGGGCCGCCAGCGACAGGGCGACCGCCAAGCGCTTGGTCAACCCGATGCGGGCCGACCAGCGGAGAAAGCGTTGCCACAGAGGGGTTTGGCTGTCTGTCGTGGAGGTCATGATCCGGCGGCGACTCTGTTGCCGGAAAGATACACCTCTGTTGCCACATTGCCAAGCGACAACCGTTGGCCCACAGGCAAGAGATGACCACTCCCCCGCCCGCAGCGCGGGCGTTGGAGCGGACAGCTTGTCGCAAAAAAGTCACAGACTTTTGAGCGAAAAGCCGTCCATCCAATGCTCGTTCGGCCAATGCCCGTTCAGCCGCCCGCCCGCCTCACTTGATCCCGCGCATCACCTGGATGTCGAGATCCCGGATCTTCTTGCGCAGGGTGTTGCGGTTCAGCCCCAGCATCTGCGCCGCCTTGATCTGGTTGCCGCGCGTTGCCGACAGGCTGAGCGCGATCAAGGGCCGCTCGATCTCGCGCAGCACGCGGTCGTACAGACCGTTGGAGGGGATGCCGTCCTTGTGCGCGGCGAAGTAATCCTTCAGATGGCGCTCGACCGCCGCCGACAGGCCCTCGCTCTGGGTTTCCTCCACCGGCTGGGCGGCGGGGGTGGCGTCGGCCAACTCGGCCTCGACCACGTCCAGGCTGATGACCTCCTGGGAATAGAGCGCGGCCAGACGGCGGACCAGATTTTCCAGCTCGCGGACGTTGCCCGGCCAGCGGTAACGCTTCAACCGGTCCATCGCCCCCTGGTCGATGCTCTTGGCGGGCAGGCCCTGGCTGATGCCGAGGTTGAGGAAATGGCGGACCAGCAGCGGCACATCCTCCGTCCGCTCGCGCAGCGGCGGCAGACGGATGGGCACGACGCAGAGCCGGTAGAACAGATCCTCGCGGAACAGCCCTTGGCGGATCAGGGTCCGCAGATCGCGGTGGGTTGCGGCGATGATGCGCACGTCGGTCTTGATCGGGGTGCGCCCACCGACCGTCGTGTATTCGCCCTCCTGCAACACGCGCAGCAGGCGGGTTTGCGCCTCCAGCGGCATGTCGCCGATTTCATCGAGGAACAGGGTCCCGCCCTGGGCCTGCTCAAACCGCCCGGTCGACCGGTTGGTCGCCCCGGTGAAGGCTCCCTTCTCGTGGCCGAACAGTTCGGATTCGATCAACTCGCGCGGGATGGCCGCCATGTTGATGGCGACAAAGGCCCCGTTGCGCCGCTTGCCGTAATCGTGCAGGGCGCGGGCCACCAGTTCCTTGCCGGTCCCGGACTCGCCGGTGATCATCACCGTCAGGTCGGTCCCCATCAGGCGGGCGAGCACCCGGTAGATTTCCTGCATCGCCGGGGAGCGGCCGATCAGCGGCAGTTGCTCGTCGCCGTCGTTCGGATCGCCCGCCATCGGCGCGGCGGGGGTGTTGGCGTTCAACGCCCGCTCCACCACCGACACCAGTTCCTTCAGGTCGAAGGGCTTGGGCAGATATTCGAACGCGCCGCGTTCGGCCGCCTTCAGCGCGGTGATGAGGGTGTTTTGCGCGCTCATCACGATGACGCGCAGTTCGGGCCGCAGCTTCTTGATGCGCGGAATCAGGTCCAGGCCGTTTTCATCGGGCATCACCACGTCGGTGATGACCAGATCGCCCTGGCCGTCGGCCACCCAACGCCACAGGGTGGCGGCGTTGCCCGTGGTGCGCACCTCGTGCCCCAACCGGCCCAACGCCTGGGTGAGAACGGTGCGGATGGCGCGGTCGTCGTCCGCGATGAGGATGGTCGCCGCAGTCATCAACGACTCCCCCGTCCGCCCCGGACCATCGAAACACCCTGGGACATCTGCGAATCATCATACATGGGCAGCGACACCTTGAAGACGGTTCGGCGCGGCTGGCTGTCGAACTCGATGGTTCCGCCATGATCGCCAATGAGTTTCGCCACCAATGCAAGACCAAGGCCAGTTCCGTTCACCTTGCTGGTCACGAACGGGTCGAACAGGTTGGAGCGCAGGTCTTCCGGGATGCCGTCGCCATTATCCTGAACGGAAACCAGCAACGGCAGATGCAACCGGGTGTCGCCGCCCGGCAGCGCCATGCGCACCCCCTGCTGATAGGATGTGCTGAGCGTGATCTCACCGCCCGTTTCGGGGGCAGCCTCTGCCGCATTTTTAATCAGGTTTAGGAAAACCTGCACAAGTTGGTCGCGATTCCCATAGACCGAGGGCAAAGACGGGTCATAGCGCTCGATAAAGCGTATTTTTCGGGCAAACCCGCTTTGGGCGATGGTGCGGACATGCTCCAACACGGTGTGAATGTTCACGTCGGCGCGCTCCAACGGGCGCTCGTCGGAAAACACTTCCATCCGGTTGACCAGGGCGACGATGCGGTCGGCCTCGTCGCAGATCAGCCGGGTCAACACGCGGTCCTGCTCGTGCGCGTTCTCTTCCAGAAGCTGGGCCGCCCCCCGAATGCCGGACAGCGGGTTTTTCACCTCATGCGCCAGCATCGCCGCCATGGCGGTGACGGAGCGGGCGGCGTGGCGGTGGGTCAGCGAATTGTCGATCTTGCGGGCGATGGAGCGCTCATGCACCGTCAACAGCAGATGGTCGGGCAAATCGCCCATGGTCGCCACCTGCACCGTGACGTGGTGCGGGCCGATGCGCGGGGTGTCGATCACCACGCCCTCCTGCGACACCCGGCGGCTGCCGCGCCGCACCTGCGCGATCAGGCCCAGAACCGGGCTGTCGGGCGGCAGCAACTCGGCCAGGGCCATCCCGGCCATCGCGTTGAAGGACAGGTCGAAAAACTCCTGCGCCTCCAGATTGACGAAGCGGATCTCGTTGGCCCCATCCACCACCAGCACCGGATCGGGCAGCGCGTTCAGCACCGCCGACGGATCGATGTGGGACGGACGGTTGGCGGTGGCCCGGGTTCGGCCGCCGCTGCGGCTGCGCGGCGGCGTGTCGTTGGTCGGCACGGGGTCCATCAGGCGGCCATCCTTTCGATTGCCGGCAGGAAGAAATCACGGATGCAGCGGCGCACCGCCTCGGGGTCGCCCAACCGGTTGACCTCCTGGCGGAACTCGTTGGAATCGCGGATGCCGGTGGTGTACCAGGCGACATGCTTGCGGGCGACGCGCACGCCGCCCTCCACCCCGTAATGGGTCAGCATGGCGTCGAAATGCTCCAACAGCGTGTCCATCCGCTCCAGCAGGGACGGGTCGGGCAGCGGCGCGCCGCCGTCCAGATGGCGCATCACCTGCGCGGGGAACCAGGGGCGGCCATAGGCCCCGCGCCCGATCATCACCCCATCGGCCCCGGATTGCGCCAGCGCCTCGTCCACCGCCCCCAACGACGTGATGTCGCCGTTGACGATGACCGGCAAAGACACCGCCTCCTTCACCTTGCGGACGAAGGACCAGTCGGCGGAGCCGGTGTAGAACTGGTTGCGGGTGCGACCATGCACCGTGATCATTTTGATCCCGCACTCCTGCGCGATGCGGGCCAGCGTCGGGGCGTTGCGGTTGGTTTCGTCCCAGCCGGTGCGCATCTTCAGGGTGACGGGGATGCGCACGGCCTTGACCGTCGCCTCCAGAATGCGGGCGGCGTGGATTTCGTCACGCATCAGCGACGACCCGGCGTTGCCGTTCACCACCTTCTTGACCGGGCAGCCGAAATTCAGGTCGATCAGCGCGGCCCCGCGATCCTCGTTCAGCTTGGCCGCGTCGGCCATCACCTCCGGCTCGCACCCGGCGAGTTGGACCGCCATCGGAAATTCTTCCGGTTCGGTCTGGACCATGCGCAGGGTTTCGCGATTCTCGCGGATCATCGCCTGGCTGGCGACCATCTCCGACACCACAAGGCCACAGCCCGCGCGCTTCACCAAGCGGCGAAAGGGCAGATCGGTGACGCCCGACATGGGGGCCAGGATGACGGGACCGGCGAGCGTGATGGGGCCGATTTGAAGGGTCATTCGCACCTGCCCGCGTGATGGGCAAAACGGGTGTATGATGAGGAATTAGGCACGCTAGCACGAATATGCATCATTGTGCAAGTGCGAAGCCCGAGTCGCGCCGGGGTTTCCTGGGATTTCGTTGGTGTTTCAACGGGTTTCGGGCGATTTCGCCCCCGCGCGTCAGCTCCAGGCCGGATGCCCCAGCAGGATGGTGGACACGAACTTGACCCCCGGATAGGCCAGCGTCAGCAACAGATAGGCGATCAGCACCAGCCGCGCCGCCGTGCGCCCGCGCATGCCGGTGCGGTGCTGGGCGATCAGCAGCGTGCCCACCACCACGAAGGTCGCCAACGACAGCAGGGTCTTGTGGTCCAGCCGCAGCGTGGTTCCCTGTTCGAAATGCAGCACGGCCATCCCGGTGGCCAGCCCGATCCCCAGCACCGCTTCGGACGCGATCAACAGGCGCAGTTGCAGGCGCTCGCTTTCGGCCACCGGCGGCAGGAAGCGGGTCAAGGGGGTTGGGCTTTTCCGCTTCAACGCCCGCTCTTGCAGAAACGCGGCGAGCGAGGCGACCGCGCTCAGCGTCAGCAGGGCGTAGGTGAAGACCGACACGGCGATGTGCAGGTCGATCCACAGCCCCGGCGCGTTGCCGCGCATCACCGGCGCGCGCGCATCCTCGGTCAGCGTTGCCAGCGCGCCGACGACGAACAGATAGGGCAGCAGCAGCGGGGCCAGACGCCACGCCACGCGGTGAAAGCGGCTCATGGGCAGAAACAGCGCCATGCAGGCGGCGACCGTCACCCACAGCGCGGTGGAAAAGCCGGTTTGCCATTGCCCGGCCACCTGAAGGATGGCCCACATGCCCGGACCGGCGGCGGCCAGCAGCAGCGCCCCCCAAAAGGCCCAGCCGCGCCCATCCTCCCCACGGCCCGCCACGCGGCGATAGGGGTAGACCGACGCGGGCAGCAAGGCCAGCAACGCCGTGACACTCAAAAGAAAATTCTGCGACATCAGGCCGACCGCGCTCCTGTCCTCCGCCGCCGCGCCCCGGTGGCACCGTCCATTGACGGGGTCGGACGCGGGTCTTGGCGGAATCACGGCGACAGGCTAGGCTCCGCCGCGATCCCGTCAAGGGTCCTTGACGGTCTTTCACCGTTTCATCGGTCATACGAGTCATGTCCATGCCCTCCGGCGCGCCCCTGCCCCGCTCCACCCCGCCATTCCCCGCGTCCCCGTGCGTCGCTTTGATCGTCGCAGGCGGCTCCGGGCAACGATTCGGGGCGGAGCGGCCCAAGCAGTATCTGGATCTGCTGGGCGCGCCGATCCTGCGCCGCACGGTTCTGGCCTTTCTGCGCCATCCCCAAATCAGCGGCGTTCGTGTGGTGATCGATCCGGCGTGGCGGGCGCTGTACGACCGCGCCGTCGCCGGTTTGGACCTGCCGGAACCGGTGAACGGTGGCGCGACCCGTCAGGATTCGGTGCGCAACGGGTTGGAGGCGCTGGCCGCCGACTCGCCCGCCCCCGCCCGCGTGCTGATTCACGACGCCGCCCGCCCCTTGACCGACCCGGCGACCATCACCGCCGTCATCGCCGCCCTGGATGAGGGGCCGGGGGCCATCGCCGCCGTTCCGGTCGCCGACACGCTCAAACGCGGCGCGGATGGCTTGGTTGACACCACGGTGGAGCGGACCGGCCTGTGGCGGGCGCAGACCCCGCAGGGTTTCCGCTTCGACGCCATCCTCCACGCCCACCGCGCGGCCGCTGGTCTGGGTTTGACCGACGACGCGGCGGTGGCCGAACAGGCCGGTTTGCCCGTCCGCCTCATCCCCGCCACAGAGGACAATTTCAAAGTGACCACGCCCGACGATCTGACCCGCGCCGCCCGCGTTCTGATGGCCGGGTTGGGCGACGTCCGCACCGGCACCGGTTTTGACGTCCATCGCTTCACCGACGGGGATTTCGTCACCCTCTGCGGGTTGCGGGTTCCGCACGACAAGGGGCTGGACGGCCATTCCGACGCCGACGTCGGCCTGCACGCGCTGACCGACGCGCTGCTGGGGGCGATCGCCGCCGGGGACATCGGCAGCCATTTTCCCCCCAGCGACCCGCAATGGCGCGGGGTGGACAGCGCCCGCTTTCTGCGCCACGCCGCCGATCTGGTGGCCGAACGCGGCGGCGTCATCGCCCATGTCGATGTGACCATCATTTGCGAACGCCCGAAGGTCGGCCCGCACCGCGCCGCCATGGCCGCGCGGATTGCCGACATTTTGGGCGTCGCCATCGACCGGGTCAGCGTGAAGGCGACCACCACCGAGCGGCTGGGTTTCACCGGGCGCGGCGAGGGCATCGCCGCCCAGGCCGCCGCCACCGTCCGCCTGCCCGGTTGACCCCAAGCTCACGCGCGGGATGTCTTCCAACCACTCGGGTTAACGGGTTAAACTCACCCCGCGCCTGACACAGAATCGGGAGAAGAGTGTCCATGTTCCCCGCTCACATCCGCGATCTCGCCGCGCAGACGCTCGCCGAGTATGGAATGGCCGGTTACATGATCGCGACGGCGGAGTCCTGCACCGGCGGCCTGATCGCCGGGGCGCTGACCGACATCGCCGGATCGTCCAGGGTCGTGGATCGCGGGTTCGTCACCTACACCAACATCGCCAAGACGGAGATGCTGCGCGTTCCCGCCAGCCTGCTGCACGCCCATGGCGCGGTCAGCCCGGAGGTGGCGGTGGCGATGGCGGTGGGGGCGCTGGCGCGGTCGCGCGCCGATGTGACGGTGGCCGTCACCGGCATCGCCGGACCGGACGGTGGCAGCACCGAAAAGCCGGTCGGACGCGTCTACATCGCCACCGCCGTGCGCGGGGCGGACGCCCGGGCCAAGGAATACACCTTCGGCGGCGACCGCAGCGCCGTCCGGCTGGCGACGGTGCAAGCCGCCCTGGAACGTCTGCGCCTGGCCCGCCCGACCGGCAGTTTCCGCTAAGCCTCAGGCCTTGGACGCGGTGGCGGGGCCGTACAGCTTTTCCGCCCGTGTTTCAAAGGCGTGGACCATCCGGCGCACCGCCTCGTTGAACAGCAGCCCCATGATGGATTGCAGCATCTTGGAGCGGAATTCAAAATCGACGTAGAAGTCGACGCAGCAGCCGCCGGGATGATCCAGGAAAATCCAGTGGTTGTTCAGATACTGGAACGGCCCGTCGGTGTATTGGACGTTGATCCGCCGCTCGACCTCGTTCAACTCCACCCGTGAGGTGAAGCGTTCGCGGACCATCTTGAACCCGATGATGAGGTCCGCGAACATCACAGCGCCTTCGCGCTTGCGGATGCGGGCGGCCAGACACCAGGGCAGAAATTCCGGGTACTTCTCCACATCGGCGACCAGCGCGTACATCTGCTCCGGTGTGTAGGGAAGTGTCTTCTTTTCCGCGTGCGTCGGCATACCCGTACCCTGTTCATCCCTTGTCCGGCTGCGATCAGCCGACGGTGGCCCCCAGCTTGCGCAGGCGGGCGTCCCGCAGTTTCGCAAAATCATCGCCCGCGTGGTAGGACGAGCGCGTCAACGGCGACGACGCCACCAGCAGGAAGCCCTTGCCCCGGCCCATCGTCGAATAGCCGTCGAATTCCTCCGGCGTCACGAAACGATCGACCGCCGCGTGCTTGGGCGTCGGCTGGAGATACTGCCCAATCGTCAAAAAGTCCACATCGGCGGCGCGGAGATCGTCCATCACCTGCCCGACCTCCTCCTTCGTCTCACCCAACCCGGCCATCATGCCGGACTTGGTGAAGATGGTCGGATCCAGCTCCTTCACCCGCGCCAGCAGTTGCAGCGAGGTGAAATAGCGGGCACCCGGACGGATGGTCGGGTACAGGCGCGGCACGGTTTCCAGATTGTGGTTGAACACGTCGGGCCGGGATTCGACCACGACCTCGACCGCGCCCTTCTTCTTCTGGAAGTCGGGGGTCAGGATTTCGATGGTGGTGCTGGGCGAGGCCGCGCGCACCGCGCGGATGGTGCGGGCGAAATGCTCCGCCCCGCCATCCTCCAGATCGTCGCGATCGACCGAGGTGATGACGACGTGGTGCAGCTTCAATTGGCCGACGGCCTCCGCCACCTTCTCCGGCTCATGCGGGTCGAGCTTGTCCGGGCGGCCGGTTTCCACGTTGCAGAAGGCGCAACCGCGCGTGCAGATCGACCCCAAAATCATGAAGGTCGCGTGCTTCTGCTTCCAGCATTCGCCGATGTTGGGGCACGCCGCCTCTTCGCACACCGTGTTGAGCTTCAAGCCGCGCATCAGGCTGCGCGTCTCGTTGTACTCCTGGCTCATCGGGGCCTTGACGCGGATCCAGGCGGGTTTGCGCTGGATCGGGTTGTCCGGCTTGTGGGCCTTTTCGGGGTGGCGCAGCTTTTCGGTCTGGTCGACGAGGGACATGGCGGAACGACTCCCGACCGCCGACGCGTGGCGGCCCCGAAGGAAGGAACGGTGACAGCGGCGCGCCCGCCCTGATGGGCGGACAGGCCCCCGGCGCATAGGCCGGATCGCGCGCCCGGTCAAGCTGAAACACAGCCTGCGATGCGGTCATGCCCGGCTGTGGGGCCGGGCATGTCGCATCACAGGATCAGGAACGACGATCCAGCTTAGAAATGGATCGCGCGCCCATAGGCATCAAGCACCGACTCATGCATCATTTCCGACAGGGTCGGGTGCGGGAACACCGTGTGCATCAGTTCGGCTTCGGTGGTTTCCATGGTCTTGGCGACGCCGTAACCCTGGATCAGCTCCGTCACCTCGGCACCGATCATGTGCGCGCCCAGCAGTTCGCCGGTCTTGGCGTCGAAGATGGTCTTGACCAGCCCCTCCGGTTCGCCCAGCGCGATGGCCTTGCCGTTGCCCACGAAGGGGAAGCGGCCGACCTTCACCTCATAGCCCAGCTCCTTGGCCTTCTTCTCCGTCAGGCCGACCGAGGCGACCTGCGGATGGGAATAGGTGCAGCCCGGGATGTTGCGGACGTTCAGCGGGTGCGGGTGCTTGCCCGCGATGTGCTCCGCCACGATCACGCCCTCGTGGCTGGCCTTGTGGGCCAACCAGGGCGCGCCGGTGACGTCGCCGATGGCGTAGACGCCCGGCTCGTCGGTCTCGCAATAGGGGTTGGTCTGGATGTGGCCACGGTCGGTCTTGACCTTGGTGTTTTCCAGCCCGAGATTCTCCGTGTTCGGCGAGATGCCGACGGCGACGATCACGCGGTCAACGGTGATGTCCTCCGTCTTGCCGCCATGCTCGACCGCCACGGTGACGCTGTCGGCCCCCTTGCGCAGGTTCCCGGCCTTGCCGCCGGTGATGACGCGCATGCCCTGCTTTTCGAACGCCTTGCGGGCGAGGCCGGAGATTTCCTCGTCCTCGACCGGCAGGATGCGGTCCATCACCTCGACGACCGTGACCTTCGCACCCAGCGCGTTGTAGAAGCTGGCGAATTCGATGCCGATGGCCCCGGATCCAATGACCAGCAGCGACTTGGGCATGACGTCCGGCGTCATCGCCTTGCGGTAGGTCCAGACCAGCTTGCCATCGTCTTCCAGGCCGGGCAGCGTGCGGGCGCGGGCACCGGTGGCGATGATGATGTGCTTGGCCCCAAAGGTGCCGACCGGCGCGTTGCCCTTCGACACCGCGACCTGCCCCTTGCCCGCCAGCTTGGCGGAGCCTTCGATGACCGTGACCTTGTTCTTCTTCAGCAGGTGCTTGACGCCGCCGTTGAGCTGACCGGCGACCTTGCGCGAACGCGCCACGACCTTTTCCAGGTCGAAGGTCGGGTTTTGCACGACCAGGCCGTAATCGGCGGCGTGCTTGGCCAGATGCAGCACTTCGGCGGACCGCAGCAGCGCCTTGGTCGGGATGCAGCCCCAGTTCAGGCAGATGCCGCCCAGGTTTTCACGCTCGATGACGGCGGTGTGCAGGCCCAATTGCGCGGCGCGGATCGCCGCCACGTAACCGCCCGGCCCGCCGCCGATGACGATGACGTCGTAATTCATGTCGGCCAAGGGTGTTCTCCCCATTCAGGAGCGAGGCGCGTCCTGGGTTCCGGCGGCAAAGATGCCCTCTTCGACCCGGCACGCCTCGTCGATGATCGTCTGGTACAGGGTGGCCATGAAAGCCGGATCCAGCCCATGCGCCTTGCCGCGTTCAGCCGCCCGCGCCTTCACCGCTTCGATGCGGTCGGGCAGCACGGCGGGCAGACCCTCGGCCTGCTTCACCTGGGCCACCCGGTGGACGACGGACAAACGTTTTCCCAACAGCGCGACGATCTCGTCGTCGATGGCGTCGATTTCGGCGCGCAGCGGGGCAAGGCTGGTGGACACAATCCGGCTCCCTTGGTCGGGTCAGAGCAGCATCGACAACGGATCCTCGATCAGCTTCTTGAAAGCCGCAAGGAATTCCGCGCCAACCGCGCCATCGACCACACGGTGGTCCACCGACAGCGTGCAGCTCATCACGGTGGCGACGGCCAACGCGCCGTTCTTCACCACCGGACGCTGCTCACCCGCACCAACCGCCAGGATGCAGCCCTGCGGCGGGTTGATGATCGCCGCGAACTCCTTCACCCCGAACATGCCGAGGTTGGAGATCGAGAAGGTGCCGCCCTGGAACTCTTCCGGCTTCAGCTTGCCATCGCGGGCGCGCTTGGCCAGATCCTTCATCTCGGACGAGATTTGGGCCAGACCCTTGCCCTCGGCCTTCTTGATGATCGGGGTGATCAGGCCGGTCGGGGTGGCGACCGCCACCGACACGTCGGCGTGATCGTATTGCAGGATCGCCTCGTCGGTCCAGGCGGCGTTGGCCGCCGGAACCTTCTTCAGCGCCAGCGCGACCGCGCGGATGACGAAGTCGTTGACCGACAGCTTGTAGGCGTCCGACCGGCTGTTCAGCTCCGTCCGCGTCTTCAGCAGCGCGTCGAGTTCGATGTCGACGGTCAGGTAGAAGTGCGGAACGGTCTGCTTGGCCTCGCCCAGACGACGGGCGATGACCTTGCGCATGCCGCTGTTCGGAATGGCCGTGTAGGTCATGCCGAGCTTGTCCGACAGCTCCTTGGCGTCCACACCGGCGGCCTTCGGGGCCGGGGCGGCGACGGGGGCCGGAGCCGGGGCGGCGGCTACCGGCGCGGCGGCCGCGACCGGGGCCGGGGCGGCCTTGGCCGGACCGGCGGCCTTGGCGGCCTCCACGTCGGCCTTGACGATCCGGCCGTTCGGGCCGGTCCCCTTAACCGACTTCAGGTCAACCCCGGCCTGTTCGGCGATGCGACGGGCCAGCGGGCTGGCGAACAGACGCGCACCACCGGCCTGCGGGGCCGACGCCGGAGCCGACGCCGCCGGAGCGGC
This sequence comes from Azospirillum sp., assembly GCA_027486405.1. Taxonomy (GTDB): domain Bacteria; phylum Pseudomonadota; class Alphaproteobacteria; order Azospirillales; family Azospirillaceae; genus Azospirillum. The sequence continues at coordinate 75,936 of JAIXPD010000024.1, read as the reverse complement.
AGCGGCGGGCGCGGCGGCGGCGGCAACCGGGGCCGGAGCGGCGGCAGCGGCGGGAGCCGCCACCGGAGCCGAGAGCGCGCTCTCGTCCTCGCCCTCTTCCAGCAGGATGGCGATGGGGGTGTTCACCGCCACGCCCTGCGTCCCGGCGGGGATCAGGATCTTGCCGATGCGGCCTTCGTCGACGGCTTCGACTTCCATCGTCGCCTTGTCGGTTTCGATCTCGGCGAGAACCTCGCCGGACTTCACCGTGTCGCCTTCCTTCTTCAGCCACTTGGCGAGGTTGCCCTCGGTCATCGTGGGGGAGAGGGCGGGCATCAGAATCTGAACGGTCATCGTGTCAGCCCTCCTCTCAACGGTAGCAGGCGCGCTTGGCGGCCTTGACGATGTCGTCCACCTGCGGCAGCGCCAGCTTTTCCAGGTTGGCGGCGTAGGGCATCGGCACGTCAACGCCCGCCACGCGGATCACCGGCGCGTCGAGATAGTCGAAGGCCTCTTCCATCATCAGCGCGGCCATTTCGGAGCCGATGCCGGCGAACGGCCAGCCTTCTTCGACCGACACCAAACGGTTGGTCTTCTTGACGCTGTTGACGATGGTGGCGGTGTCGAGCGGACGGATCGTGCGCAGGTTGATGACCTCCGCGTCGATGCCCTCCTGCGCCAGGATCTCGGCGGCGGCCAGCGCGTGGCCGACCATGATCGAGAAGGCGGTGATGGTGACGTCCTTGCCCTTGCGCTCGATCTTGGCCTTGCCGATCGGCAGCACGAACTCCTCGTCGTCCGGAACCTCGAAGCTCTGGCCGTAGAGGATTTCGTTTTCCAGGAACACGACCGGGTTCGGGTCGCGGATCGCCGCCTTCAACAGGCCCTTGGCGTCCGCCGCCGACCAGGGGGCGATGACCTTCAGACCCGGGCAATGGGCGTACCAGGAGGCGTAGCACTGGGAGTGCTGCGCGCCCACACGGGCGGCGGCACCGTTCGGGCCACGGAACACGATGGGGCTGCCCATCTGGCCGCCCGACATGTACAGCGTCTTGGCGGCGGAGTTGATGATGTGGTCAATCGCCTGCATGGCGAAGTTGAACGTCATGAACTCGACAACCGGGCGCAGACCCTTGAAGGACGCGCCGACACCCAGACCGGCGAAGCCGATTTCGGTGATCGGGGTGTCGATGACGCGCGCGTCACCGAACTCCTGCAACAGGCCCTGCGTGACCTTGTAGGCGCCCTGATACTGGGCCACCTCTTCGCCCATGACGAACACCTTGTCGTCACGGCGCATTTCCTCGGCCATGGCGTCGCGCAGCGCTTCACGCACCGTGCGCTTGGTGGTCTTAGCGAAGAACTTCTCCTCCTCCGCATCCGTTTCGGCGACCGGAGCCGCCGGAACGGTCGGGGCGGCGGCCGGAGCCTCGGCCACAACCGGGGCCGGGGCCGCGACGGGGGCCGGAGCCGGAGCCGGAGCGGCGGTCAGCGCGCTGGCGTCCTCGCCCTCTTCCAACAGGACGGCGATGGGGGTGTTCACCGCGACGTTGTCGGTGCCTTCAGCGATCAGGATCTTGCCGATGCGGCCTTCGTCCACCGCCTCGACTTCCATCGTCGCCTTGTCGGTTTCGATCTCGGCGAGAACCTCGCCGGACTTCACCGAGTCACCTTCCTTCTTCAGCCACTTCGCCAGCTTCCCCTCGGTCATGGTGGGGGACAGGGCCGGCATCAGCACTTCGATCGGCATTCCTCAACCTCCGGCGGCGTGGGGTCTCCGGTTTCCCGTCCCTCAAACGCCGCGTCCGCTGTTCGTTGATCGTTGGGATTAGAGGAGGACGTCGGTCCAGAGTTCCGACGCGTCCGGCTCAGGGCTTTGCTGGGCGAATTCCGCCGATTCGATCACGATGGCTTTCACCTCGCGGTCGATTTCCTTCAGCTTGTCCTCGTCGGCGTGGCCACCGGCGAGAAGCTTGGCCTTGAGCTGGTCGATGGGATCGGATTCCGACCGCATCTTCTCGACCTCTTCCTTCGTCCGATACTTGGCCGGATCGGACATCGAGTGACCACGGTAGCGGTAGGTCTTCATTTCCAGGATGACCGGGCCGTTGCCTTCGCGGATGTAGTTCACCCACTGGTCGGCGGCGGCCTTGACCTCCAGAACGTCCATGCCGTTCACCTGATAGCCGGGGATGCCATAGGAGGCCCCGCGCTGATGCAGTTCACCGGCCGAGGCGCGCTCCTGCGAGGTCCCCATGGCGTACTTGTTGTTTTCGATGACGAAGAGCACCGGCAGCTTCCACAGCGCCGCCATGTTGAAGCTCTCGTAAACCTGACCCTGGTTGATCGCGCCGTCGCCGCAATAGACCGCCGAGATGCCGCCATCCTTCAGGTACTTGTGCGCGAAGGCCAGACCGGTCCCCAACGGCACCTGACCGCCGACGATGCCGTGGCCGCCGTAGAAATTCTTCTCGCGGCTGAACATGTGCATCGAGCCGCCCTTGCCGTGCGAATAGCCGCCACGGCGGCCGGTCAGCTCGGCCATCACGCCCTTGGCGTCCATGCCGCAGGCCAGCATATGGCCGTGGTCACGGTAGCTGGTGATGACGCTGTCGCCTTCGTTCAGCGCGGATTGGATGCCGACAACGACGGCTTCCTGGCCGATGTAGAGATGGCAGAAACCGCCGATCAGGCCCATGCCATAGAGCTGGCCCGCCTTTTCTTCGAAACGGCGGATGAGCAGCATCTCACGGTAATAATGGAGCAGCTCTTCGGTTGAAACGGCTTGAGCGGGCGCAGACTCGGTTTGCGCCTTCGGACGGCGTCGGGACGCGGCCATGTTTCCTCCCCAGGGTTCACGCGGCGACGGTCTTGAACCAACCGTCGTCGCCGTAACGTTGCGGGCGTGCAAAATCCCGCACCGGAAGCGGCTATGGCGCGCACAGTACACGAGCTTGGGCGCTCGCGCAAACATCTGTTTTTTAAGGCGGATTTCTGATTAACCGATATTCGGTTAATTGACTGATTTGGGCCGCTTCTCCACCGCCGTCTCCTCGGCGTCGTACAGCTTGGGCAGCGTCACAACCACGTCGCGCGGGTTCGACAGGTTCAACATCGTGCGCGCCCGCTCGTCCAGCATGTCGCGGTCCAGGTTGTCGCCGCGCAGCAGTTGGGCACGTCGTTCCATGCGTTCCCGCTCGTTGCGGAGCTGTTGCAGCACCGCTTCGGCCTGGGCGATCTCGCTCTTGATCTGCTTCATGGCGACCAGACCGCGATCCCCATGCACCGCGTAATAGGCGAAATACGCCGTGATGCAGGCGCACACGCCCGGCAAAATGGCCTGGCGGAGCGCGCTTTTCGCGGCGCGGGCGAGGGAGTCGGCGAGCGAGGTCATCATCGTCATGGTGATTCGATGGAGCCACAGAGGCCGTCCGCCGGTCAAACAAAAAGAGGGGGAGCGGGCCTCATCGATTGGGCCGCGTCGTCGCACCGCAAACGGTTGTGTCGTCTGAAAAAACCATCACCAAAAACCGCCGCCAAAACCCGAGGGTTTCTAGACATCCACCACCCGCGCGCGCCCAACCGCCGCCGCGTCGGCGGACTCGAAGGCCACGCCCTTGACCAGCGCCGTCACCGGGCGACCCGGCCTCAAATCCAGCTCGCGCACCGCCGCGCGGGTGATGCGGGCGATCAGGACGGAACCACCGACCGCGATCTGCACATCCGCCGAGGATGGCCCCGACTCGGCCACCGCCCTCACCACGCCCGACAGCGCGTTGCGCACGCTCATCCCACTGGGCGGCGACAGGGCGACGATGACGTCGCGGGCGTGAATGTGCAGCCGCAAAGCGGCCCCCACCGGGCGCGCGACTCGCGGCACGGTCAACCGCCCGCCGTCGAAGGCCAACACGCTCAAGCCGTCCGACTCGTGGTGCGACTCCACGATCAAATCCAGCACCGCGCCCGCGTCCCGCATCCCGCTTTGCGCCGACAGGTCGAGCCGCCCCATCACCGCGCCCACCGGCCCGCTCGCCACCACCCGCCCCTCGGCGATCAGCACCATGGTGGTGGCCAGCCGCACCACCTCGTCCACCGCGTGGCTGACGAGCACGATGGGGATGTTCATCTCGTCGCGCAGCCGTTCGATGTAGGGCAGGATGTCGGCCTTGCGCGCGGCGTCGAGCGAGGCCATCGGCTCGTCCATCAGCAGCAGGCGCGGTTGCGCCAACAGCGCACGGCCCAGCGCCACCCGCTGGGTTTCCCCGCCCGACAGGCCGCGCGGCCGCCGCTCCAGCAGGCCGCCCAGCCCCAACAGCTCCACCACCGGCTCCAGCGCGATCCGCCGCTCCGCCGCCGGAACCCGGCGCAGGCCGTATTCCAGATTGCTGCGCACCGACATGTGGGGAAACAGGCGGGAGTCCTGGAACACATAGCCGACCCGCCGCCGCTCGGTCGGCACATCGATGCGGCGGGCGCTGTCAAAAAACACGGTGCCGCCAACCTGGATCCGCCCGGCGTCCGGCCGCGATAGCCCGGCGATGGCGTTGATGACGGAGGTCTTGCCCGACCCCGACCGGCCGAACAAAGCGGTCACGCCGCGCCTGTCGGCCTGAAACGCCACGTCCAGGGTGAAATCCCCCAGGCGACGACGGATCGTCACATCCAACATCCCGGCCTCCGGCATCGCGGCCCCCTACCCTTGCCCGATCAAACGGCGCAGGCGGCGCGCACCGATTTCCGAGGCCATCAGCGCCACCAGCGCCACCGAAAAGGAGATCACCGCCAGCCGCGCGGCCACCGCGTCGCCGTCGGGCTGCTGGGTGGCGGCGTAGATCGCCAGCGGCAGGGTCTGCGTCTGGCCCGGAATGTTCGACACGAAGGTGATGACCGCGCCGAACTCCCCCATCGCGGCGGCAAAGGCGACGATGGCCCCGGACAGGATGCCCGGCGCCATCAGCGGCAGCAGGATGGTGAAAAAGCGGTCCACCGGCCCGGCCCCCAGCGTGCGCGCCGCCGCCTCCAGCCCGCCATCGATGGCCTCCACCGACAGGCGGATCGCCCGCACCATCAGTGGAAAGGAGGTGACGGCGACGGCCAGCGAGGCCCCCTCCGCCGTGAAGATCAGGCGGACGCCGAAGGTCTGGAACAGCCAGCCGCCGATCACCCCCTTGGTTCCCATGGTGACGAGCAGGATGTAGCCGACCACCACCGGCGGCAGGACCAGCGGCAAATGCACCAGACCATCGACTAGCGTCTTTCCCGGAAAGGAATAACGCCCCAGCGCCCAGGCGGTCAGCACCGCCAGCGGCAGGCTGCACGCGATCGCCCAGCCGGCAACCCGCAGGCTCAAAAGCAGGGCGGTCCATTCCATCGGTGACAACAGGTCCATGGCCGCCAGCTTACGGCGTCTTGGCCATCGGCACGAAGCCGAATTGCTGGAACACCGCCTGCCCCTCGGCGGACGTCAAGAACGCCAGGAACTTGGCGGCGTTGGGGTTGGTCGTGATCGCCGTCAGCGCGGCGGGATAGACGATGGCCGGGTGCGTGTCCGCCGGGAACACGCCGACCACGGTCACGCCGGGATCGACCGCCGCGTCGGTGCTGTAGACGATGCCCAGCGGCGCTTCGCCCCGGCTGACCAGCGCCAGCGCCGCGCGCACGTTGTCGGCGCGGGCCAGCTTCGGTTCCACCTGCGCCCATTGGCCAAGGGATTGCAGCGCGGCTTGGGCGTATTTGCCGACCGGCACGTTGCTGGGGTCGCCGGTCGCCAGCCGTCCGTCGCCGATCAGGGCGGGCAGATTGCCGCCGGGCGTCAGCTCCGGTTTCAGCGTCGATCCCTTGGGCGCGATCACCACCAACGCGTTGCCCAACAGGTTGATGCGGCTGTCGGTTTTGATGAGATTGCGCGTGTGCAGATAGTCCATCCAATCGAGATCGGCGGACAGGAACAGATCGGCGGGCGCGCCATTCTCGATCTGCTTGGCCAGCGCCGAGGACGCGGCAAAGGAACTGGTCACACCCACCCCGGTCTTGGCTTTGAATTGGGCAGCCAGCGCGTCCACCGCGTTCTTGGTGGAGGCGGCGGCCAGCACCAGCACATCCTGCGCCATCGCCGCCGGGGCGGTGGCCCACAACCCCACCCCGACCACCAACGCCGACACCCACCGTTTGACCGCCATCGCTTTCTCCGTCCGCTCCGTCACCCTATATCCAAACAGATACAGCGCAGGATGGCGATGGTCAAAGCGCAAATGCCGCATCGCCATCCCTCCGACGGGGCAATCGCTTGAGGACCGTGCACCCGGTCAAAACAAGAATGGACACGGATTTCACGGATTTTTTCACGGATTTCGCGGAACACTCCCCAGATATGTCCTGTTTGCAATCTGGCGGCAAACCTCGTGACCGGATGCAGGATGCGTTTGGGGGAGAAAATCCGTGCAACCCCTCATTTTTGTCCGTGAAATCCGTGTCCATTCTTGTTTGCGTGGCGATGAGCGTTCGTTCAAGCGATTGTCCTACCGTGTCGATGCGGGCGTGGCCGCGCGCAAACGAGCGTGCTATGGGAAGGCGCGTTTCGCACCGCCCTCCTTTCACCCGTTTGCCAGGGAACCCACGTCATGCGCGCCGTCAAAATCTCCCCGTCCATTCTTTCCGCCGATTTCGCCCGGCTGGGCGAGGAGGTGCGCGCCGTGGACGCGGCGGGTGCCGATTACATCCACATCGATGTGATGGATGGCCATTTCGTCCCCAACATCACCATCGGCCCCGGCGTGGTGAAGGCCCTGCGCCCGCACAGCGCCAAGCTGTTCGACGTCCATCTGATGATTTCCCCCATCGACGCCTTCGTCGCCGATTTCGCCAAGGCCGGGGCCGACATCATCACCGTCCACCCGGAGGCCGGGCCGCACCTGCACCGCACCATCCAGCTCATCAAGTCGCTGGGCAAAAAGGCCGGTGTGGCGCTGAACCCCGCCACCCCGGTGGACGCGATCCAGCATGTGCTGGAAGACGTCGATCTGGTGCTGGTGATGACCGTCAACCCCGGTTTCGGCGGGCAGAGCTTCATCATGAACCAGTTGCCGAAGATCCGCGACCTGCGCGCCCGCATCGACGCGCTGGGCAAGGCGATCGATCTGGAGGTCGATGGCGGCATCAACGCCGAAACCGCCCGTTTGGCCATCGACGCCGGGGCCGACGTGCTGGTCGCCGGAACGGCCACCTTCACCGGCGGCCCGGACCATTACGCCGCCAACATCCGCGCCCTGCGCTGACCACCACCGCCCGGACGGCCCCGCCACCTGCGCGGGTGCCGTCCGGGCGTGCTCTCTCAGGCGTACTGCGCCACCCCGTTGCCGAGCGACCAGTTTTCCTTGGCAACCTCGACCAGATTGATGAAGACATCCTCCGGCCTCACGCCGGGGGACTCGCCCAGCAACTCGACGATCCGGCGGTAGAGCGCCTTTTTCTGCTCCAGCGTCCGCGTGTTGTTGGCGGTGATCTGGATGAACAGCAGATCGTCGCTGCGCGCCACCCCCAGATAGGACGGGCTGTAGCGGAAACTGGCGGCCTCATGCTCCGTCACCGCCATGAACTGGTCGTCCTCCGGCACGTTGAACGTTTCGTGCATGGCGCGGTACAGCCCGTCGCAAATGGCCTGACGGTGGCTGTCCGGCTTACCAGCGCGCATGGAAATGTGAACAAGCGGCATTGTCGTGTCCCTCTGTGGCGGTGCCGCCGGGCGTTTCCCGGCGCAATCACCCTACGCAGCGGCCAATCATTTTGGTACGCTATGGCTGTTGATTTCAGTGATAATGGATTGAAATGATGGAACGCCCCCTGGATCTCGACGCGGTGCGCGCCTTTCTCCACATCGCCGAATTGGGCAGCTTCACCCGCGCGGCGGAGGCCACGCGCACGACCCAGGCCGCCGTCAGCCTGAAGCTGAAACGGCTGGAGGAGCGTTTGGGCTGCCGCCTGATCGAACGGACGCCGCGTTCGGTCGAACTGTCGGCGCGCGGGGCGGCGTTTCTGGACCACGCGCGGGAGCTGCTGGCCGCGCACGACCGCGCCATCAGCGCCGTCACCACCGCCCGGCGGCGGATGACCATCGGCATCAGCGATCATGTGGCCGGGCCGGAACTGCCCGCCCTGATCGCCCGGATGAACGCGCAGGATCCCGAACTGGTCATCGAAATCCGCATCGGCTCCTCCGGCCCGCTGTTGCACAGCTTCGACCGACGCGAACTCGACAGCGTGATCGTCCGCCTGCAATCCGGGCGCAGGGATGGGGAGTTGCTGGTGGACGAGCCGTTCGGCTGGTTCGCCGGGCCGGGATGGCAGCACCGCCCCGACGAACCGCTGCCGCTGGCCACGCTGGCTGAACCCTGCGGCGTGCGGGTGATGGCCGGTCGGTTGCTGGACGCGGCGGGCATCCCCTGGACCGAGATTTTCGTCGGCGGTGGCGTCACCGCTGTGGCGGCGGCGGTGATGGCCGGGATGGGGGTGTCGGCGCTGGCCCCGCGCATGCTGCCCTTTGGTGCGGTGGAGGTTGGGGAGCGGCTGCGGCTGCCGCTGCTGCCGCGCCTGCCGGTCCTGCTGCACAGCCGGGTGCGCGACGACCGGTCACGCGCCGCGCTCGCCGCGCTCGCCGCCGCCTTCCGCAACGCCGCGCGCGGCTGACCGGCGACGGAGCGCAAGCCCCGAACCCTCAGCGCCCAGGGCAATCGCGCGAGGCATCGTGCACCCGACCGGAACAAGCGTTGCCACGGATTTCACGGATTTCACGGATTTTCTCACGGATTTCACGGAACACATTCCAAAGCCATCCAGGTTGCGAACCTGCGACAAACCTCGTGTCAGGATGCGTAAAGCGAATGAGGTCAGAAATCCGTGCAATCCCTCATTTTGTCCGTGAAATCCGTGTCCAATCTTGCTTGCGTGAGGATGATCGCTCGTTCAAGCAGATTGCTCCGCCTCAGCGCCCCTTTTCGCGCTGCATCCGGGAGCGCCATTGCCAGGGTTTTTCCACCTGCCCGGCCCACAGGCCCATTTTCTTGCTTTGGGCGTAGGCTTCGGCCCGCTGATAGACCGCCGACAGACCGGCGTAATGAAACGCCCACCCCATCGACACCATGCTCATCCCCAGATCGACGCCGCGCACCCGGCATTCGCCCTTCTTTTCGCCGTTGCGGTCCTTCTCGGCGATGGTGCAACTCACCTCTTCATCCTTCACCATGTTGGCGAGCACGGCGGTGGCAACCTTGAAGCAATCCAGCTCGTGGCCGTAGCGGTTCTTGCATTTCTGGCCGGGATCGGGGGCGTCGATGCCCATCAGGCGGATCGGCGTGCCGTCGATGACCAACAAGTCACCCTCGGCCGCGTTGGCTCGGCCCTTGATGGTCTCGTTCGCCATCCCCGGCGTTTTGCCCTTGGGCGCGGCCTTCCCGGCGGTCTGCGCCACGGCATCGCCCGCACCGCCCACCATCAGGGCAAGGACGATCAGCGCGGCGGCGCGCCCCCACGCCAAAAGAACAGCCTTTGAAGGGGCGCGCTCAAAACAGGCTGAGTTGCGCATGGGCCGGGGACGGTTGGGGCGATGGGTCCGGGGCCGCGTCCGGGCGCGCGGGCGGATCGAGACAGGACGGATCGTCGTTGGCCACCGCGTTCACGCGCGGCCCGACCATGCTGTGATCCAGCCAATCGTCGGGGGCGGGGCGCATCAGCGCCACGATGTCCGGCAATGGCGTGGCGGGATCCAGCCACGCCGCCCAATCGGCGGGATCAAGCACCACCGGCATCCGGTGATGCAGCGCCGACAGGGGGCCGTTCGCGGCGGTGGTCAACACGGCGGCGCTCTCCAGCGGGGGGATGAGCGGCGGTCCGTCGGCGGGTCCGTTCCAGCGGTCCCACAGCCCGGCCAGCGCGAACAGCGCGCGGTCGCGGCGGCGGATGACGTGCCCCTGTTTGCGCCCACCCGCGCCGGTCCATTCGTAAAAGCCATCCACCGGGATCAGGCAGCGGCGCGCCCGCAACGCGTCGCGGAAGGCGGGCTTCTCGGCGGCGGTTTCCGAGCGCGCGTTGACCAGCGGCGCGCCGGTCGGCAGCGCCCGCGCCCACCCCGGCACCAGCCCCCAACGCGGCAGGGCCAGCGACCAGCCATCCCCGCCGCGCCGCCCATCCGCGTTGCGCCGGACCACCGCGATCTCCTGCGTTGGCGCGATGTTCCAACGCGGCTTCAGGTTCGGCCGCTCCGTCACGCCGAAGATCCGTTGCAGGGCACTGACCGGGCTGGTGAGCATCGTTCGTCCGCACATGCCCGCACTATGGCGACCTTGCCACCGCCGCGCCAGCGACAAGCGTTGGACCGAATCGGTTCACCCTGGCGTTGCCAGGACTCTCACTCATGCTATAGGTTAAAATACCCAAACCCATCCCAACCCAGCCATCCCAACCCCGTCGCCGATGCTCCCCCACCGCTCAACACCGGCCACCACCGCGTCAGCCCCCAACCGGACAGCCTCCCATGCGGAGACCCCACACCCGCGCCCATGCGGCGGTGAAACCGGTGAACAGCGCGCCAAAAAGCGTTTCACGATGTTTCAAACGTTCCACTCACCGCCCCGATGCCGCGCAGAATCTGCCCATTCGCAGCGGGGCAACCAGGGCAATCGCTTGAAGCACCGTGCACCCGGTCAAAACAAGAATCGACACGGATTTCACGGATTTTTTCCGTTGATTTCGCGGAACGCGCCCCAGATCTGCCCTGCTTGCGATCTTGCGACAAACCTCATGGCGGGGTGCAGGAGGCAATTGGAGTCGAAAATCCGTGCAATCCTTCCTTTTGTCCGTGAAATCCGCGTCCATTCTTGTTTGCGTGACGATGAGCGTTCGTTCAAGCGATTGCCCTGGCGGGGCAACGAACGCAGGTTGACAGCAGATCGGAAGAGAAGCCCATTCCTTCTTCCCTCGGGGGAGAAGGTTGGGTTGAGGGGGTGCCGCAGGCACGCCACGTGTACCGTGCGGGACTATGTCTCCGCCCTGGCGGGCGTAACGCCCCCTCACCCAACCCTCTCCCCGGGGGGTAGAGGGCTTTTCGCTGCGGATTCCGTCTCGCATGTGCCTGAGTTCGGTACCCTGCCATTCGCAGCCACGGGGTTTCCCTTTGCCGGGTCACGCTCTATCTTCGCGGGGGTTGCCAACAAACCAACGCGGACAGCGGGAGTTCGACCATGAAGTTCGGCATTGGCCAAGCGGTTCCGCGCACCGAAGACGCGCGCCTTCTCACCGGGGGCGGCCGCTACACCGATGATGTGTCGCTGCCCGGACAGACCTACGCCGCCTTCGTGCGCTCCCCCTACGCGTTCGCCGCCATCGGGACCATCGACAGCGCCGATGCGCTGGCCGTGCCGGGGGTGCTGGCCGTCTACACCGTGGCCGATCTCGACGCCGATGGTTTGGGCCTGCTGCCCTGTCTGTCCGGCCTGAAGCAGCGCGACGGCTCCCCCTATGTCGGCACGCCGCACCCGGCGCTGTGCAAGGGCTTCGCCCGCCATGTCGGCGATCCGGTGGCGATGGTGGTGGCCGAAACGCCGGAGGCCGCGCGCGACGGTGCCGAACGGGTGATGGTCGATTACAGCGAACGCGACTCCGTCACCGGGACCACCGCCGCGCTGGAGCCGGGCCGCCCGCTGGTGTGGGACACCGCGCCGAACAACCTGTGCTTCGATTGGGACACCGGCGACGAGGCCGCCGTCGAGGCCGCCTTCGCCAAGGCCGACCGCATCGTCGATCTGGAGATCGTCAACAACCGCGTCGTCGCCACGCCGATGGAGGGCCGCGCCTGTCTGGCGGCGGTGGACGCCGACAGCGGACGCCTGCAAATTTACGTGACCAGCCAGGGCGTGCATTCCCTGCGCAAGCAATTCGCCAAAATCTTCAACCTGCCGGAAAGCCAGTTCCACGTTCTGACCACCGACGTCGGCGGCGGTTTCGGCATGAAGCTGTTCAACTACCCCGAATACGTCGCCTGCCTCTTCGCCGCCCGCCGCCTGAACCGCCCGGTGAAATGGACGTCGGAGCGGACGGAGGCCTTCCTCACCGACGATCATGGCCGCGACCATGTCAGCACGGCGCGGCTGGCGCTCGACGCCGATGGCCATTTCCTCGGTCTGCGGGTGGACACGGTGGCCAATCTCGGGGCCTATCTGTCCAACTACGGCCCCTTCATCCCGACCGACGCCGGGTCGGCCATGCTGGTCGGCTCCTACACGACTCCGGCTCTCTATGTCCGGGTCAAGGGCGTGTTCACCAACACCCAGCCGGTGGACGCCTATCGCGGGGCCGGTCGGCCGGAAGCCGCCTATCTGCTGGAACGGCTGATCGACCACGCCGGGCGCGTCACCGGTTTGGGGGCCGCCGAAATCCGTCGGCGCAACTTCATCCCCAGCAGCGCCATGCCCTACGCCACCCCGCTGGGGCAGGTCTATGACACCGGCGATTTCGTGCAGAATCTGGAAGACGGTCTGGTGTTGGCCGACGTCGCCGGGCTGGCCGCGCGCAAGGCCGAATCGAAGGCGCGCGGCAAGCGGCGCGGCCTGGGCCTGTCCACCTACATCGAGGCCTGCTCCGGTGGTGGCCCCGAACAGGCGACCGTGCAGGTCAACGCCGACGGGCGGGTCGTGCTGCTGATCGGGACCCAAACCAACGGCCAGGGCCACGAAACCGCCTACAAGCAGATCCTCGCCGACCGTCTGGGCGTCGCGCCGGAGGATGTCGAGGTGGTGCAGGGCGACAGCGACCGCGTGACCTGGGGATCGGGCACCGGCGGGTCGCGCTCCGTCCCCGTCGGCGGATCGGCGTTGGCGGAGGGGGCGGCCAAGGTGGTGAAGACCGCCACCCCCATCGCCGCCGACCTGCTGGAAACCGCCGCCGTCGATGTGGAGTTCGACCAGGGCCGCTTCACCGTGGTCGGCACCGACCGCAGCGTGTCGCTGAAGGAGGTCGCCGCCAAGGCGGCCGCCGCCGCAAACACGGTCGGGGATGGCGGTGCGGTGATCGCCTTTTCCGAAATGGCGCGCTGGACCCCGCCCGCCAGCACCTTCCCCAACGGCTGCCACGTTGCCGAACTGGAGGTCGATCCCGACACCGGGGTGGTCGAGGTGCTGCGCTACAGCGTCGTCGATGATTTCGGCACGGTCATCAACCCGATGCTCGTCATGGGCCAGATCCATGGCGGCGTTGCCCAGGGGCTGGGGCAGGCGTTGCAGGAACGGGTGGTGTTCGATCCCGACAACGGCCAGTTGCTGACCGGCTCGCTGATGGATTACCAGTTGCCGCGCGCCGCCGACATGCCGCCCATCGCGGTGAAGCTCAACTGCGTGCCCAGCACCACCAACATGCTGGGCATGAAGGGCGCGGGCGAGGCCGGAGCCATCGGCGCGCCGCCCGCCATCATCAACGCGCTCGTCGATGCCTTGTCGGAGTATGGCATCACCCACATCGACATGCCCGCCACCCCGCACGCGGTGTGGTCGGCGATCCAGGCGGCCAAGGCGCAAGCGGCGGCGGCCTGAGCAGACCGGCGGTGCGGCGGCGCAACCCGTCGCCGCAGCGTCCAAAATGTGCAATGCTCTCGACGCTGTTCGCGTCAGCGGATGGTTTGGGGAGAAGGAACGACAGGCATGACGGACAAAACACCCTGCGGCGGCCAATGCGCCGAGCGCTTCGCTCTGGATTTCACCATGGCGTTCCAACCCATCGTGAACGTCCAGACCGGCGCGATCTGGGCGCATGAAGCCTTGGTGCGTGGGGTGGAGGGTCAGGGGGCCGGGTGGATTCTCGATCAGGTCAACGACGGCAACCGCTACGCCTTCGATCAGGCCTGCCGGGTGAAGGCCATCGAACTGGCCGCCGCCCTGCCCTTTCAGGACGCCCGCCTGTCGATCAACTTTCTGCCCAACGCGGTCTACAAGCCGGAAGCCTGCATCCGCACGACCCTGGCCGCCGCCGCCCGCACCGGCTTCCCCACCGACCGGATCATTTTCGAGGTGACGGAAGGCGAACGGGTGCTGAACCAGCAGCATCTGACCGCCATCTTCGTGGAATACCGCCGCCAGGGCTTCATGACCGCCATTGATGATTTCGGCGCGGGCTATTCCGGCCTCAACCTGTTGGCGCAGTTCCAGCCCGACATTCTGAAGCTCGACATGGAGCTGACCCGCAACATCGACCAGGACCGGGTTCGGCGCGGCATCGTCAAGGGCATCCTGTCGATCTGCACCGATCTGGGCATCGTCCCGCTGGCCGAAGGGGTGGAAACGGTGGGGGAGGCCAAGGCGCTGCGCGATCTGGGCGTCGAGTTGATGCAGGGCTACCTGTTCGCCAAGCCCGCCTTCCGCAGCGTCTGCAACGATCCCGTCATGCCCGCCCTGGCCTGACCGCTCACGCCCCCACCGGTCTCGGGCCAGCCTGTGCCGGACTCGCCTGCACCGGGGCAATCATGTACGCCATGCCCGCGCCATAGCTCGCCAGCTTGGCCGACAAAGCCGCCCCGCCGCCCTCATAGGGACGGAATCCGGTGCGGTCCCAATAGCTCCGCGCACCGGGTGTCGAGGTCAGCGCCAGCCAGGCAAAACCACAGCGCGCCGCCAGACCGTGGGCGTAATCCAGAACGCTGGCCCCCAAGCCCAAGCCGCGCGTGGCGGGCAACAGCGCGATGTCGTGCAGATAGAGGCAATCCGCCCCCGTCGGCAGCGCCCCCAGCGGCGCGTCGAGCGGCGGCGGCACGCCCAACCGCCCCGGATGCATGACGCCATACCCAACCGCCACCCCGTCCCGCTCGGCCAACCGGCAGCCGTCGGGAAACAGCGCCAGACGCTCGGCAAACACCGCGCGATCCTCCGGGTAATCGGGATGAACCACATCGGCGATGCGCATCACCGCGTCCAAATCCGCGTCCGTCATCGGTCGCCACCGCGCCACCATGCTTTCCCTCCGCCTTTTTTCGTTCTGCCGCTTCCGGTTTGCCCGTTCCGCGCGCTATGGTGAGTCCCCCAAGTTGGAGGAGCCATCATCATGCCCGACACCGCTGCGGCGACCTTGCTGCCGTTCGTCCGCACCATCGCCCACGAAGCGGGTCAGGTCATTCTGCGTTATTACAACAGCGGCGTGGATGTCTCCATCAAGGCCGACGGCAGTCCGGTGACGTTGGCCGACAACGCGGCGGAGGCGGTGATCCTGCCCGCCCTGCACCATCTGACCCCATCCATCCCGGTGGTGTCGGAGGAGGCGAGCGCTGCCGGTCATCGCCCGGACATCTCCGGCGGGCGGTTCTGGCTGGTCGATCCGCTCGATGGGACCAAGGAATTCATCTCCCGCAATGGGGAGTTCACCGTCAACATCGCCCTGATCGACCAGGGCGTTCCAATCCTCGGCGTCGTCTACGCTCCGGCCACCGGCGATCTCTACGCCGCCGCCGGACCGGGCACGGCGATCCATTGGGCCGAGGGACGGCACGACCACGCCATCGCCGTCCGCCCACGCCCCGCCGATGGCTTGACCGTCGTCGCCAGCCGTTCCCACGGCAACGGTTCGACGCTCGATGAGTTTCTGGCGGCCTACCCGGTCAAGGATCGGGTGTCCTGCGGCAGCTCCCTGAAATTCTGCACGGTGGCGAGCGGCAAGGCCGACCTCTACCCGCGTTTTGGCCCGACCAGCGAATGGGACACCGCCGCCGGTCACGCCGTGCTGGTCGGGGCCGGTGGCCGGGTGGAACAGCCCGACGGCTCCCCGCTGGTCTATGGCAAGGCCGACATCCTCAACCCGCACTTCGTGGCCTATGGCTGGTGATGGCGGGATGGTGACGTGTTTGGGGGACGCGGCGCGCGCGGTGCTGACCACCGCCGCGCCGATGGACAAGGTGCGGCTGACCCGCGTCCACGCCACCGCCTGGGCCGAGGGTCGGCTCAGCGCGGACGTGCCGGTGTTGCCGCCCGACCGCCCGGCCCGACCGGACCGGCCGGAGTTGCTGTTGCCGCGTGACATGCCCAAGCGCGGGCGCGGCGGCAACGCGCAAAACCGCGTCGCCCTGCTGCACGCCCTGGCCCACATCGAACTGAACGCCATTGATCTGGCCTGGGATCTGGTCAGCCGCTTCGCCGGGGTTGGCCTGCCCAAGGGCTTCACCGACGATTGGGTGCGGGTGGCCGACGACGAGGCCCGGCACTTCCAGATGCTGGAGGAGCGGCTGAACGCGCTGGGTGCGTCCTACGGCGACCTGCCCGCCCATGACGGGCTGTGGCAGGCGGCGACGGAAACCGCTCACGACCTCGCCGCCCGTCTGGCGGTGGTCCCGATGGTGCTGGAGGCGCGCGGCCTGGACGTCACGCCCGACACGGTGCGCCGCCTGCGCGCCTTTGGCGACAACGACAGCGCCGACCTGCTCCAGACCATCCACGACGAGGAGATCCACCACGTCGCCGCCGGTCGGCGCTGGTTCAACCATCTCTGTGCCCAGCGGGGTGTCGAGCCGGTGGCGCTGTGGCAAGAGCTGGTGACGCGGCATTTCCGGGGCGGGTTGAAGCGGCCCTTCAACACCGAAAGCCGTATGCTCGCCGGGTTCGGGCCGGAGTATTACGAGCCGATCACCCCGGCGTTGCCGCCCCGCCCTGCCCGCCCGCCGGTTGACCGGCAGCCCGAAACCCGTTAAGGCCCAGGACATCATGGCCGTATACACCGAAGTTTCCGACGAGGATCTCAGCGCGTTCGTCGCCCAATATGATTTGGGCGCGGTGCTGTCGTGCAAGGGCATCGCGGAAGGGGTGGAAAATTCCAACTTCCTGCTGGTGACGGAACGCGGCCCCTACATCCTGACCCTGTATGAGAAGCGGACGAAGCGCGAGGATCTGCCCTTCTTCCTGGGGCTGATGGAGCATCTGGCGGTCAAGGGCGTGGCCTCTCCCCTGCCGGTGGCGGGGTGCGACGGGGTGGCGCTGCGCGAGCTGTGCGGGCGTCCGGCGGTCATCGTCACTTTCCTGGCGGGCATGTGGCCGCGCCGGGTTCAGCCGATGCATTGCGCCCAGTTGGGCGAGGCGCTGGCCCGGCTGCATCTGGCCGTCGCCGACTTCACCATCACTCGCCCGAACGCCTTGTCGCTGGCTGGTTGGCACGAGCTGTTCGCCAAATCCGCCGACCGGGCGGACGAGGTGGGCGTCGGCCTGCGCGACACGCTGCGGGCGGAGTTGGACGCGCTGGACGCCCATTGGCCGACCGATCTGCCGACTGGGGTCATCCACGCCGATCTCTTCCCCGACAACGTGTTCTTCCGGGGTGAGACCCTGTCCGGGCTGATCGACTTCTACTTCGCCTGCAACGATTTTCTCGCCTACGACGTCGCCATCTGCATCAACGCCTGGTGCTTTGAGATCGATGGCTCGTTCAACGCGACCAAGGCGCGCTTGCTGCTGGCCAATTACCGGAAGGTCCGCCCGCTGTCGCGCGCCGAGCTGGACGCCCTGCCCTGGCTGTGCCGGGGCAGCGCCACGCGCTTCCTGCTGACCCGCCTGTATGACTGGCTGAACCACCCGCCGGGAGCCTTCGTGCAGCCCAAGGATCCGCTGGAGTATCTGCGCAAGCTGCGCTTCCACCAATCCACCCGCAGCCTGCGCGATTACTTCATTGATGATGAGGACGACACGGCCACCCCGGCGGACCCGGCATGAGCGACGAGTCGGCCCCCACCGCCGCCAAGGCGGTGGAGATCTTCACCGATGGCGCGTGCAGCGGCAACCCCGGCCCCGGCGGCTGGGGGGCGATCCTGCGCTTTGGCGCGGTGGAAAAGGAGCTGTATGGCGGCGAGGCCGACACCACCAACAACCGCATGGAGTTGATGGCGGCGATCCAGGCGTTGGAGGCGCTGAAACGCCCGGTGACGGTGCGGCTCTACACCGACAGCGAGTATGTGAAGAACGGCATCACCAAATGGATCCATGGCTGGAAGGCCAAGGGCTGGAAGACCGCCGACAACAAGCCGGTGAAGAACACCGACCTGTGGCAGCGGCTGGAAGCGGCGCGCAAGCCGCACAGCGTTGAATTCCATTGGGTGCGCGGCCATGACGGCCACCCGGAAAATGAACGGGCCGACGCGCTGGCCCGCCGTGGGGTGGCCGACATCCGCGAGGGGCGGGCTTAGGCTCAGGGCCTCTCCCCTTTTTTTGACACATTGCCGCAAAAAGGGGCCGGGATCGCTCCCAGCCCCCCATCATGCAATCCAAACCGTTGGCGAGGCTCAGAGAGCCGCCAGGATCGCTTCCGCCGAGGAGACGTCGAACTGGCCCGGCGCTTCGACGGCGACGTGCGAGACGACGCCGTCCTTGGCGACCAGGGCGAAGCGCTGGCCACGGGTGCCCAGGCCATAGCCCGACCCGTCCATGGTCAGGCCCAGCGCGGTGGAGAAGGTGGCGTTGCCGTCGGGCAGCAGGAACACGGCGTCACCGGCCCCGGCCTTTTCGCCCCAGGCGCGCATCACGAACGGATCGTTGACGGCGACGCAGACGATGCTGTCGACGCCCTTGGCCTTCAGCGCCTCGGCGTTCTGGATGAAGCCGGGCAGATGCTTGGCCGAGCAGGTCGGGGTGAAGGCACCGGGGACCGAGAAGAGGACGACGGTCTTGCCCGCGAACAGCGCGTCGGTCGTGACCTCCTGCATGCCGTTGTCGGTCAGGTGCTTCAGCGCAACCGACGGGATGCGATCGCCAACTTGGATGCTCATGTCTCTAAACCTTTCCGGGTTTTTGTGGCGCGGCGTGGTGGCCCCGCGTTCCAGTGGGAAAGACCTAGCGCCCCACCATGACAATCGCAAGCCCGCCCCGACGCTCCGTTGAAAAATCAGCGGATTAGGACCGCCCCGACGCCCGATTCAGCGCATCGATCACCGCCGCCTCGCTCAACAGCTCCGGCAGGGCGATGCCCTGCGGCGCGCCGGGGCCGTAAACGATGTTGAACGGGATGCCGTAGCGGCCATGATCGGCCAGGAAACGGGCGATGGTGTCGTCAGGCCGCGTCCAGTCCGCCCGCATGGCGATCAGGGCGGGGTCGGTGAAACGCTCGGCCACCGCGCCGCGCGCCAGCACCAGTTTCTTGTTCGCCTGACAGGTGATGCACCAATCGGCGGTGACATCGACGAAGACCAGCTTGCCCGCCGCCACCCGCTCGCCAATCGCCGCCGGGTCGAAGGGGATCCAGCGGTCCGTCCCAAGCTTATTAACCGTCCCGGTGGCGGACGCCACCCCCACGGTCGGCCCCATCGTCAAGGGCAGCGCGAAAGCGGCGACCGCCAACCCGGCGGCCAGCGCCGGACCGGCCCAGCCGGTACGGGACGGCAAGCGCCGACCCACCCACAAGGCCAGCACCAGACCGACCATCAGCGCGCCGATGCCGCCCGCCGCCGCCGGCCCGACCTGCACCATCAGCACCGACAACAGCCACAGCGCGGTCCCCGCCAGCGCCACCCCCATCACCGCCCGCAGGCGCAGCATCCAGCGGCCCGGGCGCGGCAGCCACGCCGCCACGCGCGGCCACCCCGCCACCAGCAGATAGGGGGCGGCCAGGCCAACACCCAGCGCGGCGAAGATCGCCAGAATCTCGACCGGACCGCGCGCCAGGGCAAAGCCGACCGCCGTGCCGAGGAAGGGGGCCGAACAGGGGGTGGCGAGCAAGGTGGCGAAGGCCCCGGTGGCGAAGGGACCGGCCAGCCCGTCGCCCTCCAACCGGTCGGCCAACGCGCGCGGCAACGGCACCTCGAACAAACCCCACAGGTTGGCCGAGAACAGCGTCACCAACACCACCATGAAGACCAGAAACAGCGGCTGTTGGAACTGGATGCCCCAGCCCACCGCCCCGCCCGCCGCCTTCACCGCCAGCAGCGCGGCGGCCAACGCCAGGAAGGAGGTGACGATCCCGGCGGCGCTGGCCAGGAACCCGGCGCGCACCGCCCCGGTCGCCCGCCCGCCATGGGCGATCACCGACAGCAGCTTCAGCGACAGCACCGGCAGCACGCAGGGCATCAGGTTCAGGATCAGGCCGCCCAGCAGCGCCACCCCCAGCATGGCGATCAAACCGCCGCCCGCCGCTGCCACCCCGTCGTTCATCGGCTTGCCGCCAGCCATGGGCGCGACCGTGGCCGGGGTTTCCACCGCCCGCGCGCCGTCCACCAAGGTGACGGTGACGGGCCGGCCCGACAGGTCGAGGTCCTTCGGCGCGTCAGGCACCCGCAGCGACAGGCGCACCCGCCGGTCGTTGTCGGAGAACACCGCCTTGGGCGCGGTGAAGCTCAGGGGGGGATCGGTTTCGATGAACACGTCGGGGGAGACGAAGCCGTCCGGGGCCGTCGCCTCCACCTCCAGCGCGGCACCGCTGCCGCGCACGGCGGTGACGCTGACCAACCCCTCCCCGCCCAGCGCGCCGACGCGCGGAACCAGGGATTGCGCACGGGCGACGTCGTTGGCCGAGTCCCCCGGCAGAGCCGGACCGGTCGGCAGCGACAGCGACAGTTTGACGATCTGCGGCACGCAAATGTCGGAGCAGACCAGCAGATCAGCGGTCAAGGACAGGTCGAGCGGTTGGCCCGGTGCCACCGGCTGGGCGCGCAGGGGGAACAACGCCTCCACATCATAGCCCGCGCTTTCGAAGCCCAGGACCGAGAAGCGGTGTGGGGCGGGATAGGCGAGCGTGGCCTCCTTCAGATTCCTGGACCCCGCCCAATCCAGACGCGGCGGATAGCCCGCGTCGCCGGGGGAGCGCCAATAGGTCTTCCAGCCCGGTTCCAGCCGCAGTTCCAGCCCCAAGGGGACCGCCGCCAGATCGCCGACCGCGCGCACCGACGACACCAAGCGCGCCTCCAGCGGCCCGGCCTTGGCCCAGGCGCCTTGCCCGGCGTCCTGCGCCAGCGCAGAGGGTGTGCCGCCAACCAACGGGGCCACCACCAGCAGAGCCGCCGCGCACATCCACCGCAGGCCGTTCATCATCCGCACGCTGTTTATCGTCCGCACGCCGTTCCGTTCCCCGTTCACCGCGACACCCCGCCCAAATTACCCGGCCCGCTGCGCCTCTGACTCAGCAAGACGCTGACGGAGCGCGAAAAATTCCCGTCACCACGGGGAAAATCCACCAGCGGGCCAACCGCGCGATGAACGCGTGCGGGCGGGCGAATGGAACGTTTGAAACACCGTGAAACGGTTTTGGGGGATCCGTTCAGTTGTTTCATCGCCAACACCACAAGAATGGAAGCCACACGCCGAAGGGACGGGGCAGTCAAAGATCGGGCGGCTTGGGTTGGACAATCGGGGGGCGGGTGGCATCGGTGTCTCCGACGAAACGGTGAAAAATCCTATCGCGAGCGGGGTGCGTGGGCAATGACGAGGCGAAAACCCCAGGGCAATGGCTTGAAGCATCGTGCACCCGACCGGAACAACGATGGCCACGAATTTCACGGAACGCGTCTCAGAACCATCCGTTTGCGATCTTGGTGCACACCTCATGACGGGATGCAGAAGGCAGTTGAGGGCGAAAACCCGTGCAATCCCTCATTTATATCCGTGAAATCCGTGTCCATTCTTGCCTGCGTGACGATGATCGCCCGTTCAAGCGATTGCCCTGGCGAAAACCCAGGCCGTTTCCCGCTGCCCTCTCCCCGCCTGCGAGAGGGCATTCAACAACCGCCCTATTGCGCCAGGCGGGCGCGGCAACCCATATATAGGTGACAAGCTTCGCCCTGTGCTGTCACAATCCGGTGATAGCGTCGCACGAACACACAAACAACCGAACGTTCGGACAGGCATGGTCATCACCGCCCATCCTGGATCGACGATCAAGGATAGACGCCCATGCCGAGACTGACCACGTCCACGGATTCGCTGACCGGCCAGCTCCTGATCGCCATGCCCGGAATGGAAGATCCCCGTTTCCAACGCACGGTCATCTACATGTGCGCGCACAACGAGGATGGGGCGATGGGGCTGGTGGTCAACCGGCTGTTCGGATCCATCACGTTCGAGGATCTGATCGACCAACTCGACATGAACATCGACCACCCGGCGCAAAACCCGCCGGTCCATTACGGCGGCCCGGTGGAATCGGGGCGCGGCTTCGTGCTGCACTCCACCGATTACGTCCGCGACGGCACGCTGGTGGTGAACGACGAGGTCGCCCTGACCGCCACCATCGACATCCTGCGCGCCATTTCCGAAAACCGGGGGCCGCGCCGCAACCTGCTGCTGCTGGGCTATGCCGGCTGGGGGCCGGGGCAGTTGGACGCGGAGTTCCAGGCCAACGGCTGGCTGAACGTGCCGTGCGACGAAAAGCTGCTGTTCGACACCGACCTGGACGCCAAATGGGAACGCGCCATCGGCAAGCTCGGCGTCAGCGTCTCCATGCTGTCGGGCGAGGCCGGGCACGCGTGAGGAGTGGATAGCGCGCCTTGCGGCGCGCGTCCCGCACCGCTCAATTGGTCCAGCGGGCGGCGGCCGCGTCGTCGCTTTCCTTGGCCTCGACCCAGCGTTCGCCTTCCGGCGTGGCCTCCAGCTTCCAGAAAGGGGCCTTGGTTTTCAGCCAATCCATCAGGAAGCGGCAGGATTCAAACGCGGCGTCGCGGTGGGCCGACGCGGTGGCGACCAGGACGATGCGGTCGCCCGGTTCCAACCGGCCATGGCGGTGGATGATCAGCACGTCGTCCAGCGGCCAGCGCCGCCTGGCTTCGGCCTCGATCGCCTCCAACTGCTTTTCGGTCATGCCGGGGTAATGCTCCAGCGTCATGGCGCTGACCGGCTGGCCGCCCGCCATGTCGCGCACCAGCCCGACGAACAGCGCCACCCCGCCGATGGCGGTCTTGCCCTGCGTCAGCGCCGCGTGTTCGATGCCAACGTCGAAATCCTCCGCCTGGACGCGGACCGCCACGGCCTCAGCCCCCCGTCACCGGCGGGAACAGCGCCACCTCGTCGCCCGGCGACAGCGGGTGATCGTAGGGAACATGCTCCTGGTTGACCGCGACCTTGACGACCTTGCTGTTGGCGAGCGCGTCGGCGTGCTGGGGGCTGCGGGCTTTCAGCCATTCCACCAGCGCGCCCACCGTCGCGACCTCGGCGGGCGGCTCCACCGTTTCGGTGGCCACGCCGATCTTGGTCCGCAACCAGGCGAAATAGAGAATCTTCATCACCAACCCTCGTTGACCGACGGCCAAGCCGTCGGCGGGCAGTTTAGAGCGCCACGCTCTAAACATGAAACAGTTCGCGGCGCTCTATGCCTTTATTGATCGAGCGGATTCACGCGTCAAATCGATTTCGATTTGACGCGATTCGCCCTGGTCCGCCCGTCCCGAGCCTGCGAAGGGGAAAAGGTCGGCGATGCGGTCCACCGCGTCGAAACAATGGTCGGGCCGCAAGGCGGCCAGCGCGTCGGCGCGGGCGTAGCCCCAGGTGACGGCCGCGCAGGCAATGCCGACGCGGCGCGCGGCCTCGATGTCGCGGGTTTCGTCGCCAATGGCGATGGCGCGATGCGGGGGAATGGCCAACGCGCGCAAGAGTGTGCGGAACTTGGCCGGTTTGCCGAACAATGAGGCTCCGCACTCCATCCGCGTCACCAAGGCCGACAGGTCCGGCCCCAGAACCCGGCGGATGTTGTCGGGTGAATTGGAGCTGACCAACGCGATCACCACACCGCGCGCGTGCAGCGTCCGCAACAGATCGGGAACGCCATCGAACAAGGTGATGGCGTCGATGTCGCGCGCCATCAGCGCGCGCATGTGGCGGGCGATGAAGGGCAGCTTCCACAGCGGCACGCGCAGATGCCGCAGCAGATTGCGGGTGTCGCAGCCGCGCAAATGATCCTGCTCCTCCGGCCGCACCGGGCGGAAGCCGTAGCGCGCGGCCACGCTGTTGAGAACCGAAACGAACCAGGGGAAGGAATCCGCCAGCGTGCCGTCAAAATCAAAAATCACCAGACGCGGCGGTGTGGACGGTTGCGAGGGTATCATCCCACCAAGCCGCAGCGCGCCATCACAAAGGCCGCCACCGCCTCGGCGTCGTTGAGGTCGAGGATGGGAACCGGGCTGTGCGGTACCGGACCGTCGCTGGCGACGGCAACGACGCTGGGATCCTCCGCCGCGATCAGCGGCTTGCCGACCTCGGCGCGCCAGACCTCGATCTTCTCGTGCGGTTCGCGTTTGAAGCCTTCGATCAGCAGCAGATCGACCGGCGTCAGCTTGGTCAGCAGATCGGGCAGGGACAATTCCGGTTCGCCGTCGCGCAGCTCGTGCATCACCGCCCAGCGCAGGGGAGAGCTGACCACCACCTCCGTCGCTCCGGCCAAGCGGTGGTTGTGGCTGTCCTTGCCGGGATGGTCGATGTCAAAGCCCTTGTGGGCGTGCTTCACCGTGGACACGCGCAGGCCGCGCGCCGTCAGCGCCGGGATCAGGCGCACCATCAGGCCGGTCTTGCCGCTGCCACTCCAGCCGGTAAGGCCAAACACCTTCATGGACATGATCCGATCGTTCAGCCGACGCGACGGGCGGAGGGGGGTGGCGGGGCCTTTTTCGGGGCCTGCTCGGCCATCATGTGGGTCAGGCCCGCGCGCATGTAATCCCACCCGGTGTAGAAGGTCAGCGCCGCCGCGATCCAGATGCCGAAGGTGCCGACGAAGGTGACGGGAAACTCCGCCGGGCCGTAATCGCCGACGATCAGGAAGCCCAGGGCCAGCATCTGGATGCCGGTCTTCCATTTCGCCAGCCACGTCACCGGCACGCCGACGTGCAGCCCGGCCAGATACTCGCGCAGGCCCGACACCAGCACCTCCCGCAGCAGGATGACCACGGCGGGCAGGATCGACAGGCCGTTCAGCCGGTCAAACCCCACCAGCATGATCAGCGTGGCCGCCACCAGCAGCTTGTCGGCGATGGGATCAAGGAATTTGCCGATGACGCTTTCCTGCGCCCAGGCGCGCGCCAGATAGCCATCAAACCAATCGGTGATGCAGGCGGCACCGTACAGCGCGCAGGCGGTGTAGGCCGCCCAGGCTTCCGACACATAGAACAACCCGACGACCGGCGGGATCACCGCGATGCGCGACAAGGTCAGCAGGTTGGGCAGGCTGGTCAACATGGTCGGAGACTCGAACCGCTGGTGGGGGCCGCTGGAGGCTGGCCGCTGAAAGGTGCGGGTGCACCGGACGAGCGCATTCTAACCGTCGGGATGGAAGTGGTCGTATATCTTTTTTGCAACGGTTCGGCTGACTCCCTCCACCGCCTCCAGATCGGCCAGCCCGGCCCGCGCCACCGCCGCCCCGCTGCCGAAGTGATGCAGCAGCGCTTTCTTGCGCGCCGGGCCGATGCCGGGGATCTCGTCGATGGGGGATTTGCCGATGGCCTTGGTGCGTTTGGCGCGGTGGGTGCCGATGGCAAAGCGGTGCGCCTCGTCGCGCAACCGTTGCAGGAAATAGAGAACCGGGTCGCGCGGCTCCATCTGGAAGGGCGCGCGGCCTTCGATCAGGAAATGCTCGCGCCCGGCGTCGCGGTCCGGCCCCTTGGCGATGCCGACCAGCGTCACATCGTCGATTCCCAGCTCGGCGAACACCTCGCGCGCGACGTTCAACTGGCCGATGCCGCCGTCGATCAGCACCAGATCGGGCCAGCTTCCCAGCGTGCGTTCGGGGTCCTCCTTGATGGCGCGGCCGAATCGGCGGGTCAGCACCTCGCGCATCATGGCGAAATCGTCGCCCGCCGCGCCTTCGGTGCGGATGTTGAACTTGCGGTAGGCGTTCTTGATGAAGCCCTCCGGCCCGGCGACGATCATGGCGCCGATGGCGTGCGCGCCCTGGATGTGGGAGTTGTCGTAGACCTCCACCCGCTCCGGCGGCGAATCCAGGCCGAAGACGTCGGCCACCCCCTCCAGCAAGCGGGCCTGGGAGGAGCTTTCGGCCAGCCGCCGCCCGTGCGCCTCGCGCGCGTTGGTCAGGGCGTGGTCGACGATGCGCCGCTTCTCCCCGCGCTTGGGTTCGACCAGCTCGACCTTGTGGTTGGCGCGCAGGCTCAGCGCCTCCGTCAGCAGCTCCAGTTCGGGCAGCGGGTGGCTGACCAGCACCAGCGGCGGCGCGGCCTTGTTCTCGTAGAATTGGGCGATGAAGGCGGCCAACACCTCCTCGATTTCGGCGGTCTTGTCGTGGCTGGGGAAATAGGCGCGGTTGCCGTAGTTCCGCCCGCCGCGAAAGAAGAAGACCTGGATGCAGGTCAACCCGCCCTCGCTGTGGGCGGCGACGACGTCGGCGTCCTCCACCACCCCTTCCACATTGATGTCCTGGTGGGCCTGGATGGCAGTGAGCGCGCGGATGCGGTCGCGGTAGCGCGCCGCCGTTTCGAAATCCATGGCGTCGGACGCCGCCATCATCCGGGCGACGAACTCCGTCTGGATGTCGCGGCTCTTGCCCGCCAGGAAATCACGGGCCTGCCCGACCTGGGCCTGATACTCCTCCGGCGAGACGCGGGCGACACAGGGCGCGGTGCAGCGCTTGATCTGGTATTGCAGACAGGGGCGCGTGCGCGAGGCGAACACGGTGTCAGCGCAGCTGCGCAGCAGGAAGGCGCGTTGCAGCGCGGTGATGGTGCGGTTGACCGCCCCGGCCGAGGCGAAGGGGCCGAAATAATCCGCCTCCCGCCCGCGCGCGCCGCGATGCTTGGTGAGCTGCGGGTAATCGTGATCCTTGGTGATCATGATGTGCGGGAAGGTCTTGTCGTCCCGCAGCAGCACGTTGTAGCGCGGGGCCAGCCGTTTGATCAGGTTGGATTCCAGCAGCAGCGCCTCGACCTCCGTGTGGGTCGTGACGAACTCCATGGTTTCGGTTTCCGACACCATGCGCTGAAGGCGAATCGGCAGCTTGGCGACCTGGGTGTAGTTCGTCACCCGGCGTTTCAGGTTGCGCGCCTTGCCGACATAAAGCACCGCGCCGTCGCCCGCCAGCATCCGATAGACGCCGGGTGTCTGCGGCAGGGTCTTCAAATGCTCGCGGATGATCTCCACCCCGCGCGCCAGATCGGCGGGGCGGCGGCGGGCGCGCCCGGCGGCGGGGGCTGCTGGTTCGGTCGGTGCGCCATGCTCCACCACGGGGACCGCGTCGGGCGGGGCATCGGGCGGGGTGTAGGAGGGATGCGTTGCGGACATGGCCCGACTGTCGTCGAGGCGGTGCCTGCGGTCAACCACCCGGCGCGCATGCGGTGTGCATCCGGTGCGCATCCGGTGCGCATCCGGTGCGCTTCTGGGACCCGCCGCCCGATCCGCTGCGCCGACTCACCCTTTTTCCGCCGCCCGCAAGACTATCCACGATTCCTGTGGATAAGTTTGTCGATAACATTGGGGCGAACCGGTCGGAACCCAAGCGCCACAAGGCTTCGCGTGCCTATGATGAAAAAATAGGCATTTTTGGTAAGTCATTGATTTCTTTAGGTCGGGCCCGAGTCAAGCGGAGGAAATGACGCTGCGGCACAAAAATGTCATTGACCGCAAACGCCCTCTTGCAAGGGGCTGGGCACCTGTGTAAAACGCGCGGTCCTTTTCCGCCCCCCGCGCGGATGGCCCGCGTCACACCCCTCCCCGTTCCGGCGGCGGCGGAGGGATGGCGTGTGTCGCGGTTCAGCGAAAAACGGAGGGGATGTTCAGGACGGCGGACGCTATTCGACCGGGACGAAGCCATGCGCGGGCTGCGCCCATCCCAGATGCTCCCCACCGTCCAGGGCGATCATCTGGCCGGTCATCGCCGGGGCGTCGATCAGGAAACGGACGGCCGCACAGATCTCCGCCGGGGTCGTTCCCCGTCGCAACGGGGTGGCGTCCCACTGGGCGGCGAAGTCGGCCTCGGTCTGGCGTTCGTTGCGCAGAGTCGGGCCGGGACCGATGCCGTTGACGCGGATGCGCGGGGCCAGGGCCTGCGCCATGCTGCGGGTCAGCGCCCACAGCCCCATCTTGGACAGGGTGTAGGACAGGAAATGCGGGGTGGGATTCCACACCCGTTGATCGAGCAGGTTGACGATCAGGCCGCGCTCGTCGGGCGGCAGATGCGCGGCGAAGGCCTGTGACAGCACGAAGGGGGCGCGGAGGTTGGCCTCCATATGCGCGTCCCAACTGGCGCGGGTGGCGTCCTCCACCCCGTCGCGTTCGAAGCGGGAGGCGTTGTTGACCAGCAGGGTCAGCGGTCCAAGCCGTTCGACGGCGGCGGGGACCAGGGTTTGCACCTCCGCCTCGGCCCCCAGATCGGCGGGCAGAGCGACGGCCTCCCCGCCTTGGCCGGTGATCTCCGCCACCACCTCCGCCGCCGCGCGGGCGGAGCGGTGGTAATGGACGCCGACGGCCCAGCCCTGGGCGGCGAGGTCGAGCGCGATGGCCCGACCGATGCGTTTGCCGGCCCCGGTGACGAGGGCCGCTTTCCTCTTGATCTCAACCATGCCGCCATAGGTACCTTGCCACCGGCGCGGGTCAAGGGGGATGGAAGGAAAACCGGGATGTTGCGCGAAGCCTTTGAGTATTGGACCACCCCATGCCGCCCGCTGGCGCGCCGCCTGGGTTATCTGGCCGAAGCGGTGGCGCTGGGCGCGCGGCACCGCCGCCAACGGCTGGGGTGGGAACCGCACGCCGCCGCCTGCCGCCGCTTCATCACCCAGGCGGCGGCTCTGGCCCCGGCGGGCGGGCGGGCGGCGGTGGTCGGGTCGGGGCTGTTGATCGAAATCCCGCTGGACGCCCTGCGCGCCCGGTTCGACGAGGTTCTGTTGATCGACATGGTCCACACCCGCAGCGTCCGCCGCCGCACCGCCGGGATGCCCAACGTCCGGCTGATCGAGATGGACGTGACCGGCGCGCTCGACGCGCTGGATGCGGCCTTGACGGCCAAGGCCGGGGCGCTGCCCACCGGCTTCGCCCCGCCCGCCCTGCCCGGCCCCAACCCAGGTTTCGACGGCGCGCCCAACGGAGCGCCAGTGTCTTTTGCCGTGTCCTGCAACCTGCTGTCCCAACTGCCCCTGATGCCGCTGGACGCCATCGACCGGCGCGCGCCGCCAATCCCCGACGCGGAGCGGCTGGCCTTCGCCCAGAGGCTGGCCACCGATCATCTGCGCTGGCTGGCCGGGCTGGCGACGCGGGCCGCCCTGTTCAGCGACACCGAAAGCCTGTGGATGCGCAACGGCGCGGTGGAGGAGCGGGAAGACTCCCTGTGGGGCCTGTCCCTGCCCGCCCCGGACGCCGAATGGCTGTGGGACATCGCCCCCGCCCCGGAGCAGGACCGCGACCGCGACCAGCGCCACCGGGTGGGCGGCTGGTTCGATGTCAGCGCCCTGGCCGACCATGGCCGACAAGCGGGCGTGATCGCTCAACCGTCAAACGATCCAAAGCGCAACAGACCGCCGCGCGATTGATTGGGCAAACGGATGCCGGACGCGGGGGGCGGTGATGCGCGATGCGCGTTTCTTGGGGCAGTCCTATTGTCCTATCCTGATGCCAGAAACAAGAAAGTCCTGGGAGGGGACGTCTCTCAATCCTTGAGGAGATTTCCCGCCATGTCCTTCCAAGCCCCCCAATACGAGCGCGATCCCCGCAGCCACGACGAGATCATGCTCGCCGCCCGCCAGATGCGCGCCGACTATCTGCGTGAGCTGTTCGCCAAGCTGCGCGCGTCGCTGTTCGGTGGCGACGCCGCCCCCAACCACGGCCCGGCCCTGACGCCCCACGCGCGTTGATCGACGGGGCGTCCGCGCGCATCCCTGTCTGTGGCGTTGCCGGTCTGGAGCCTTGCCTGTCTGGAGCCTTCCCCGTCTGGGGCGTTCCCTGCGGCGGTGTTTCCTGCTAGACCGTGATGGATCGGGGTTGGCGCTGTCCGACGCCGCGCCGCCCGATCCATCATCCTATCTTTGCAAGGAACTTCGCGTTGTCCCAGCTCCACACGGGCCGAACCTATGAACTCCGCGACACCCCGGAACGCCTGATGAGCGTCTGGCCGGCGGTGCGCGACACCGACCCCAACGCCGTGATCGTCACGGCGGCGGGCGACAACATCGGCGTCATCGGCACCAACAACCGCGACGCCATGCAGAAGGGCAAGGACGCCCTGGGCTGACGCCCGCGCGCGCCACACACCCGCGCCACACGCCAACGAAAAGGGCGAAGACGGTCGGCCACGCCGCTGTCTTCGCCCTTTTTGTTGATGTGACCTGTTTGTTGGGACGCTCCGGGCGATGCCGATGCCCCACCCGGTCAGCGCCGCCGCGTCATTGCGCCGAGACGATCTCGCCATGCTTGGTGCAGGCGACCTCGGCCAGATCGACGAACGCGCCGGTGATGGCCTCCGGCTGGGTGATCGTGGCGGGATCCTCGCCCGGAAAGGCCTGGGTCCGCAGCTTGGATGCGACGACACCGGGATCGAGCAGATTGACCCGCAGCGGCGACCCGGCGATCTCCATGGCGTAGGTCTTGACGATCATCTCCAGCGCCGCCTTGCTGGCCCCATAGGGACTCCAATAGGGGTACGGGGCCTTGGCCGCCGCCGAGGTGACGAAGATCGCCCGCCCGGCGTCGGAGGTGCGCAGCAGGCGATCCAGCGAGCGGATCAGCCGGTAATTCGACGTCACGTTCAGATCCATCACCCGCGACCACAGCTTCGGATCATATTGGGCGATGGGGCCGAGCGCTTCCAACGCCCCGGCGTTGCTGACGAGAATGTCAAGCTTGCCGAAGCGTTCGTAGATCGAATAGCCAAGCTGGTCGATCTTGTCATAGTCGCGCAGATCCAGCGGGACGAGGGTGGCGTTGCGCCCGGTGGCGGCGAAAATGGCGTCGTCCACCTCCTCCAGCCCGCCGACGGTGCGGGCGGTCAGGATGACGTGCGCGCCCTCGGCGGCGAAACGCTTGGCGACAGCGGCACCAATGCCGCGCGACGCGCCGGTGATCAGGGCGGTGCGGCCGGACAGACGGGACATGGATCGACGCTCGACTGATGGGGACGGGAAACACCCCCGTCGCCCAATCGAACGAAGCGATCGGGCGACGGGGGAACCGGACAGGGTTAGGCGCGCACGGGCACAGCCGGATCCGGGCTGTCCAGCGCGTCGGTCAACGCGATGGGGTATTCGCCGGTGAAGCAGGCGTCGCAATAGCTGAGCTTGGCCGGATCGCGCTTCTCCTCGCCCATCGCCCGGTACAGGCCGTCGAGCGAGATGAAGGCCAGGCTGTCGGCCTGGATGAAGGCGCGCATTTCCTCCACGCTCATCCGGTGCGCCAGCAGCTTGCTCTGCTCCGGCGTGTCGATGCCGTAGAAACAGGGGTGCGAGGTCGGCGGGCTGGAAATGCGCATGTGCACTTCGGCGGCCCCGGCGGCGCGCACCATCTCGACGATCTTCTTGGAGGTCGTTCCGCGCACGATCGAATCATCGACCAGCACGACGCGCTTGCCCTCGATCATCGCGCGGTTGGCGTTGTGCTTCAGCTTCACGCCCAGATGGCGGATCTGGTCGGTCGGCTCGATGAAGGTGCGGCCGACATAATGGTTGCGGATGATGCCGAGATCGAACGGCACGCCCGCTTCCTGGGCATAGCCCAAGGCGGCGGGAACACCGCTGTCGGGGACCGGCACGATCACGTCGGCGGGAACACCGGCCTCGCGGGCCAGTTCACGGCCGATGCGCTGGCGGGCCTGATAGACGGAGGTCCCCTCCATCACGCTGTCGGGACGGGCGAAATAGATGTATTCGAAGATGCAGAAGCGGCGGCCCTGCGGCTGGAACGGCCGCATGCTGTGCACGCCGTCGGCGTCGATGACGATCATCTCACCCGGCTCGACGTCGCGGATCAGCTCCGCGCCGACGATGTCGAGCGCGCAGGTCTCGCTGGTCAGGATGTGGACGTCGCCCAGCTTGCCGAGCACCAGCGGGCGCACGCCCAGCGGGTCGCGCACGCCGATCACCTTGTTGGCGGTCAGGGCCACCAGGGAGAAAGCCCCCTCGACCTGCCGCACCGCCTCGATCAGGCGATCCACCGGCGAGCCGCCGCGCGCGGTCGCCATCAGATGGACGATCACCTCGGTGTCGGTGGAGGATTGGAACAGGCAGCCCCGGCGGACCAACTGGCGGCGCAGGGTCTGCGCGTTGGTCAGGTTGCCGTTGTGGGCCAGCGCGAAACCGCCGAATTCGAAATCGGCGTAGAGCGGCTGGACGTTGCGGATCGAAGTGTCGCCGGTGGTGGCGTAACGGACGTGGCCGATGGCCGACGCGCCCTTCAGCTTGGCGATGATGGCCTCGGAGCTGAAATGGTCGCCCACCAGACCCAGAGTGTGCTGAAGATGGAATTGGCTGCCGTCGAAGCTGACGATGCCCGCCGCCTCCTGCCCGCGATGTTGCAGGGCGTGCAGCCCCAGCGCGGTGATGGCGCCCGCTTGCGGGTTGCCGTAGATCCCGAACACGCCGCACTCTTCGCGCAGCTTGTCGTCGTCAAACGGATGCGTCGTCAGCATCTCAGAAGTCCTTACGTTAAACGCGCCCCGTGGCGGGGGCGCCGTCAGCGGGCGTCAGCACGAAAAAGAAGGTCGGGCGGCGCAACTCATCGCGCGTTGTTTTGGATCAGCCGTTCAAGGTCGCCGCGTTCGCGGTCCTTATAACCGGTATCGGGTGCCGGTGCACCCCCGGTCTTCGAAGGGCTGGGCACCGGCGTGGACAGGCGGTCCAGCGCCTCCTTGGCCTCGATCGCCTGCTTGGCGCGGTCGCGCGCCATGTCCAGTTGTCCCAGGCTGTCCTTGCGCAGATTCTCGGGGACAACCTGATAGACGAACGCCGCCCCGGTGGCCAGGAAGGGCCGGGTCTTGGCGTTCTGCAACCAGGCCGGATGCTCGTTGGTGTTGGGGACCAGCCAGACGAACAGCAGATAGGCGACCGACACCAGCGCCGCGCCCTTGGCCAGACCGAAGACGAAGCCCAGCGACCGGTCGAGCGCCGACAGGCTGGAATTCTGCACCCCGCGCGACAGCGACCGCCCGATGATGGTCAGCACGATCAGCGCGACGATGTAGATGCCGATCGACGCCACGGCGTAGGCCAGCATCTCGAACTTGATGCGCTGCTGCACCAGCGGCAGGACATAGGGCAAGGCGTACAGCGTCGCCACGCCCGCCCCGGCCCAGGAGGCGACCGACAGCACCTCGGCCACCATGCCACGGGTGAAGGCCAGCAAGGCGGCCAGCAGCAGCACGGCGATGACGGCGGCGTCCGCCGGATTGACGGGAAAATTCTCCATGGCCTTACGCTCTCAATCCTCGTCGCGATGGCGCGACCGCTGCGGCCGCGCGCCCGGCTGGAACAGCGGCATCAACTCGCCCAGATGGTGGAGTTCCACCGTCTTCAAACCGTTGTCGCCGCGCCCGCCCCGCGTTCCCGTTCGTCTAGCCGGAAAAATCGCGGAGGAAAAGCCCAGCTTGGCGGCTTCCTTCAATCGGGTGTCGCTTTGGCCGACGGCGCGCACCTCGCCCGACAGGCCAAGCTCGCCAAAGACCACGGCGTCGGCGGGGACCGGTTCCCCGGTCAGCGACGACACCAGCGCTGCCGCCACCGCCAGGTCGGCGGCCGGTTCGGTGATGCGCAGGCCGCCCGCCACGTTCAGATAGACGTCGTTGGCCCCGATCTGCACGCCGCAGCGGGCTTCCAGCACCGCCAGCACCATGGCCAGACGTGCCGAATCCCAGCCGACGACCGCGCGGCGCGGCGTGCCCAGCGGCGACGGCGCCACCAGCGCCTGCACCTCCACCAGCACCGGGCGGGTCCCCTCCATGCCCGCGAAGACCGCAGCACCCGACACGTCGCCGCGCCGTTCGGCCAGGAACAGGGCCGACGGGTTGGCGACCTCGCCCAGCCCGGCGTCGCCCATCTCGAACACGCCGATCTCGTCGGTGGGACCGAAGCGGTTCTTCACCGCGCGCAGAATGCGGAACTGGTGGCCGCGCTCGCCTTCGAAATACAGCACGGTGTCGACCATGTGTTCGAGCACGCGCGGCCCGGCGATCATGCCTTCCTTGGTGACGTGGCCGACCAGCAGCAGGACGGTCCCGCGCCGCTTGGCGACGCGAATCAGCTCCTGCGCGCTGGCGCGGACCTGGGCCACCGTGCCGGGTGCGCTGTCCAGACTGTCCACATACATGGTCTGGATCGAATCGATGACGATCACCTCCGGCCCGTTGCCCTCGTCCAGCGAGGCGACGATGTCGCGCACGTTGGTGGCCGAGGCCAGCGACACCGGGGCCGCCGCGCAGCCCAGACGCTGGGCGCGCAACCGCACCTGATCCACCGCCTCCTCGCCCGAGACGTAGGCGCAGCGGTGGGCCTGCGACAGCCGCGCCATCGCCTGGAGCAGCAGGGTGGATTTGCCGATGCCGGGATCGCCGCCGATCAGGATGGCCGAGCCGGGAACCAACCCGCCGCCGCACACCCGGTCAAACTCGGCGATGCCGGTCTTGCGGCGCGGCGGCGCGCTGCTGACGCCGTCCAGCCCGACAAACTCCAACCGCCGCCCGCGCCCGGCCCCCAACCCCTTGGGGGCGGAGTCCGGGGCCGCCTCCTCCACCAGGCTGTTCCACTCGCCGCAGGAGTCGCACTTGCCCGCCCATTTGGGAAAGGAGGAGCCGCAAGCCTGGCAGACGTATCGGGTGGTGGGCTTCGCCACAGCGGTGGTGATCCTGCGCGGGGTCTGGGGAACGCCCCCTCATATAGCAAGCCGCCCGCCGGATTCCTACGCCGGAAGGCGCAAGGCTCCGGTGAGGATTCCGGCGGTGGCGGCCCCTTGGGTCAGTGCACGGACACCTGATGGGTCAGGAAATGGATGGCCGGCCCGCCAAAGCGCGGTTCGACGCGGGCGTTTTCGACGAAGCCCTTGCGCACCAGCAGCGCGGCCACACGGGGATCGGCGGTTTCGATCGCGACGTTGGGATGGCGCTCCAAGGTCTGGTTGATGATCTGGACACCGGAGCGCCCCTTTTCCTTGGCGGCACCGACGAAGACGCCGTGGGCAAGGTGGCGCAGACCGGCATGACCCTGGGACAGCGCCTGTTCCATCGCCCACATCCGATGCACCCGCCGCCAGGAACAGGCCCGGACCACCGCCGGGATCAAGCGGCTGAGGGTGAGCCAGGAGAAATGATGGTCGGCCTCCACGCTGCGCCCGATCACGGCGCAGGCCTCCGCCCCCGGCGTCAGGTAGAACAGCGCGCCGGACTCGGCGATGGCCCCCAGATAGATCCGCAGATAGTCGGCGATGGCCGCGTCGCGGCGGTCGTCGTCGCGGAACACCCAGGCGTTGTGCGGCTCCCGCCGGAAGGCCTCGACCAGAATGGCGATCACCCGCTCGTCCGGTTTGGTCAGAACCTCCAGCCGGTCGGCGCTGGCGGGCGTGTCGGCGGTGGACGGTGCAAGCGGGGTGGTCATGGCGTCGGCTCCTGCGGGGCGGCGTCCGGGAAGGAGGCCCCGAAAACCTCCCGGTCGATCCGCCGCCGTTCGGCAACGACATGGTCGTACAGCGGACGGCAGGCGGTGGCGACCCGTTCCCCGGCCAGATCGGGAATGACGTTGTTGAGATACTGGTAAATCAGCGTGTCGCCGCCGGGTTCCGGCGCGTTGGGAAACACCCCGGCGATGCTGAAGCCCAGCCGTTCGACGGAATCCGCCATCACGGCGGTGGCCGGATCGCCCAAGGGCAGCTCCAGCAGCACGGTGGCGACGCCATCGGCGCAGAAGCGGCGCAGGAACCCGGCGATCACCGCCACCGCGTCGCGGCCATAGACCTTCACCGACATCAGCACATGGCCCCAGGCCAGCAGACCGCTTTCGACCGTCAGTTCGGTCGGTTGGTCGGGGATCTCCACCGCCCCCGGTTCGGCGAACGTCACCGGCTCCCCGGTGGCGGTCAGGATGTCGGCGATCACGCCGCGATGCCGGGCCGGGGCATGGATGGTGCGCTGCGGGCCGGTGTGGAGCGGGATGTAAAAGGCGACCTCGGACTGACGGACCGCCCCGCCGCCGGACGAACCCGGCGTGAGTTCCCATTCGGTGCTGACGCTGGCGAGGTGAACGTGGATCGGCACGCCGCCGAACCGCAGCGCGCCGCGCTGGGAAACGGTGTGCGCCGTCACCGCGTTGGCGAGCGCGCCCAGGCAGCCGCGTTCCCGCGCGATGTCGTTCAAGGCCTGCAACAGGCGCTGAACCAGAATCGGGTTGCTACGCGCCACCGGGGCGACCACCAGATCGGTGGCCTCCGGCGCGTGGGCCAAGCCGGAGAAATCAAGGCAGCTGTGACCGACGACCGTTCCGGATTCGTCCAGAGCCACCACGCTGGCCATCACCCCGTCGGCGTTGCGGCGCACCAGTTCCGGCGGATCGTACAGGTGATCGTCCGGCTTGGTGTAGCCGTAGGCCAGCCAGGCGCAGCGCGCAACACCGGGCGCGTCCGCCGGACGGAAGGGGCGCAGGTCGATCTGCGGGCGGCGAGCGGCCTTGCCATCCACCGGAGCCGGGGCGGCGGCTTCCGGCGCGTTCAGAACGGTCAAGGGCTGGCCCGGCAGACGAAAGCGCAAGTCAAAGCGCTTGCCCTGCCGCCCGAGATTGCGGAACTCCGCCTCGTCGCAGGATTTCCAGGCCAGATGAAGGCCAAGACCGCGCAGATCGGGATCCTCGACCGAATAGGGAACCGCCTCCGTCGGGTCAAAGGGCAGGCCCCAATCCTGAACCAGCACCGAAAACACCGCGCCATCGACGCGGGCCGACACCCGGATCACCCCCGTCTCGTCCGCCGGGTAGGCGTGATGGACCGAATTGACCACCACCTCCTCCACCACCAACTCCAGCCGGGTGCGCTTTTCCGGGGCAAGCCCCAGCCGGTCGGCGGCGGCCAGACAGGCGGCCTGCGCCACGGCCACGGCGTGGTCACGGTTCGGCAGATCCAGTTGGAACAACTCCGCCATCGCATTCCCTTTCTGCGGTGCACGAGCGGACCCTGCCACAGGCAATCGCCGACGGGGAGGCGAATTTCGCAGGACGCCTGCCAAGCGGGACCGAGTGTGGTAAAAGCACGCTCACTGTTTTGTTGTGAGGATTTTTCGTGGCGGACAAGGAAGGCAAACGCATCGTCCTGCATGGACCCGAGGCGTTCGAGGGCATTCGCAAGGCGTGCCGGTTGGCGGCGGAAACGCTGGATTATCTGGTTCCGCACGTCGTGCCGGGGGTCAGCACCGGGCATCTGGACCGGCTGGTCGAAACGTTCCAACGCGACCATGGCGGCATCCCCGCCACCATCGGTTATCACGGCTACCCCAAGGCCTGCTGCATCTCCCCCAACCACGTTGTCAACCACGGCATTCCCAGCGACGACAAGCGGCTGGCCAACGGCGACATCGTGAACATCGACGTCACGGTCATCCTGGATGGCTGGTACGGCGACACGAGCCGGATGTATTTCGTCGGCGACGCCGTGGGGGTGAAGGCGCGCAAGCTGGTCGATCTGACCTATCGCTGCATGATGGCCGGGATCGCCCAGGCCAAGCCCGGCAACCATCTGGGCGACATCGGCCACGCCATCCAGACCTTGGCGGAGGCCAACCGCTGTTCGGTGGTGCGCGATTACGGCGGGCACGGCATCGGCCGCGTCTTCCACGACGCCCCGCACGTCGATCATTTCGGCAAGCGCGGGACCGGCGTTCTGCTGGAACCCGGCATGGTCTTCACCGTCGAACCGATGATCAACGCCGGTCGGTACGAGGTGAAAACCCTGTCCGACGGCTGGACCACGGTGACGCGCGACCGCTCGCTGTCGGCCCAGTTCGAACACCAGATCGGCATCACCGAGGACGGGTGCGAGATCTTCACCCTGTCCCCCGCCGGCTTCACCCAACCACCCTATGGTTCCGCAGCATGAGCGATGATTCCGCGCAAGACGAGCTGAAGCCCTGGAAAATTCTCGCCAGTCGTGATCTTCTCGACGCCAGCCCCTATCTCAAGGTGCGCGCCGAGACGGTCGAGCTGCCGAACGGCCGCCAGGTGGAAAGCTTCTATCAAGTGGAACAGCCCGATTACGCCCTGATGTTCGTGGAGACCGACGACGGCCGCGTCATCATGCTGCGCACCTACAAGCACGGCGCGCGCCGGGTCAGCCTGACCTTTCCGGCGGGGGCCATCGCGCCGGGCGAGGATCCGCTGGAGGCCGCCAAGCGCGAGCTGTTGGAGGAAACCGGCTACGCCGCCGACGATTGGACCGCGCTGGGCGATTACGTCGTCCAGGGCAACCATCGGGGCTGCGCCTGCCACATGTTCCACGCCAAGAACGCCCGCAAGGTGGCCGAACCCGACAGCGGCGACCTGGAGGACATGCGGATCGAGTTGCACACGCCCAAGGAGTTGATCGACGCGGCGGCGCGCGGCGATTACGCCTTCCTGCCGGTCATCGCCATGCTGGGGGCGATGCTGCTGCCCGATCTGCGCGCCGGTCTGGGGCTGGCCGCCACCCGCGCCACCGCCGCCTGATGGCGGTGGGGCTGTGGACGTGATAGCCTGAAACCAAGAGGATCTCAGAGGGAATCTCAGGCCGGAGAGCATGGGCATGGGTGCGCTGCGCCAACACACGCGGATGAGCCTTGACGAATTCCTCGCCTGGGAAGAGCGGCAACCCACCCGGCATGAGTTCATCCACGGCCGGATCGTGGCGATGAACGGCGGCACGGTGGCCCACAACCAAATCATCGCCAACATCGACCGCAAGCTGGCTCACCATCTGCGCGGAACGCCCTGCCGGGTGTTCCGTGAGAGCCTGAAGCTGCTGGCCGACGAGTCAATCTTCTACCCAGACGTGTTCGTCACCTGCGCCCGCTTGAACGATCAGGACCGGGTCGCCACCGAACCCACGGTGATCGTGGAGGTGTTGTCCGGCAGCACAACCAACCGCGACCGTCTGGTGAAAAGCACCGCCTATCGCTCCCTGCCCTCGCTGGCCCAATACATTCTCGTGTCCCAGGATGTCACCGCCGTTGAAAGCATGCGGCGCGACGGGACGGGATGGCTGCACGAGGTGGTGACGGGGCGAACCGGGCTGTTGCGCATTCCGACCCTGGATTTCGAAACCCCACTGTCGGTTTTTTACGAAGACACCGACATTCCCGACCTGGACCGCTTTGACGACGAGGATGCCTCAGCCCGCCAATGAGCCAAACAGGATGAGCCACACCCGATGACCAGCACCCTGACGCCGGAACGCCTGATCGCCATGCTCGGCCTGCAACCGCACCCAGAGGGCGGTTGTTACGTCGAAACGCACCGCGCGTCCGCCGCCGAGGGGGAGCGCGGCAGCGTCACCGCCATCTATTTTCTGCTGACGGCGGGAGAGCGGTCGCACTGGCACCGGGTGGACGCCGTGGAAATCTGGCTGTGGCACGGCGGCGCGCCGCTGGAACTGTCGATCCACGACGACAGCGCACCCGCCAACGGGGAAACAGCGGCGGGAACCACCCAGCGGCACCGGCTGGGCATGGATTTGGAATCCGGCGAACGCCCGCAGGCGGTGGTTCCGGTGGGCGCGTGGCAATCGGCCCGCAGCCTGGGCGATTGGTCGCTGGTGAGTTGCACCGTCGCCCCGGCCTTCGAGTTCCGGGGCTTCACCCTCGCCCCGCCCGGCTGGGAACCAGCTTGAGGAGCCTAGATCTCCGTGAGTAAACATTGATCCATCAACGCGTCATCCCCGCGAAGGCGGGGAACCAGACTTCTCCAAGTTCTGACTTTGGAAACTCTGGATCCCCGCCTTCGCGGGGATGACAGAAAATGCGCCATATTTTACGCACAAAACTCTAAGGAAACGGGGTTACTCGTCCGCGTAGGGGTTCTTGCCCTTGCGCAGCAGCAGGCGCAACGGCACGCCGGGCAGGTCGAAGGTGTTGCGCATGTCGGCGATCAGATAGCGCTGATAGCTTTCCGGCAAATCCAACGGCTTGTTGACGAACAGCGCAAAGGTCGGCGGGCGCGTCTTCACCTGGGTGACGTAGCGGATCTTGACCCGGCGGCCTTCGATCAGGGGCGGCGGGTGGTGATCCAGCACCCCGCCGATCCAGCGGTTGAGCTGGGCGGTGGTGATGCGGCGATTCCACACGGCGTAGGTCGCCAGGATGCCGTCCAGCAGCGTGTCGAGCTTCTGCCCCTTCAGGGCGGAAATGGTGACGACCTTCACGCCCTTGATGTAGCCAAGCCCCGCTTCAAGCTTGTCTTCGACCTGACGCAGCGCCATGGCGCGGTCATCGACGATGTCCCACTTGTTGATGGCGATGACGAGGGAACGCCCCTCCTCGATCACCATGCGGGCGATGGTCAGATCCTGCTTGTCGAGGATCGCCTCGGCGTCCACCACCAGCACGACGACGTTGGCCATGCGGATGACGCGCAGCGTGTCGGCCACCGCCAGCTTTTCGACCTTTTCATCGACGCGGGCGCGGCGGCGCATCCCGGCGGTGTCCACCAGCTTGAACCGGCGGTCGCGCCATTGCCAATCGACGCTGATGGCGTCGCGCGTCATCCCGGCTTCCGGGCCGGTCAACACGCGTTCCTCGCCCAACAGGCTGTTGAGCAGGGTGGATTTGCCAACGTTCGGACGACCGACGATGGCGATCTGAATCGGTTTGGTCAGATCCTCGGCGGGTTCCGGCTGGTCGCCGATGGCGATGGGGCGGTCGCCGGTCGCCTCCTCCACCGGTTCATCCGTTGGGGCCGAGTCGTCTTCCTTGGCGAAGGGCATCAGGGCCTGGACCAGATCGGCCATGCCCTCGCCATGTTCGGCCGACAGCGGGATCGGTTCGCCCAGGCCCAGTTCGAACGACTCGTACAGGCCGGACTTGGACGCCTTGCCTTCGGTCTTGTTGGCGACCAGCAGGACCGGCGTCTTCATCTTGCGCAGCAGCGCCGCGAAATGGCGGTCGAGCGGAGTCACCCCGGCGCGCGCGTCGATCAGGAACAGCGCGACGTCGGCGCGTTGCAGGGCCTGTTCGGTCTGGCGGCGCATCCGCGCCTCCAGGCTGTCGTCGGTCACGTCCTCCAACCCGGCGGTGTCCACCACGGTGAAGGACAGCCCGCCGACATGGCCGGGGGCGGACCGCCAATCGCGGGTCACGCCCGGCGTATCGTCCACAAGGGCCAGCTTCTTGCCCGCGAGACGGTTGAACAGGGTCGATTTGCCCACATTGGGCCGACCGACGAGAACGACAGTGAACGACATGGGGCCAAAGGCCTCCTAAAACCGACAGGAACCAGAAAACGCGACGCCAAACACTCAAACGCCAGACAACGCGACGAACACAAAACGATCAGCGGAACGCGACGAGCGTGCCGTTGTCGCACAGAACCATCAGGGTGCCGTTGGCGACCACCGGCGGCAGATAGGCGGCGGCGGGCAGCGACCGCGTCACCTCGACCTGACCGTTGGTGGTGGACAGACCCAGCAGCACACCGTTCGACCCGGCCACCCACAGGCGACCACCGGCCAGAACCGGACCCGCCCACACGATCGGGCCGCTCTTGTCCTTCGGATCGCTGTAACGCTCCAGCGGGGCGACCCAGCGGACACGGCCCGCCTGACGGGTGACGGCCACCAGCTCCGAATCGTTGGTCACAACATACAGGTAATCCCCGGCCAGCCAGGGCGTTTGCACGCCGCCGATCTCGGTTTCCCAGACGCGGTTGCCGATGCGCTGGTCAATGGCGACCATGCGGCCCGAATGGCCGATGGCGTAGACCGTCCCACGTTCCATCACCGGCAGGCCGCGAATGTCGGCCAGATTGCTCAGCGCGCCGGTGCGGCGGATGGCGGCAAGGCTTTCCTGCCACGACACCCGGCCGTTTTCCGGGCGCAGGCCGAACAGCTCGCCCGAGGAATAGGGAGCAACCACCAGCGTGCCGTCCGCCGCCGGGCTGGCGGCCCCCAGCAGACCGGCGGTTTCCAAAATGCCCTGATGCGACCATTGCACGGTGCCGTCGTTGGCCGACAGCGCCACCAATTGGTTGTCCAGCGTCAGCACCAGAACGCGCCCGCCCTGGACGGTGGGCGCGCCGCGCACCGGCCCCGCCACACGCTTGCGCCACAGCACCGACCCGTTGGCCGGATCGAGCGCCAGAACCTCCGCATAACCGGTCGCGGCGAACAGGCGACCCTCGGCGAAGGCCACGCCGCCGCCGGTCGCCCCGCCCCGCTCGTTCTCCGGACGGGTGTCCACCCGCCAGATGCCGCCGCCGGTCTGGGCGTTGAGCGCCGACACGCGGGCCTCGGAGTCCATGGCGAAGACACGGCCTTCGGCGACCACCGGCGTGCCCAGCAGGGCGCGCGAGCTGCTCGACCCCGCACCGACATCGCCGCGCCACGCTTCGACCGGGTTGGCCGACAGGGCAAGGTGGCCGACCGAATGGTCCGGCGCGCCACCGGGCTGCGCCCAGGCGGCGTTCGTGACCGGCGACGGGACCGTCACCGCCACATCGGCCAGACGGGGATCCGGCTCCACCTTGCGTTCACGGGTCAGCACCGACACGCGTTGACCCGGCAGGGGCGGATCCGACGCCTTGCCGAACCAATCGCCCACCGTGTCGCACCCGGCCAGCAGCAGGGCGAGCATCGACGCGGACAAAAGGGCCGAACGGCGCAGGGCGCGGGGCGTGGTGATCGGGGCCAAGGGGGTCGGGGCCGGGGTCATCGTCAGCTCTTGCCGTAAAGGGAAGCGAGGTCAGCGGCGCGGGCGCGCACACCGGCGGGGGCCTGGGCATCGTCGGCCAACTGCTGGAACAGGCCGCGCGCCTTGGCGGTGTCACCGCCGCGCAGGGCCAGCACCGCCGTCAGTTCGCGCGCGGTGAAGCGCCACGGGCTGGTTTCGGCGGTCAGCGGAGCCAGCTTGGCGG
This sequence comes from Azospirillum sp., assembly GCA_027486405.1. GTDB lineage: Bacteria > Pseudomonadota > Alphaproteobacteria > Azospirillales > Azospirillaceae > Azospirillum. The sequence goes on along the minus strand of JAIXPD010000024.1, from coordinate 32,996 downwards.
TCAATTGCGCCGGGTCGCCGCTTTCGGTGCGCTGCATCGCCCCCAACAGGGTGGCGAGATCGCGGTAGGCGGGATCGACCGCGCCGTTGGCGGCGATGCCGTCGTAGATCGTCGCGGCGTCGGCGGTCTTGCCCTGCCGGATCAGCAGGGCCGCTGCGTTGAATTGGGCGAGCGCGGCCATGCGCGCGTCAGCCCCACCGGCGTAGGCGGCCAGCGCCTCCACACCCTTCTCCGGGCCTTGCTGGGTCTGCGAAATGGCGGCGACCAGCGCGGCGGTGTCCTGCTGCTGCTTGTTCTGCTGCCAGTTGCGCCACGCGGTGTAGCCGCCGGTTCCCACCACCAGGGCCACGGCGGCGGCGATCATGTAGCCGCCATATTGTTTGAAGGCGTGCTCCGCGCGGTCCCGGCGCAGATCCTCGTCAACTTCGCGGAAAATATCGCTCATGGCCCTGCGGTGCAGTCCTTGTTCGCGCGGCCGCTGACGGCGCGGGCGCTGGGTCGGGTCACACCGAACCCACACCTCCGGCGTGACCGGAGGGGCGGTTCGGCATCATCACAGGGGCGGATAGCATTGGGTATCCCGCCCGTCAAGCCCAGTCGGACGGCCCACGACGCTTCCCGGCCCCGGGCGAGCGGAACGTCAAGCCGACTGGGTGGCGGCGATCACGGCCTGGGTCCGGTTCTTCACCCCCAACGATTTGAAAATCGCGGTGACGTGGATTTTCACCGTCCCTTCGGACAGGCCCAGCTCAAAGGCGATCTGCTTGTTGGATTTGCCCTGGCGCATGCAGTCGAGCACCTGGCTTTGCCGCTGGGTCAAGCCCTGCCCCAGCCCACGGTCCGCCGACTCCGCCGCGCCGCGCCGCGCCGCGCCGTCGGTCAGGCCGTTCAAGGCACCGGGGGGGACATAGACGCCGCCGGACATGACCAGATTGACCGCACCCATCATCACCTTGACGCTGCTGGATTTGGGAATGAAGCCGCTGGCCCCGTGGTCGATGGCCCCGCGCACGTCGCCATGCGCTTCCGACGCGGAGACGATGACGACGGGCACGCCGGGACGCCGGTCCACAATCGCGTCGATGCCGGAAAAGCCGGGCCAGCCGGGCATGTCGAGGTCAAGCAGGATGAGGTCGAGGTCGGCATGCTCACCGCATTGGCGCAGCACCTCGTCAAAGGTTCCGCACTCCTCGAACCGGGCGTCGGTCTGGATCTGTTCGATCACCCGGCGCAACCCCTCGCGGAACAGCCGGTGATCGTCGCCAATCAGTATCTTCATGACGTTTCTGCTTTCGCTCGCCGAACCAGCCTGCGCGCCAATCGCGTCGGACGGGCCGCTCGGAACACCCCCATGACGGGCAAAGACCGCATGAACGGCAACCCCTGGGACAGGGTGGTATCACGTTCGGTCAGGCCCCCACACCCGGACAAGAGCCATAGGCCCTTCGCCGGTTCCCCTTCGCCCGGCCCCAGCGAAAGCAGCGGGGTTGATTGAGCGCCCCATCCGCCTTAGGTCATACCGACCACGGCGCAGGCCGCCAGAGAGTGTGGGAACGACATGACGGGTTGGCACATCATTGGCGCGGGCATGGCCGGGTATCTGCTGTTGCTGGCCCGCAGCGCCTGGAAGCAGGGCGAGTTGCGCCAGTTCCTGCGCAGTCTGCTGATCGTCGCGCTGTTGATCGGTGGCATCGCCGGGGTGGTGGCGACCGTCATCGCGCTGGACTCCCCCTGAGCGACAACGGGCTGGCCGCTCCGTCTCACCCTGCCCCGGCGCACCAAACGCCTGTTCCATCGAACGCTCTTGCGGACGCGCGTGGCGAGCGCGCGCCCGCAGCGTTCCGGCGCGCGTTCACCAGACCAGCAGCGCGCCAACCATCGACCAGCCATAGAGCACGCCCAGGAACACCGCCAGCGTCACGCATTCACGCAAGAAAGCCAGAACCGACATGCCAACCCCCTATGTTCGCGTGGTGTTCTGATTTCATAACAGAACAAAAAAAGAACATCAATCTCAGAGTTCCTATTATGTTCCCATTTTAAGCGACACTCGTTCTCATCTGCGCACAGATCGGCATGGTGTCGGAATGGTTTCGTTCGAGGCGCAGGCCAGCCCCTCACAGCAAAACGGGCGCGGGGCCTGGGATGGCCCGCGCGCCCGCGCGTTGGTCCGTCGTTGGTCTTTTCCGGTCAGGGACCTGCGGGATCAGAGCGTCCCGGCGTAAGCCCCGCCATCCATCAGCACATTCTGTCCGGTCATGTAGCCCGCGTGCGCCGAACAGAGGAAGGCGCAGGCCGCGCCGAACTCCGCCGGGTCGCCGAAACGGCCGGACGGGTTGGTTTGCCGCCGGGCCTCCATCTCCTCGTCGATGCTGCGGCCGGCGGCCTTGGCCCCGCCCTCCATCGTCTTGCGCAGGCGGTCGGTTTCGAACGGGCCGGGCAGCAGGTTGTTGATGGTGACGTTGTGCCGCACCGTCTGCCGCGACAGACCGGCGACGAATCCGGTCAAACCGGCGCGCGCGCCGTTGGACAGGCCGAGAATCGGAATGGGGGCCTTCACCGCCGCCGAGGTGATGTTGACGATCCGGCCAAAGCGCCGCTCGATCATGCCGTCCACCGTCGCCTTGATGAGCAGGATCGGGGCCAGCATGTTGGCGTCGAGCGCGCGGATCCAGTCCTCGCGCTCCCAGTCGTGGAAGTCACCGGGCGGCGGGCCACCGGCGTTGTTGATGAGAATGTCGGGCGCGGGGCAAGCGGCCAGGGCGGCGGCCCGCCCCTCCTCCGTCGCGATGTCGCCGACGGCGGTGGACACCGTCACCCCGGTGGCGGCGCGAATCTCGGCGGCGGCGGCCTCCAGCGCGTCGGCGCTGCGGGCGGTCAGGGTGACGTCGACTCCCTCGCGCGCCAAGGCCAGCGCGCAGGCCTTACCCAGCCCCTTGCTCGCCGCGCAGACGAGCGCGCGCCGACCGGCGATTCCCAGATCCATGACTCGTGTCTCCCGTGTGTTCGTCCAAGGCCGCCAGCACCTCGCGCGCCAGCGGGACCGTCACCCGCCGGTGCGCGGCGAGCGAGGCGTGGTCCAGCGCGGCCACCACCCGGCGGGCGGCGTCCAGCGACCGTTCCATCCGCGTCAGCAGATAGGTGATGACCTCCTGCCCCGGCCGCAACTGGCGGTCGGAAAACAGCTTGACCAGCACGGCGGCGAGCAGCGCGTCGTCGGGTGCCTCCACCTCCACCGCCGGAGCGCCCTTGATGCGGGAGCGCAGATCGGCCAACCGCGCGCGCCAGCGCGACGGGGCCTTGCGCGACAGCAGCAGCAGATGGCCGCCCTGCTCCCGCGCCAGATTGTAGAGGTGGAACAGCGCCTCCTCCCGCGCGGGCTTCCCGGCCACCTTGTCGGCGTCCTCCACCACCACCGCGTTGGAGACGGCCAGCAGGCCGGGCAGATCGGCGTGGTCGAGCGTCTCGCCGTTGGCGATCACCGCCCGGCTGCGCGCCCGCCAGACATGGCCCAGATGGGTCTTGCCGCAGCCGACCGGCCCGTACACCGTCAACGCCGGGGCGGGCCAGGACGGCCAACGGTCCAGCCACGCGACCGCGTCGGCGTTGCTGGAGGCGACGAGGAAATCCTCGCACCCCATCGCCGTGCGGTGGCCCAGGTCGAGCGGGATTTGCGCCGGGGCGTTCATCGGCCACGCTCCATCAGCGCCTGCCCCCGACGCCATGGTAGTAGCTGCTGTTGAGATACTGCCCCAGAGCAAAGCGGGTCAGCACCCCGATGACCGCCGCCACCGGCACCGCCAGCAACACCCCGACGAAGCCAAACAGGCTGCCCCCCGCCAGCAGGGCGAACATCACCCACACCGCGTGCAGACCGATGCGATCCCCGACCAGATTGGGGGTTAGGACGTTGCCCTCCATCGCCTGCCCGAACAGAAACACCCCGACGACGATGGCGACGCGCCACAGCTCATCGAACTGCAACAGGGCCAGCCCGGTGCTGGCGACAAAGCCGAACAGCGTCCCGACATAGGGCACAAAGGACAGAACGCCCGACAGCAGCCCGATGACCAGCCCGAAATCCAACCCGGCGAGCGTCAGGCCGACCGCGTAGAACAGGCCCAGCGCCACACACACCATGCCCTGCCCGCGCAGGAAGCCGGACAAGGTCTGATTGACCGCGCGCACCTGCTCGCGCACCACCGCCGCGTGGTGGCGGGGAAGCCAGCCATCGACCTTGCGCACCATCACGTCCCAGTCGCGCAGCAGGTAGAAGGCGACCACCGGCGTGATGAACATCACCGACAGCACATCGAACAGCGCCAACCCACGCGACAGGATGCCGGTGATGACCTTGGCGATCCACCCGGCCACATCCCCGGCGTAATTGCCCGCCGCCGCCCGCAGCCGCTCCACATCGTCGGGCGGCAGGCGGTGGACCAGCCGGTCCAGCGCGGGCAAGGCGCGCTCCTTCACCACAGCGACGTAGTTCGGCAGCACCTGCAACAGATGGGTGATCTGCCCCTGGACCAGCGGAACCAGCAGCAGGATCACCACCACCAGCACCAGGAGGAACCCCAACAGAACCGAACTGGTGGCCAACCAGCGCGGCAGCCCCAGCCGTTCCAGCCGGTCCACCGTGGGGTCCAGCAGATAGGCGATGGCCAGCCCGACGACGAAGGGCAGCAGCATGTCGGCCAGCACCCACAGGGCCAGCACGAACAGCGCCAACCCGATCATCCAGAAACGGAGCTGTTTGGCTGGCGTCACGCGACCCCCCCATGGCGGTTGAACAGCACGGCGGCGCGCTGGGCGTAGGCGATGCCCGACACCACCGTGGTCGCCGTGCAGGCGTACACCAGGGCGTCCACCACCTCCAGCCCGAAGACGTGGAACTCCGGCAAGCCCAAGGCCGGGGGAGCCAGAACGGCGGCGGCCAAGGCGATCTGCACCGCCGTGTTCAGCTTGCTGACCACCAGGGGCTGCATCGCCAACCGCTCCTTCAGCGTGAACAGCAGCAGGACCCCGCCGACGATCATGACGTCGCGGAAGACCACCATCATCACCAGCCACAACGGGATCTGCCCGACATAGGCCAGCGCGACATAGACGCCGATGATGAGCGTCTTGTCGGCGATGGGATCAAGGTAGCCCCCCAACACGGTCTGCGCCCGGAACAGGCGGGCGATGGCCCCGTCCAACGCGTCCGACACCCCCGCCGCGACGAACAGCCAAAAGGCCCATTCCATCCGTCCGGTCAGGATCATGTACATCGCCAGCGGAACCGCCAGCAGACGCAGGAAAGTGATGATGTTGGGGAGGCTCACGGGGTCTGATGCTCTCGCCTGATTGGCCGGGCTTGTCTGATTGGCCGGGGATCGCTCGCCAAGCGGTTACTGCACCGTTTTGGCGGGCAAGGTGCCGAGATCGCGCGGCGGCGCGCCCAGACCGCTGGCCGCCGACCCGGCGGGAGCCACCGGGGTCGGAGCCAAAGCCGCCGGGGAGGCCGCCACCGGAGACGCCAGGCCCACCCCATCGCCCGCACCGCGCGGCAAAAGGGTCAATTGCCAATCGGTGGACACCGCACCCGGCACGGTCGGCGGGGCGGACGGCACACGGGTGAGCGACAGGTCACGCTTGGTCAGGGCCTGGGCCAGCCTGTCGGCGTCGCCGCGATGGGTCAACGTCACCAACGCCGCGCTGCGGGTCAGCGATTGCAGATCGGTCTTGGTCACGGCGGCAAAGCCGGTCAGACGCTTGCGCACCTCCGCCCAATCGGCGGCACTGGTCAGCGGCACACGGACCAACGTCGATTGTTCCGGCCCCGAGGCCATCACGTTGTCGCGCCGCCACGCCTCATCCAACTGGGTCCCGACGCTGGCGACGGCGCGGGCCAGCGCGTCCGCCCCCGCCCCGTCGGGCCGGGCGGTGACGGTCAGGGTGTCGCGGGCACCATCCAGGCCGTAGCGGGTCAGATCGACCGTCAGCGCGCGGCCCGCATCGACTCCGCCCGCCGGCAGATCGACCCGCGCGACGATGACGCCACCGGCGTTGTAACGCTGGGCGATGCGGGCCAGCGCCTCCGGCTTGCCCGCCACCGCCTCGTCGGTGCCGATGGCCTGGGCGTCGGCCAGTTCGCCATCGGGGACCACCAGCGGAACCAGCGAGGAGGTGGCCGGACGCTCCTCCCACGCCGCGCGCCAGGGGGTGCGGTCTTCCCACAGCACCGTGCGCCCGCCGGTCATCGTCACCGGCAGCACGACGAAGGGCTTGGCGGGCGGCTCCACATATTGGCTGTTGCCGGTGGCGCTGCCACCGATCAGGTCGCGCACCGCGTTGGGGCGGAACCGGACGGTGATCGCCCCGACATATTGGGTGGCCGACACCCGCTCCTCGTCGATTTCGAAGCCCTGGATCAGCTTGCCCAGTTCGGCTTCCGGCAGCTTCGGCGCGGTCCCGCCGGGGACGAGGCGCTTGTAGAGTTCGACCCAGGCGCGGTTCTGCGCCTCGCGAATCGCCTGATCGCGCGCGGTGTTGGCGTTGGCGGCGTTGATGTCCACCTTGACACCCGCGACGGCGAAGGCGTCGGCGGCGGTGTTGGCGGTCGGCGTGGTGGCGGGCAGCGGCGAGGACACAATCGATGAAGGGGCGGCGAGCGGCTGCCCCTGCGACAGCGGGGCCGGGGTCGTCTGCGCGCCAACAGGGCCGCCCGGCAGGGCGCAAGCGACGGTCATCGCGGTGAGACCCGCAAACAGAGACGCACGGCGGCGGTGGAGCATTGCAATGCCTTCCGATTCGAGTATGTTCGGCCCGAGCCAACGGCCCGGTATATAGCTCAGCCCAGACGAGGATACCATCAGCACCCAGTCCTATAACATGTCCGACGCCTATAAGCAGGCTGGTGTGGACATCGATGCGGGCAACGCGCTTGTCGAAGCGATCAAGCCTCTTGCCCGCTCCACCGCGCGTTCCGGCTCCGACGCGGGTCTGGGCGGCTTCGGCGCTCTGTTTGACCTGCGCGCCGCTGGCTACCAGGATCCGCTTCTCGTCGCCACCACCGATGGCGTCGGCACGAAGCTGAAGGTCGCGATTTTGGCCAACCGCCACGACACGGTCGGGATCGACCTCGTGGCTATGTGCGTGAACGATCTGGTCGTGCAGGGCGCGGAACCGCTCCTGTTCCTGGATTATTACGCCACCGGTAAGCTTGACGTGGCCGCTGGCCGCGCCATCGTGTCCGGCATTGCGGAAGGCTGCCGTCAGGCGGGCTGCGCGCTGGTCGGCGGTGAAACCGCCGAAATGCCGGGCATGTATTCCGAAGGCGATTACGATCTGGCGGGCTTCTCCGTCGGCGCGGTCGAACGGGAACAGGCGCTCACCGGCTCCACCGTGCAGGCGGGCGACGTCGTGCTCGGTCTGGCGTCGAGCGGCGTGCACTCCAACGGCTATTCGCTGGTGCGCAAGCTGGTGGACGTCTCCGGCCTCGGCTACGACTCGGCCTGTCCGTGGGACGCGGGCAAGACGCTGGGCGAAGCCCTGCTGACCCCGACGCGCATCTATGTCAAGAGCACATTGAAGGCGGTGCGCGCGGGCACGGTGCGGGCGATGGCCCACATCACCGGCGGCGGCCTGATCGAAAACATTCCGCGCGTGCTGCCCGACGGGCTGGGCGTGACGCTGGACGCCAGCGCCTGGACCCTGCCCCCGGTCTTTTCCTGGCTGATGAAGACGGGCGGAATCGCCCCGTTCGAAATGGCCCGCACCTTCAACGTCGGTCTCGGCATGGTCGTGGTCGTTCCGGCGGACAAGGCGCAACAGGCGATCGACATCCTGACCGAGGGCGGCGAGACGGTTTGCACCGTCGGCACCGTCACCGCGTTGCAGGAGGGTGAGGCCCGCGTCACCGTCACCGGCATGGACGCGGCCTGGGCATGACCGCCACCGCCAAGCTGAAGCTGGGCGTTCTCATTTCGGGCCGGGGCAGCAATTTGCAGGCGTTGATCGACGCTTGCGCCGCCCCGGATTTCCCGGCGGAGATCGCGCTGGTCCTGTCGAACAAGGCCGACGCCTTCGGGTTGGAACGCGCGGCCAAGGCGGGCATCCCGACCGCCGTGGTCAGCCACCGGGATTTCCCCGGCGACAAGGCGGCGTTCGAAACCGCGATGGACGCCCAACTGCGGCAGGCGGGCGTTCAGCTCGTCTGTCTGGCGGGCTTCATGCGGCTGCTGTCGCCGCTGTTCGTCTCGCTCTGGCACGACGCGCTCATCAACATCCACCCGTCGCTGCTGCCCTCCTTCAAGGGGTTGGACACGCACGAGCGGGCGTTGCAGGCCGGGGTTCGTTTCCACGGCTGCACCGTCCATTACGTGCGGGTGGAGATGGATGTCGGGCCGATCGTCGCCCAGGCGGCGGTTCCGGTGCTGCCCGACGACGATTCCCACAGCCTCGCCGACCGTGTTCTCGAATCGGAACACGCGCTCTACCCCCACGCCGTCCGCTTGATCGCGCAAGGGCGCGCCCGCGTTGACGGCGAACGGGTGCGGATCGACGGCGCGTCCGTGGCTCCGCCCTCCATCCTCAACCCGCCCACGGCGTGAGCCGTGGGGGGAAGCCACAAAAGATGATCGGCCTGGTTGGTTTTTGTTGCGCTTCGTCCGTTCACTGGCAGAATTGTCGGCAGCATCAACCAATCAGGGGGTTTCCGAGATGGCGGCGGCTGGTTCCTCTCATCCGGTCAGCGATGAGCTGGTGCGCGAACATATGCAAGATTGGCATGCCTTCACGCAGTTCGTGAAGATCAGCACCGTTGGCGTGATTGGCCTTCTGGTTCTGATGGCGATCTTCCTGCTGTAACCGCAGCGGTCCACAAACGGAACAGGGCGCGGCGTGGGGACATCCCGCGCCGCGCCCTGGTCGTTTGTGGGCTGTCTTACTTCGCCAAGCGCTTCAACGACTCTTCGACATACTGGTTGGTGTAGGTCTTCGACAGGTCGATGTTGGCGGAGGCCACCGCCGGGTCAAACGCCTTCAGCACCTTCAGCGCCGCCTCGGCCCCGTCCTTGGTGAAACGGCCATCGGGGGAGTAGGTCGGCTTGGAATGCTCGAACGCCTGGGCGTAGAGCGTCTTGTTGCCGAGGAAATACTCCTCCGGCAGCACCTTCAACACGTCTTCCGTGCTGGCCTTGTTCAGCCACAGCATGGTTTTCACGAAGATGTCGGACAGCGCCTGCGTGGTCTTCGGGTTGGCCTGGATGAAGGCCGCCGTCGTGTAGAGCACCGCCGCCGGGTACGGCCCGCCATAGACGTCCAGCGTGCCCTTTTCGGTGCGGGTGTCGGCGATCACGGTGATGTCGCCGTCGGCCTCGGCCTGGCTGATGACCGGATCGAGGTTGGAAATGGCGTCGATGTCGCCGCGCTTGATCGCCGCCACCGCGCTGGGTCCGCCGCCGACACCGATGATCGACACGTCCTCCGGCTTCATCCCTTCCTTGGCCAACAGATAGTTGACCATGAAGTTGGTGGAGGAACCGGGGGCGGTGACGCCGATCTTCTTGCCCTTCAGATCCTTGATCGAGGTGATGGCCCCGGCCTTCTTGACGGAGGCCAGAACGATGCCGGGGAAACGGCCGAGCTGGGTGACGCCGACGATGCTCTGGCCCTTGGCCTGCATCTGGATGGTGTGGTCATAGGCCCCGGTGACGACGTCCGCCGAACCCCCGACCAAGGCTTGCAGGCTCTTGGCCCCGCCGCCGAAATCGCTGATTTCGACGGTCAACCCGGCCTCTTTGAAATAGCCCAGCCGTTCGGCCAGAGTCAGCGGCAGATAATAGAGCAGCGGCTTGCCGCCAACGGCGATCTTCAGCTCTTTCTTTTCCAACGCCTGCGCGTTGGCCGTTGCGCCCGCCCCCAGGGCCAGCGCGACGACGGCGGCGGCGATCAGTGCCTTCAGTCCCATAAGGCGATTCTCCCGACGAAATTGGATCGACAACAGCGAGTGAGTGGGTGGCGTCAGTGGGTGGTTTGCGCCTCTTGCGGACGCCAGTGCAGCAAACGCTTTTCGACAACCGTCACCACCGTGTCGATGGCGACGACGAAGATGGTCAGGACCAGCATTCCGGAAAACACGCCGACCGTGTCGAACACGCCTTCGGCCTGATGGATGCGGTAGCCCAATCCGGCGGAGGATCCCAGATACTCCCCCACCACCGCGCCGACCATGGCGAAGCCAACGGCGGTGTGCAGCGAGGAAAAGACCCAGGACAGGGCCGAGGGCAGATAGACGTGGCGGAACAGGTCGCGGGAGTTGGCCCCCAGCATGCGGGCGTTGGCCAGCACCACCGGGCTGACCTCCTTCACGCCCTGGTAGACGTTGAAGAAGACGATGAAGAACACCAGCGTCACCCCCAGCGCCACCTTGGACCAGATGCCCAAGCCCAGCCACAGGGCGAAGATCGGGGCGAGCACCACGCGCGGCAGCGCGTTGACCGCCTTGATGTAGGGGTCGAACACCACCGACACCAACGGCGCGCGGGCGAACCAGAAGCCGAAGGCGATGCCCGCCACCGTGCCGATGCCAAAGGCCAGCGCCGTTTCCAGCAGCGTGATGCCCAGATGGTACCAGATGGCCCCCGAGGCGAAATCCTTGAACGTCCGCTCCAGCACCGCCAGCGGCGTGCCGAAAAAGAACGGGCTGAGCAGGTTGGTGGTCACGGTCAGCACGTGCCACAGCAGGAAAAAACCAACCAGAACCCCGACCTGCAACAGCAGGATGATCGGGCGACTCGGCAGGCGCTTGGCGTGGGATCTCATGATGTCGTCACCGCAGCTTGGTCTGGGCGTAGCCCTTCAGCACTTCGTCGCGCAGTTGGCCCCAGATCTCCTTGTGCAGGGCCAGGAACTGCGGGGTCATGCGGATTTCCGCCACGTCGCGCGGGCGGTCCAGCGTGATCCTGTATTCGCCGATCAGGCGCGACCCCGGCCCGGCGGACAGCACCAGCACGCGGTCGGACATGGCGATGGCCTCCTCCAGATCGTGGGTGATGAAGACCACCGATTTGCGATCCGCCGCCCACAAATCGAGCAGCTCGTTTTCCATCATCTGCCGGGTCTGGATGTCGAGCGCGGAAAACGGCTCGTCCATCAGCACAATCTTGGGATCGACGATCAGGGTTTGGGCCAGCGCCACACGCTTGCGCATCCCGCCCGACAATTGATGCGGAAAGCGGTCGCCAAACCCCTCCAGCCCGACGCGGGCCAGCCAGGGACCGGCGCGGTCCAGCGCCTCGCGCTTGGGCACGCCGCGAAACTCCAGACCGGCGGCGACGTTCTCCAGCGCCGATTTCCACGGCATCAACGCTTCGGCCTGGAACATGTAACCCGCCTGCGGGTTGATGCCCGTCACCGGCTGGCCAAAGCTCAAGGCCCGCCCGGCGCTGGGCCGCAGCAGACCGGCGGCGACGTTCAGCAAAGTCGATTTGCCGCTGCCGGTCGGCCCGACGATGGACACGAACTCCCCCGCCGCCACGGTGAAGCTGGCGTTCTGCACGGCGGTGTAGGTGCGCCCCCGCCCGTCGGGGGATGGAAAGGTGCAGGTCACGCCCTCCAGACAGAGGGCGGGCGCCGTCGCGGCGGCCTCGGCCATGGTGAAAAGATCCTTTTCCGTAAGGGGTTGCCCAAAGGCCGGACCCCAGAAGCCCCATCATCCGTGTGGGGTGCCATACTGGCCGATGCGACGCGTTCGGGCAACACGATCCGCAATCATGACAATCAGCCACCCGGTGCATTCCGGCCATGCGCCGCGCGCGATACGGGCCTTGCCACGTTGCAGCCCTTTGCTCCAACGGTTTAGAGTGTTGGACCAAACAGCAACCCATGGCGTTGAGAGGGCAGAATGTCGGGCCGATCCACCCGCCGCGCAGCGCTGTCCCTCTCCCTGTCCGCTGCCTTGACCACCGCCCTGCTGACGCTGGCGGGACCGGCCGTGGTCCTGTGCGGCGGCGCGCGCGCGGCCACCCTGGTCAAGGTCGGCGCGTATGAATTCCCACCCTATGTATCGGACGCGGAACCGGGCGTGACCGCCGCCTTTCTGGAGGTGCTGAACGCGTCGCAAGACGAGCTGCGGTTCGTTCTGGTTCCCACCTCGCCCCAGCGGCGGTACGAGGATATGGAGCAGGGGCGGTTCGACATGATCGCCTTCGAAAGCCTTGCCTGGGGGTGGCAAAACCACCCGGTGGACGCCACGCGGGTTTTCCTGCAAGACGCCGAGGTGTTCGTGGCCAAGGCCGCCCCCGACATCGACCAATCCTTTTTCAACCGTCTGGACGGCAAGACGATTCTCGGTCGCCTCGGTTTCCATTACGCCTTTGCCGGATACAACGCCGATCCGGCGGAGTTGGAACGCCGGTACCGGATGCGGGTGACGATGACGCACGAGGGCAATGTCCGCAACGTGGTGGCCGGGCGGGCGACGCTCGCCATCGTCACCCGGTCTTTCCTGAACCGGTTCCTGCGCGCCAACCCCGACATCGCCCCCAAGATCCTGGTGTCGGAGCGGACCGACCAGATTTACGAACACACCATCCTGATCCGGCGCGGCGCGCCGATTTCGGTGGCGTGGATGAACGCCCTGCTTGATCGCCTCGAGTCCACCGGTGCGTTGGCGGCGCTGTGGCGCGCCAGCGGCATCACGGACACCAGCCACGGACCCAACCGATGACCAGCCCCCTTCCCCGCGCGCCGTTCCGGTGGGGCCGTTCGCTGCTGGCGCAGGTCAGCGTCACGATGCTGACCGCCACCGTGACCATCGGTCTGGTCGCGGTCGCCGTGTCGGCCCACATCGTGCGCGACCAACGCCACGCCGATCTGCTGCGCCGGGCCGAACTGGTGGCCGCAACCCAGGCCGACGCGCTGAGCGGCGCGGTGTGGGAGCTGGATTCACGGTCGGTGCAATCCACCATCGACGCGCTGCTGGCGCGCGATCCGGCCATCCGTGACATCGCCGTCTATGAAGTGACGCGCCCAACCCCGTTGGCGCGCGCCAGCGCAACCGCCGCCACCGACTCCAGCCCAACCCTGCGCATTGACCGCCCGGTGGTCCGGCGCGACCGCGACGGGCGCAGCGAAACCGTGGGCCGCCTGGACATCGTCTATTCAACCGCCGAGGAATGGCAGGCGACCTTGGACGCCCTGGTCCCGGTGGTCGGGCTTTTGCTGCTGTCGCTGCTCGGCGCCATCGGGCTGCTGGGCATGACCCTGAACCGCATCATCCTGCGCCCGTTGCGACGCCTGACCCATCTGGCCCGCGCGATGGCGCGCGGCGATTACGGCGCGCGGATCGACAGCGCCCGCGCCGACGAAATCGGGGTGCTGGCCCACAGCTTCAACCGCATGGCCGAAACGGTCCAGGACCACACCCAAACCCTGGAAACCCGCGTCCAGGAACGGACGGAGGCGCTGGCGGCCACCAACCGCGCCATCATGGACAGCATCAATTACGCGCAACTGATCCAATCCTCCATTCTGCCCAGCGACGACAGCCTGTCGGACGGGTTGCGCGACCACACCGTGCTGTGGCGTCCGCGCGATGTGGTCAGCGGTGATTTCTATCTGTACCGGCCAACCGCCACCGGTTTCGTCATCGCCGTGGCCGACTGCACCGGCCATGGCGTGCCGGGCGCGTTCATGACGATGACCGCCAGCGCCATGCTGAACAACGCGCTGGACGCGTTGGGGGCCGAAGACCCGGCGGCGGTTCTGGCCGCCGTCGACGCCAAGGTGCGCACCACCCTGAATCAGGATGGCGAGGCCCGCACCCTGGCCCAACGATTCGACAACGGCCTGGATCTGGCGCTCTGCCACGTCGTTCCGGCGGAAGGGCGGCTGACCTACGCCGGCGCGCGCATTCCCCTGTTGATCGTCGGCCGCGACGGCGTGACCGAACTGCGCGCCGACCGGGACAGCCTGGGCTATCGCCGCCTGTCCACCGCCGCGCAAACGCCGTGTTTCACCAACCGCAGCGTCACCCTCGACGCCAGCCAGAGCGTTTTCATCGCCACGGACGGGTTGACCGATCAGAATGGCGGTGAGTTCGGCCGCCGGTTTGGCAAACAACGCCTGCGCGACCTGTTGACGCAGGATCCCGACCGCCCGCTTGACGCGATCAAGGCCACGCTGGAAGACGATCTTGATCGCTTCCAGGCGGGCCGGGGCCAACGGGACGACATCACGCTGTTGGGCTTCCGCGTCCGATTTGCCTCCCCCGCGCCCTGATGCCCCCCTCACCCAATCGGGTGATGACGCGACGCCCCCAAATCCCGGATCGTCCTTCCCGCCGAGACACGCCGACGCCACATCCGTTTGTGGCGTTTTGTGTCGAGGCGCAATGCGATTTCATACATTTTGCAGCAAGGTCATTCTAGAGTATGTTCCACCCGGTTGGGTGGCAGAAGGAAATATGAGCATGGCGACGCCAACGATCATCGTGGTCGAAGACGAAAATTCCCTGCGATCCGACATGGTCGAGTATCTGGTGGGTTGTGGGTTCGATACGGTCGGCGCGCGCAACGGTGCGGAGATGGACCGCCTGCTCAGCCAACGGTCGGCGTCCATCATCGTGCTGGACGTCAACCTGCCCGATGAGGATGGGTTCAAGATCGCCTCGCGCCTGCGCGATGGGCATGGCGTGGGCATCATCATGGTCACGGCGCGCGGGACCACTGTGGATCGGGTGGTTGGGTTGGAGATCGGGGCCGACGCCTATCTGGTCAAGCCGGTCGAACTGCGCGAGTTGGAGGCGCAGGTCAAATCCCTGCTGCGCCGGTTGAACGAACGCGCCACCGACAGCGCCGCGTCGCCGCCATCCGCGCCCGAAACCAACGGCGAAACGGATGAGCCGCGCTGGACGCTCGACCCGACCGAATGGTCGCTGACCAGCCCGGTGGGGGTCCGCATCAGCCTGACCAGCATGGAAATGAAGCTGACCAGCCTGCTGGCCGGACAGGCCCGCAAACCGGCAACGCGCGACCAGATTTCCCAGGCCCTCTACAACCGCCGTTGGAACCCGGAGGACCGGTCCATCGACACGGTGGTCGGCCGGTTGCGCCACAAGGTGGAGGCCGCCATCGGCGGTGCCGCGCCGCTGAAATCGGTTCACGGAGTGGGTTACGTCTTTTCCGCCCCGGTGCGGGTGCTGGGCGGCGGCTGACCCGCCGCCACCGCCAGGGTCTCAAGCCACGCCGTGCGCCCCGATCAATCGCGCTCGGGCGTTTGGCGGGGAAAGCTCAGGTCGAAACGGGTCCCCTGCCCGGGCGCGCTTTGCACGCTGATGCTGCCCTTCAACGCGCCGACCACCAGATTGTGGACGATGTGCAGCCCCAACCCCGTGCCGCCCCGGCCGCGCCGGGTGGTGAAAAACGGTTCGAACACCCGCAGACGGTTGTCTTCCGTCATGCCGACGCCGTCATCGGAAAAGCTGAGATGGATGATGTCGGTGTCCACCTGATCCACCGCAACCACCAGATGCCCCGCCCGGCCATCGGGAAAGGCGTGGGTCAGGGCGTTCATCACCAGATTGGCCAGGATTTGCGACAGGACGCCGGGGAAGCTGTCCAACTCCACCGATCCTGGACACAGCACGGCCACCGTGTGGCCCGAGGGGCGCAATTTGGGTTGCAGGCTGGCCAGGGTTTCCTGAAGGGTCTTGGCGAGGTTGAAGCGCCGCCGCTCCGCGCTGGCCCGGTCCACCGCCACCTGCTTGAAGCCGGTGATCAACTGGGCGGCGCGCTGGCAATTGGTCAGAATCAGGGTGGCGGTGTCTCCGGCGGTCGCCAGATAGCGGGCGAAATCGCCACGGCTGATGCTGCCGTCGTCGGACAACCGCCGCAAATCCCGCGTGGCGTCGGCGAGATGGGAGGCGCAGGACACGGCGATGCCGACCGGTGTGTTGATTTCATGGGCAACCCCGGCCACCAGCGCGCCCAGCGAGGCCAGCTTTTCGGCCTGGATGATCGCCTCCTGCGCGTCGCGCAGATGGGACAGCGCGGTTTCCGCCTCTTGCCGCCGCCGCTCCAACTCCTGATTGGCCGCGCCCAACTGGGCTTGCAGCCGGTCGCTGACGCGAACCAAACGTTGCTGTTCGCGCGTGCTGCGCTCGAACGCCTGCACCAACTCGTTGAAATCGTCCACGCAATCCGGCGCAACGACCGCCAAGGCCTCTCCCAGCTTGCGGGCCTTTTCAATGGCCAGTTCTTCGGCTGCGAAGAGGTTGAAGCTCATCCGATGGCACCGACGGGGACGTTGCGCAGCGAAAAGGCGACGTGTTGCAGATCCTCGGAGAAATCCTCCCCCAACTCCCGCATCGACTCGTCGTTGTCCTCGTAACTCCACACCACCGACACCGGTCGCCCGGCTTTGGCGGCCGCCTCCAGCATCTGAAGGATGTTCATCAGAACCTTGGCGCTGGAGCTGTTGAAATAGAGAAGCTCCATGTCGAAGTGGATCGGCGTCGGATCGGCGTCGGCCAGATAGGCGCGCAGGGCGGTGAAGACCGGACCGAAAAACGTCGCGACATCGTCGGGATAGGATTCACCGCTCATCCGCAGATGGCCGCTGGCGAAGTCGAAGGCCACGGCCGGGGTCCGGCCAGTGGCGGGGATGTTGAGAGAGTCCATCGTATCGCTTGTGCCCCACGGCGGTCGTCAGATGCGGACCTTCAGGCAGAAAAAACTGCGCTCGTCGTCCATCGCGTCGAAATCATAGTCGATCGGCTCGCTGGCGCGGCGCGCAATCTCGATCAGGCCAATGGTGGCCCCCCGGCTGCCATCCTCCGGCTCCTCCCGCAACTGCTCGCGGTAATAGCTCTTGATCCCTTCGCGGTCCAGGCTGCGCAGATGATCCAGCCGTTCGCGCAGGCGCGGCACGTCGTCGTTGCGCACGGTGTTGCCGCACACGATGAACACCGTGTTGCCCTCCATGCCGATTGTCACCATGCCGGCGCTGAGTTCCACCGCGCGCGTGGTCGCACCCGTCACCTTTTCCGCCGAATAGCGGATGATGTTCTGCATCTGCTCGACAAACACCGCGAAGACCCGGCGCACCGTTGGCGCGTCGGTGTCCGCCAGCGTCATTTTCTCCCGCAGGGCCTCGCCCAACGAATACAGAATTCCTTCGGACAGATAGCCGCTGAAGGAAAACACGATTCCCTGCTGGTCAAGATCTCGTTTGATCGCGGCGTATTGCTGAGCAAGCATGACGGGCGCTTTCCCAATCCGATCCGAAGACACGCAACGCCACCATCCGCTCCGATGTTGGCCAACACACGGCGGAATATGTCATTTTCGCCGAACTAGGACCATATTTTTCCAGGTCATCCCACCCTCCGTCCAAAAAATGACGCGGCCCATACAACAACGCGGCGCGCGGGCCGCCGACTCACCCGTTCACCGGCAGAACAACGCGGAAGCGGGTTCCCTCCCCCAAACGGCTGTCCACGGCCACCGCCCCGCCGTGCAGATGAACGATCCGTTGGACCGTGTGCAGGCCAATGCCGGTTCCTGGCACGCCGATGGCGCAGCTTCCACGAAAGAAGCGGTCGAACAGGCGGGGAATTTCGCAATCGGGGATGCCGCGCCCCTGGTCGGCCACCTCGATGACCGCCATCGCCCCATCGGTGTGGCCATTGAGGGTGATCGCCGTTCCCGGGGCGGAGTATTTGACCGCGTTGGTGATCAGGTTGGTGAGGACGACGCTGATGAGATGGCTGTCCACATCGGCCTGTCGCGGCAAGCCACCCAAATCCACCCGGAACAGCCGGTCCGGATAGGCGACCTGAAACGGGTTGGCAACGGTGAGGATCAGGATGGCCAGATCGGTCGGGCTGCGTTCCAACACCAGCGCGTTGCTTTGCAGCCGCTCGTCGGTCAAATGGGAATCGATCAGGCCGGTCAACCGCTGCACGCTGCCCCGGATGACCGACAGGCGTTCCTGCATGTCCGCCCCGGTCTGTTCGGCCCGCATGGCCAGGAGTTGGGCCGCGCTGTCGATGATCGCCAGCGGGGTGCGGAATTCGTGGCTGACCATGCCCAGAAACTGGTTTTGGTTTTCCTTGGCGGTCAGTTCACGCTCCAGCGCGCGTTCCACCCGCTCCTTGGCCTGGATCAGGGCGCGCTGGTTGGCCGCCAGCTCCGCCGTCCGCGCCTCCACCCGCTGTTCCAGCGAGCGGTTCAGGGTGATCAGCTCCTCATACAAGCACACATTGTCAAAACCGATGGCGACGCGGTTGCAGAACAGCTCCAACAAACGATGCTCGTCGGCGGTGTAGGGTTCCGCGCGCTCCAACACCAGAATGGTCTTGCCATGCTCGCGCGTGCGGAAGACCAGGGCGCAATGACCGCCGGAATACAGGTTGACGTTGGTTTGCTGCGCCTCCTCGACCGCCGCCGCCAGCGTGGGGGGCAGCGCGTCGGCGATGGGCAGACCGACAAAACGCGAATGGCGGCCGATGCCCGCCACCACCGCCATGTGCGGCAGGCCATCCCCCCGTTCGACCCGTCGGCACGCCAAGATCGCCGGATCGCCGCCGGGATCGACCACCCGCGACAATTGATCCACCAGCGTTTCGACAAAGGCCCGCATCGACCGCAATTCGAACAGCGAGGCCGAGGCGCTGAGAATCCGCTCCAACCCCAGCCGGTTGCGTTCGATCGTCACGATGTCACGCCAGGCCCGCAGGGCGCTGACCAGGGTGGTGAACAGCCGCTGGGCGGTCAGCTCGCTCTTGGCCTTGTAATCGTTGATGTCGTAGCCGACGATCACGTCGCGTTCGGGTGCCTGTCCCGGCTGGCCGGTGCGCAGAATGATGCGCATCCGCCGGTTTCCCAGATCGTCGCGGATGTGACGGACCAGCCGCAACCCGGCGTCCTCGGTTTCCATCACCACATCGAGAAGCGCCACCGGAAGATCGGGGCGTTCGGCCAGAATCGCGCGCGCCTCCGCCGCCGACAGCGCGCCGACCACCTCGAACGGGCGGCCATCGAAATCGAAGTCGCGCAGCAGCACCGCCGTCATCGCGTGCACCTGCGGATCGTCGTCCACAACCAGAATCGGCCAGGGTTCACCACGCGGACGAAGCGGGCGGGCGGGCGGTTCGTCCGCCTCGTTCCCGAACAGGGGTTCATCGTCCCACGCCGTCATCCGCACGCCTTTCACCCCTCCACACGGCGCACAGGGCGGCGAGACGCCCTCACCCCCGGACCGCAGCCGCCTCCTTGGGCAACAATGGTAGCATGTCCCCTGCCGGTGGGATCCCTGTTGTTCGTAATGGTTCAATTTGTTACAAGTCGGTGGGTTTTGTTGCCAATTGGCAAGAATCCTCGCCAATCAGGCGTTTCCCGGCACCGCCTTGGTTTGTATAATTTTACACGCCGAACAGCTTATTGTTGTTTTTCTCAAAACCTCGGCAAACACGGTTGCGCTGACCTTTGCTCTTACGAATGGTTGCCGGATGCCTCCGATTCAAGATGTCTTTGGCATAGCGGTCCTGCTTCTTGGACTCACCGCGCTTGGTCTGTCGGTGATCTTTGAAGCGTCCCGGTTGAGCGCAACCGCCGGACGGCTGGCCATGGTCCGCCGCCGCCTGCAAGCGCGCCAGCGTGAAAAGCTGGAGATGAAAACCAACCTGGAAAAGCACGAGGCGGAGGTCATCGCCAAACAGGCCAAGCTGGACGCGATGACCGCCGAACGGGCGCGCATCATCGCCGCCACCACGGCGTTGAAACTGTCGAAGATCGAAATGGTCCACGAGATTGGCGAGCCGGACAGCGGGGCGCTGCTGTTTCAGGGGGAGTTGCGCCCAAATCCGGAACAGGGACGCCCCGACCAACGCCGCATCGTCTTCGCCAAGGAAATCTGGGAGCGCAACAACGTCGCCCATGTCTGGGCCGACTCGCCGGAAACGGCCATGGCGGCGATCCAGCGCGCCTTCACCAGCCGGTCCGGGATCATCGCCACCCGTTTGCAGCGGATCGGCGTCGCGCGTGGTGCGGGCACCAGCGATCCGCAAGCCGCCACGGCTCCCGCACCGGATGCGCCCGCCGCATCCCCCGGCCTGCGCCCGCCCGCAACCGCCGCATCCCCTGCGTCCACGCCCCCTGCGTCGATGGCTGAGTCCACCGACGCCAGCGGCCAAAACCCCGTCCAAGCGCCCGCCTTGGTGTCTGCCGAGGCTGCATGACCGCGCTGTTTCTGTACGCCGCCATGCTGTTCATGATCGGCAGCGTCCTGGTGAACCGCATTGGTCAACGCCGTCTGTCCGAAGCCAAAAAGTCGCTGACCGAGGAGGAAAACGCGCTTCTGACGCTGGAGCGCGACATCAACGACAACGGCCGCCGCCTGTCGGAAGCCAAGATGCGCGAAACCGGTCTGGACGACCAACTGCACACCATGACCCTGACGCTGGAGCATCTGAAAGAGAAGTTCGACGAGGCCCGCGCCGCGCCGGTCGAGCGCTATCACATCTTCGACCGGCTGGATCCGCGCCCGGGCAGCATCTGGTCGGTGGACATCCGGCGGTCGGACGAGATGGGGGGCAACAGCCGGATGGCCGCCGCCTGGCCCACCCCGCGCACCTATCTGATCGTCGCCTCCACATCGCGCGAGGCCAGCGACCGCGCGGTGCAGCGCTTTCCCCGCAATCAGGGGTTCGAGATCGGCAACGCGGTCCCGTGCAGCCTGTTCAAGACCAAGCGGTCGAACAGCGGGGATGACGGCATGATGTGAGCGGGCCGATGCACCAGCGATCCACCGGGCCTCAGCCCACCGGGGCCTTCGGCAGCTTCTCCGCGATGCCGAACAGGGCGGCGCGGCGTTCGATCTCCGCCATCACCTCTTCGGGTGGGATATCAAGATCGGCCAGCAACACCATCAAATTGTAGAGCAAATCCGCCGACTCCAGCACCACGGCGGCGCGGTCGTTCCGCATGGCGTCGATCGCCACTTCGATCGCCTCCTCCCCCAGCTTGCGGGCCATGCGGGCGCGCCCTTGCGACAACAGGCGGGCGGTGCGCGATCCTTCCGGTGCCGATTGCGGGTCGCGCCGCAAGGTCAGGATGGAATCGTACAGCGTGCGCAAAGGATCCGGTACGGTCGAGTCGGTCATTCCATCTACATCGGAGCGCGCCTCCTCACCGTCAAGTCATCGCATCCTCCGGTATGACCCGAACAAGAACCGCAAGCGGGTTCAAACGCTGGCGCGAACCGTCTCCACCATGGTTTCCAACCGCCCGAGATCGCGCACCACCAGCGCGTCGGACCGGCGTTCGACCAAGCCGTCGCGCGACAGGTCGCTCAACACGCGCGCCACGGTTTCACGGGTGGTGCTGACCCGCGCGGCGATGTCGGAATGCACCGGGATGGGCGCGATCACCGCCGTCTTGCCCTCAATCCGCCCCCGCTTGGCCAGACGCAGCAATTCGGCGTGCACCCGGTTGTTGGCCCCAAGCGTAGACAGCTCCATGATGCGGTCGGTGGCCACCCGCAGCTTGCCGCTCAACCGCAGCATCATCGCCATGGACAGCGCCGGATGACCGGCCACCAGCTCCTGAAACGGACGGGGACTGAGAAAGGCGATCAGCGTGCCCTCGCGCAGGGCGACGACCGAGGCCGAGCGGGGCCGACCGTCCAGCGCCGACATCTCGCCCACGAACTCACCGGCGTCGATGTCGTCGAAACTGATTTCCCGGCCGCCCGCCGAATGGCTGAGAACCCGCACCCGCCCCTCGACGATGAAAGCCACGTCGCTGGTTTCCGCCCAATGGTCGATCAACTGTTCGTCCAAGCCGAATCGCCGCCACCGGCATTGCCGCACCACCACCGCCCGCTGCTCCGCCGACAGGGGGCGCAGCAGATGGATGCGGTCCAACGCCTCCGGCGCGGTGAATTCGGGGTGGGCGGACACGGCGGCGGGCAATCCTGTGGCAGCAAGGCGCGGCGTATGGGAGGCAGGATAACCCGCTCTCGCTTTTGGGGGAATGGGGGTCGCGCGCTCGGGCCGCCCTCCCCGCACCAGGACCGCGCTTTTTTCGCAGCGCGGCGGTTGAGCCGCAGCGCGCCTTGCATCACTATGGCCCCAAAGGGGTTTTGCCCCAACCGGGTTTGAATGGATGGCGCGCGTGGATCGGAAAACCGGAAGCAGGAACGCGGCGGGGCAACCGAACAAGGCGTCGGCGGCCAAGACCCCCGACCGGCCGCGCCGGGAACGGATCGGGTTGGTGGGGCGGTTGCGCGCCTATTTCCTGGCCGGCATTCTGGTGACGGCCCCCATCGCCATCACGATCTACATCGCCTGGTGGTTCGTGTCCTTCATCGACGGGCACATCCGCCCGCTGATTCCGTCGTCCTACAACCCGGAAAACTACCTGCCCTTCTCGATTCCGGGCATCGGGGTGCTGACCGTCATCATCGTGGTGACGCTGATCGGGGCCTTCACCG
Source organism: Azospirillum sp. (assembly GCA_027486405.1). Taxonomy (GTDB): domain Bacteria; phylum Pseudomonadota; class Alphaproteobacteria; order Azospirillales; family Azospirillaceae; genus Azospirillum. The sequence continues at coordinate 10,514 of JAIXPD010000024.1, read as the reverse complement.
CTGGCTATGTCGGGCGGCTGATTCTGGGCCTGAGCGAGGGGGTGGTTGAACGGATGCCGGTCGTCCGTTCGGTCTACAGCGCGGTGAAGCAGATTTTCGAAACCGTGCTGGCCAAGAAATCCAACGCCTTCCGCGAGGTGGTGGTGTTGCAATACCCGCGCGCCGGGGTTTGGTCGCTGGGCTTCATCACCGGATCGGCCCATCCGGAGGTGCAGCAGGTGTGCGCCAGCGCCAACCATGGGGAGGAGATGGTAAACGTCTTCATCCCCTGCGCGCCCCCCACCACCGGCTTTCTCATCATGGCCCCGCGCCACGAGGTGAAGGTGCTGAACATCACGGTCGAGGATGGGTTGAAAATGGTGATGTCGGGCGGCATCGTCGTGCCGCCGGACCGCCGCCCCACCGTCGGGACGGCCACCGGCAGCCCGGCGGGAACCCCAGCCGGAACCCCAGCCCCCGCCCTCAGCCCGACCGAAGCGTCTTAGCCGCCGCGTCGCGTTCGAAGAGATAGAGCAACGTCCGCAGGGCCTGTCCGCGCGGCGTCGCCAGTTCGGGATCGCGCTCCACGATCAGCTTGGCGTCGTCGCGCGCCACCGCCAGCAACTCCCCATGCACCGCCAGATCGGCCAGCCGGAACCCCGGCAAGCCGGATTGCCGGGTGCCGAGCAGCTCACCCGCCCCGCGCAGGCGCAAATCCTCCTCGGCGATGATGAATCCATCCTCGGTGTCGCGCAGGGTCTTCAGGCGGGACCGGGCGGTTTCGGTCAGATGCGGATCGAACAGCAGCAAACAGGTGGACGGCTTCTCGCCCCGCCCGACCCGCCCGCGCAACTGATGAAGCTGGGCCAGACCGAACCGCTCGGCGTGCTCGATCACCATGACCGTCGCCTCCGGCACGTTGACGCCGACCTCGATCACCGTGGTGGCGACCAGCACGTCGAGCGCGCCTTCGGCAAAGGCGGCCATCACCGCGTCCTTGTCCGGCCCGCGCATCTTGCCATGGACCAGCCCGACGCGGTCGCCGAAGGCCCCGGTCAGGAAGGCGTGGCGTTCGGTTGCGGCGGCGAGGTCGATCTGTTCGGATTCATCGACCAGCGGGCAGACCCAGTAAATCCGCGCGCCTTCCTGCACCTTGCGGCGGATGCCGTGGACGATCTCCTCCAACCGGTCGAGCGCGACGGTGACGGTTTGCACCGGCTTGCGCCCGGCGGGCTTTTCCAACAGGCGCGACACGTCCATGTCGCCATAGGCGGTGAGCGTCAGGGTGCGCGGAATCGGCGTGGCCGTCATCACCAGAACGTCGGTGGCCCGCCCCTTGGCCGACAATTGCAGGCGCTGGTGGACGCCGAAACGGTGCTGCTCATCGATCACCGCCAGCGCCAGATCGTGAAAGGCGACATCCTCCTGAAACAGCGCGTGGGTCCCGACCAGCAGGGACAATTCGCCCGAGGCCAGCCGGTCCAACACCGCCTGACGCGCCTTGCCCTTGTCGCGCCCGGTCAACAGCCCGATCTCGACCCCGGCGGCCTTGCACAGCGGGGCGAGGCTTTCGGCGTGCTGGCGGGCCAGAATTTCGGTGGGGGCCATCAGGGCGGCCTGCGCGCCGGTTTCCACCGCGTTCAGCATGGCCAGCAGCGCCACCACCGTCTTGCCGCTGCCGACATCGCCCTGCAACAGCCGCAGCATCCGGGAGTCCGACGCCATGTCGGCGTAAATCTCCTCCAACGCCGTGGCCTGCGATCCGGTGAGCGCGAAGGGCAAGGCGGCCAGCGCCTTCCGGCGCAAGGTTCCGTCGCCCTGGGTGGCGCGCCCGGTCAGCCGCCGTTGGCTGGCGCGCACCAGCATCAACGCCAATTGGTTGGCCAGCAATTCGTCATAGGCCAGGCGGCAACGCGCCGCCGTGGTGGTGGCGAGGTCGGCCTCATCCTCCGGGTTGTGGGCGCGGGTCAGGGCATCGGCCCAGCCCGGCCAGCGCCGCCGCTCCAACCACGCCGCGTCCTGCCATTCCGGCAGGGCTGGAAGCTCGGCCAGCGCCGCGCGCACCGCCTTGCGCAGCGTCTTGGCGGGCAGACCGGCGGTCATCGGGTAAACCGGCTCCACCATGTCGATCTCGTCGCGCGCCTCCAGCGGGACGACGGCGTCGGGGTGGGAGATTTGCGGGGTGTCGTTGAACCATTCGACCTTGCCCGACACCACCATGGTCGAGCCGATCGGCATCTGCCGGGCCAACCAATCGCCCTTCACATGGAAATAGACCAGCTCCAGCACGCCGGTGTCGTCGGTGCAGCGGACGCGGTAGGGGTGACGCGGGTTGACCGGCGCGACGTGCGAATCGATCCGCACCGTCAGCGTGGCGATGCGCCCGTTCGGGGCCTGGGCGATCTTGGGCGAAAACCGGCGGTCGATGACGCCGCAGGGCAGATGCCACAGCAGATCGACGACATGGCCGCCCGCCAGCTTTTCCACCAGCTTGCCCAGACGCGGACCAAGACCGGGAAGCGCCGTGACCGGCTTGAACATGGGAAACAGAACGACGGGACGCACGGGAGCAGACCGATCCGGCTGACTGACAGGCCCCTCAGAAAGCGACAGCCGCCCCGGCCCGTCAAGACCGGCCTTGCGTCGCGCCCATCATCGACACGGGAATACCGGAAAAGAAAAGGCGGGGCGTGAGGCGGGTCGGTCGTCATGGCTTGGGGGAAACCACAAACTGGAACCGACCGCGTCACGCCCCGCCGAAAGGCACCGTCCGGCGGGGATGCGGGGGAGAGCCGGACGGGCGTTCAGGTTGGTGGCGGACAAAAGCGCCACCAGGGAGGAGACATCAGAAGACACACTGAGGAAGACGCACTGTGAAGACACTGCTCTCTCGTGCGACGGGGCCGGTTCCTGGGGGAAGGAGAAGCGCCCCCGTCACAGGATGAACAGTATCTCAGGGTCCGTGACCCGGGCCTGACGGCTGGATGAAATCCGGTTCATGAAGCGGGGTGAATGGCAGGCCGGAATCAGGGATGGGCGGCCACAGGCTCGGCACCCTGGCGCTGCGCGGCGGCGGCCAGCCGATACAGCTCATCGCCGTCCAGAATGATGACGATCCGCCCGTCGTTCAGCAGCGACACGCCCCCCACCCCCGGCACAGCGGCCAAGCCGGGATGACTTTCGCGCACGAACAGATCGCCGCGCCGCAGCAGCGTGTCGATCTCCAACCCGATGCGGCGGTCGCCCTGGCGCAGCACGACGATCAGGCGCTGCCCCTCCCCCTGCGGCGGCCACGGCCCATCGGCGGGAAAGCCCAGCGCATCGGCCAGACGGACCACCGGCAGGATGCGGTTGCGACGCAGCACGGTCCACCGCCCGGAGACGACGCGGAAGGCGTCGGCGGTGAAGCCGCAGACCTCCTCCACGCAGCGGTCGGGGATCGCCAGCACCTGATCGCCGATCTGGACCAGCAGGGTGCGGACAATCGCCGCCGACAGCGGCAGATCGATGGCAAAGGCGGTTCCCATCCCCTGGCGCGTGCGAATGGCGATGCTGCCGCCCAGGCGGGTGATGGCGTTGCGCACCACATCCATGCCCACCCCGCGCCCGGAGGTTTCGGTCACAGCCTCCGCCGTCGAGAAGCCCGAGGCGAAGATGAACTCATGCACCGCGTCCGGCGGCAGGCGGTGGCTGTCTTCCTCCCCGATCAGGCCGTTGCGCACCGCCTTGGCGCGCACCGCCTCAGTCGCGATGCCACGGCCATCGTCGGCGATCTCCACCACCACCCGGCTGTTGCGCTGAACCGCGCGCAGGCTGAGGGTGGCTTGCGCCGGTTTCCCGGCGGCCTCGCGGTCGGCGGGCGATTCGACGCCGTGGTCGATGGCGTTGCGCACCATGTGCATCAACGGGTCGTAGAGCGTTTCGACCATGCTCTTGTCGATGCGGACGTCGCCGCCATCGACCAGAAAGCGGATCGTCTTGCCCTGCGCGCGCGCCAACTCGCGCACCACGCGGGGGAACTGGGAAAACAGCGTGTCGATGGGCACGACGCGCAGATCGAGCGCGGATTCGCGCAGCCGGTCCACCGAACGGCTCAACTGCGCGTCGAGATCCAGCAGGGCGCGGCGATGATGCTCGACCGCCTCCTGCACGGCGCGCAAGGCGGGATCGCCCGCACCAAGCCGGTCGGTCAGCGCGGCGAGCGCCTGCTCCAGCCGCAGATCGTTGGCGGTGGCGTTCAACTCGCCCGACAGCAGCACCATGCCGTCGATGCGCGACATGAACCGGTCCACCACCTCCCCCGGCACCCGCAGAACGCCGCCGCTGGTCGGCGCGGGCGGGCGGGCGGAGGATGGGGCGGAGGATGGGGCGGCGGGCGGTTCAGCCGCAGGAACGGACGGAGCGGGAACCGCAACGGACGAGGATGTCGGCACCATCGGGGCGGCTGCGGCGGGCGGGTCCGTCCGCGCAGGGGGTGCGGGCGGCGCGGGGGTGGGCGTCCGCGCGTCGGCGGCAGACTCATCCCGCTCCGGCGGGGTCTCCTGCGCGTGATCCTCCAGATCGGGGGCGCAGCGGCGGATGTGCAGGAGGTCGCCAGCGGGGTTGATCGCCCGCAAACCCGCCTGCAACGCGGTCAAATCCGGCGGGGCGGCGACCAGCACGCGCAGCCAGGTCTTGCCGTCGATGAAGTCCGGCCAGTTGGTGATCGCCCGCACCGCACCGCCCAACCAGGCGACGAAGCCGGAGGCCACCTCGGCGGAGCTTTCCAGGAAGGCCGTGACCTCGTACAGCGACAGGGCGGGATCGGCGACCGCCGCGCGCAGGTCCGCCGCGCTGTCCGGCGACAGGAAGCGCAGCAAGCCGGAATCCAGGCCGAAGGCGGTCAACTCCTCCGCCGTGAAGGGGCGGCGGGCCTCGGCGGCGGACGCGGCGAAGGCGGACACAGCGGCGGCGGACGCGGCGTCGACAAAGCGGCGCAGGCGGTCTTCCAGCGCGGCGCAGGCGTCGGCGTCCAAATCCTCCGGCGGGTCGAGCGTGGCCTGATGGGACAGGCGCGCCACCATCGCCCGGCTGTCGACCAGCAGCCCCGGCCAGTCGGCGTGCGTCAACGGGGCCGCCCGCCGCACCACATCGCCCACCACACGCATCAGGGCCGACGCGCGCGGCAGGGACAGGATGTCGAGCGTGGCGGCCAAACGGTCGAGTTGCCCGGCCAACTCCTCCCCAGCCAATTCCCCATCGGTGGGGGCCGGATCGGCCATCAGGTCCAGGCAACGGGCGGTCCCGCGCGCCAGGGCCTGGGCGTTGTGGTCGGCCAGCAGGGTGGCGAGGATCGCCGATCCGGCGTCGCGCCCCGACAAGCGGCCAACGCGGGCGCTGGCCTGCGTCAGGGCCTGCAACTCCCGCAGGATGGCGTCGGGATCGCGGTCGGACAGCCCGGCGCGGAAGCGGCGGAACACGTCGGCGAAGGGCAGGAAGTTCAGCCGTTCGCAAGCGATCTCCAGCCGCTCGGCGGTGTCGTCAACGCTGCGGAACCCTTCCTCGTCCAACACCGACAGGTCGAGCGCGCGGGTCAACGTCGCCATGCCGTCGTGCAGGAGGCCGACAAAACGGACCAGAAGCTTGTCGTTGTCGTGCAGCTTGGCCGGGGGTGGGGCCGGTTGGGCGGGGGCGGGCTTGGCCGCCGCGCCGTCCGCACCACCGCCCAGCGCGTCGAGCCGCGCCAACAGGTCGGCGTCGGCCTTGCCGTCCTTGCGCTCCCGCCCCGCCAGTTCGGCCAGCCCGCGCAGGGCGTCCAGCGCCTCCAGCAGGCCGTCGGCGACCGGCCCGGCCAGCGTCAGGGTTCCGCCGCGCACACGGCCCAGGATGGTTTCGGCGCGGTGGGCCACCGCCTCCATCGCGAACAGATCCATCGCCCGCGCCGCCCCCTTCAGCGAATGGAAGGAGCGGAACAGCGCGGCCACGCGCTCCGCCCCGCCCGCCTCGCCGGAGGGGTCGGACAGCAGCCGTTCGATGGCGTCGAAATGCTCGCCCGCCTCGACGCCGAACTGCCGCCACAGGGTTTCGATCAGCTCGCTCATGCCCCGCGCGCCCGTTCCGTCAGGACCGCAGGGGCAGACCGGCGGCCCGGCGGATGGCGACGACGATGTCGTGCCCCTTCTTGTGGGCCAGATCGAGGCTCATCGTGCCCGACGGCTTGGCGATGATCTCCACCGCCCCCAGCGCGCGGGCCTCGTTCGCTTCGGGCGACCCGACCTGCGCGACCGAGGAAATGATGATGACCTTGGCGCGCGACGTCAGGGACAGATGCTCCATCACCTCCAGCCCCGACATTTCCGGCATCTCGATGTCGAGCAGCACGATGTCAGGCTTCAGCGTCTTGACCATCTCCAACGCCACCTTGCCGTTTTCCGCCGCGCCGACCAGATCGAGATCCTCGTCGGAGCGCACGATGTCGCCAATGATGGTGCGCATCAGCACCGAATCATCGACCAGCAGGATCGTAGGCTTCGCCATAAACCGGGTTTCCTATGCTTGCGTAAGAGTGAAGAGAGCGTTGAGTTTGGCCGCCAGCGCGGCGACCGGAAGAACATCGGCGGCCACCCCGGCGCGGATGGCCGAATTGGGCATGCCATCCACGGCACAGGTGGCGGGATCCTGGACCAGCACCGGATGACGCCGGGCCGCCAGCTCCGCCGCGCCCGCCGATCCGTCGTCGCCCATCCCGGTGAGGATGACACCGACCGGGGCCGACGCCTCCAGCCCGGCGGAGCGGAACAGCACATTGGCGGAAGGGTGGTGCGGTTCGCCGCTGTCGGCCACCCGCTGCAACAGGAAACGCCCCGCCGCCGACCGCTTCACCGCCCAATCCGTTCCGCCGCGCAGGATGACGACGGTTCCCGGCTCCAGCGGCGCGCCCTCCCCCCCCTCGACCACCGGGCGTTTGAGGGTGCGGGCGAGCGAGGCGGCGAAACCGGCGGTGAAGCTGGCGGGCATGTGTTGGGCCACCACCAGCGGGCAGGGCAACGGCCCCAAGCCCCCCAGTAATTCGACCAGCGCCACCGGCCCGCCGGTGGACACGCCGACCACCACCAGATCGGGCCGGTTGTGCCCGCGCCCGGCAGGCCCTTGCCCAGCAGGCCCTTGCCTGGCATGCCCTTCCCCGGCCCGCTCCGGAACGGGCTGGACGGTGGGGCGCGGGGGAAACGGCGGACGGACCGTCACCGGCTCCACGGCGGGCGCGGGCGTCACCCGCCCCTCGCCCAACGCGGTCATCCGCCAACGCCCCCAATGGCGCACCTTGTCGGTCAGTTGCCGTTCGATCGACACGGCGTCAAAAGCGATGAAGGAGGTGTTCTTACAGACGAAATCCACCGCCCCCGATTCCAGGGCGCGGATGGTCGCGCTGGCCCCGTCGGAGGTTTCGTTGGACACCATGATGCAGGGCGGCCCCTTTTCCTGCGCGATGGCCTGGACCGCCTCGATCCCGTCCATGATCGGCATGTTCAGGTCCATGGCGACGACGTGCGGTTTCAGCCGCCGCGACAGGCGCAGCGCCTCCGCCCCGTTGCGCGCCTCGCCCACGATGTCGATGTCGGCGGCGGTCTCCAGCATTTTGCGCAGGGCGACGCGGACAAAGTTGCTGTCGTCCACCACCAGCAGACGGATGCGCGGCGCGTCCATCACAGCCCCCCTGACCGGTTGACGGGCTGGGCGACGGGCTGGCTGGGCGGCAAGGCGGGCGGTCCAACCGGGTCGATGGGTTTGCCACCGCTCATCAAGCCTTCGGGGCGCAAAACCGGAACGAGCGCGTCCGCCAACCGGATGACGGCGGCGGTGAGACGGTCGGACATCGGGTCCACATCCTCAACGGGGATCTTGCGGATGCGGTGAATCGAATCGACGATCACCGCCACGGTTCCCCCCTCGATCTCGATCAGGATGGCGACGCCGGCGTCGTCCGGCGTCTGGCCGACCGGCGCGCGCGCCAGCAAGCGCCGAAGATCCAGCACCGGCAGAATGGCCCCATCGACGTCGGTCAAGCCATCGAAGCTGCGCGCGCCCTGCGGCAGTCGCAACCGGCCCGACGCCTCCACCACCCGGCGCACCCGCTCGAACTCCAGGGCGTAGACCCGCTCGGCAACCTGGAACGTCAAGAAACGGCGGTGCAGGCGGCGCGGCAGACGGCTGTCGGCCATGTCGCCACCGTCGGGAATCAGGGGGCCGATCTCGTCCAGATGCTCACCCAACATGCGCATGCCGCTTCTCACCTCCAACCACGCCCCATCGTAATCCACGATGTCGCTCGGCGCACCGGCTTCCCCAGCCTTCACCCGGTCCAACGGAACCCGGACGACGCCGCGCACCGCGTCCACCCGCACGCCCACCGGCCCGCGCGGGGTAACGTGCACCACCGCATAGCCACCCACGCCCGGCGTCACGCCATCGGCCTTTCGGTGCAGCGGACAGACGCCCAACGGATCGGTGAGCAGCACCGGACGGCGCTGCACCCGCCCCATCCCGCGCACCAGCGCCGGGGCGTTGGGCAGCGGCCGCAGCTCCGTGACCGGGAACACCAGGACGATGTCGGCCATGTCCAGCGCGTGGACCCGCCCGCCCGCCTCGACGATCAACAGCCGCAGGGTGGCGCGCTCGCGCGACGGGTCGGGCGGATCGGCGGCCATTCCGGTCAGCGCCTCCCCCTCCCCACCGGCGGCGGCCAAGGCCGCTCCTTCGCTCAACTCCAGTCGGCCCAACGCCAGCCGATCCAACGCCAGCAGGGGCAACACACGGTCGCCGTGCCGCAAGCGACCGGCCACGGGGCCGTTGGCGTCCCCGGCGGCGGGTGGCTCCAGCGTCACCCGGTCGGCGGGCAGCGACCCACCGATCCGCCCGGCCCGCAACGCCACCAGCCCGCAACCCGCGCGCAGCACGATCAGCAGGCCCCCTTTGCGCCCCCCACCCCAGGCCAGCCCCAGCGACGGGCATCCGGTGACGTCCAGCACCGGCAGGATCCGACCGGCGACGTTCGCCACCCCATCGACGTGCGGCGGGCTGAAGGGCAAACGGGTGACACGGGCGCTTTCCGCCACCTCGACCACATCGGCGTTGTCGAGGGCGAAGGGGGTTCCGGCGATGTCGAAGGTGAGGAAGCCGCCCTTCATGCTGGCCCCGCTTTCCCTGGCCCCGCCTGCCCTGGCGCCTTCCCGGCAACCCGGCGGTAGGCGACGGCGCGGTCGCCGTGGACCCGTTCGAACGACGCGCCCTCGGGCAGGCGGTCGGTCGCCCCCAAGGTCAGCCAACCATCGGCGGCGACCGCAGCCATCAACCCGCGCATCGCCCGGTCGCGGCTCTCGTCGTCGAAATAGATCATGACGTTGCGGCAGGACACCAGATCGAACCCGTGGTCGGTGGGCGCGCCCTCCGGCGGCCTGGCCCCCATCAGATTGTGGCGTTCGAAGCGGACCAGACGCCGCGCGTCCTCCCGCACCCGGCGGCAGGGGGCGGCCTGCCCCACCAGCGGCACAAACCAGGGGGCGTAGGCGGCGGGCAGGTCGCGGAACGGTCCCATCCCCTCCTCGCCATAACAGCCATGGCGGGCCTGCCGCATGGCGATGCGGCTGATGTCGGTGCCCAGAACCGCCACATCCCAATCGGTGACAATTCCGTCCGTCCCGCGCCGCGCCTCCCCGCTGTCCGCCAGGGCCTCCAGCGTCAGAATGGCCAAGGCGTAAGCCTCCTCGCCGCTGGCGCAACCGGCGCTCCACAGGCGCAAGCGCCGTTCCGGGCGGCGGGCGGCGATCAGGGCGGGCAGGACACGGCGGCGCACATGCTCGTGATGCTGCGGGTCGCGGAAGAAGTAGGTTTCGTGAATGGTCAGATTTTCGATCAGGCTGAGCCAATCCGGGCTGTCGGGGTCGGCGGCCTCGACCTGCGCCACCCACAGTTCCAGCACCGCCAGCGGCATGGCCGACAGGATGCGCGTCAGTTTGCGTTCCAGCGGGCGGTCGTGGCGAATCCCGGCCTTGCGCCGCACATCGTCGAGCAGACGGCGCACCAGCGATTCCAGGGATCCGGGGGGCGCGCTCACCGGCGGCGGTCCATCAAGGGGCCTGGAACCGCTCGGCCAACCGGCGGGTGTCGTCGGCCAGACGCGAGAGCTGCACCATGGTCGTGGTGATCTCCTCCGACGCGGCGGCGTTCTTGAAGGCCACGTTGCGGATGTTGCCGACGTTCGATTCGATTTCGACGATGCTGTCCTGCTGCTGGGCCATCGCCCCGGCGACCGATTGCACCATGCGGTCGAGCTGCGTCACCCGCTCGGCGATGCCGTCCATCATCGCCACCACCTCGGCGGTGGCGGCCATGCCCTCTTCGGCCATGGCGGCGGCGGCTTCGACGATGTCGGCGATCTGACGGGCGCTGTCCACCGCGTTGTCGGCCAGCTTGCCGACCTCCTCGGCCACCACCTCGAATCCCTTGCCCTGCTCCCCGGCGCGGGCGGCCTCGATGGAGGCGTTGACCGACAGGATGTT
>JAIXPD010000008.1 GCA_027486405.1 Azospirillum sp. | reverse complement strand
CTTGAAATTCCTCTATTAGGACATTCGTCATCCCCGCGAAGGCGGGGATCCAGAGTTCGCAGAGTGGTTCTGACGGGAAAGCCTGGATCCCCGCCTTCGCGGGGATGACGGTAAATTCTTCGCATAGGTTTATAAACCTTCAAACGATTGCCCTGCTGGTCAGGGGGAGTCCTCGCCGGGGTGTTGGGGGGATCGAATGGAACGTTTGAAACACCGTGAAACAGGTTTCCGGGGGATGTTCCATCGGTGCACGCCTGTCCTGCGTCGTGGGGGCGGCCCGTGGCCGGATGACGCGCGTGGGTGGGGGAGGGCGCATGGTGCCTGTCCAACGGGATCCGATGCGCGAGCTTACGGGGCCTCGGGAGGTGAAGCAATCAGAGGTGGACAAACGCAGGGCAATCGCTTGAACGGGAGATCATCGTCATCGAAACAAGATTGGACACGGATTTCACGGATAAGAGCACGGATTTCACGGATTCTTGGCCCCAAGGCTCTCGCCTATCCCGCCAGACGGCTTGCCATAAAGCCCGTCATCAGGATCGACTCGAGACGCATTCCGCGAAATCCGTGGCAACTCTTGTTTCCTGTTGAGCGCGCTTGAGCCTCAAGCGATTGCCGCTCTGTGCAAGCGGGGATCGCCAAACGGGGGAGGTGGACCGTCTTGACGGCAAGGGCTGCGCCGGAATTGGAAAGGGTCTACAGTGTGGGTGATACGGAAGGATTGCCCATGACCGCGAGCACCCTGCGCGTCCCGTCGAAAGTCACCGCCTGCCTGCGCGGGTTGGTCGGAGCCTGCCCCCGTTGTGGGCAAGGGCGCTTGCTGCACCGCTATCTGAAGCCGGTGGAGCGCTGCGCGTCCTGCGGCGAGGCCTTCGGCCATCTGCGCGCCGACGACGCGCCGCCCTGGATGACCATCCTGATCGTCGGCCACATCGTGATTCCAGCGCTGCTGTCGGTCGAGCAGACTTACGAGCCGCCGACCTGGGTCCATATGCTGGTGTGGCCCTTGCTGTCGCTGCTGCTGACCCTGCTGCTGCTGCCGCGCTGCAAGGGCTTCATCCTCGGGCTGCTGTGGAGCACCGGCGCGCCGGGGTCGGAGCGGGGGTAGAGGGGCGCTTACCCCTCATCCCCCCGATCCAAGCCCCAGCGGTTTTACTGAACGACGATGCGCGGCGCGGCGCGGCCGCCGCCGCTGATCTTGTCCCACAGGCGGGCGGCGATCCGGCGGTAGGATTGGGCGTGGTCCGACTCCGGCTGCGACACCACGATCGGTTGCCCCTGGTCGGAGGTTTCGCGGATCGACAAATGCAACGGGATTTCGCCCAGGAACTCCATGCCCAGATCGTCGGCCTCCTTGCGGGCACCGCCGTGGCTGAAGATGTCGGTGCGGTGGCCGCAGTTCGGGCAGCAGAAATAGCTCATGTTCTCGATGATGCCCAACACCGGCACATCGACGCGGCGGAACATGTTCAGGCCCTTGCGGGCATCCAGCAGGGCGATGTCCTGCGGGGTGGAGACGATGACCGCCCCGGCCAACGGCACCTGTTGGGCCATGGTCAGTTGCGCGTCGCCGGTGCCGGGCGGCATGTCGACCACCAGCACGTCCAGATCGCCCCAATTCACGTCGCGCAGCATCTGTTGCAGCGCGCTCATCACCATCGGGCCGCGCCAGATCATCGGCGTGTCTTCGGCGACCAGGAAGCCCATCGACATCACCTTGATGCCGTAATTCTCCATCGGCTCCAGCCGCTTGCCGTCGGGGCTGCTGGGGCGGCCGGAAATGCCCATCATGCGCGGCATCGACGGGCCATAAATGTCGGCGTCGAGCAGCCCGACCTTGCGCCCGTTGGCGGCCAACGCGAGCGCCAGATTGACCGAGGTGGTGGATTTGCCGACCCCGCCCTTGCCCGACGCCACGGCGACGATGTGCTTGACGCCGGGAACCAGCGCTTTTTGGCCCTGGGGGCCACCTTGCGGGCCACCCTGCGAACCATGGCTGTGGCCGCCCGGTCCGTGGCTGTGGCCGTGATGCCCGCCCTGATGGCCTTGTGGTTGCGCGGCACCCTGCGGCGCGGCGCGGTGGGCGGTGAGCATGGCGGTGACGGACAGCACGCCGGGCAGCGCCTCCACCGCCTTTTCGGCGGCGTGGCGCACCGGTTCGGCCTGCGCGCCGCGTTTGGGATCGACCTCGATGGAGAAGGCGACGTGGCCGTCGCGCACCACCAGACCCGACAACATGCCCAGGCTGACGATGTCGCCGCCCCGGTCCGGATCGATGATGGTCTTCAGCGCCGCCAGAACTTGCGCTTCGCCGATCTGCGCCATGGTTGAAAACTCCGCTGCGTTCCCGATATTTGGCAGGACATCCGATGGTGGACGCGCCGATCCGAGAGGGGAGCGGCACTATAGGACCGTCGGACAAGAATGGTAAAGAGATCGGCGGACGCCGAGCTTTCCGCAGCGAGAGCGCCACAACAGGGGAATGACGCGTATGCCGTGGAACAATCAGGGTGGTGGTGGGCAGGGCGGTGGTGGCCAGAACGGCGGTGGGGGCGGCGGCCCTTGGGGCGCGCCTCCCGGCAACAGCGGGTCCAACAATGGGGGATCCAACAACGGGGGGTCGGGCAACGGTCCGAACAACCCGTGGGGCCGCCCGTCCGGTGGCGGCGGTGGTGGCGGCGGAGGTGGGCCGCAGCCGCCCGACCTTGAGGATTTGCTGCGCCGTGGCCAGGACCGCCTGCGCCGCGCCATGCCCGGCGGATTCGGATCGGGCCGTGGGGTCGGCATCGGCGTCGGCATTCTGGCGTTGATCTGGCTGGCCAGCGGCATCCACCGCGTCGAGGCGGACGAACAGGGCGTGGTCATGCGCTTTGGCGAATGGGTCCGCACCGAACAGCCGGGCCTGCGTTACCGCCTGCCGTCGCCGATCGAAACGGTGCTGCTGCCCAAGGTGACGCGCGTCAACCGCATCGAGGTCGGTTATCGTTCGACGGGCGACACCCGGCGCGCCGACCGCGACGTGCCCGACGAATCGCTGATGCTGACCGGCGACGAAAACATCGTGGACATCGATTTCACGGTGTTCTGGGTCATCAAGGACGCCAAGAACTTCCTGTTCAAGATTCGTGAGCCGGAAATCACGGTGAAGAAGGCCGCCGAAAGCGCGATGCGCGAGGTGATCGGCCGCACCGAACTGCAACCGGCCCTGACCGAAGCGCGCCAGCAGATCGAAAACTCCACCCGCAAGCTGCTCCAGACCATGCTGGACGAGTATCAGTCGGGCATCGAAATCACCCAGGTGCAGTTGCAGAAGGCCGACCCGCCCGCCCCGGTGATCGACGCGTTCAACGACGTGCAGCGCGCCCGCGCCGACCGCGAACGCGCCCGCAACGAGGCCGAAGCCTACCGCAACGACATCATCCCCCGCGCGCGCGGCGAGGTGGAACGGCTGGTGCAGGAGGCCTCGGCCTACCGCGAGCAGGTGGTCAGCCTGGCCCAGGGTGACGCCGAACGCTTCCGCAAGGTCTATGAGGCCTACGCCCTGTCGAAGGACGTCACTGCCAAGCGGATGTATCTGGAAACCATGGAAGAGATTCTGCGGGGCCGGAACAAGATCATCGTCGATGGGGCCAACCAGGGCGTCATCCCCTATCTGCCGCTGAACCAGCTCTCGCCGCACGTCGCCCCCGCGCCGCGCCCGGCGGCCCAGAGCGGTCAGGGGGCCACGGCGTCGCCCGCCGTCGGCACCCAGACCCAACCGGCCAGCCGCTGAGGAGGAACGCATCATGAGCCGCACGCTCGCCGCCATCGGATTCGGCATCGCCGCCATCGGCATCATCGGGTCCGCCTCGCTCTTCACCGTGAACGAGGCGCAGCAGGCGCTGGTCCTCCAGTTCGGTGAACCGCGCCGCGTCATCGCCGAACCCGGCCTGAAGTTCAAGCTGCCCTTCGTCCAAGAGGTCCGCATCCTGGACCGCCGCGTCCTGGATCTCGACCCGCCGGTCGAACAGGTCATCCTCGCCGACCAGAAGCGGTTGGACGTGGACGCGTTCGCCCGTTACCGCATCCACGACCCGCTGCGCTTCTACCAGACGGCGGGTACGGAGGCGGTGGCGGAAACCCGCATGAACGCCACCGTCAATTCGGCCCTGCGCCGCGTGCTGGGCAACGTCACCGTCATGACCGTGCTGTCGGAAGACCGCGCCAAGATCATGTCGGACATCAAGGCCCAGGTGAACGCGGAGGCCCAGCGTTTCGGCATCGAGATCGTCGATGTCCGCATCCGCCGCGCCGACCTGCCGCAGGAAACCAGCCAGTCGATCTTCGCCCGCATGCGCTCCGAACGCGAACGCGAGGCGTCGGAGGCCCGCGCCCAGGGTCAGGAACAGGCCCAGCAGATCCGCGCCCGCGCCGAACGCGAACGCACGGTTCTGGTGGCCGAGGCCCAGCGCGACGCCCAGATCCTGCGCGGCGAAGGCGACAACACCGCGCTGAAGCTGATCGCCGAAGTGACCTCCAAGGATCCGGAGTTCTATGGCTTCTACCGGTCGCTGGAAGCCTACCGCAAGGCGTTGAACAAGGACGACACCACCATGGTGCTGTCACCGAACAGCGAGTTCTTCCGCTATTTCGGCAAGCCGACGCCGTAACCCCGCGTGATTGACCCCCGCGTTCCGCGCGCCGCACGGCGCGCCTTGCGGAACGCGGGGGCGTTTCTTCTTTGACTTTGTATGACTTTTCTGGACCGTTCCGCCCTCTTGCGGCCATACTCCTGACCCAACATGGGGCCGACATCGTCGGAACGGTTCGTCATTCCGTTCATGAATTGGCCGGACGTCTGGCAGGGAGAGCAGAGTTGAGTCGCACACCCATATTCGAACGCTGGGGCCGGAAGGCCGGTGTTTTCCCGGCAGCCGCCGCTCTCCTGCTGGCGTTTTCCGCCGTGGTCGCCGCCCCCGCCGTCAGCGCCGCGCAAACCACCGCCGCGCCCTCGCGCGCCGCTGCGGTCGGCAGCTTCGCCGATCTGGCGGAAAAGCTGCTGCCGGCGGTGGTGAACATCTCCACCACCCAATCGGCACCGCAGCGCCAGCAGGGCCAGCGCCCGGAGGTGCCGCAATTCCCGCCCGGTTCGCCGTTCGAGGATTTCTTCCGCGATTTCTTTGACCGCCAGCAGCAGGACCAGCCGCAGCGCAAGGCGACCTCGCTCGGCTCCGGCTTCATCATCGACGCCAAGAACGGCTATGTGGTGACGAACAACCACGTCGTGCAGGACGCCGACGAGATCACCGTCATCCTGCAGGACGACACCAACATCAAGGCCGAGCTGGTCGGCAAGGACAGCAAGACCGACGTCGCCCTGCTGAAGATCAAGACCAGCCATCCGCTGGTCGCCGTGCCGTTCGGCGACAGCGACGCCATGCGCGTGGGTGATTGGGTGCTGGCCATCGGCAACCCGTTCGGCCTGGGCGGGTCGGTGACGGCGGGCATCATCTCCGCCCGCCAGCGCAACATCGACGCCGGTCCGTATGACGATTTCCTGCAAACCGACGCGTCGATCAACCGGGGCAACTCCGGCGGGCCGATGTTCAACCTGAACGGCGAGGTCATCGGCATCAACACGGCGATCTTTTCGCCGTCGGGCGGGTCGGTCGGCATCGGCTTCGCCATCCCGTCCAACCTCGCCAAGCAGGTGGTCGCCCAGCTCAAGGAGTATGGCAAGACCCGGCGCGGCTGGCTGGGTGTGCGCATCCAGGCGGTGACGCCGGAGATCGCCGAAAGCCTGGGCATGCCAGCGCCCAAGGGCGCGCTGGTCGCCTCGCTGACGCCGGACGGTCCGGCGGCCAAGGCGGGCGTGCAGGCGGGCGACATCGTGACCAAGTTCGACGGCAAGGACATCGGCGAGATGCGCCGCCTGCCGCGCGTGGTCGCCGAAACCGGCATCGACAAGGCCGTGCCGATCGAGGTGTGGCGCAAGGGCAAGCCGGTGACGCTTCAGGTCAAGGTCGGCGAACTGGAAGCGGCCGAGGAACAGGGCCTGCTCGCCGCCAACGAGGACAAGGGCGGCAAGGACAAGCCCCCGGCGCAGAAGGCCACCGAATCGCTGGGCCTGAAATTCACCGCCATCACCCCGGAACTGCGCCAGCAGTACGAGATCAAGCCCGACATGAAGGGCGTGGTCGTGACCGAGGTGCAGGCCAATTCGGCGGCGGCGGAAAAGGGCCTGAAGGCCGGTGACGTCATCATCGAGGTCGGCCAGGAAGAGGTCCGCAAGCCGGAGGACGTGACCAACCGCGTCCAGAAGGCCAAGGAGCAGAGCAAGAAATCCATCCTGCTGCTGGTGGACCGCAAGGGCGACCTGCGCTTTGTCGCCATCCCGCTGAGCTGAGCGGGGTTGAAGATGTGAAAAAGGGGCACCGGCGGGGGATCGCCGGTGCCCCTGTTTGTTTGGGCGGTTTTGGGGGGGCGCTGGCGGGCCGGGCGGTGTTTACAGGTAGCCCGACCGGCGACGGCCCGATGCCTTTTCCCACGCCCATTCGACGATCACGCTCATCAGCCGTTCCAGCGACGGGCGGACCTGCGCGGTCAGGTCGGGGCGGAAGCCATAAGGCGGCTCCTCGTCCATGTAGGTGGCCTGGGTCAATTCCAACTGGATGGCGTGGATGTTGTCCGCCGGGTTGCCATAGGTCCGGGTGATGTAGCCGCCCTTGAACCGGCCGTTCAGCGTGGCGGAGTAGCGTTCCGACGCGGTCAGCACGTTCATCAGGCGGCCGACCAGCGCCGGGGCGGCGGTCTGGCCGTCGGCGGTTCCCAGGCTGAAATCGGGCAGGGTGCCTTCGAAGAAACGGGGAACCTGGCGGCGCACCGAATGGGCGTCGAACAGGATGGCCACGCCGTAGCGCTCCTTCAGGGCCAGCAATTCGCGGCGGAGCTGTTCGTGATAGGGCCGCCAGTAAGCGCCGATGCGCCGTTCGATCTCGGCGGCGTCCGGCTCCTGGCCGGGCTTGTGGATCGGGGCGTTGTCGAAGGTGGTCAGCGGGCAGATTTCGGTGTTGCTGGCCCCGGGATAGAGCGGCTGCCCGGTGGGGTCGCGGTTCACATCGACGACGTAGCGCGAACAGAGCGGCGTCATGAAGCCGATGCCCAACGCCGGGGCGAAGTGATACAGGCGGTCCAGATGCCGGTCGGCGTCGGGTTGGGCCAGCCCCGCGTCGGTCATGGTGGCCGCAATGTCCGGGGGGATCATCGTCCCGACATGCGGAATGCTCAGCAACACCGGGGTTTCACCCGGCTGGAAGCGAAAGGATTCCATGGCTCGTCTCGTGACCGGAAAGCGCCCGCCCGCCCGTTTCCGGTGCAGCGCAGCATCGGGCGGAACTATGGTCTGTGGACTTGCCGCGCGTCAAACATATTGCGTTTTTGCGAAGCACCCGCGTCGCGCACAGGCAGCTTGGCGCAAATTTGTGCGTTGACCGCACAGGAGGAGTGCAAGAGACTTCGCCGCAACCGCTGCAACCGGGGAGACGCGCCGCCATGACGACACGCCGCCACATCCTCGCGCCCCTGGCCCTGCTTCCCGTCGCCGGTTGGGCGGTGTGGGCGTCGGGCACGGTGGAGGCCCCCAACCACGCCAGCGGATCCTTTCATCTGCCGCTCGACGACTCGACCGCGCTGTGGCGCGATCTGGCCCAGGTCCGCTTGGGCGGGCCGACCGGATCACCGCAATTCCCCGACCGGGTCAGCGCCCTGAACGGCCAGAGCGTGGCGGTGCGTGGATTCATGCTGCCGCTGGAGGATGGCGCGGCGCACAAGCGTTTCATCCTGTCGGCCAACCCGGTGAGTTGCCCGGCCTGCCAACGCCCCAGCCCGGCCAGCATGATTCACGTCCACAGCCTCGCCCCGCTGGCGGAAACGGCGGAACCGGTCCTGTTGACCGGCTCCCTGCGCCTGCGCCCGCAGGACGGGCTGTTTTACCGGCTGGAGCGGGCGGCCGTCCGGCTGGCCTGAAAGACAGTCCAATCTGACCGCCCGCCGACAAAAGACAGTCCAATCAATCGAACAGCAGGCTGTGGCCCGAGTTGAGCGGCTCCGGCCCGGCGATGGAGGCGACCAGTTCGCCCCGGCTGACGAACCGCAGGTTGTTGCGGGCCATGACGATGCCCCCGCCCGGCGTGCGCAGCGGCGTGCGGGCCTGATCGGGGTCGGCGGCGGTCGGATCGACGATGTCGGCGATCAGGTCGCCCGCCTCCACCCGGTCGCCGACGGCGCGGTGAAAGGCGATGACGCCCGACACCGGGCTGACGACGCGGGCCAGCCCGGTCAAGGGCGTTGCCTCGCACTGGGGCGGCGGCAGATCGGGCGGGGTTCCGGCGACGATGCCCCGGCGGATCAACGCGCCAAGGATGGCCTGGGCGTCGGCGTCGGCCTGGGCGTCGTCCACGTCGGCCTTGCCGCGCAGCTCGATGGTGGTGGAGACGCAGGCCGCCGGGATCGGGCCGTCGGCGGCAAAGCGCGCGGCCAGCGTCCACCAGGGAACCGAACAGGCCTCGTCAAACGGCTTGCCCCCGGCGTCGGGCGACAGCAACACCGCCTTCACCCCCAGCAGCGCGGCCAGATCGGCCAGCTCCGGCCACAGCGGATCCCCGGCGTAGAGGTGGGGGACCGACTCCTGATCGCAATGGAGGTCCAGCACCATGTCGGCGTCAAAGGCCATGCCCATCAGGGTGTGGCGCAGGGCGGCAACCTCGCTGTCGGGGGCGGGCAGCGCCTCGAAGGTGGCGCGCAGGGCGGCGCGGACGGCCTGGATGTTGGCCTGCGGATCCGGGCCGATCCGCCCGGCCAGCCGTTCGGCGGCCCCGGTGATCAGGTCGGGGAACTGACGGTTGAAGTTGCCCGACCCGTCGAGCGCGTAACGCCCGACATGCACGCCCTCGACGATCTGGGCGATGCCGGTGGGGTTGGACATCGGCACGACGATGATTTCGCCGGACACGGTGGCGCTGCGCAAACGGCGAATCAGATGGTGCGCGACCAACAGGCCGGGGGTTTCATCGGCGTGCAGGGCGGCCTGGATGTAAACCTTCGGGCGCGCGCCGGGCGTGCCGAAGCGGTGAACCGTCAGCGACCGGCGCGTGCCGAGCCGGTCGGTGAGCAACGGCACCTCCTCGACACGGTGCTGCGAAGGGGGAAAGCTCACGGTGGTGTATCCTTGCGGTGAATGATCGGGGCAGTGTGCCGGTTTGGCATCAGGGCGACAAGCGACGGCTGTGTGACGGTGTGGGCAATCGGGTGAAGCATCGTGCAATCGACCGGAACAAGAGTTGCCACGGATTTCACGGATTTTTCTCACGGATTTCGCGGAACGCGTCCCGGAGCCATCCAGTTTGCGAGCTTGGGGCACACCTTGTGGCGGGATGCGCGAGGCGACTGAGGTCGGAGATCCGTGCAATCCCTCATTTTGTCCGTGAAATCCGTGTCCATTCTTGCTTGCGTGACGATGATCGCTCGTCCAAGCGATTGCCCTGTGTGTGACGGTGTGCAGGGTGGGACTGCGGCGAATGACGATGGGTGGGGCCGGGGTGGGACGCGACGGGATCGGGCGGTGGGGCGGCGGGGGCGCTGGCGGGGCGGCGCTGTGCGTCGCGCTGGCGCTGTATGGTGCCCTCAGCGTGCCCGCCCCGCCCGCCATCCACGCGGCGGAGGCCGCCATCGGCGCGTTGCTGCTGCTGGCCGCTGGCTGGCGCGCGCCGCTGTTCGCCATCACCGGCCACGCCCTGCGCCGCGCCGACCTGCCGCTGTGGGAGATGTTGGCGCTGCCGGCGCTGGCGTGGCTGTTGTGGGTTCCGCTGCTGCGCGGGGTGGGGCTGGGGTGGGATGGGGCCGATGTGGCGCGCGATGTGATCCCGCTGCTGTTCCTGTTTGCGCCGGTCGCGCTGGTTCCGGCGCTGCGCGGTTGCGGGCCGTGGGCGCTGCGCGGGCTGGGCGCGGGGCTGATCCTGGCCGGGCTGCTGTTCACCCTGCGTTGGTGGAAGGACGCGCATTGGGGCTTCGGCGCGGTCGGGTTGCGGGCGATGAGCGACGGCGGCGTCTATTACCTGAACGCGCCGTCGGTGCTGTTCGCGGCGGTTGCCCTGCCGATCCTGGCGCTGGCGGCGCTGGCGCGCGGCGGGCTGTGGCGCTGGCTGGCGGCCCCGCTCTGCGCGCTGGGCGGGGCGCTCTGTTTGGCCGCCTTGGCTGGGGCGGTCCACCGCAGCGCCTTGGGGTTGGCGGCGCTGTCGGGCGTGACGGTGGCGCTGTGGTGGGGACGGCGGTCGCCCTGGCTGTTGTGGCCGCTGGTGCTGGGCGGGGCGCTGCTGGCCGGGGGCGTGGCGGGGGAGGCGCTGGTCGGGGCCTGGGGGCAGGCGGCGGAAAAAACCCGCCTGACCGGCGTCAACGCCCGCTGGGACGAGGCGGCGGCGGTGGTCAGCCACATCGCCGAGTCGCCCTGGTCGCTGCTGTTCGGCGACGGGTGGGGCGCGCGGATGGAAAACCCGGCGGTCGGCGGCTGGCGGGTGTCCTACACCCACACGCTGGCCACCTACGCGCTGCTGAAGGGCGGCGCGCTGGGCGCGCTGGCGCTGGCGGCCTATCTGGGCGGGCTGGCCCCGGCGCTGTGGCGGCGGTTGCGCGACGATCCGCCCCTGGGGTGGGCGGTGCTGCCGCCGTTGGCGTTGGCGCTGGGCGCGCACACAAGTTTCAAGTACCTCGACACAGGATTGCTGCTGACGCTTCTTCTGTTATCCGACGAGAAACGCAGGGGGTTGTCGGACCCTTGAAGGTTGTGCATACTTTCGCGTGCAATTCCCGCGATGGTGCATCGTGCCGCAAGATTCGCCCTCCATCCTGTTCGTCAACCGGGTGTTTCCACCCGACCATGGCGCGACCGGACGCTGCCTGTCCGATCTGGCCGGACGGTTGGCGGCGCGTGGGTGGCGGGTGGCGGTGGTGGCCGATGGCGTGGGTGGGGAGGCGGAGGCCGCGCGCGCCGGTGTCGCCCTGCGCCGCACCGGGCGGGCGGTGTCCTCCGGCGCGCGACCGGACGCGCGGTCCTACCTGCACGCGCTGGTGCGTCTGACCGGGGCGGCGCTGCGGGCGCGGCGGGCGGATGTGGTGGTGACGATGACCGATCCGCCGCTGCTGGGCGGGGTCGGGCCGTTGCTGGCCGCCCGGCACGGCGCGGTGTCGATCCATTGGAGTCAGGATGTGTTCCCGGCCCTGCTGCCGGTGCTGGGGGTGCGGTTGCCGCCGCCGCTGATGGGGTTCTTGGAGCGGTCGATGGTGGGCGCGCTGGCGCGGCACGACGCGGTGCTGGCGGTGGGCGATTGCATGGCGGCGCGGCTGCGGGCGATGGGCGTGCCCGCCGACCGCGTCCGGCGGCTGCCCAATTGGGCCGATCCCCGTGTTCATCCGGTTCCCCACGCGGAAAATCCGGCGCGGGCGGCGCTGGTGGGGGACGGGCGCTTTGTCGTCGCCTATTCCGGCACGCTGGGGCTGGCCCACCCGACGGCGGGGATTCTCGACGCTGCGGACCGCCTGCGGGCGCGCGATCCGTCGATCCGCTTCGCCATCATCGGCGAGGGGCGCGGATGCGCCGCGCTGGCCGAGGCGGTGCGGGCGCGCGGCTTGTCCAACATGTCCCTGTGGCCGTGGCAACCGGTCGAGCGGCTGGCCGGGAGCCTGTCCGCCGCCGATCTGCATCTGGTGGCGCTGCACCCGGCGGCGGCGGGGTTGATGGTCCCGTCCAAGCTGGCGAGCGCGCAGGCGGCGGGGCGGCCAACCCTGTTTCTCGGCCCGGCCGACAGCGAGGCGGGGCGGGCGGTCGCTTCGGCGCGCTGCGGCGTGGTTCTCGATCCGCAGGACGGTGCGGCGCTGGCCGACGCCATCGCGGCCTACGCCGCCGACCCGGCCCGCTGCGCGCGGGAGGGGGCGGCGGCCCAGCGGGCGGCGGAATCCTGGCGGGCGGACGACGCGGCGGCGGGTTTCGACGCGCTGGCGCGGGAGCTGTTGGCGCGGCGGATGGAGATGGAGAGCGAGGGCGCGCGGCGAACGGGTGGACGGCGTGGCCCGGCGGGCTGGCCGGGGGCGGTGTCCGATGCCTGATGGGGGGGTGATCCGCCATCCGCCGGGCGCTGCGGCGCGCGACGCGCGGTCGGGTCTGCGCGATCTGGTGGACACGCTGCGGACCGGCTGGCGGGTGATCGTGGGGGCGGCGCTGGGCGCGGTGGCGCTGGCGGTGGCGGCGCTCTGGCTGGTTCCGGCGGAGCACACGGCGGTGATGATCGTCGGGCCGACCGCGCGGTTCGGGTCGGCGGCGATGGGCGCGCGGGTTCCGGTGATCATGGGGCGGGAAACCGCGCTGGCGGCGGCGGAACCGGGGGCGGGGGACGAATCGCTGTCCGACTTCGCCCGCTATCTGGAGCTGTTCGGCAGCGGCGCGGTGGCGGAGCGGCTGGCGGCCGATCCGGCCTTTCTGCGCACCCTCTACCCCGAGCGATGGGGGGCGGACACGCCGGGGGAGGCACCGGGCTGGCGACCGCCGCCGGGCTTGGCCCCGGTGGTGAAGCGCGCGTTGCTGGCGCTGGTCGGGCGGCAGGATTGGGTGGAGCCGGACGCCGAACGGGTGGGGCGGACGCTGCGCGAGCGGTTGGTGATCGACATGGTGCGCACCGGGCCGATGCGGCGGATCAGCCTGCGCCACCGCGACCGGGCGACGGCGTCGGCGCTGCTGGGCCGGGTGGCGGCGGCGACCGACGCCCATCTGCGGGCGGAGGCGTCGCGGCGCAGCGTGGCCCAGATCGCCCACATCAAGGCGCGTCTGGCCAGCGTGACGGTGGCGGAGCATCGCCGCGCCTTGAGCGATCTGCTGTCCGATCAGGAGCGGGTGGCGATGATGATCGAGGTGGATTTGCCCTTTGCCGCCGACGTCATCCAGGCCCCGACCGCGCCCGCCCTGCCGGATTGGCCCAACCCGGCGGCGCTGGTCCCGCTGGCCGGGCTGGTCGGGCTGCTGGCCGGAAGCCTGGCGCTGTCGGTTCGGGCCGCGTGGCGGGAGTCGGCGGCATGACGCGGGCCGCGCAACCGGCGGGCGGGCCGCTCCCCGTCGCCATGGTGGTGATGACCCGGAACGAGGCGATCAATCTGCCCCGTTGCCTGTCGGTGATGGACCGTTTCGCCGAATGCTTCGTGGTGGACAGCGCCAGCACGGACGGGACCCCGGCGATGGCCCGCGCGTTGGGCGCGCGGGTGGTCCCCTTTGTCTGGAACGGCCGTTATCCCAAGAAAAAGCAATGGTGCCTGGATCATCTGCCCTTGACCCAGGAGTGGGTTCTGTTCGTCGATGCCGACGAGCGTCCGACGCCGGAGCTGCTCGACGAACTCGACCGGCTGTTCGCCGAGGGGCCATGGCACGCCGCCTATTGGATCGACGGCCGCCCGGCGCTGCACGGCCGTCCGCTGCGCTTTGGCTGCTGGAACCGCAAGCTGGCGCTGTTCCACCGCCGTCACGCCGCTTTTCCGCCGGTCGATGATCTGGACGTGGCGACGATGTGGGAGGTGGAAGGGCATTACCAACCCCTGATCGCCGGATCCGTGGGGCGGTTGCGCCACCCGATGGACCACGCCGACGCCAAGCCGTTGTCGGCGTGGTTCGACCGGCACAACCGCTATTCCGATTGGGAGGCGGCGCTGCGGGCCGACGGGCGGATGGACCGCCTGATCGACGGCGAGCGGCGCGGGCGGCGTTGGCTGAAACGCCTGTTTCACCGCGCGCCGCTGCGCCCGCTGCTGGCCTTTCTGCACGCCTATGTCTGGCGTCTGGGCGCGTTGGATGGCCGCGCCGGGCTGGACCACGCGTTGCTCAGGGCCTTTTATTACTGGCAGATCGGGGTGAAAACGCGGTCGTCTCACTCGTCCGACAGCGCGAGCTTGTCACCGCCCAACGCCTTCAGCAGGTCGAAGGTGCGCTTGCGGACGCCGGGATCCTCGATGCGGTAATAGGCGCGGACCAGTTCCAGCGTTTCACGGCGGGCCATCGATTCGAACTCGTCGGTTTCCGACGGCAGGGTCGGTGCGGCCTCCGCCAGATCGCTTTCGGGCGAGGGCGGCATGTCGTCGAAAAAGTAGCTGACCGGAACGCCGAGCACCTGGGAGAGGTTGTAAAGACGGCTGGCGCTGATGCGATTCGACCCGCGCTCGTACTTTTGCAGCTGTTGGAAGGTGATGCCGACGGCCTCGCCCAACTTCTCCTGGCTCAACCCCAGCAAGGTGCGGCGCAGGCGCAGGCGTGCACCCACATGTATGTCGATGGGGTTCGGACCTTCGCCTCGGCGCGACAGGGTGTGGGCGGGGGCGAGTTTGGCTTTGGTCGCGCTCATTAGTCGTACCTCAGGAGAGAAGCTACAGGGAAGGCACCGGAGGAATGCTTAGTTCAGAAAGTAAATCCCATGCAACCATTTGTGCGCATCAGTCTGGTGCGGGATGGTTGGACGATTCGGTTGGCGGATCGAAATAAAATTTCTTTTTGCGAAAGCGCAGGGACTCATAAACCGCTGGCGCGCGGATTCGCAAGGCTGATGCGGCCCATTGTGCGCTTGACACCGCTGAATTTATCAATCGTCCATGCCCAAAAAACAGGCGGCGGAGGCGGGATTGCTCCCGGCGGCCCTGATCGATTTTCTGTTGAGATAATCCGCCCTGTGAAAAAACACAGACCGTAAAGGGCAAACGTTTTGCCGCTCCGCGCCTTAAGGTTGCTAGGGTGAACCCGTAGTCGGCGGCGATTTCGAAAGATGGATCGAATCGAAGCCCGTCCAGCGCGCCGATCCGGTAGATCATCGCCTGATGATGGGTGAACATCCCCAGAGTGGCCAAGCGATGGGAGCGCGCCACCTTCAGAAGAGCGCGGCCATCCTTTGTGCGTTCCACAGCGTCACCATAGACCAGCGCCGCGTCCGCCGCGTGTCTCAACGCGTCGTGCAGGCGACGCATCGTGTCCGAATCCGACAATCCGTCCCCGGCGTTGAGAAACATCACATGGGTGCACGCCAACCCCCGTGCGGCGTCCAGCCCGTCGTTCATGCCGCCATAGGGGCCGCCGTCGGGGGCCGAGCGCCACCAGCTCAACGCGTCGCGCCGTTGGTCGAGCCACGCCACGCTGCCGTCGGTCGATCCGCCATCGGCCACCAGCCACAGGAAATCCTGAACGCTCTGCGCGCGCAGGCTGGCGTGGGTGGCGCGCAGGCCGTCCAGATTGTCCCGGGTCACGGTGACAACCGCCAAACGCACGGGTGCCGGGGGAGGTGCCGGGGGGTGTGCCAGGGGGCCGCTCATCGGGTGATCACCGACACCGACGCGGCGGTGATCGCCAATTGCCCCAGGATGGTTCCGATGGATTTGGCGATGTCCAGCGTGTCGAACGGTTTGGGGTCGCGCGGAACCACCAGCGTCGCCCCCGGTGGGATGGCGGTGATCCGGTGGCTCCACATTGTGGCGGTCAACGGCTGCGCCCGCCCGTCGGGCAGGATGAGGAAGCTGCGGTCGGCGTCGGCGTTCCGGGTCGGGCCACCGGCCTCGCGGATGTAGTGATCGGCGGGCTTGCCGCTGATGAACTGGGCGGCGGTCGGGTGCATCACCTCGCCCGTCACCGCCACGGTCAACGGGCGCTTGGGAATGGTGATGCGGTCGTCCGGTTCCAGCAACGGATCCAGTTCGGGGCGGCGGCGCAGTGTGGCCGGGTCGGCCTCCACCACGATGCGACCGATGGGATCGGCCCCCCGCAGTTGGCTGGCGAGTTGACGGGCCAGGGCGATGTTTTCCGCCTTCACCGGCTCGCCCTTTTCGATCTCCAGGGTCAGGCCGCGCTCCAACTCCCGCGCCTGTTGGAGAAACTGCTCCTTTTCGCGCCGCCGTTCGCTGTCGCGGGTGAAGACGGTCCCGGCGGGATAGGCGTCGTCGGTCAGCCCGCCCGCCCGCGCGATCAGGGAGGACAGGGTCTCGCCCCGCCCAATGTCGTAGCTGCCGGGCCGCTGAACCGCCCCCTGAATGACGACGGCGCGGGCCTCCAGCGTTTGGGCGCGCGGGTTGACGCGCACGGCGTCGCCGGGCGCGACCGGCCGCGCGGCGTCGGCGCTGCGGGCCAGGTCCAGCGTGAGGCGCGCGCCGTTGGCGCTGGTCAGTTCCACCGCCTGCGGGTCGGCGTCGGCCCCCAGGCCACCGGCCACGGCCAGCAGGGCCGACAGCGGCGCGGCGTCCGCCACCGGATAGCCGCCGGGTTGCCGCACCGCGCCCCGAACCTGCACCGTCCGTTCGGCGATCAGCGCGGCGATGGCGGGATCCAGGGCGTCGGCCCAGGAGTCATCACCGTCGGCGGCCGCCTTTCCACCCCCACGTGGCGGTTTGGCCAAGGCGAGCGCGGCGGGGGTCGCTCCATCGGCGGGAGGCGGGGCGGCGGCTGGAGGCGCGCGCAGGCGCGCCGCCGCGAACAGGTGAATCCGGTCCCCGCTGGTCAGCACCCGGTTGCCGCGCCCGGTGGACACCGCCTGTGGGGAAAAGGGGATCAGGCTGCGGGTCAGCGTGCGCCAGTCAAACCGCTCGATCACCCCCATCAGCGGATAGACGTCGCGCTTGACCACGCCGCCATCGCCCAGCGGACCATCGTTCAGTGCCCCATTGTTCAGTGCGGTGCGCAGCGTCGTCCCGGCGGACAGCGGGCGGCTGCCGGGGCGGCGGACATGCCCGACCAGCTCGTAATAGGGTTGGACCGAATCGAAGACCGCCCCGCTGTTGGGGTCGCCGGTCGGCGCGTCCGGACCGTCGCCGGGGACGCTGGACGGTTCCCACACCGCTTTCCGCCCGTCACCGCCCGCCGCCCGCGCCAGGGCGGCGACGCTGTCGCGGGTGGCGCGCTGGGTGGTGGGGTAAAAGCCCGGGCGCGGCACGCCGCCCAACAGCAGGACGGAGCGTTGCAAGGCGAAGGTCAGCAGGTCGGGAACCGCGTCGAACAGCGGCGGGCAGGGCTTGCGCGCGCCGGTCAGGCTGGCGGCGGCGCGGGCCTGCTGCCCGGTGGCGAGCGGACCGTCGGGTGCTGCCGCCAGCGCGCGCGCCAGCACCACCAACCCCTGACAGGCGTCGGGCGGCGGGTTGCGGTCGCCGCGCAGCAGGGCGAGCACCGGCTCCGAGGTAAGGAAATCAACGTCCTCCGCGCTCAACACATACAGCGTGTCGCCATCGCCCAGGCGGCGGTTGTCCCGTCCCTTCAGCGCGGCGACCAGATCGACCGGGTGCAGCACCCGCGCGGCGGTGGCCGGATCGATTGTGGCCAGAACGGCAAAGGGCAGGTAGGGATCGGGCCGCAGATCGGCCCGGCTGACCAGCGCCGACAGGCTGCGGGTCTGGGCCAGACCGCGCGGGCCGGGCCGGTGAACATGGCCTTCCAGGCGCACATCGTTGCGGCGATCCTCCCGCTGGGGGGCGAGGATCAGCAGATCACCGTCGCCGAACAGCGCGGCCGTGGGGTCGCCAACCTCCTCCGTCAACTCCTCCCCGGCGGGGCCGATGCCGAAACGGGTGGCGCGGTGCGCGCCGGGTCGCAGAAGGCCGCCCGCCAGATCCCGCAAATCCTGGGCGGTCAGGCGCGCCGAGCTGTCGGCCAGTTCGTAGAGACCGGGGCGACGCACCGGCCCGGCCACCGCCACCACCGGCCCCAAGGGCGGCACGAACAGCCGGTCGCCGTCGCGCAGGCGGCGTTCCGCCCCGCCGGGGTCGGTCTGCCCGCGCAAATGGAGGCCATAGAGATCGATGGGCCGCCCGCTTTCCGCCTCGCCACCGCGAAACAGGCGGATGCGGCGCAGCGATCCGTTGCGCGTCACCCCACCCGCCGCCGTCAGCGCGTCCAGCGCGGTGGAAAAGGCGCTGACCTCGTGGCGTCCGGGGCGGGCAACGGCCCCCGTCACCAGCACGCCGATGCGCCGCACGTCGGACAGGGAGACGAACAGGTCGGTGTTGGGCAGGGTGGCGGTGACGATGGCGGCCAATTCCTCGCGCAGCGCGGCCAGGGTCAGACCGACGGCGGTGACGGGCCGCAGATCGTCCACCACAAGCTGCCCGTTGCGGTCGATGGTGAACCGCTTGCTGAAAGAGGTCTGGCCGCGCAGCGTGACCAGAAGCTCGTCCCCGCTGTTGAGCAGATAATCGGCCTGCACCGCCCCGACCGGCGGGCGGGCGTCGCCCGCCGCGACGAACAGATCATAGCCGAATTGGCGCAATGGCTCCCCGGCGCGGCTGGAAAAGGCGGCTTCCAGGGGGGAGGCGTCGGACGGCAAGGCATAGGACGCCGACCGCGCTGGTGGGGCAACCAACACGGCGGACGCCCACGTCAACAGCGCCGCCAACGCTGATCGGACGAATATTCTGCGCGCAGCAGCAAACATCGGATGTCAAACAACCGCACTCAACACCCGGCACGATGCCGAATGAGAAGAACGGAACACTATTGCGTGCATTTGTGAAAAACGCAATGGGGTCGCCTGGCCGTGACAGGGCAATCGGGTGAAGGCTTGAAATTCCTCTATTAGGACATTCGTTTTCCCCGCGAAGGCGGGGATCCAGAGTTCGCTGAGTGTTCCTGACGGAAAAGCCTGGATCCCCGCCTTCGCGCTATGGCATTCACACATCTTTTTCTTACAGCAACCAATTGAAGAAAAATGACTTTTCCGTCATCCCCGCGAAGGCGGGGATCCAGAGTTTGCCAGACGACCCTTATGGATAAGTCTGGATTCCCGCCTTCGCGGGAATGACGGCGGAAAGTTCTTTTCTTTCAAATGAGTTGCCCAAGCCAAAGATGTGTGAATCCGCTAGCGCCTTCGCGAGGATGACGGTGAATTCACTGCATAGGTTTATAAACCCTTCAAGCGATTGCCCTACGGGCCGTGACACTCACCCGAACGCACCCGTTCAGCCGGGGATGGTCACACCGGTGGATCGCGCGTTTGTGATGGGGGGAGCGTTGCCGATCCGTTGGAATCATCCTAAATTAAGAGTGTTGATGGTTGCCGTGCGGGGGCGGCGGTGGTCGGTGGCGTGTCGTCCATAGGATCGTCCATTGGGGCGTACCGGTCGTTGGCGGGGGGAACCCTGCGCAACGGCGTGGGGCAGGCTGACTCCGGGCAGGCGGACACCGGCGAAGCAACCTCCAGCGACACGACGTCCGGCGCGGCATCGGGTGGTGCGGCGTCCACGCTGTCGCTGTCGCCGCAGGCCCAGCAGCAGGTTCAAAAGCTCAAACAGGTGGACGCCAGCGTCCGCCAGCACGAGGCGGCGCATCAGGCCGCCGGTGGCGGACACGCCGGGGCTGCGTCCTTCACCTTCACCCGTGGACCGGATGGCAAGAATTACGCCACGGCGGGCGAAGTCCCCATCGACATCAGCCCGGAAAACACGCCGTCGGCCACCATCGCCAAGATGGAGCAGGTCAAGGCGGCGGCGCTCGCCCCCAGCGAACCATCGGCGCAGGATCAACGCGTCGCCGCCCAGGCCGACGCGTTGTCGGCCAAAGCGCAGTCGGAACTGCGGCGGCAGGGCGGCAGCGCCGAATCCGGGAAGAGCGGATCTGGGCAGAGCGGATCTGGGCAGATCGAGTCCAGGAACAGCGCCGGGGCGGCGGAGGATGGTTCGGCGTCTGCGCGGGCCAACGCCCGGCCCACCGCGTCGGCGCAACGGTCCGGCGCGGACACCGCCTCCGGCGACGGAGCCGGGGCGGTTGTGACGTCCTCCTCATCGTCATCAGGGGTGGCCTCCGCGTCGGCGCGTGGTGCGGCGGCCTACAGCAACGCGCAGGGGTTGGTGGGGGCGACGGCCGCCTTTGGGGCGGCGCGCGGGGCCAGTTTCATCGTGTGAGCGCCATTGCCCAAATGGGAGGGCGATGGCGTGCGGGCGGTGGCGGGCGGCGCGCTGGGTCAGAGGCGTGGCGGATCAGAGGGTTGGGACCGTCCGGCCGTCCAGGGTCAGGAGCGGGCCGTACAGATCCGGTCGGCGGTCGCGGAACACCCCCCAGGAGGCCCGTTGCGCGGCGATCTGGTCCAGATCGAAGCGGGCGGTCAGCACCGTCTCGCTCACCCGGTCGGCCTGGGCCACGATCTCCCCCTGCGGACCGGCGATGAAGGAGGAGCCGTAAAAAGTGATGCCGCAGCTCTCGCCCTCCTCCCGGCCGATCCGGTTGGACGCGACCAGCGGAATCAGATTCGCCCCGGCGTGCCCCTGCATCACCCGGGTCCAATGGCCTTGGCTGTCGAGTGTGGCGTCTTGCGGTTCCGATCCGATGGCGGTGGGGTAAAGCAGAAGGTCCGCCCCCTTCAACGCCATGATCCGTGCGGTTTCGGGGAACCATTGGTCCCAGCAGATGGCGCAGCCGACCGTTGCGTAGCGGGTGCGGAACACGCCGATGCCGCTGTCGCCCGGGCTGAAATAGAATTTTTCCTGATAGCCGGGGCCGTCGGGAATGTGCGACTTGCGGTAAATCCCCAGCACCGATCCGTCGGCGTCGATCATCGCCACCGAATTGTAAAAGGCGGCGTTGGCCTTTTCAAAGACGCTGACGGGGATCACCACCGCCAGTTCCCGCGCCAGCGCGCTCATCCGCAAGAGGACCGGATGGCCCTCGACCGGTCGGGCCAGCTCGAACAGGCTCTGTTTCTGATCCTTGCAGAAATAGGGCGTTTCAAACAGCTCCTGCGGCAGGATGATCTGCGCGCCCTGGGCGGCGGCGTGGCGAATCAACCCTTCCAACCGGTCCAGGTTGGCGTCACGATCCCAACCGCAAGCCATTTGTGTGGCGGCGACGGTGACGTGGCGGGCGGCGGGCATGACGTATCCCCTCGCGGTGGTGGTCCCGGTGAAGTTTGGCCGCGCGCGGGTGCGCGCGCAAGTTCTGTGATGCCGGGCGCGCGGTTTGGCTAATTTTTAACACTTTGAGTGTTGGGATATGTTCGCGCGATCAAGTAAAAACCGGACGGGACCGCTGATAAACGCCAGAACCTCATATTAGGATATGAAAGTCTATCGCTTTCCGCCTAGGGTATTCGCACTAAAGGAAAGGGGTTTGATTTTTTCTTATTGGGCCTTGTTTGGAATTCCATCCAAGCATTGAATGGAGACTGACATATCATTGCATGTCGATGCGTGTCCTTTGCGCATTTGATTTGCGCTTCGGGTGTGACACGTTATGATTGGGCTGCGGCTGGTTGACGCTCGCGTCCAAACGTTCCGCAGGGCGTGTCCTGTTCATCCATCGGTGATGGATTCGGGTGCAGGGCGAACCGTGTGTCGTGGCGGTGGCGGAGCGTCGGTTGGGTTCGGTTTCGGTGGGGAAGTGTGTCGGCATGTCGGTGTGTTTCAAAGAGTGGGAACCGGGCACGGGCAACGCGGTGGTGGACGAGGATTCGGCCGCCGACAACGCGCTGTCGCTCCTGGTCCGCGATGCGAACCGTGCCTTCGCCCGCGCGTTGCAAAGCCGCATCGCCCGTTCGGGCGTCAGCATGGGGCAGTGGTTCTTCCTGCGCGCCCTGTGGGAAGAGGATGGGTTGACCCAGCGGGAGTTGAGCCACCGCGTGGGCATGATGGAGCCGACGACGGTCACGGCGGTCAACGTCATGGAAGCGCAGGGGTTGGTTCAGCGGGTGCGCAACGCGCACGACCGCCGCAAGATGAACATCCACCTGACCGACAAGGGCCGCGCCCTGCGCGACGTCATGATGCCCAACGCCGAGGCCATCGCCGAGCTGGCGATTGCCGGGATTCCGCCGAAGGATGTGGCCGTGGCCATGTCGGTGTTGCGGCGGGTCAGTGCCAATCTGAACGCGGTGGTGCAGCAGGGGCGCGACGACAGCGGCCGGTTGGACGACGAGTATCCGTGACGTCCCATGGCCGCCGGTTGATTGGGCCGTTGATTGGGCCGTTGCGCAACCGTCGCGGTGTTTGAGCCGTTACGGAACCGGATCAAGTTCCGCCAGCAACGCCGCCTTGGTGGCCGCGTTCAGGCTGGTCCAGGGAACCCCCAACAGCGCGGCGTGCAGCGCCCACAGCGCGTTTTTGCTGACCCGGCGTGGGGAGGCCATGCGCAAACGGCGGTACGCCTCGACCGCGCCGACCGCGCGCAGCCCCTCGGCGTCGGTGATGCCGACCTCGGCCAACCAACCGATGGTTTTCGGGCCAAGGCCGGGCAGGGTGAGCAGACTGGTTCCGGCGGTCCGGGATTCGGCGCTGCGCGGCATGGTCGGGGCTGCCGGATCCATCGCCGAATCCCTCAGCGGCTCAATCGTCATCGTCGGGCGGTGGCGGCAGGCTGGCCCCGGCGAGGTTGGCCCCGGCGAAACGGGCGTCGCGGATGTTGGCGTCGGTCAGGATGGCCCCGGTCAAATCGGCGTTGCTGAAATCGCATTCCGACAGATTGGCCCCGCGCAGGTTGGTGCGCACGCAGGACGCCCCGGCCAGCGTGCTGCCGGTCAGGTTGGCGGCCCACAGGCGGCCGGTCGGCTTGCCGTCCGCGCCCTTCACATCGACCCAGCCGATTCCGGCGCTGTCCAACCGCGCGCCCTGCAAATTGGCCCCGCGCAGGTTGGCCCCGTCCAGGATCGCCCCGGTGAAGTCGGTTCCGGTCAGAATGGCCCCGGAGATGTCGCACATGATGAGCAGGCATTCGCGCATCTTGGCCCCGGCCAGATTGGCGTTCTTCAGGCTGGCTCCGGACAGGTTGACGCCCGACAGATCGATGTGGGCCATGTCGGCCCCGGACAGGTCGGCGCGCGCGCCCATGGTCCCGCCGGTGTTGATCCAGGTGTAATGGCTGTGCAACGCCTGCTGGATCTGAACCGAGAAATTTTCCGCCGAGCGGGCCAGATTGGCCCCGGTGGTGTCGGCCCCGGCCAGATCGGCCCCTTCCAGCTTCGCGCCTTGCAGATCGGCGTTGCGCAGATTGGCCCCGGCCAGCATCGCGCCCGACAGATTGGCGTTGCGCAGCACCGCCCCTTGCAGATTGACGCCCGACAGGTTGCTGCCGCGCAGATCGGCGTTGGCGAGGTTGCAGCTTTTCATCACGGCGCGCATCAGCGTCGCCCCGGTCAACAGCGCGCCTTCGCAATCGGCCCCGTTCATCGAGGCGTCGGTCAGGTCGGCACCGGACATGTTGGCGTTGTTCAGCGAGGCGTCGTCGAAATCACCGCCGCTCAGGTCGGAGCGGATGAAATCCACGCCCTTGCCGCCGCCGCCGCCATACAGCAGCGCGCCGCCGCGAAAATCGGCCTCGCGCAGATTGGCGCGCTTGAGCTTCACCCCGCGCATGTGCGCCCCGCGCAGGTCGGCGCGGTGCAGGTTGCAGCCCGACAGGTCGGCCTTGGTCAGGTGGGCGGCGAACAGATCGGCGTTGCTGAGGTTGGCGTTGGTGAAATCGCAGTGCGACAGGTTGGCCCCCGACAGCTTGCCCTGGGTCAGATCCACGCCGGACAGGTTGGAGCCTTCCAGATTCACCATGGTCAGATTGGCGCGCGCGCCGCCGGTGCGTTTTTTCAGCCAACGCTCGTGTTTTTCCAGAACGGCGACCAACTCGTGCGGCGTCATGGCGAAAAATCCATCCTTGGGCGTCGTCAGGGTGCGATCATCGGCGGTCTTGCGCAACATCGCGTCGTTGACACGCGCAGCCACGCTGCGCAGGCGATAGACCAATGTCCTAAAATAATCTATGCCAAACGTTAAGATCCAGAGCGGGTGCGCGACCGAATCGGTGCGCGGCCCGCGCGTCTGACGGGAAGAGGACAGGACCATGGCCGGTGGACACACGGTTGCCGCGTTCGATGCGGAGTTGGCGGCCCTTCACGGGGCGATTGACCGGATGGCCGAGCTGGTGGCGGAGCAGTTGTCGGGTGCGCTTGACGCCCTGGCCACCGCCGACGCCGAGAAGGCCACTGCGGTGATCGCGGGCGACGCCGCCATTGATCAGATGGAAATTGATGTCGAGGCGATGAGCATCCGTTTGCTGGCGCTGCGCCAGCCGATGGCCAGGGATTTGCGCGACATCGTGGCGGCGCTGAAAATCGCGTCGAACCTGGAACGGATGGGCGATTTTGCCAGTTCGGTTGCGAAACGAGCTGTGACGCTGGCCGGTTTGCCCAGCCTGCCGCCGCTCGGTTCGTTGGCCTGGATGGGGCGGACGGTGCTGGCGATGGTGGCCGACATGCGCCGCGCCTACGCCGATCAGGATGCGGCGCTCGCCACCGCCATCCGCGACCGCGACGGCGAGGTCGACGCCGCCTACACCAGCCTGTTCCGCGAATTCCTCACCTACATGATGGAAACGCCCTCGCAGATCACCGGCTGCACCCATCTGTTGTTCGCCGCCAAATCGATCGAGCGCATCGGCGATCACGCCACCAACGTGGCGGAAAACATCCTGTATCTGGTGGAGGGCCGCTTGCCGTCGCAGGAACGGAACAAGGAGGATCTCAGCAGCTTCGCCGTCGCGCTGCCATCCGTTCCGGAAGCAGAATAAAACCTGACAAGAGCAGAACGTTTCGATACCGGAACGCGTTGTTCCGGTATCGAAACAGTTTTTCTGATTCGTTGTAAAACCGTTACGATGTCTGGCGCAGGCGGTCCAGCAGCGCCTTGGTGGCAAAGCCATCGGGAATCGCCCCGATGGAGGTTTGGAAGCGGCGCACCGCGTTGCGGGTGTTGGCCCCGACGATCCCGTCCGCCGCTCCTGGCTCCAGCCCCAGGCTGGCGAGGCGCTGTTGCAGCTCCACCCGTTCGTCGCGGCTCAACGCCGGTTCCTGGCGCGGCCAGCTTCCGACCACGCCCGCGCGCCCGGCCATGCGGTCGGCCAGCAGCGCCACCGCCAGCGCGTAGCTGGTGGAGGGGTTGTAGCGCATGATGGCGCGGAAATTCTCCCGCACCAGGAAGGCCGGTCCCTGGTGGCCCGCCAGCACCAGAATCGCCGCCGGGGCGTCGCCGGTCAACGCGCCGCCATCGACGGGGACCACCCCCATCCGCGCCCAGTCCGACAGCGGTTTGGTGACGGTCAATTCGGCTTGCTCATAGGGGAAATCGGCGGGCAAGCGCACCTCCTGGCCCCACGCCTCCCCGGTGCGCCAGCCGTTGGCCTGGACGAATTTGGCGGTGGAGGCCAGCACGTCGGGCATGCTGCCCCAGATGTCGCGGCGGCCGTCGCCGTCCTCGTCCACCGCGTGTTTCAGGAAGATGGTGGGCATGAACTGGGTCTGCCCCATCGCCCCGGCCCAGGAGCCGGACATGCGGTCGAAACCGATGTCGCCGGAATCGAGGATGCGCAGGGCGGCCAGCAGCTCCGCGCGGAAATAGGCGGCGCGACGGCCCTGATAGGCCAGGGTCGCCAGCGCGTCGATCACCGGGAAACCGCCGGTGGACGCGCCGAAATCGGTTTCGATGCCCCAGAAGGCGACCAGGATTTCCGCCGGCACGCCGGACCGCTGGCTGACCCGCGCCAGCAGGGCGGCGTGGTCGCGCATCTTCTGCCGTCCGGTCTGCACCCGCTTGTCGTTCACCGCGCTGTCGAGATACTGCCAGACCTGACGGGCGAACTCCGGCTGGCTCGAATCCAACTCCCGCACCCGGTCGGACAGTTTGACCGACTGGAAGGCGCGATCCACCGTCTGCCCCCGGATGCCCTGGCTCACCGCTTCGGCCCGCAGGGTCTTCACCCAATCGGCGAAGCTCTGTTGCGTGGCGGCGGCGGTGGCCGTGGTGGCAGTGGGCGCGGTGGCGGTCGGCGCGCCGACGCTGCCGCTGGTCTGGCACCCCGCCAACAGGACGGTGCCGAGCAGCAGGCGGGCGAAGGGGCGGAGGCGGGCGCGGGGCAGGGTGGGCATGGGCGTCATCATGGTCGCTGGGAAGGGGGTGGCACGACCCTAAAGCGGATCGCGGCAAAGCGGAATCGATTTGACGCGGACTCGATGGCCGTCCATCGGCGACGCGGTTGGGGTTCGCCCCGCTTGCTGGCCTGTTCCGCCGGGCCATATCAGATCATGAT
Source organism: Azospirillum sp. (assembly GCA_027486405.1). Lineage (GTDB taxonomy): Bacteria > Pseudomonadota > Alphaproteobacteria > Azospirillales > Azospirillaceae > Azospirillum. The sequence goes on along the minus strand of JAIXPD010000008.1, from coordinate 81,663 downwards.
GAGCGCGGGCCAAGGAATCGGGCGGGCGAAGAGATCAGAAGGGTGACGCCACCATGAAGATCGTGATTGTCGGTTTGGACGAGGGGCTGGCGGGCGCTGGCGGGGATGGACACGGCCTGCGCTGGCGCGCCTTGATTCAGGCGCTGGCCCGGCGCGGTCATCGGGTGGTGGCGGTGGAACGCCGCGCCTCGACGCCCAACCATCCGACGCCCAACGCGTCCGTCACCGCGCCCGGCGTCGAATGGCTGTCCTACGACCGGTGGGACGTCGCGGCGGCCATGGTGGCCCGCCACGCCGACGAGGCCGGGTTGGTGCTGGCGGTGGCGCAAGGGTGTGATGGCGTGGCGGCGGCGGCCCTGGCCCGCGAATCGCGGGCGGAACGCCGGGTGCTGCACGACCCCGACGCGGCGCGGTCTCTGGCCGCGCTGGCGCGGGGCGAGGCCCCCGCCCATCTGCCCGGCGATGGCCGGGGTGGGGTGGCGTTGGACGGTTTTGATCTCGTGCTGGCGTCCGGCGGCGGCCCGGCGCTCGAACGCTACCGCGAACGCGCCGGTGCGATGGCCGTGGCTCCGCTTTATCCCTGGATCGTGCCCGAGGCCCATCGGCCCGCCGACGCCAAGCCGGTGTACCTCGCCGATCTCGGCTGCGTCGCCCCGCCGCCGGGAACGGCCCGGTCGGGGGTGGAGCGGTTTTTCCTGAACGCGGCGCGGCGCTTGCCGCGTCGGCGCTTCCTTCTGTCCGGCGACGACCCGCCGGAAACGCTGGACGCACCGCCCAACGCGCGGACGCTGCCCGCCCTGGACCAGCCGGAGCGCGCGGCGCTCTTGGCCTCGGCCACGTTGGCGCTGGCGTTGGCGCGCGACGACGAGCGGTCGGTCGGCTGGTGTCCGTCGGACCGGCTGTTCGAAGCGGCGGCCTGCGGTGCCCCCATCGTCGCCGACCGCTGGGAGGGGCTGGACGCCTTTTTTGAACCGGGGCGGGAAATCCTGGTGGCGAGCGACACCGACGATGTGACCACCGGCCTGATGCTGCCCCGCGCCCATCTGGCCGAGCTGGGACGGCGCGCCCGCCAACGGGTTCTGGCCGAACACAGCGCCGAACGCCGGGCGCAGGAACTGCGCGCCCTGCTGGATCTGAAGGGCGGCGGCGACGATTGATCGGGTGGTGTCGGCCGGGTTATCGTTGCCCCCGTTCCTGTCCCGTCCGTCAAAAAAGGCGCGCCATGATGCCGACCGTCACCATCCGCCCGGCCGTTGCGGCCGACAGCGCCACCATCATGCGCTTTGTCCATGAGTTGGCCACGTTTGAGCGGGAACCCCAGTCGGTCAAATCGTGCGAGGAGGATTTGCGCCGCGATGGGTGGGGCGACACCCCGATGTTCGAGGCGTTGATCGCGGAGGTGGATGGCGCGCCGGTCGGCTTTGCCCTGACCTCCCGCACCTATTCGACGTGGGAGGGGCGGCCCGGCCTGTTCGTGGAGGATCTCTACGTCACCCCCGACGCCCGTCAGCACGGCGTGGGCCGCAAGTTGCTGGCGACCATCGCCCGTCAGGCGGTGGAGCGTGGTTATCGCCGGGTGGATCTGAACGTGCTGGATTGGAACCCGGCGCGTGGCTTTTACGACCGCATCGGCTTTCGCCAGTTGAACGAATGGTTGCCCTATCGTCTGACCGGACCGGCGCTGGCCGCGCTGGCGGCGGACGATGCGCTGGTGAACGAAGGGGCGTAAGCCGACGGATGGGCGGTGGGCCGGTCAGGCGGCGCGGCGGGCGGCCCGTTGGGCCGCGCGGTCGGCGGCATCGGCACGGGCCAGGGCGCGCGTCACCAACGCGTCGAACAAAGCCCCGACCGATTGTTCGGCAGGGTCCATACCGATCTCGTCCAACGGGTTTGCCCCGTCCAACCGCTCCGCTCCATCCAACCGATTCGGAGCGGCGAGGCCGGGCCAGCCGGTGGCGCGGCGGCGGAAGCAATCGCCCAGCGGCGGGCCTTCCATCCACACCGCACCCTCCTCCGCCGGGCCAACCACGCGCCAGCCGCAGCGCTTGAGTTCCGCCACCCGGTTGCGGGCGATCAAGGCGCGATCCTCGTCCAAAGCCGTTCCGCTCATGCGACTCTCCCGACGTGCAAGGGGGAAAGATCAAAGGGGCATGGGGAAAGGCTACGCTGGGTTGCGCGCTCGATCAAGAACAAAAAAGGAACAATGGCGGGGCGCTTCACCCCGACGGACCGCGCGCGATGCCATGGAATTGGACCATGGGCGTTGACTGCGCTAGGCTGCTGTCCTGCCCCCCCTTGCACAGAAGCGCGGCGCGATGAAAAAGCGTTCGGTGATGATCGCCGGTCATCCGACCAGCGTGTCGCTGGAAGAAGAGTTCTGGGACGTTCTGAAATCCATCGCACAGGCGCGCGGCCTGTCGGTCAACGCCCTGATCGAAGACATCGACCGCGACCGCCGTGGCAACCTGTCGAGCGCCATCCGCGTCCATGTGCTGAACGCGCTGTTGGCGGGCGGGGGAACGGCTGGACAGGGGCGGGATTGATCGCTAGATGGGCAAGGCGCGCCGCTGGCCGACCGGCCCGGATGCGCGCGCCCCCTGGATTGTCCCCCTTGCTGTGAAGAGTGCCGCCCCGTGCTGTTCGATCTCGCGCCGCTCGACCTTGCGGCCTTTGGCTGGTTCGTCGCCTCCTGGGTGGGGTTCACCATCGTGCAGGACCATTTGGCGCGGGAACGGCAGGGGGTGAATCAGCATCTGAAGATCGTGCGCCGCCATTGGATGGCGCAGATGCTCCAGCGCGACAACCGCATCATGGATTCGCAGCTCTTCGGCCACACCATGCACAGTTGCACCTTTTTCGCCTCCACCAACATGCTGGTGCTGGCGGGGTTGGTCGGCTCCTTCGGGGCGATTGAGCACGCGCATGATCTGGTGTCCGGCCTGTCCTTCACCGCCAAGACCTCGCGTCACATCTTCGAATACAAGCTGTTGGTTTTGGTCGGGATTTTCACCTTCGGTTTCTTCAAATTCACCTGGGCGCTGCGGCAATACAATTACTGTTGCGCGCTGATCGGCTCCGCCCCGGTCGCCCCGTTGCCCGACGATGTGGTGCAGGAGATGGCGGCCACGTTGGGCGACGCGCTGACCCTGGCCGTCACCGCGTTGAACGGCGGGATGCGGGCCTATTACTTCGCCCTGGCGGTGCTGGCCTGGGTGGTGGGGCCGGTGTTGTTCATGCTGGCGACCACGGGCATCATTGTTGTCCTGGCGCGGCGTCAAGTGTTCTCGGACACCGAGAAACTCATTCGGATTCAGACCGACCGGCTGGAACAAAGTTCCTTAAAAAAACAACAATAATCACTCAAATCCGCTCGATTCCCGCAACGATGAGGGTATACCCTATGACCTATTGGATATGGGGTTATTCCGGTTGGCCGTGAGGTGAACCAGGCCCCTGCAACCGGTGAGATAAGGGGATGCGGCATGGACACGCACACGCGCACAGCATGGAAGGCGATGGCGATTCTTGATGAGGCCGCCGACCTGCTGACGGCGCTGCGGCTTTACGACGGGCGCACCAGCCGCGATTCGTTTGCGGAAAAACAGGCGATCCTGAACCGCGCGCGCGAACGGCTGGACATGGCCCGCGTTCGGGCGTGACGGTCAGCTTTTCCAGACGACCTTGCCGCCGCTGCGCACCTTCGACCAATCCTTGGCGAAATAGGCGAAATCGCGCGACGGGCGGCTGAACAGGAAGCCCTGCGCCAACGGCACGTCCAGATCGGCCAGCAATTGGGCGTGGACGGCCTCTTCCACCTGCTCCCCGATCAGGGTCAGGCCAAGCTGGCGGCACACGTCGGTCATCGAGCGCAGCATCGCCATGTCGCGTGGGTTCTGCACCGCGCCGCGCACGAATTTCCCATCGATCTTGGCGTAATCGGCCTGGATGCCGTAGAGCGACTGGAAGGAGGTCGATCCCGCCCCGACATCGTCCAGGCAAATGCGGTAGCCGACGCTGCGCAGCTTTTGCAGCACCTCGTTCAGCTTGGCGATGTCGGCGACGACGACGGTCTCCGTCACCTCGATCAGCAGCTTTTTGTAAAGGTCGCCATAGGGTTCGACCACCGTCTGGAACTGCTTGAGGAAGATCGGACTCATCAACGTCTTGGCCGACAGGTTGATGGCGACGTCCGGCAGCTTCGGTTCCTTGCGGTAGATTTTCAGCGTGTCCAGCACGGTCTGGGTCAACAACAGGTCGAAATCGTAGATCAGCCCGACATCCTCGGCGAAGGTGATGAAGTCGGCGGGCGAACTCATCCCCTCCACCCGCGTCAACGCCTCCAGATGGTGGACGGCCTGGGTTTCCAGGTCGATGATCGGCTGATAGACGACGAAGAAGTCCTTTTTCTCGATTGTGGCGCGCAGCCGCCCGATCCGCTCCACCGCGTCGGACATCATGCGGTTGGCCCCATCCTCCAGGCTGGAGATGGTGAAATCCCCGCCCTGGGCCGAGGCGAAGGCCTGCACGGTGTAGACCAGCGCGCGGGCGGCGTCGGCGGCCCCCAGCGTGTCGTCGGTCATGTCCACGGTCCAGGAGCGGATTCCACCGGGCAAGGCCCCGCCCGCCGCCTGGATGATCTGGGCGATGTGGCCCTGCACCTCGCGCCCGTCGATGTCGGCGGCGTGGACGATGCCATAGCGGTCGCCGCTCAACTGCCCGGCGCTGTCGCCATCGGCGGAAATGCCGCGCAGATAGGCGTCGATCCCCTCCTTGATCTCCTCCGCCGCCCCTTCGGGCAGCGCCTCCACCATCGACTGCAAGCCTTCGACCAGCAGCAGGGTCAGGCCGTGGTCCAGTCCCCTTTCCCGCGCGTTGACGATGCGCTCTTCCAGGATGTTGCTGAAGCCGTGGGCGTCCATCAGCTCGCCCGCCGGGGCCACCCCGCTGCCGCTGCGCGGCCCGGCGGTCAACAGCACGGTCAGGAAGAGGGAGCCGGGGCAGGAGTCCAGGCGGCAACCGCCCAGCAGGGCCGGGAATTTCTGGCCGTCGATGGCCTGGAAGATCACGCGGGCCGGTTTGATCCGCGCCTTTTCCTGGATGCGGTCGAACAGGACATGGACGTATTTGCGGTCGCTGGGGGCCACCACGTCGAGGATGTTGGTGCCGACCAGCCCGCCGACGTCGCCCTTGGTCAGGCGGCAGCGGGCACCTGCGGAAAACAGAATGGTCCCCATGCTGTCGGTTTCGATCAACAGATCGGCGGCGGCAAAGGCAAAACCGACAAAACGGTCGCGGTCGCGGCTGGACTGGGGGCGGCGTTCCCCGGCGGTGCTGGCCGGGGTCTTCCGAATCGCCATGTCCTGCGCGAGTGTCATCGGAGCCTTAACTTAAAATTTGAAATAAAGTTTAGCAACTTTGCGCATTTTCTATCGAAGAGTAACGGAGAACGGCAACGGTTTAAAGCCGCATGATACCGCGACGTCATCCGTCAAAGGTCATGGGTGGGTCTGCCCCCGTCGATGGGTCTTTGGGTTATCCCGCGCGCACATCGGCGAGGGACAGACGGACGGCGCGGCGCTCCACCCCGTGGACGTCGGCCAGCGCCAGCGCCACCGATCCCGTTTCCCAATCCATGGACACGCGCCCGACATTCGCCCCGATCCAGCGGTCGCCCAACCGATTCGGTCCGGCCTCCGCCCGCTTGGCGGACGCCACCCGGTTGATGCCGCTGGAGGTCAGTTCGGTCAGCGGGTAGGGGCGGCCATCGGTTTCGCGGTAGAGCGCGCCGAAATGGCGGTCGCCGGACAGCAGCACCACGCGGCGCGGGGGTGCGGGGGGCGTGCCGGTCATGGCTTGCGCGGCCGTTGCTTACGCGGTCACGGCTTAAGCGGTCTTGGCTTACGCGGTCTTGGGAAACAGGCGGTTGACGTGGCCCATCTTGCGACCGGGCCGCGCCTCCGCCTTGCCATACAGGTGCAGGCGGACGTTGGGGTCGGCCATCAGCGTCGGCCAGGCCAGCGCGTCGTCGCCGATCAGGTTGGTCATCTCGGCGTCGGCCACACGCTCCACCGACCCCAGCGGCAGGCCGCAGACGGCGCGGACGAGCTGTTCGAACTGGCAGGAGGCGCAGGCGTCCATCGTCCAATGGCCGGAATTGTGCGGGCGCGGGGCCATTTCGTTGACCAGCACGCCGCCGTCGGGGGTGACGAACAGCTCCACCGCCAGCACGCCGACCAGATCCAGCGCCTCCGCAATGCGGCGGGCGACGCGTTCGGCCTCGGCGGCGGTGTCCGGCGCGACGCGGGCCGGGGCGATGGTGACGTCGAGGATGCCGTTCTTGTGGCGGTTCTCCACCGCCGGATAGGCGACCATCGCGCCGTCGCCGCCGCGCGCCACGATCACCGACACCTCGCAGGCGAAGGTGACGAAGCCCTCGACGATGGCGGCGTCGGTCTTGATCGAGTCCCACGCGGCGGTGATGGCGTCGGCGTTGTCGGTCGTGGCGTCGATGCGCGCCTGCCCCTTGCCGTCATAACCCAGACGGGTGGATTTCAGGACGCAGCGCGGCCCGATCGCCGCCACCGCCGCCGCCACGTCGGCGGCGCTGTGGGCGGCGCGCCAGGGGGCGGTTCCGATGCCCAGACCATTGACGAAGGATTTTTCCGCCACCCGGTCCTGCGCCACCGCCAGCACGTTCGGCCCCGGATTGACCGTGGTGAAGCGCCGCAGATGCTCCACCGTGGCGACGGGCACGTTTTCCCATTCCAGCGTCACCGCGTCCACCGACCGGGCGAAGCGTTCCAACGCCGCCCAATCGTTCCAATCGGCCACGGTCGCGGCGGCGCTGACCTGGGCCGCCGGGCTGTCGGCGGCGTCGGGGGCGTAGACGTGGGTGCGGTAGCCCAGACGCGCCGCCGCCATGGCCGTCATCCGGCCAAGCTGACCAGCCCCCAGCATGCCGATGGTGGCACCGGGGGCCAGGGTGGGGATGCGGCTCATCGTCGTGGCTTTCTGTGGCGGCGGGGGCTGTAGCGGCGGAGGCCGTGTTGGGGGGCGGGTGGTTGCGGTCAGGCGGCGGGGCTGTCCACCGGCACCTCGGCCACCGCGTCGGTCTGGCGGGCGCGCCACGCGTCTAGCGCATCTTCGATGTCGGGATCGTTCAGCGCCAGGATGGAGGCGGCGAGCAGCGCGGCGTTGATCGCCCCGGCCTTGCCGATGGCCAGCGTGCCGACCGGAATCCCGCCCGGCATCTGCACGATCGACATCAGGCTGTCCATGCCCTTCATCGCGTGGCTTTCCACCGGCACGCCCAGCACCGGCAGCAGCGTCATCGACGCGACCATGCCGGGCAGATGGGCGGCCCCGCCAGCCCCGGCGATCACCACCTTCAGCCCGCGCGCTTGCGCGGTGGTGGCGTATTCAACCATGCGGGCGGGGGTGCGGTGGGCCGAGACGATGCGGGTTTCGTGCGGCACGCCCAGCGCGGCCAGCGTGTCGGACGCGTGTTTCATCGTGGTCCAGTCGGATTGACTGCCCATGATGATGCCGACCAGCGGCGAACCGTTCGGGGTGCTGTTCTGGGAATCGGCGGTCACGGCGGCTGACTTTCCATAGGGGCCGGAAAGCGCCGCATTATAGAAAGAGACGGGCCAGAGTCCAGAAAATCGCGGCGTTGGCGGTGGAGTTGGCGGCGCAATGCCCGAGTGTGCCGCTGCGACAATCCGGTCCTTTCGCCGACCCGATCACCCGCCTATGCTGCGGACCGTTGCCCTGTGCCGTCGTTGCCGCGAAAGCCCCGAACATGACCACTCACACCGCCCCCCTGTCGAACCCCCATGGCCCCGATGCCCATGGCCCCGATGCTCACGAGCAAACGGTGGAGGAGCGCCGCGACATCCGCGCGGCGATGGCGCAGGAGCGGATGGCGGCGGTCGGCATCGACGAGGCGGGGATTGAACGGCTGGTCCGCCGTTTCTACGGCAAGATCATGACCGATGATCTGCTCGGCCCGATCTTTGGCCGCATCATCACCGATTGGGAGCCGCATCTGCGCAAGATGATGGATTTCTGGTCGTCCATCGCGCTGCTGACCCAGCGTTACGACGGGCGTCCGATGCCGGTCCACATCCAGCTTGGGTTGGAGCCGCCGCATTTCGAACGCTGGCTGTCGCTGTTTCGCGAGACCGCGCACGAGCTGTTTCCCGCCGACGGGGCCGAGTTCCTGATCGGCAAGGCCGAGAACATCGCCCGCAGCTTCCAGATGGGCATCCAGTTCTTCACCGTGCCGAAAAAGCCGTAAGCGCGCGGCAGGCGTCGCAAGCACGCGCGAACAGGGAGAGCCGCCGCGCCCCGCGTCAGGCGATGATGTCGGGCAGCAGGCGGCTTTCCAGCAGCATGATCTGGTCCTTCAGCATCAGCTTGCGCTTTTTCATGCGCTGCAACTGGAGCTGGTCATAGGGCGCGCGCTCCACCAGCCGGGCGATCACGTCGTCCAAGTCGCGGTGTTCGCTGCGCAAGGTCGCCAGCTTGTCCTTTAAGATCTCTTGCTCGCTCATTGCGCCCGTTGCGGAAGCTCCTGGGGGTGCGGCGGCGACGGACATCGCCCGGCCCCGGCGCGCGCGACTATAGCAGAAATCCGACAAAGCGGCAGCGCGAAACCGTCAGTCCTGTCCGGCGGTTATGCGACGATGCGGGGCCTTGCGGTTGTCCCTTCGCCGTTTGCGGGAAACGCCACTTCCGCTAACATGAGGCAACCCACAGAACCAACCGGAATGGGATGGAACCCCTTATGAGCGCCACCACGACAGCCGCAAAGCGCATCGGCATTCTCACCAGCGGCGGCGATTGCGCCGGGTTGAACGCGGTCATCCGCGCGGCGGTCCACCGGGCCACCGGCTATGGCTGGGAGGTGGTGGGCATCCGCGAGGGCACGCAGGGGCTGTTGCACCGCCCGGTGCAATATGTGCCGCTGAACCTGTCCAACGTCGATGGCGCGATGATGCGCCAGGGCGGAACCGTGTTGGGAACCACCAACCGGGGCGACCCCTTCGCCTACCCGATGGCCGATGGCACGCTGAAGGACCGGTCCGACGAGATCATCGGCGGCTATCACGAATTGGGCCTGGACGCGCTGATCGGCATCGGCGGCGACGGCAGCTTCGCCATCCTGCACAAGCTGGCGCAGAAGGGCGGCTTCCCGATGGTGGGCGTGCCCAAGACCATCGACAACGATCTGGGCATGACCGAGGTGTCGGTCGGTTACGACACCGCCGTCGCCGTGGCGGTGGAGGCGTTGGACCGCTTGCAGCCGACCGCCGCCAGCCACCAGCGCGTGATGGTGCTGGAGGTGATGGGCCGCGACGCCGGGCACATCGCGTTGGCCGCCGGGATCGCGGGCGGGGCGGACGTGATCCTGATTCCCGAGATTGCCTATTCCATCGAGCGCATCGCCGCGAAGATTCAGGAGGTTCGGGCCTCTGGCCGGAATTTCGCCCTGGTCGTGGTGTCCGAAGCGGTCAAGACCCTGGAGGGAACCGGGGTGAAGAAGCTGTTGCAGGGCGGCGAAAAACGCTATGGCGGCATCGGTGACTACATCGGCGAGAAGATCGCCGACGCCACCGGGGCCGAAACCCGCGTCACCGTGCTGGGCCATGTCCAGCGCGGCAGCATGCCCAGCCCGCGCGACCGGCTGATCGCCTCGGCCTTTGGCGTGCACGCCGTCGATCTGATCGCGGAGGGCAAGTTTGATCGCATGGTGGCCTGGTCCAACCGGGGTGTCATCGACGTGCCGATCACCGACGCCATCGCCCGCTATTCCTGTGTCGAGCTGGACAGCGCCCTGGTGCGCACGGCGCGCGGTCTCAACATCAGCTTCGGTGATTGATGGCGCAGGCGCCGCACAACCCGTTCTGGGCCTTTTCCCTGGCCGTCTACGCGCGGCCGGGGGTTCCCCCGGCGTGCCTGGCGTTGCAGGACCGGCGCGGCATCGACGTCAATCTGCTGCTGTTCGCCGCCTGGGCCGGGATGGGCTGCGGGGTGGCCCTGACGGCGGAACGGCTGGCGGCGGCGGACTCGGCGGTGGCCGGGTGGCGGCGCGAGGTGGTGCAGCCGTTGCGGGCGATCCGCCGCCGGGCCAAGGGCGAGGATGAGGCGCTGTACCGCCGGATGAAGGCGGCGGAACTGGAGGCCGAACGGGTCCAGCAGGATCGCTTGTTTGCCGTCTCCGGCTTGGAGCCGCAGGTGGGCCGGGATGAAGTGGGCGGGGAGGACGGTGTCGCCCGGCGGGCGTTGGCCATGGCCAACATGGCGTTGCTGCTGCCGGGCGGCGATCCGGCGCTGGACGCGCTGGCGGCGGCGTTGGCGGCGGCGCTGGGGGATGGGGACGGGGTCTGACCGCGCGCGTCAGCGGTTCAGAATCAGCATCTCGGCGTCGCGTTCGATGTCCGACACCAAAAACGCCTTGCCGACGTAGAAGGCGCTGCACCGCTTGCCGCTGACCAGCCGGGTCAGCGAGGCTTCCCACTCGCGCCCCTTCGGGCCGATGATGCGCAGCTTCATTTCCTCGATCAGCGGGTAAATCTTGTAGGGATCCATCAGGATGGGTTCGCCGGGCGGGGTGGCGAACATCGCCTGATTGAGAGTCATCGTCTTGCCGTTGACCTCCAGCGAGACATCCTGCGCCCAGGGGCAGCCGTTCGATTTCGCCCCTTCGTTCGCCTGGGCCGGGGTGGCGATCAAACATGACGCAGCAAGAGAAAGAACGGACACAAAAGAAACGGAGGTCGACCAAAAATATCGGGCACAAGCCGCGATCACACTCTGCAAAGTCCAATTCCTGTGAATGACCATCATCCGTCGATCCAATGTGCGATTGGATATTACCGCTGGGTTGCCCGTTCAACCACTCAGGGCTGCTCCGGACCGGCAAATTAGACGGTTGTGCCATGGGCGAGGCATGATGGTTTGCCGGGACTGCCTCAACAATCCTGCAAGTCGATAAAACCCAACGGATGCAGTGTGAGATTGTGTTTCGGCCAAAGGCGCGACCGATCCGACGCGCGATCAGGCGGACCGGCTCAGTCCATCAGTTCGAACAATCTGGTCGTCGTGTTCAGGCCCCACAACTCCCCGGTGCCCAGATCGAACCACCAGCCATGCAGGGTCAGGGTGCGCTGTTCCACCCGCTCGCGCACGAAGGGGAAGGTCATCAGATTGTCGACGGAGGTGCGGACCACCGCCCGTTCGGCCACACCGGGCCAGCCATCGGGCCGCTCGCCGCTGCTCAGATCGCCGGTATTGGCGTCGATGTAGGGATCCAGCGCCGATGCCGCGATCGACACCCAGGGCGACACGAAATCGTCCTTCGCCTCCTCACCGCTGCGCAGGCGGATCAGGCCCTGCACACCGCCGCATTGGGAATGGCCGATCACGATGACCTCGGACACCTGCAGCACGCGCACGGCGTATTCGATGGCGGCGGAGGTGCCGTGGTAATTGCCGTCGGGCTGGTAGGGCGGAACCAGATTGGCGACGTTGCGGACCATGAACAGCTCGCCCGGTTCGGACATGGTCAGCAGGGCGGGATCGACCCGGCTGTCCGAACAGCCGATCATCAGGATTTCCGGGTGTTGCCCGTCCTTGACCAACTGCGTCATGCTGCCGGGGCGGCGTTCGTAGTAGCGGGCGCGGAATCCTTTGACCCCCGCCAGCATTTGCCGGATCACCGGGCTTTTTTCACGAAACGGCATGATCGGTCTGCCCCTTGTCCTGAGTGGATCGGAGTCGCTGCGGATCGGCGCGACCGCCGGATCACCCGGCCTTCTATAGCCCCATTCGCGCCCGCGTCAAAGCCGACTGTTGCTGTGCGGCAAAAGGGAAAGGCCTGAGTTGGATCAATCGGTTGCGGCGGTTGCGGCGGGGGCGGGCGGTTCGCCCCAACGGCGCAGGTTGCCCGCGTCCAGCCCGAACAGATCCAGAACCCGTCCAACCGAATGGTCGATCAGATCGTCGATGCTGGCGGGCTTGGCGTAAAAGGCGGGGACCGGCGGGGCGATCACCGCGCCCATTTCGGCCAGCGCCGTCATGGTGCGCAAATGGCCCAGATGCAGCGGGGTTTCCCGCACCATCAGCACCAGCCGCCGCCGCTCCTTCAGCGCGACATCCGCCGCGCGGGTCAGCAGGGTGGAGGTGACGCCGCTGGCGATCTCGCTCATCGTGCGGACGGAGCAGGGGGCGACCACCATGCCCAGCGTGCGGAAACTGCCGCTGGAAATCGCCGCACCAATGTCGGCGGCGGCGTAATGCGCGTCGGCCAGCGCCCGCAGTTCCGCCACCTTCATCGAGGTTTCGTGGGCGAGCGTGACCTCGGCCGAACGGCTGATGACCAGATGGGATTCAACCCCCAGACGGCGCAGCGTCGTCAGCATGCGGATGCCATACACCACGCCCGACGCGCCGCTGATGCCAACGACCAGGCGTGGCGGGGCGGATGGGGCGGGGCTGTGCGGGTTGGTCATGCGGCCGGTCTTCCCAACAAAACCCCCTGTTCTGACGGGTCAGAGACAGGGGGCTGATGCGTCATCGGAACCGTGGTCGGCTCAATCCTCGGACTCGTCCCGGTAGGGGCCGGGATCCTCGTCCTCATACTCGTCGCCCGACGGCTGCGGGGGCAGGGGGGTGCCGCCACGGCGGATGGCCAGGGCCAGCGCCTCTTCCAACTCGCGCTGGGTGCACAGGCCGAGCAGGACCGGGTTGCGCGTCTTGATGTTGGCGGCGTTCCAATGGGTGCGCTCGCGCACCGACGCGATGGTCGGCTTGGTCGTGCCGATCAGGCGGCAGGTCTGCGCGTCCGACAGCTCCGGATGGTGCTTCAGCAGCCAGGCGATGGCGTCGGGCTTGTCGCCGCGCTTGGTGATCGGGGTGTAGCGCGGACCCTTGGAGCGGGCGGTGACCTGCGGCAGGTCGGCGACCAGAAGCTTGAGGCGCAACGCCTCGTTCTTCTCGCAGCGTTCGATCTCGGTCTTGGTCAACTGGCCGTTGGCGACGGGATCGAGGCCGACCATGCCGACCGCCACCTCGCCATCGGCGATCGCCTGGACTTCCAGCGAATGCAGGCCGCAGAAGGCGGCGATCTGCTCGAAGGACAAGGACGTGTTCTCGACCAACCAGACGGCGGTCGCTTTCGGCATCAAGGGCAGTGCCATCATCCCTCCTGACAACTCATGTCCAGACGCGCCCGCTGGCGGGTGGCGCGATCCATCATTCTCACTGGGTCAATCTCGTCGGGCGAGGCCACAAACGGGGCCACGCCGGGACACGGCGCGGCCGACGATCGTGCGAGTCTGCGGCGGCGTGCAAGCACGCTTGCGCAGGCTCACCGGGGTTGCCCGGTCGCCCACACCCCTCTGCTACCCCGTCTTGCCCGGTCAAGGCAAGCCCATCCACGGCGCGCGGCGTCACAAAGGGGCAAAAAACGCATCAAGGGGCGATGGTCAGCACGATTTTGCCGATGTGGGCGCTGCTTTCCATCAGGCGGTGCGCCTCCTCGGCTTGCTCCAGCGGGAAGGTGGCGTGGATCAGCGGCTTGATCGCCCCCTGGTCCAGCAGCGGCCAGACCGACGCGCGCAGCGCGTTGGCGATCCGCCCCTTTTCCGCCACCGGGCGGGCGCGCAGGGTCGATCCGGTCAGCGTCAACCGCTTCATCATGACCGGGGCCATGTTCAGCGTGACCTTGGGGCCGTTCAGGAAGGCGATGGAAACGTGCCGCCCGTCCATCGCCAGGATGTCGATGTCCCGCGCGATGTAATCGCCGCCCACCATGTCCAGCACCACGTCCACGCCGCGCCCGCCGGTCGCCTCGCGGATCACGGTGACGAAATCCTCGGTCTTGTAGTTGATGGCGCGGTCGGCCCCCAGGGCGACGCAGGCGGCGCATTTGTCGGCGCTGCCCGCCGTGGTGTAGACGGTGGCCCCGAACGCCTTGGCCAACTGGATCGCCGTGGTCCCGATGCCGCTCGACCCGCCATGGATCAGCAGGCTTTCGCCGGGCTTCAACCCGCCGCGTTCGAACACGTTGGTCCAGACGGTGAAAAAGGTCTCCGGCAGGGCGGCGGCCTCGATCAGCGACAGGCCCGCCGGAATCGGCAGCGCCTGCACCGCCGGAACCACGCAATAGTCGGCGTAGCCACCCCCGGCGACCAGGGCGCAGACGCGATCCCCGACCACCCAGCCCTCCACCTCCGGCCCGACGGCGACGATGGTTCCGGCGATTTCCAGCCCCGGCAGGTCGCTGGTGCCGGGGGGCGGGTCGTAGCGGCCCTGGCGTTGCAGCGTGTCGGGCCGGTTCACCCCGGCGGCGGCCACCGCGACCAGCAGTTCCCCGGCGGCGGGGCTGGGCAGCGGTCGGTCGATGGGGCGCAGCACCTCCGGCCCGCCGGGGGTGGTGATGGCGACGCAGCGCATGCGGTCGGGCAGGGTGTGGCTCATGCGGTTTCCCCGGTTTGCATTGGTGAAGGGGATAGGTAGAGTCGCGACCACCGTCTGACAAGGCGGGCGACTGAAGAGGGAGGGCCGGACGTCATGAGTCTGAAAGACGAGTTCGCCGATCTGGAGCCGCGCACGACCAAGCCGACGCCCAAGGATTTGATGGTGTTGGGCGTGGCGGAAATCGAAGCCTACATCGCCGGGCTGGAGGCGGAAATCACCCGCGCCCGCGCGGCCATCGCCGCCAAACAGGCGCAGAAATCCGCCGCCGAGGCGTTCTTCAAGACGCCGTAAGGCGTTCGGCGCGCTGGCGGGAGCCAAGTGACTGGCGGGACCAAGAGATGAGCATGAAAAAGCCCTTCTCCCAGCCGGGGGAAGGGCTTTTTCACAGAGGAACCGCTGTCGAAGGGGGCGCGCAACGGTCCGTTCACGGGGGAATGGTGGGGGAGGCTGGTGCCGATCAGCGGCTTTGACCAACCAGATCGCGGTAGCAATGCCAGGAAGCGTGGCCGATCAGCGGCAGCGCGATCGCCAAACCCAGGAACCCCGTGACCATTCCGGCGGAGGTGAAGAGCGCGACCAGGAACGCCCACACCATCATCGGGCGGATGTTTTCCCGCACCACGGCGATGCTGGTGGCAACCGCCGTGAAAACATCGGTCTCGCGGTCCAGCAGCATCGGGATCGACACGACCGAGATGGCGAACACACCGGCCGCGATCACCGCACCGAACATGGTTCCGGTCAGCAGGAACGGGATGGTTTCGGCGGAGAAGAAGATGCGGTCGACCAGTTGGTCGAAGGCGGGCGGTTGGGCGGAGAAGAACAGGGCGAAAATCAGGAAGGCCACCCGAATCCAGGCCAGCAGCGCCAGCATCAGCACCAGCCCGATGCCGCTGATTGACACGGCGTTGCGCTGGTACGCCTGCGCCACCTTCCACAGGGTGGGCTTTTCCCCCATCTCCAGCAGGCGGCTGGTTTCATACAGGCCAATGGCGAACAGCGGCCCCAGCAGCATGAAGCCCGCCGCCATCGGCAGGATGAGATACTCCATCTCCTTCATCGCCAGACCGGCGACCAGGATGAAGCTGGACAGCACCGCCAACGCGCCAAAGCCAAAGCTGATCACCGGTGCGGCCATCATGTCGCGCCATGCGGCACTCAGCCACAGCCACGGGCGGTCATCCTCCACCGCGCGGATGGGCGGCAAAAAGGCGGTGGCCTTCGGCTGCTGAACCGAACCGCGAAACGACGTCATGTCCACCATCAGCCCGATCCTTCCCCGATTGACCAACGCCACCCCGCCGAAGGCGGGAGGCACGCGAGCACGCTCACCCTCAAACTGTCACACGAGATCGGCAAATGTGGCAAGGACCAATTGTTCAGGGAGTCAATTGTCTCAGGAAAATGAAGGTTAACCCGAGTTCGCGGCTTGGTTTTTATGACGTTTGGCCGGGATCCAACCCCGGCGAAGCGGATAGGCGAGCCATTTCGGCTTAGGCCGGATCCTCCAGCTTTTGGCCGTCCAAAAACCGAGTGGCGCGCTCGGCCTCCTGCCGGTCGCGCTCCTTTTCGGCCTTGGTGCGACCGAATCGGACCCGATTCGCCTCGGCTTCCTTGGCGCGCTCGGCGCGGTCGCGGGTCTTGCGGAATCGGTTCAGGTTGACCACGTCGGCCATGGCGCTGTCTCCGGCACTTGCGGGGGGGGGAGGGTGGTTGTCCGGCAAAGCGGGGCTGCGGCCCGGCCGGGCGGATGGATTTTTTCATTCCGTCACCGGATGGCCCCAGGAATGCCCAAATTGCTTGTTTCTTCTGCGGGCTATAGCTTAGCCAAAGACACAGCGGGCGAGAAGGGCGGGGCCGGTCCGGTTCTGCCGGTGGACGCAACAGAGTCAACAGACGCAACAAGGGCCGATGGCGGTCGTGGGGCGGGGGCCAGGGGCGGGCCCGCGCGCAGGGAAGGCGGAGATCCGGTGAAGAAGATTCTGATCGCGGCATTGACCGGGGTGACGGCGCTGGTTGGCGGCGTGCTGACGGCACCCAGCCTGATCGATTGGAACGCTTACAAGGGCATGATCGCCGAACGGGTGGCGGCGGCCACGGGCCGCGCGGTGGACCTGCGCGGCGATGTTGGCCTGACCCTGCTGCCGTCCCCCGCCCTGACCGTGCGCGACGCCCGTCTGGCCAACCCGCCGGGGGCCGCCGAACCCGACATGGCCCGGCTGAAGAAGCTGGACGTCCGGGTGGCGCTGGGGCCGCTGTTGAGCGGGCGAATCCAGGTGGAAAGCGTCACGCTGGTCGAGCCGACCTTTGTGGTGGAGGTGCTGAAGGGCGGGCGGCTGAATTGGGACCTGTCGGGCAGTGCCGCCCCCGCCGCCCCGCGCGGCAGTGCGGCCGATGGGCTGGCCGGGGTCATCAGCTTCGATCAGGTCACGATTGACAAGGGAACCATCCAATACCGCGACAGCCGCAGCGGCCGGTCGGAAACGCTGGACGGCGTCACCGCCCGTGTGGTGGCGGGCAGCCTGACCGGCCCGTTCCAGGTCCAGGGGGATTTCCGGTTCCGTGGCGTGCCGCTGCACGGTGAGTTGACCGCCGGGCGCTTCACCGATGGGGCCGCCGTGCCGGTCCGCGCCGCCCTGTCGATGCCGGGGACCGACGCCACCTTGCGCTTTGCCGGAATCGTCTCGGGCGGCAGCGGCAACGCGGGCGGCGGCGGGGCGCTGCGCGCGCAGGGCGATCTGCGCGCCGAGGGCGGCGATCTGGGCAAGGTGATGGGCGAGTCCGCCGCCGTGGCGCGCGGCCAGCCGTTCAACCTGCGGGCCACGGTGGAGGCTGGAACCAGCCTCGCCACCCTCAGCAATCTGGAAGCGCAGGTGGGCGACACGCGCGCGACCG
The DNA here is from genome assembly GCA_027486405.1 of Azospirillum sp. Taxonomy (GTDB): domain Bacteria; phylum Pseudomonadota; class Alphaproteobacteria; order Azospirillales; family Azospirillaceae; genus Azospirillum. The sequence continues at coordinate 64,284 of JAIXPD010000008.1, read as the reverse complement.
GGACCGCGTCCTTCCGCCCTGGCGACCCGGCGCGCAGCGAATTGACCCTGGTGGTCAACCGCCTGGATTTGGACGCGTGGCTGAGCCGGGCCGGGGCGTTGCCGCCGCTGCCGCTGCCCAGCCTGAACGCGCCGTCGGCGGCGGGCGCGGCGCGGGGTCCCGCTTCCTCCTCTTCCGCCACCGGATCCGCTGCCGCGCCCGCGCCGTCGCCCTGGGCGCTGCCGGTGGGGATGGACGGCAAGCTGGATCTGTCGGTCGATGGCTTGACCTACAACGGGGCCGTGGTGCGCCAGGGCCGGTTGGAAGCGAGCCTGACCAACGGACGGCTGAATCTGGACCGCGTCAGCGCGCAACTGCCCGGCGGTTCCGATCTGGTCGCGGCGGGCGAGCTGACGACCCCCGGCGGCACGCCCACCCTGGATCTGCGGATGGAGGCGAACGCCGACAATCTGCGCGCCCTGTTGGCGTGGTTGAAGCTGGACGCGCCGGGCGTGCCCGCCGACCGGCTGCGCCGCGCGTCGCTGTCGCTGCGCGTCCAGGGGCACGCCCACCGCTTCGAACTGTCCGGCCTTGACCTGCGGGTGGATGGCAGCCGCCTGTCGGGGGCCGTCGCCTATGTCGACCGTGGCCGTCCGGCCTTCGGCGCGCGGCTGGAGTTGGACCGGCTGAACCTCGACGCCTATCTGCCGCCCGTGGCCCCGGTGGCGACGACCGCGCCGACGCGGGCGGTGCCGCCGACGGTGGCGGCCACCGCGTCCGCCTCGGCGGTTGGGCGAACCAGCCTGCCGTCCCTGTCCTTGCCGTCCCTGTCCTGGCCCCCCCTGTCATGGTTGACCTTGGCCGATGCCAATCTGGATCTGACCATCGGGCAGATCACAGCGCGGGGGATTCCGGCCCAGGGCGTTCATCTGGACGCCACCCTGGCCGGGGGCAGCCTGACCCTGCGCGAGGCGCGGGTGGATGATCTGGTCGGCATGGCCGGGCGGGTGGACGGGCAGGTGGCCGGGCTGTCGCCCCTGCGTGGCGTCAATCTGGCGCTGTCGGCGGAGGCGGCCAATCTGGGCGCGGTCCCGCGCGCCATGCCCTGGCCACACGCCGTGCCCCCGCCCGAACGGCTGGGGTCGGTCTCGGTCAAGGCGCGGGTGGCGGGCGACGCCGCCCGTCTGGCGTTGGAGCTGACCGCCGGGGCGGCGGGCGGCACGTTGGAGGCGGGCGGATCCCTGACCGCGCTGGACAGCCGACCGGGGGCCGATCTGAAGCTGCGGGCCAGCCATCCCGAATTGGGGCGGTTGGCCGCGCTGCTGTCCGACCGGGGACAGGCGCGGGCCGTCGGGCCGCTCGATCTCTACGCCGAATTCGGCGGTTCGCTGGCCGCGCCCAGCCTGACCAATCTGCAAGGCATCGTCGCAGGCGTGCCGGTGCGCGGGCGGGTCAGCGGCGACCTGTCCGGTCCCCGCCCGCGTTTTGACGCGGACGTGCAAACCGGCGATCTCGACATCGACCGGCTGATCGCCGCCCCGCTGGTGGCCGACCGCCCGGCGCGGGACGCCGCCGCCCTCGCCGCTCCGGCCGGGGCGGAACCGGTGGGGGATGCGGGGTGGCTGCGCGCGGCCGATGGCCGTCTGGCCGTGACCGCCACGACGCTGACGGCGGGTGGCCTGCGGGTGGAACAGCCCGCGCTGCGCGCCACGCTCGCCGATGGGGCGCTGACGCTGGAGCAGTTGGACGGCGAATGGTTGGGCGGGCAGATCGGCCTCAGCGGCCGGGTGGTCGCCGAGCCGGGCCGCCCGCCGACGGTCGAGGCGGACGTCACCGTGGTCAAGGCCGATCTGGCGCGGGTGGCGGCGGGCCTGTCCGCTGGCGCAACCGGGCCGGGGGCGCTGGCGCTGTCCGGCGGGGCCTTGGACGTGGATATGGTGGTGACGGCGGCGGGTGCCGACCACGACGCGCTGCTGCGCACCCTGTCCGGCCGGGGCCGGGTGGCGGTGGTGGGCGGCACGCTGCGCGGAATCGATCTGTCCGCCCTGCGCGACCGCCTGAGCAAGGTGACGCGCCCGCAAGAGGTGCTGGGCGCGGTGATCGGCGGTGGCGCGGGCGGGGAAACCCGGATCGACCGCGTCGATGGCCGTTTCACGCTCGACCAGGGGACCTTGCGCACCGACGACACCCGCCTGAGCGCCCAAGCGGGCGAGGGGGTGTTGAGCGGGCTGTGGGCGCTGCCGGAGGACCGGCTTGATCTGGGGCTGGCGTTGCGGGTGAAGGCCGATCCGCCGCTGCCGCCCGTGACCCTGCGGGTGGCCGGGCCGCGCACCGCCCCGACCCAGAGCATGGACATGCGGGCGGTGCAGGAGCATTTCGCCGCCATCGCCGCAGCGGCTGCGGCGGCGACCACAACCGCCCCGGCGACCGCGCCCCCAACGGGGCCGGTGGAGGCGAAACCCGACGCGGGCGAGCCGGTTCCGGCCGCCAAACCCTGAGCGGGGGTGGGCCGCATGGCTCGCCTGCGTCTTGCGGTGCAGCGTGACGGCGCAAGGCCGTTGAAGTCCGGCGGTTCGACCGTCATAATGACCGCACAGTAACCGGAAGTTTGAAGCGATGCAGGCCGACAACAAGATTTTGGACGATCTCGCCCGTGTGGCGGGGGGCGCGCTGGGTGCCTTTTCGTCCCTGCGCGAGGAAGCCGAAGGGCAGGTTCGCGCCCAACTGGAGCGCATCCTGTCCCGGATGGACGTTGTCAGCCGCGAAGAGTTCGACGCGGTGCGCGCCATCGCCGCCAAGGCCCGCGAGGAGCAGGAAGCCCTGGCCGAGCGTCTGGCCGCGCTGGAAGCCCAACTGGCCGCGCTGACCGGGGTCGCCCCGACCGGGGACAAGGATACCGGGACCCAAGACGCCGGGACCCAGGACACCGCCGACACCGGTTCGGCGGATGGTTCGGCGGGCGGGGACGCCCCCTGATCCGGCCTGGTCACAAAGCTTTCATCACCTGTTCGTGTGAATCCGGTTGCGGCGGCGGGACGGCTTTGGCACCGTTCTGCCTGTGGTGGCCCACATGCTCGTTCCTAACATCATCTTGGGGTGTTGGTCAGGTCGCCGCGCTGGTCGGCGATGCCCTGGCCGCATCCTCCGCGCCTTCATAGGAGGACGCTGACATGTCGGCTGTCGCCGTCGAAACCCCCGCTTCCTCGCACAACCCGCTCGACGTGGTTGAAGAAATCGTCACCGCCAACGAATGGCCGTTCGAGCGCGCCACCGACGACGAATTGGTCGTCGAGATCGGCGGGCGCTGGTGCGATTACCGCCTGTATTTCGTCTGGCAGCCGGACGTCAGCGCGTTGCAGTTCTCCTGCCAGTTCGACATGAAGGTCCAGGCCCCGCGCCGGTCGGCCGTGGCCGAACTGCTGGCCGAGGTCAACGGGCGGATGTGGCTGGGCCATTTCGACGTCTGCGCCGAGGAGAACACCCCGATGTTCCGCCAAACCATGCTGCTGCGCGGCGCGCGCGGCGCGGCGGTGGAGCAGTTGGAGGATCTGGTGGAGATCGCCCTGTCGGAGTGCGAACGCTTCTACCCGGCCTTCCAATTCGTGATCTGGGGCGGCAAGACCGCGCAGGAGGCGGTGTCCGCCGCCATTCTCGACACCATGGGCGAGGCGTAACCGGCATGAGCAGCGGCACGAGCGGGGCGAAACTCCTTCTGGTCGGGTGCGGCAAGATGGGCGGGGCGATGCTGGACGGCTGGCTGTCCTCCGGCGTGGCCTCCCATGTCGTGGTGATCGAGCGCGCGGGCCTGCCCGACGCGCTGGTCGGCAACCCGAAGGTCAGTGCGGCGACCGGGCCGGGCGATCTGCCCGCCGGATTCGCGCCCGACGTCGTCGTTCTGGCGGTCAAGCCGCAGGTGATGGATTCCGCGCTGCCGGACTATCGCGCGCTGGTCGGCCCCGGCACGGTCTTCCTGTCCATCGCGGCGGGCAAGACCATCGCCTATTTCGAACAGACCTTGGGCGACGAAGCGGTCGTCGTCCGCTCCATGCCCAACACGCCCGCCGCCATTGGGCGCGGCATGACGGTGGCCGTGGCCAACGCCCGCGTCACCGCCGATCAGACCGCGCTGTGCGACGCGCTGCTGCGCGCGGTCGGCGATGTGGCGTGGATCGACGATGAATCGCTGCTCGATCCGGTCACGGCCCTGTCGGGCAGCGGCCCGGCTTATGTCTTCCTGCTGGTCGAGGCGATGGCCAAGGCCGGGGAGGCCAGCGGCCTGCCCGCCGATCTGGCGATGCGGCTGGCCCGCGCCACCGTGTCGGGGGCGGGGGAGTTGCTGAACCAGTCGCCCCAGCCCGCCGCCGATCTGCGCAAGGCCGTGACCAGCCCGAACGGCACGACGCAAGCGGCCCTGGACGTGCTGATGGCCGAGGATGGCCTTCAGCCGGTGTTGACCGCCGCCATCGCCGCCGCCACCCGGCGGTCGCGCGAACTGGCCCAATAACGCGCGCCGCGCGCCGCGCGGGGGGTGGGGTGGAGATGAGCGGTCTAAGCCCATCGGCGCAGCGGGTGCAGGCTGTGTTGGACGGCTTTGGCTTCGGCCATCGCGTTGTCGAGCATGAGGGCAGCACCCGCAAGTCGGAAGACGCGGCGGCGTCGGTCGGCTGCGACGTGGCGCAGATCGCCAAATCCCTGATTTTCCGCAGCAAGGACAGCGGCCGCCCGGTTCTGGTCATCGCCAGCGGTGTGAACCGGGTGGATGAAAAGGCGGTCGGTCGTTTGATCGGTGAAAAGATCGAGCGCGCCGATCCGGAATTCGTCCGTGCCAGCACCGGTTATGCCATCGGCGGGGTGCCGCCGGTTGGTCACGCCGTGCCGCCGCTGGTGCTGATCGACGCCGATCTGATGGCGCTGCCCGTGCTGTGGGCGGCGGCGGGCACACCGAACGCCGTGTTCCGCCTGACCCCGGAGGAGCTGAGTCGCATCACCGGCGGGCGGATCGAGGCGGTCCGCAAGGGCTGACGGTCGGCCCGGACGGGGTGGTCATTCTGACGCATCCCGATGGGCAATTCTCCCGAAATCCGGGAACCTCTTGTCCGGTCAACAGCTTGGCCAACACGGCGTTCCGCGCCGGGTTGTGACGCTTATGCTGCGGCGCAAAAGCGCGTTGACTAACAATTCATCACTCTGCATAGTCGATTTCAGACATGTTGCGCCGCAACATTCAGAACCGCTACCTGATTGGGGATGAGAAACATGGCCACGAAGACGAGCAACCCCTTCCTTGAGTTCGACCCGTCCAAGTTCCTGGGCGATTTCAAGCTGCCGGGCGTCGATGTCGAAGCCATCCTCTCCAGCCAGCGCAAGAACATCGAGGCGCTGACCGCCGCCAACCAGCTGGCCGCCGAAGGCTTCCAGGCCGTTCTGCGCCGTCAGGCCGAGATCCTGCGCTCCTCGGTCGAGGAAGCCAGCGGCTACGTCAACGACGTGCTGACCGCCGGGACCCCGGAAGCCAAGGCCGCCAAGCAGGCCGAACTGGTCAAGGCCGCTTTCGAAAAGTCGCTGGCCAACGCCCGCGAACTGGCCGAGCTGATCGCCAAGTCCAACACCGAAGCCGCCGACGTCCTATCCAAGCGCGTGTCGGAAAGCCTGGAAGAGCTGAAGACCGCCGTCGCCAAGGTCGCCAAGTAAGGCGTTGACCTCTGGGCGGTGCCGCGTTTTTCGCTGCGATGCACACAAAAAGGCCGTCCTTCGGGACGGCCTTTTTGCGTTCTGTTTTGGATGCCGGGGCAATCGCTTGAACGAGCGATCATCGTCACGCAGGCAAGAATGGACACGGATTTCACGGACAAAATGAGGGATTGCACGGATTTTCATCCTCAATGGTATTCCGCATCCCGTCATGAGGTTTGCGCCAAGATCGCAAACGGATGGTTCTGAGGGCCGTTCTGCGAAATCCGTGAGAAATCCGTGGAATCCGTGCCCATTCTTGTTCCGGTCGGGCGCACGTTGCTTCAAGCGATTGCCCTGTTTTGGATACCGGGGGAGCCGCAAGCCGGGGTAGGCTGTGGTCCATTGGTGTGACCAGCGCAGGACCGTTTCGGATGACCATCAGCTACGACGATTTCGCCAAGATCGACATTCGCGTCGGGACCATCATCGCCGTCGATCCGTTCCCGGAGGCGCGCAAGCCCGCCTTCAAGCTGACCGTCGATTTCGGCGGCGACATCGGCACCCGCCGCAGCTCCGCCCAGATCACCGATCACTACACGGCGGAGACGCTGGTTGGTCGGCAAATCCTGGCCGTGGTCAATTTCCCGCCCAAGCGCATCGGCCCCTTCACCAGCGAGATCCTGTGCCTGGGCGTGCCCGACGCCGACGGCGCGGTGGTGCTGGTCGGGCCGGATCAGACGGTCTTGAACGGTGGTCGGCTGTTCTGAACGGCCACCCTACAACGGCAGCCGGATCACCACCCGCAGGCCGCCATAGGGACTGTCGTCGAGCGTGATGTCGCCGCCGTGGCTGCGCACCACGTCACGGGCGATGGTCATGCCCAGCCCGGAGCCGCCGGTGGACAGGTTGCGCGAGCGGTCCAGCCGGAAGAAGGGCTTGAACACATCCTCCCGCATGGCGTGGGGAATGCCGGGGCCGTCGTCGTCGATGACGATGTCGATGCCGCCGCCGCGCCGTTCGGCCCGGACCCAGGCGGTTCCGGCGTGGCGTCCGGCGTTGCTCAGCAGGTTGGCGACGCAGCGGCGCATGGCGTTGGGGCGCAGCGGCAGGGTCAGCAGCGGTTCGACCGACAGGGTGACTTCGGTCCCCTCGCGCCGGGCGCTGGCGGCGGTTTCGTTGAGCAGGCGCGACAGGTCGGTCGGCTGCACCAGCTCCGCCCCTTCGCCGCGCGCGAAGGCCAGATAGCCTTCGATCATCGCCTCCATCTCGGCGACGTCGGCCATCAGCTCTTCGATCTCGGGGTCGCAGCCCGCCGTTTCGGCCACCATGTCGAGCGCCAGCTTCATCCGGGTCAGCGGCGTGCGCAGATCGTGGCTGACGCCCGCCAGCATCTCGGTGCGCTGGGTGATCTGGCGCTGGATGCGCTCGCGCATCAGCAGGAAGGCGGAGGCCGCCTGCCGCACCTCCGTCGCCCCTTCCATCTTGAAGTTCATGACGTCGCGGCCCTTGCCCAGCGCGTCGGCGGCGGCGGCCAGCCGCTTGATCGGGCGAATCTGGTTGCGCATGAACAGGATGGCGACGGCGAACAGGACGATGGCCGATCCGATCATCCACAGGATGAAAATGTAGCTGGTCGGGGTGAACAGGCGGCGTTCCGGCGACATGACCGACAGCACGCCGTTGGGCATCTCCACCCGGATTTCGTACCATTCATGGGCGACGCGGGTGTTGATCGAGAAACGCCGTCCCACCCGCTCGTCCAACGCCTTGCCCAAGGTCCGTTCCAGCAGGCCGCGCAGGGGGGGCAGGCGCTCGGGCAGGGTTTGGTTGGGTTCCAGCGCGACGATCAGATCGGTGGTGCGGGCGGTGACGGCGAGCACCCAATTGCGGTTCTCGTCCGACGGATCATGCTCCAACTGGGCGATCACGGTGGCGATGTCGCCCGCCACGGCGAAGGCCAGCCGATTCGTCACCGTGTCCCAATGGCGGTCGTAGAAAATCCAGGTCGCCACCGCCTGGGCCAGAATCACCGGGGTGACGATGATCAGCAGCGAGCGCCCGAACAGCGTGCGCGGCAGGAAGCGTTTCAACCCCAACCCGCGCGCGCGCCGCTCGCGCCGGACCACCCCCGTTTCGGGCAGGGCGGTCACGGGTCGGGCCTCAACACATACCCCTCGCCGCGCACGGTGTGCAGATAGCGGGGTTCGCGCGGGTCGGCTTCGATCTTGCGGCGCAGACGGGTGACTTGCACGTCGATGGTGCGGGCGTTGCCCGCCACCTTGCTGCGCTCCGTCAACTCGTCGCGGGTGAAGGTGACGCCGGGGGAGGCGGCGAGGATGCGCAGCAGGCTGGCTTCCGCCGTGGTCAGGCGTATCACCTCCTCGCCGGACCGCAGCTCGTCACGGTCGGGCAGATAGAGCAGCGGCCCCAGCCGCACCGGCGGGGCGGGGGCGGCGGCGGGTTCGGGCGGGCGCACCGCCTGCCGCCGCAGGATGGAGTTGATGCGCAGCAGCAGTTCGCGCGGGCTGAACGGCTTGGCGAGGTAATCGTCGGCCCCGGCCTCCAGCCCGGCGATTCGGTCGTCCGGCTCGTCCCGCGCGGTCAGCAGCAGAATCGGCACGTCGCGGTCGCGCCGCAGCGATTCGGTCAGCTCCAGACCCGATTCGCCCGGCATCATGATGTCGAGCACCAGCAGATCGAAGGCCAACCCGCCGAGCTGGGCGCGCGCATCGGCGGCGTCGCGCGCCGTGCTCACCAGAAAGCCATTCGTTGCCAAATATTTGCGCAACAACTCGCGCAAGCGGGTGTCGTCATCGACAACCAGGATGTGGGGCTGGTCTTCCGTCATGCCGACACTATAGCGCGACCGGCCATTCGGCGTACAGCGGCGCAAAATCGGTCAGGATGGGCGACGGGGCCGTTGGGTCGTGATAGCCTATATTGGGCGGTTCCACAGGAGCGAGCACGATGACCGACGACAGCCGTTCTGCCGATCGTAACAGCCTGGACATGATGACCCGCGAGTTTTTGGAGCGTGGCGGCACCATCACCCAATGCGCGCCCGGCTCGTCCGACCGTGTGGTGTACCGGACCGGCGGCTTTCGCCGCCGTCCAGCCGGAACCGGAAAGGTGACACGCGAAACCGCCGCCGCCGACTGAGGCGGTCCGCTTTCTGATCGGCGGCGGGGGAATCCTCAGCGTTTGGTGAGCGGGCGGGCCGGAGTCGGGGGGGTGAATTTCGCCCGGTCCTCCTCGTCCAGCATGCCCATCATCACCTTGCGGAATCCCTCCACCGCCTCCGCGCCCGCCATTTTGTAGGCGCGGGCGATGCGCTGGCGCTGGGTTTCGGACAGTTGCCGTTCCAGCTCCACGCCCTTTTCCGTCAGCTCCAACAGGCGCTGGCGACGGTCGCGCGCACCGGTCTGCTGGTCGATGAAGCCCTGGCGGACCAATTCCCCCAACACGCGCGACAGGCTTTGCTTGGTGATCTTCAGGATCGCCAGCAGCTCCGACACCGTGATCTTGGGATAACGGCCGACGAAATAGATCACCCGGTGATGGGCGCGGCCAAAATCAATGGCGGCGAGGATCTCATCCGGTTCGGCGGTGAATTCCCGGTAGGCATAGAACAGCAGCTCCATGCCCGTGCGCAGCTCCTCCTCCCGGAGGAAGAGTTGGTTCACGCCTGCTTTTAGGTCAGCCATGTTGACGCGGTTGGTTCGTTTCGGTATAAATAGGTCAGCAACTCAGACATAAACAATCCAGCGTCCCGGCACAAGAGCAAGCTCATGCGCGGCAACCCTTTGTCGCGTCATCGGGTGGATTTTGTCCGCAGACGGGTTGCGGCTGGAGCATGGGAAGATCGCCATGACCATTTTGCCTTTTGACGACCGCGACGGCTCCATCTGGTTCGACGGCGCGCTGGTGCCGTGGCGCGACGCCACAATCCACGTCCTGACCCACGGCCTGCATTACGCCAGCAGCGTGTTCGAGGGCGAACGCGCCTACAACGGCCGGGTGTTCAAGCTGACCGAGCACAGCGAACGGCTGGTCAATTCCGCCCGCATCCTGGGTTTCGAAATCCCCTACAGCGTGGCGGACATCGACGCGGCCACCCGCGCGACGCTGGCCGCATCCGGCCTGTCCGACGCCTATGTCCGCCCGGTGGCCTGGCGCGGCAGCGAGGTGATGGGCGTGTCGGCGCAGGCCAGCCGCATCCATCTGGCCATCGCCGTCTGGGCCTGGCCCAGCTATTTCAGCGCCGAAGCCAAGATGAAGGGCATCCGCCTGACCTGGGCACCCTGGCGTCGCCCCGCGCCCGACAGCGCCCCGACCCAATCGAAGGCGGCCGGGCTGTACATGATCGGGACCCTGTCCAAGCATCAGGCCGAGGCCGCCGGCTATCAGGACGCGCTGATGCTTGACCATCAGGGCTTTCTGGCCGAAGCGACCGGGGCGAACCTGTTCCTGGTGATCGACGGCGCGCTGCACACGCCCACGCCCGACGGCTTCCTGGACGGCATCACCCGGCGGACCATCATGGATCTGGCCCGCGCGCGCGGCCTGACCGTGGTCGAACGCCGGATCCCGCCCGACGAGTTGGCCCGCGCGCAGGAGGTCTTCCTCGTTGGCACGGCGGCGGAGGTCGCCCCGGTGTCGGAGATCGGCGAGCACCGATTCACCCCCGGCCCGGTCTGTGCGGCCATGATCGCGGACTATGACGCGCTGGTGCGCCGGGGCTGATGGCCGCGTCCTGAGGCGGGTTGCACACAGTTTGTGAACGAAATGTGGCCACCCGCATCGGGTGGTCGCGTTTCGCAGTGCGGAAATAGGGGATAACGCCGATCATTCGTTAACGGCATTTGCACACAGACGCATCATGATCCATAAACATGGGCGTTGACGCCGGGAGCATCGGCTTTGCGCATTCTGATTGTTGACGATTCGCCGCATCACCAGAACATGATGGTGTACGAGCTGGGCAAGCTCGGCTACAGCACCAGCATTGCGACCAACGGCGCGCAAGCCATCGAGGCGGTGGCGCAAGAGCGGTTCGACGTGGTCATGGCCGACATCAAGCTGAAGGACATGACCGGGATCGAGCTGTGCTGGCATCTGCGCACGGCGCAGGGGCTGCGTCACCTCTATCTGATCCTGATGATCCCCGGCAGCATGACCGACCAGTTCCACGAGCTGGTGGAGGCCGGGGCCGACGAATTCCTGCGCAAGCCGTTGGATTGGAAATGGACGGCGGCGCGCTTGCTCGCCGCCTCCCGCGTCGTCGCCATGCAACGCGATCTGGAGCGTCTGGCCACCACCGACGCGCTGACCGGCGCGTTGAACCGCCGCCGTTTCCTGGAACGCGGGGCCGAGGAGTTCACCCGTTCGCGCCGCTACGACCGGCCGCTGTCGGTGGTGATGCTCGACATCGACCATTTCAAGAAGGTCAACGACACCCACGGCCACGCCACCGGCGACGAGGCCATCAAGATGACCGTGCGCTGCTGCAAGGGAACCTTGCGCGCCTGCGACATCATCGGGCGGCTGGGCGGGGAGGAGTTCGCCATCGTCCTGCCGGAAACCCCGCCGGTCAACGCCTTCACCGCCGCCCAACGGGTCCGCGAACTGATCGCCGGATCCGAATTGCCGTTGGAGGAGACCGGCGGCGTGCTGCGCCTGACCGTCAGCATCGGTCTGGCCTGGATGACCCCGAACGACCGGGGGGTTGAACAGCTCCTCGCCCGCGCCGACGCCGCGCTCTACCGCGCCAAGAACGGCGGCCGCAACCGGGTGGAGATGGAACCACCGATCCCGCTGCCGCGCTCGCTGGCGGGGTAGGCTGCGGCTGGGTCGGTCTGACCGCTCGAAACCTTACAACCCGGTCGGGGTCCGGTTCTTGTCCGCTGTGCGGGTGGCGGTCTGTTCGATCAGCGGCTGCAAGGCGGGCGCGATGCTTTTCAGCAATTGGGCGGGCAGGGCGCTGGTGAAGCGGTACTGGTCGGAGTCCGGGCCGTGGACGAAGGCGGTCATCGTGCCGAAAAAACGGTCGCCGATGTAAAAGACGAAGGTCGCCGTCCGGTTCACCGCCTTGGACTCCAACAGCACCCCGCCCAGCCCCCAGCGGTCGAGCCGGTGGTCGCCGGTTCCGGTCTTGCCGCCCATCGGGATCGGCGCGCCGTTGGCGTCCTTGAACGCGCCCCAGACCCGGCGGGCGGTTCCGTTCTGGGTCACGTCCATCAGGGCGCGGCGGGCGGTGGCGCACACCTCCGGCCGCAGCACCCGCTTGCCCGCCAGCGGCCCCAGCCCGACCTTGGTCTCATAGGGGGTGTCGGCGGCGAAATGCAGGGAGGTGACGCGCACCGTCGGCTGCCGCACCCCGTCGTTCAGCAGCAGCCCGACCAGCTCGGCCAGCGCGGCGGGGCGGTCGGCGGAACTGCCGATGGCGGTGGCGAGCGAGGGAATCAGCGTGTCGAACGGGTAGCCGACCTTGCGCCATTGGTCGGTGATGCGCTGGAACGCCTCCTCCTCCAACCCGATGCGGATTCGGGTGTTCTGCGCCGCCTGCCCCTTCTTGAACAGCCAACGGTAGCTGTCCTGCCGCACGTCGGCGCTGGCCTCCAGCGCGTCGGCGCGCTTGGCGGTGGGGTTGCGGTGCAGATAGGCGACCATCCACAGCTCCAGCGGGTGCAGCCGGGCGATGTAGCCGAGATCGCTGAGGGAAAACTTGTCCGGCCCGTATTTGGTGTGGAGCGTGCCGATCTCACGGTCGGTCAACGCGGCCCCGGGCAGGCGGGCGCGCAGGAAGGCGGCCAGTTCCGCCACCCCCGCCGTCGGCCGCACCGTGCGGAAGATCACCGCCAGCCGGTGCGGGGCCGGGCGCACGCGGCTGGCCAGCCGGGCCAGCGCCTCGTCCGGTGTGCGTTTGCGGTAATCGTTGTAGAAGCGGTTGAGGAAGTCGCTGCCTTCCTTGTCGGCGAAGCGTTCGAGGTAGGCTTGCCGCGCCGGGTGGCTGGGGTCGTGCAGGATGTCGTCGCTGTCGTCGCCGCCCTCGGCGGAATAGAACTGCACGATGTCGCGCATCAGCCGGACAAAGGGCAGGTTGACGCTGTTCCGCAACGCCTCCTGGATCGTCATGACCCGGTGGTTGTCGTCCTTGTTGAAGTTGACGAAGGCGTGCTGGCCGCCGCCGGTGAAAAACACCTCGCCGGGGTTGGCGGAGTAGCGCCGTTCCATCGCCGCCGCCAACAGGGCCGACAGGCCCCGGTCGGACGCCGCCGCCAGCCATTCCACCGTCCATTGCGTCAGCGGGTCCGACGCCTCGTCCGCCACATCCTCCAGCGCGTCCTTGGGCAGATGGGCGTAACGGTCGTGCAGGTCGGCGATGATCTCCAGATAGGTGATTAGGGTGCGCAGCTTGGCGGTGGAGCCAAGATCGAGCTTCGCCCCCTCGTTGATGTCCAGCGGCTGGTCGAGGTTGTCGGCCTGGACGCGCAGGTAATTGGCCTCCGGCCCGCGTTCGTACAGCGTGACCGAATAGATGATCTTCGACAGGTCGTTCGCCTTGGCGTCGAGCAGCCGTTCGCCGGTCAGCCCCAGCGTTTGGGCGTAAGCCGGGTCGTTCAGCTTGCCCAGCACCTCCACCACGCGCTGCTGCGTCGGCGCGTCCAGCGTCGATTGCGCGGTGAGGTCGAGGCGGTCGAGCTGGTACAGGCTTGGAACCCCCAGCATGTTCAACAGCTTGGCACGAACCGCGTTCGTCGCCTTCTGCTCGATGAAGGAGGAATAGGGCGGGGTCGGCGGATCCTCGCGGAAGGCCAGCGGCAGGGCGAGCGCGGCGTCGCGCAGCGCCTCGTCGATGACGCCCGCCTGGGCCAGCACGCGCAGATGGCTGTCGGCCAGCCGGTTGAGCGCGGCGCGGTCCTGGATCAGGTAATAGGACGGGCGGCGCTGGGCCAGCAGCAGCGCCAGCACCTGTTTGTAGGCCAGCGCCCTCAACTGCCGGGTGGTGGGGTCGGGGGTGGTGAGGTTGGGGGCGGTCGGCTCGCTCAACACCCGCTGGGCGATCGCCAGATCGGTGCCGAACCACGCCCACAGCCCATCGCCCAACCCGTTCACCTCGCCAAAGCCGGGCCGGGCGGTGAGCGGGGTGGAGTTGAGGTAATCGACCAGGATGCGCCGCCGCGCAGCCCCGGTGTCCTCGCCATCCTGATAGGCCCGCACGCTGGCCGAGGCCATCTGCCGCAGCTTTTCCACCCCGCCGCTGGTCTGCCCATCGGGCGAATGGCGGTATTTCTCGATCTGGGTGGCGAGCGTCGAACCGCCGGGGGAGCGCTGGCCGGGCCGGACCATCTGCACCGGCAGCAGGGCGATGGCCCCGGCGAAGCGGTCCCACTCCACCGCCGGGTTGCGGCGCGGTTCGTCGGCGCGCAGCAATTCGCGGTTTTCGATGAACAGCAGCGTGTCGGCGACCAGCGGCGGCACATCCTCGAACCGGGCGAACACCCGTTCGGGGTAGCGGGCGCTGTGCATGACGTGGCCGTTGCGGTCGATCAGGGTCAAACCGGCCTGGGTCTTTTCCCGGTAAATGGGAAAGCCGCCCCCGGCCATGAACCGGTCCAGCGCCGGGGACAACACCGCCTGCGATTCGATGGTGTAGAGCGGGCCGGAGGCGTCGCCGGTCAACCCGCGCAACTGGGCGGGCAGGGCGCTGTAGCCGAACCGCTCGTTGTAGGGGCCTTGGCTGGGGTAGCGCGCCGCCGGGTTCGGCCCCTCGCGCAGGGCGAAATCCATGGATTGCGCCAGCGGGGCCAGCAGCCGGGCTTGCAGGCGGGAGGTCCGCATTTCCTCCCGCGCGGCGAATCCGATGGCGGCGGCGGTCCCCAGCAGGGACAACCCCAACGCGACCCGCCGCGTCCGCGCCAACGCCCGCCCTTGCGCCATTCCGGCCTTGCACCCTTCGTCTGGTTGATCCGGGCTGTCCGGTTGGACCGTGACGGAGCCAGCGCATCACGCACCCTCACCCGGCCCACCAGCCCCACCGCCCGATCACACCGTCGGACGGTAGGGGTGTTTTGGTTAAGAATGCCTTGCTTACCCCTCCAGCAACGCCTTGGCCCGCGCGGCCAGTTCGGTCAGCGGGACCTCGACCTGTTCGCCCCGGATCAAATGCTTCAGCGTCGCCGTGCCGCGCGCCTTTTCGTCCGATCCCATCAGGACGGCGACCGGGATGCCGGTGCGGTCGGCGTATTTCATCTGCTTGGCCAGCTTGCCGCCGTCCAATTGGATTTCCGTGTTGATGCCCGCCGCGCGCAGATCCGACGCGATGCGGAAATAGTCCGCCGACAGGCTGGCATCCATCTGCGTCACCAGCACCTGCGCGGTGGGCGCGCCATCCTTGATCAGACCGGCTTCCATCAATTGATAGAACAGGCGGGTCGCCCCGATGGAGATGCCCACGCCCGGCAGCTTTGACTTGGTGTAGTGGCTGGCGAGATTGTCGTAACGCCCGCCGGAGCAGACCGAACCGATGCCGGGATGGTCGTTCAGGAAGGTTTCGTAGACGGTCCCGGTGTAGTAATCCAGCCCGCGCGCGATGGCGAGGTTGATGCGCACGGCGTCGTCAGGGACCTGGAAGGCGCGCAGGCCGTCGATGACGGTGGTCAGTTCGGCCACGCCCTGGCGGAACTGGTCGTTGTCGATGCCCAGCGCGTTCAGCGCGGCCAGCGTGTCGGCGTTGCTGCCCTTGGCGTCGATCAGGGTCAGGATGGTGTCGGCGGCGCGGTCGGCCATGCCCAGCCCGATCAGGCTGTCGCGCACCTTGTCGCGGCCGATCTTGTCGAGCTTGTCGATCTCGCGCAGCACCAGCACGCGGGTGTCGGCGTCGGCCACGCCCAACCCGTCGAGCAGGCCCAGCAGAACCTTGCGGTTGTTCACGTTGATGGTGAAGCCGCCGAAATTCAATTCGCTGAAGACGTGATGGATGACCGCCGGAATCTCCGCATCATATTGCGGCGACAGGCTGTCCTTGCCGATCACGTCGATGTCGCATTGATAGAACTCGCGGAAGCGCCCGCGCTGCGCCCGTTCCCCGCGATAGACCCGCTGGATCTGATAACGGCGGAAGGGAAAGGCCAGATCATGTTCGTGTTCGGCCACGTAACGGGCCAGCGGCACGGTCAGGTCAAAGCGCAGGGCCATTTCCGGCTTGTTGCCCTGCTGGATCGCCCCGGTCGATTGGACGAAATAGACCTGCTTTTCGGTTTCGCCGCCCGATTTGGTCAACAGCGTGTCCACCGTTTCGAACACCGGCGTTTCGACGGGCAGGAAGCCGAACCGCTCGTAACCACGGCGGATGGTGTCCAGCAGGCGCTGGAACGCCACCTGATGGCGCGGCAGCAGTTCCATCGTTCCGGGCGGGGTGCGGGGGGTGATCAGGCTCATCGGTGGGGATCCGGGCTGAAAGGGGACAGGCGTAAACCGCGCGTTTTCTAGACCCTTTCGCCCCCGCCGTCACCAGTGCGGGAGAATTTTTCGAAAGGCGCGATTTTTTTCGGAAGGGCGTGGAAGGAAATCCAAAGGCCGCTGTTCATCTCAGTACGATCCCAACAACGCGGATCGATCCTTCAAACGGAGAATGTGAATGTCTGTCACCGCTTTCAGCGCGCGCATCCGTTCGTCTTTTTCGACCTTTGCGATGGCCGGTTTGATGACGGCGGGTGTTGCGATCGGCTCCGCCTCGGCGGCCACGACCGCCCCGTCTGTCACCGATCCGGCGGCCAGCGCCCCGGTGGCCAGCGCCCCGGCCAAAACCGCGACGACGCAGGTGGCCTCCACCGCGAAAATCGAGGTCAGCAAGACCCAGGCCGAAGCCGTGGCGAAGGAATTGGGGGCCAAGCCCGGCGACGCGCTGGTCGGCCAACTGACCAAATACGTGACCCAGCGTCAGGCCGCAGGCGCGCTGACCGACGCCGCCGCGAAGACCAAGGCCGTGACCGAGGCCCACCAGCAGCTCGCCAGCATCGGCGGCAAGCCGGTGACGCCCGAACAGGCCGCGAAGATCGATGGCATTCTCGGCATCAAGTGATTGGGGAATCAAGTAATTTGGGCATCACGTGATCGCCTGATCCTGTCCTGCCTTTGCCCCACACATCACCCTTTTCACAATCGTTTCATCGCCAAGGAGAGTGTTCCATGTCCGTTCGTTCTTCTCTGTCCACCCTGGTGTTCGCTGGCCTGATGACGGCGGGTGTTGCGGTTGGTGCGGCCACGGCGGCCACCACCACCGATCCGGTGACGACCGCCCCGGCGGCCAGCGCCCTGGCCAAGACCGCGACGACGCAGGTGGCCTCCACCGCGAAAATCGAGGTCAGCAAGACCCAGGCCGACGCCGTGGCGAAGGAATTGGGGGCCAAGCCCGGCGACGCGCTGGTCGGCCAATTGACCAAGTATGTGACCCAGCGTCAGGCCGCTGGCGCGCTGACCGATGCCACCGCGAAGACCAAGGCCGTGACCGAGGCCCACCAGCAGCTCGCCAGCATCGGCGGCAAGCCGGTGACGCCCGAACAGGCCGCGAAGATCGATGGCATTCTCGGCATCAAGTGATTGGGCATCACGTGATCGCCTGTCTCGTCGATTGATCCGCTCGTGACCCGACGGCCCTGAACAAGGACCGTCCGTCCCGCCCCTCCCACGCCGGCAGGAGGGCCAGGACCGCCAGCGGATGCCCCACCCGATGACAATTCCCTGTTTTTCCCCGTGGCCGTTGAGCCGGGGGCGCGATGGCGATAGAACGTCGTCGCACCATCCACCTCGTCAGCGCCGGGACCTGCCATGACCCTTGACCGACTTGTGATCCGCCGCCCGGACGACTGGCATGTCCATTTGCGCGACGGGGCCATGCTGAAGGCGGTTTTGCCCTTCACCGCCCGCCAGTTCGGCCGCGCCATCATCATGCCGAATTTGAAGCCGCCCGCCACCCACGCCGCCGACGCCGCCGCCTATCGCGCGCGCATCCTGGCGGCCCTGCCGGAGGGCGTGCGCTTCACCCCCTTGATGACCGCCTACCTCACCGACGGGACCGACGCCGATGATCTGGCGCGCGGTTTTGAGGAGGGCGTGTTCACCGCCGCCAAGCTTTACCCCGCCAACGCCACCACCAACAGCGCCCACGGCGTCACCAGCCTGGAGCGCATCGCCCCGGTGCTGGAGCGGATGGCCGAGATCGGCATGCCGTTGCTGATCCATGGCGAGGTGACGGAGCAGAGCGTCGACATCTTCGACCGCGAGGCGGTGTTCATCGACACCATCCTGTCGCCGCTGCTCGACCGTTACCCGACCCTGCGCGTGGTGCTGGAGCATGTGACGACCGCCGACGCGGTGGCCTTTGTCCGCGCCCACGCCGCCAGCGGCCGCATCGGCGCGACCATCACGGCCCACCATCTGCTGATCAACCGCAGCCATATTTTCCAGGGCGGCATCCGCCCGCACCTGTATTGCCTGCCCATCGCCAAGCGCGAAACCCACCGGCTGGCGCTGGTCGAGGCCGCGACCAGCGGCGAGGCCCCTTTCTTCCTGGGGACCGACACCGCGCCGCACACGGTGACGGCCAAGGAAGCGGCCTGCGGCTGTGCGGGCTGCTTCACCGCCGCCAACGCGCTGGAACTCTACGCCGAAGCGTTCGAGGACGCGGGCAGGCTCGACCAGTTGGAGGCCTTCGCCAGCCTGAACGGTCCGCGCTTCTACGGCCTGCCGCCCAGCGAGGAACGCGTCGCCCTGGAACGCCGCCCCACGGTGGTCCCGGACGTGGTGCTGGTCAGCGAGGGCGACGCCGTGTTGCCCTTCCGCAGCGGCGAAACCCTGCGTTGGAGCTTCGCCGGGCTGGTGTGAGGCCGGGGGCTGGTCCATCGGTTGAACGGTTTGCCCGCGCGACCGAAACAAGGATCGACACGGATTTCACGGATTGTTGCGCGGATTTCACGGAGAGCGCCTCGGATTCATCCTTGCCTCCAGCCTCATGACGGGGCGGGCGGGAGGGGCGGAGGCATCAATCCGTGAAATCCGCGTTTGCGTCCGTGAAATCCGTGTCCAATCTTGCTGGGGTTGCGTTGATCGCTCGCGCAAGCGATGGCATTCCCGCATCAACCGCATCAGCCGTTCCGGGAATAGCCCAGGAAACACACCCGCGTGTCGCCGTAGCGGCGGTCGTCGAGCGTGGTGAAGCCGGGGGGCGGGGGCAGGGGATCGCGGTCGCCGACCTCCACCACCGCCAGCGCGCCGTCGGCCAACCAGCCGGTGCGGGCCAGCGCCGCCAGCGTCACCGGGGCCAAACCCTTGGCGTAGGGCGGGTCAAGGAACAGCAGACCGCAAGGGGCGCTGGCCGGGGGCGGGCGCGTGGCGTCGGCGCGCAGCACGATGGCCGAATCCGCCTCGCCCAGCGCGGCGATGTTGGCGCGCACGCAATCCAGCGCCGGTTTGCCGCTGTCGAGAAAGCTGCACCGCGCGGCTCCGCGCGACAACGCTTCCAGACCCAGGGCACCGGTCCCACAAAAGACATCGGCGGCGATCACGCCCTCGAACGCCGGTGCCCAGTCGGCGTGGGCCAGGATGTTGAAGATGGCCTCGCGCGTGCGGTCTGTGGTGGGGCGGGTGTCGCGGCCATCGGGGGCGGCCAGACGACGCCCGCGATGCTTACCGCCGACGATCCGCACCGGGGCCACCCTTGCCGGAACCAGACTTGCCCGGTCCGCCCTTGCTCGGGCCAGACTTTCCAGCGCCGTCCTTTTGCGCGCTGGGCTTGCGCGGGCGTTCCACGCGCTGACGGTCGGTGCGGCCGTCGCGCTTCTTCACCCCGGCGGGCGCACCCGCCTCAACCGGCTTGGCGGCTGGCTTGCCCGCCGGTTTGCCCGCTGCTTTGGCGGCGAAAGGCTTGCCGCCGTCCGATGCGCGGTTGTCGGTCCGGCGGTCATCCGTCCGGCGGTCGCTGGTCCGGTGGTCATCCGTCCGCTTGTCGAAGGCCTTGCGCGGGCGGGCGTCCGCCGCGTCGCGCGCGTCGCTGCCCCGATGGTCCGGCTTGCCGCTGCCGCTGCGGGTCGGTTTGGCCTTGGCGTCGTCCAGCGACAGGGTGCGGCCGCGCGCCGGGCGTTCGGGGCGTCCTGTGGCCTCTTCCCCCCGCTTGGCGGCGGGGGTGGCGAAGCCGGGCTTGCCATCGGCGCGGCGCGGGGCGTCGGTGCGGCGGGTCGCGGGTTTGGCGGTGGCGTCCTCCGCCCCCCAGGCGGCTTGCGCCTCCAGCCGTTTGGTGGCCGAACGCGGGGCGCGGGCCGGGGCGGCCTGCGGGCTGTCGGCCTTGCGGGCGACGGCGACGCGGGCACCGCTGCGGCTGCGGATTTCGCTGGGCAGAGCCGGTTTGGCCGGAAGGGCCGATTGGGTGGCGGCCTCCGCGCGCGCCTTGGCGCGCAGCTTGGTGTTCGATTCCCCTTCGCCGACCACGGCGTCGCCGGTGAAGTAATTGGCGATCTGTTCGCGGACGATGCGCTTGGGAACCTCCTCCACCGCGCCGTCCTCCAGCTTGCCAAGCTGGAAGGGGCCATAGGCGACGCGGATCAGCCGGTTCACCACCAGGCCGAGCGACTCCATCACCTTGCGGATTTCGCGGTTCTTGCCTTCCTTCAGCGCCACCGTCAGCCAGGCGTTGCGGCCCTGGATGCGGTCCAGCACGGCTTCGATCGGGCCATACTTGACGCCGTCGATGGTCGGACCCTTGGCCAGCGCGGCCAGCTTGATTTCCTCCACCTCGCCGAACACGCGCACGCGGTAACGGCGGGTCCAGCCGGTGGCGGGCAATTCCAGGAAGCGGGCCAGTTCACCATCGTTGGTCAGCAGCAGCAGCCCTTCGGTGGTCAGGTCGAGTCGACCGATGGAGACCACGCGCGGCAGTTCCGGCGGCAGATTGTCGAAGACGGTTTCCCGCCCCTTCTCGTCGCGCGCGGAGGTGACGAGACCGGCGGGCTTGTAATAGCGCCAGAGCCGGGCGGGTTCCGGTTCCGGAATGACCTTGCCATCGACCTGGACGATGTCGCCGGGGCGGACCACGCAGGCGGGGGTGGTCAGCGTCTGGCTGTTCACCGCAACGCGCCCTTCGGCGATCCAGCGTTCGGCGTCGCGGCGCGAGCACAGCCCGGCGCGGGCCAGGCGTTTGGCAATGCGTTCACCGCCCTCGGACGGGGCAGTGGCGGTCAGGTCGGTGTCGGTCTTATCCATAACGCGGACCATAGGGCCAGATCGCCCCGCCCGCAACCCGGGACCCGGCCCAATCCCCCGCTTTTGCGCCGGAATCGGGTTGACGGGCGGGGAATCCGGTGGGCAGGTTGGCCCCTGTCATGCCGCCGCTGTTCCCACCCCGCCCATCCCATATGGAGCTTGCCTTCGCCGAGGCCGAGGCCGCCGCGCGCCGGGGCGAGGTGCCGGTGGGGGCCGTGATCGTCGATCCCGCCACCGGAACCGTGCTGGCCCGCGCGGGCAACCGGACGGAGGAGCTGAACGACCCCAGCGCCCACGCCGAATTGCTGGCGATCCGCGCGGCCTGCGCGGCGGCGGGGGAACCGCGTTTGCCCGGTTGCGACCTCTATGTGACGTTGGAACCCTGCGCCCTTTGCGCCGCCGCCATCAGCTTCGCCCGCCTGCGCCGGGTGTATTATGGTGCCTATGACCCCAAGGGCGGGGCGGTGGACCACGGCCCGCGCTTTTTCGCGCAACGCACCTGCCACCACGCCCCGGACGTGTATGGCGGCATCGACGAACGGCGCGCGGGCGCGTTGCTGCGGGACTTTTTCAAGACACGGCGATGACGGGAAAGCCCCGGATGCTCGGGTGTGTGAAATGGCCACACCGAAAAGAGGTTCTTTTTGTCCTGACCTGTCGCCGCGCGGGGGATATCGACATGAAATTCGCGCAAATGGAAATTTTAAAACAAACGGGCGAATAAAGCGGTATACCATAACAAAAATGTCAGGATTATACGGGAAAATGACAGTTTCGAAAAAATAGGTCCCTGATTAGGATGGTGGTCAAACGCAGTCTCTTTGCATTTGGCTGCACGACGTCAGGGAGATATGAGACAATGCTGTTCCGCAAACCGCCCCCGGACGGGTCGAAAGAGGAACTGGAGCTGTTGGGCCGTCACGCGGGTGTCGGTCTTTGGGATGCCGTGTTCCACAACGGCGACCCGATGCACGCGCAAAGCCGGTGGCATTGGTCGCCGGAGTTCCGTCGTCTGCTCGGCTTCGACCGCGACGACGTCAAGGGCTTTCCCGAGGTTGTCGGCTCCTGGGCCGACCGGTTGCACCCTGACGACGCCAAACCCACCTTCGACGCCTTTGCCGCCTGCCTGAACGACCGCAGCGGGCGCACCGGCTATGACGTGGAATACCGTCTGAAGATGAAAGACGGGTCGTACCGCTGGTTCCGGGCGATTGGCGGGGTGGCGCGTGGTCCCAACGGCATCGCGCTGCGCGCTTGCGGCTCCTTGATCGACATCGACGCCGGTCACAACGAAATCGAACGCGCCAAGCTGCTGGATCAGTTCGCCGGTGTCGGGTTGTGGGACGCCATGTTCCACGATGGCGACCCGATGCACCCGCAAAGCCTGTGGCGCTGGTCGTCGGAGTTCCGCCGTCTCGTCGGCTTTGACCGCGACGACGAGCGCGGCTTCCCCAACGTCGTCGGCTCCTGGGCCGACCGTCTGCACCCCGACGACGCCAAGCCGACCTTCGACGCCTTTTCGGCCTGCCTGAGCGACCGCAGCGGCCGCACCGGCTACGAAGTCCAGTATCGTTTGAAGATGCGGGACGGCTCCTATCGCTGGTTCCGGGCGATTGGCGGCGTGGCGCGGAACGCCAATGGCGTCGCGTTGCGGGCCTGCGGATCGTTGATCGACATTCACGCGCAGAAGAGCGCGGAGTTGCAGCAGGTGGAGGCCGAACAGACGCGGCGCGGCATGATCCACGATCTGGCCCGTTCGCTGGACAACGAGGTCGGCAACACCGCCACCCGCGCCACCTCCAACGCCCAGACCGTCGCCGCCGCGACGGAAGAACTGTCCGCCTCGATCACCGACATCAGCAACCGCGCCAGCCAGGCGTCGGACGCGTCGGCCCGCGCGTCGGACGAAACCACGCGGACCAACGTGGCGGTGGAAACCCTGGTCAGCTCGGCCGAACGGATCGGTGCCATCACCAAGCTCATCAACAGCATCGCCAGCCAAACCAATCTGCTGGCGCTGAACGCCACCATCGAGGCCGCCCGCGCGGGTGAGGCCGGGCGCGGATTCGCCGTGGTCGCGAACGAGGTCAAATCGCTGGCCAAGCAGAGCGGCGACGCCGCCGACGACATCGCCGCCCAGATCGCGGCGGTCCAACAGGAGGCGCTGCACGCGGTGGAGGCGATCCGCCGGATCGGCACCATCGTGAAGGATGTTCAGCAAATCTCCGCCACCATCGCGGCGGCGGTGTCGCAGCAGGAATCGGCGACCAAGGAGATCGCGTCCAGCGTCACCCAGGTGGTGCGCGACATCGAAGACGTGTCGCGCAACATCAGCACCGCCACGGAGCGCATGCGGGCCTGATCCGCGCGCCGCTGAAGGGCTGGCCTTCCGGCGGTGGGCGGTGACGTCACCACCCGCCGCCGCCGGGGAGGCCGTTCCGGATCAGCGGCTGATCGCGCGCCACCCGATGTCGCGGCGGCAGAAGCCGCCCGGCCAGTCCAGCGCGTCGACGCCGCGATAGGCGGCGGCCTGGGCGGCGGCGACCGTCGCGGCGCGGGCGGTCACGCCCAGCACGCGGCCACCCACCGACAGCACGCGGCCATCCTCGGCGCGCTTGGTTCCGGCGTGGAACACCGTCACCCCATCCACCGCGTTGGCGGCGTCCAGGCCCTTGATCTCGGTGTTCTTGAGATAATCACCGGGGTAGCCCTGGGCGGCCATCACCACGCACAGCGCGGTGTCGTCCGACCAACGCAGGTCGATGCGGTCGAGCGCGCCGTCGGCGGCGGCGACCAGTGCCGCGAGCGCGTCCGACTCCAGGCGGCTCATCAGCGTCTGGCATTCGGGATCGCCGAAGCGCACGTTGAATTCCAGCGTCTTCGGGGTCGGGCCGTCCGGCGTCTGCACGATCATCAGACCGGCGAACAGCACGCCCTTGAACGGGCGGCCTTCCGCCGCCATGCCCTTGACCGTCGGCTCGACGATCTCGCGCATCACGCGGGCCTGAAGCTCCGGCGTCAGGGCCGGGGCGGGGGAATAGGCCCCCATGCCGCCGGTGTTGGGGCCGGTGTCGCCGTCGCCCACCGCCTTGTGATCCTGGGCCGAGGCCATCGGCAGGGCGTTTTCGCCGTCGCACAGGGCGAAAAAGCTGACCTCCTCACCGTCCAGGAACTCTTCCACCACGACCTCGGCCCCGGCGGCGCCGAAGCGGCCGCCGATCAGCGCGTCGTCGATGGCGGCGAACGCCTCCTCCTGGGTGCGGGCGACGGTCACGCCCTTGCCGGCGGCCAGACCGTCGGCCTTGACCACGATGGGCGCGCCGTGCTGGCGGACATAGGCCTTGGCGGCGTCCGCGTCGGTGAAACGGCCATAAAAGGCGGTCGGCACGCCGTATTTGGCCAGAATGTCCTTCATGAAGCCCTTGGAGCCTTCCAGGGCGGCGGCGGCGGCGCTGGGGCCGAAGGCCTTGATGCCGATGGCGTTCAGTTTGTCCACCAGACCCAGCACCAGCGGGCCTTCCGGGCCGACGACGACGAAGTCGATGGCGCTGTCCTGGGCGAAGCGGACGATGGCGTCCACATCCTCCGCCCCGATGGGAACCAGCGTGGCGACATCGGCGATCCCGGCGTTGCCCGGCGCGCAATAGAGCGCGGAGCACAGCGGCGACTTGGCGATGGCCCAGCACAGGGAGTGCTCACGCCCACCCGAACCGACGACGAGGACTTTCATGACGCGACGCCCCTTGTTAACGCGCTTGTTGCCAACTGCGCGCCTTGTATCATGCCCGCACCATGACTCAAGATTTTGATGGCCCCGCCCCGTCATCCGCCCCGTCCCTGCCTCTGGTCGCGCCCGAACCGCGTCCGGGGTCCAACCTGCCGGAATATTCGGTCGGCGACCTCGCCCGCCGCCTGAAGCGCAGCATCGAGGAGGAGTTCGGCTTCGTCCGCGTGCGCGGCGAGATCTCCCAGCCGAAGAAGCACAGCTCCGGCCACTGCTATCTGCGCCTGAAGGACGACACGGCGGTGATCGAGGCGGTGTGCTGGCGCGGGACCATGTCCAAGCTGGCGATCAAGCCGGAGGAGGGGTTGGAGGTCATCGTCACCGGGCGGATGACCACCTATCCGGGCCGCTCGCAATACCAGCTCGTCATCGAATCGATGGAGCTGGCGGGCGAAGGCGCGCTGCTGAAGATGCTGGAGGAGCGCAAGCGCCGTCTGGCCGCCGAAGGGCTGTTCGACCCGGCGCGGAAAAAACCGATCCCCTTCCTGCCCGCCGTCATCGGCGTCGTCACCTCGCCCACCGGGGCGGTGATCCGCGACATCCTGCACCGGCTGAACGACCGCTTTCCCCGCCATGTCCTGCTCTGGCCCGTCGCGGTCCAGGGCGAACGGGCGGCGGCGGAGGTCGCGGCGGCGATTGCGGGGTTCAACCGGCTGACGGCGGGCGGGCCGGTCCCGCGCCCCGATCTGCTGATCGTCGCGCGCGGCGGCGGCTCGCTGGAAGACCTGATGGCCTTCAACGAGGAAATCGTTGTGCGCGCGGCGGCGGCGAGCGCCATCCCGCTGATTTCCGCCGTTGGCCACGAAACCGACACCACCCTGATCGACCACGCGTCCGACCGCCGCGCGCCGACGCCGACCGCCGCCGCCGAAATGGCGGTTCCGGTGCGCGGTGAGTTGCTGGCGCAGGTGCTGGACGACGAACGCCGCCTGCTGGCCAGCGCCGGACGGTTGTTGAGCGAGCGGCGCAACCGGGTGGACGGGCTGGCGCGCGGCCTGGGCGACCCCCGCGCCCTGCTGGACGGCCACGCCCAACGCCTGGACGACCGGGCCGAACGGCTGGTGCTGGCCGCCGGGGCGCTGCTGGAACGCCGCCGCACGCGGGTGGGGGAGGCGGCGGCCCGCCTGCGGCACCCGCGCGACCAGTTGATCCAGGCCCGGCAAACCCTGGCCGGGGAAGCCCGCGCGTTGGACGGCGCGCTGCGCCACGCGGTGACGATGGCCGAGGGGCGGTACCAGCGCGTCGCCGGTCGCCTGTCGCTGACCCCGGCCCGTCACCGTCTGGAGGAATCCGCGCGGCGGTTGACCGACCTGACGCCGCGCCTGGACCGCGCCTTTGCCGCAACGGTTGAGACGCGGGCGGGCAAGCTGGAGTCGCTCGGCCAATTGCTGGAAAGCTACAGCCACAAGAGCGTGCTGGCGCGCGGCTTCGTCCTGGTGGAGGACCGCGACGGCAAACCGATCACCACCGCCCGCCAGACCGCAGCGGGGCAGGCGCTGACCCTGCGCTTTGGCGACGACAGCCGGGTCGGGGTGACGGTGGCGGGCGACGCCCCGCTGACGGAGGCCCCGCCGGTGGCGGTTCAGCCGGTTGTTGTTCAACCTGAAACGAAACCTGAAACGAAACCTGAAACGAAACCTGAGCCTAAGTTGGAGAAGAAGGCGGAGGGTCGCAAGCCGCGCGTGCCGCCGACTCAGGGCAGTTTGTTCTAAACCATCCCCTCATTCCGTCCGCAGGCCCAGCCGTCCGGCCAGACGGAACAGGTTGCTGCGGTCCAGGCCCAGGCTGCGCGCCGCTTTGGCCCAATTGCCGTCGTGGCGGGCCAGATGGTCGCGGATCATCCGGCGTTGCAGATCCTCCACCGCGTCGCGCAGGGGGAGATCGTCAGGGGGGCTGGCGGCCGGGCTTGGGGTGGTGGTGGGCGGGGGGGCCGTTTCCTCCGCATCGGTCAGGCCCAGATCGGCGGCGGTCAGGGTCAGGACCCCGCCGTCGGCGGCGCGGGCGACGCGGGCGCGGATGGCCCCGCGCCCGATGGCGTGCTCCAACTCCCGCACGTTGCCGGGCCAGGGGTAGGACAGCAACCGCCGTTCGGCGTCGGCGGACAGGCGGATGTTGCGCAGCCCCAGCCGCGCCCGGTTGCGTTCCAGGAACAGCCCGGCCAGCCGCAGCGCCTCGTGTCCACGCTGGCGCAGCGGCGGCACCCGCAGCGGGTAGACGCTGAGCCGGTGATAGACGTCGGCGCGGAACCGCCCCTCCGCCACCTCGCGCGTCAGGTCGCGGTTGGTCGCGGCGATGACGCGGACGTTGACGGTCAGGTGGCGGTCGGACCCCACGCGCTGGATCTCGCCGTTCTGCAAGGCGCGCAGCATCTTGGCCTGAACCGCCAGCGGCAGTTCGCCGACCTCGTCCAGAAACAGGGTTCCGCCGTCGGCCAGTTCGAACTTGCCGCGCCGGTCGGCCACCGCCCCGGAAAAGGCCCCGCGCACATGGCCGAACAGCTCGCTTTCCACCAGCGTGTCGGGCAGGGCGGCGCAATTCACATGAACGAGCGGCCCTTGCGCCCGGCGGGAACGGGCGTGCAGGCGGCGGGCCACCAGCTCCTTGCCGACGCCGGTTTCGCCCAGCACCAGCACCACCAGATCGCTGTCGGCCACCGCGTCGATGTCGCGCAGCAACGCCGCCATCACCGGGCTGTCGCCCACCAGTTCAAGGGCCGGGTCGGGGCGCTCATCAAACCGTTCCTCACCCCCCCGGATCGGAGCCGTTGGGGCGGCCCGCCGCTGCGCCGCCTCGGCCAGCGCGG
The DNA here is from genome assembly GCA_027486405.1 of Azospirillum sp. GTDB lineage: Bacteria > Pseudomonadota > Alphaproteobacteria > Azospirillales > Azospirillaceae > Azospirillum. The sequence goes on along the minus strand of JAIXPD010000008.1, from coordinate 36,790 downwards.
TGGCGAGCCGGGCCAGAGCGATCATGGTCGGGGCAAAGCCGTCCAACTGGCCGGGGTGCAGGGCGTCGAAGGTCATCACGCCCCAGGCGGGGCCGCCGCCAACGCGGCGCAGCGGCGCGCCGACGCAATCATGCACGTGCAAGCGGTCACGACCGTCGGGGATCAGGCCGTCGTAGGGATCGGGCAGCGGGCAATCGGCGGGAAAGCGGGTCAGCGCCTCGGCGGATTCCAGAATGGCGCGCAGGCGCGGGTGGTCGTCCAACCGGAAACGGCGGCCCAGCGTGTCGGGGCTGAGGCCGCGCGTGGCCATCGGAATCAGGCGGTCGCCGTCCAGGCGCAGCACGGCGCAGGCGTCGCAGGGCAGGCGGCGGGTCGCCTGATCCAGAAACAGCGGCCACAGCCGATCCGGCTGGTCCAGCCGTTCGAGCAGATCGGCCACCGCGTCGGCGGCGAAGGGGTGTGTCGAAACGACATCAACGTTGTCCATTCGACATCATACCCCAGCGGGTCACTCTGACAACAGCCCGGTTGTGCGGCGCGGAAATCCGCGCCCGGCGGGTTTGGCACGGGGCTTGCCTTAGGGGATGCGACATCACGCCGCGCAACAAAGGATCACACCCATCATGCTCACGCCCGCCCAGACCGCCATCATCAAGGCCACGGCCCCGCTGGTCGCCGCCCACGCCAACCAGATCACCGCGACCTTTTACCCGTTGATGTTCGAGCGTTTTCCCGAGGTGCGCGCCGTCTTCAACCAAAGCCATCAGCGCGCCGGTGCCCAGCCGCAGGCGCTCGCCAACGCCATCATCGCCTACGCCTCCAACATCGACCGGCTGGAGGTTCTGGGGTCGGCGGTGGCGGGCATCGTGCAAAAGCACGTCTCGCTGAACATCACAGCGGATCAGTATGACATTGTCGGGAGCTGCCTGATGGAGGCCATCGGGCGCGTTCTGGGCGACGCGGTGACGGCGGAGGTCGCCGACGCCTGGGGGGCGGCCTATTGGCAGCTCGCCCGCCTGCTGATCGCGGCGGAGGAGGCCGAATACAGCCGCAAGGCGGCGCTGACCGGCGGCTGGCGCGGCGCGCGCCGTTTCCGCGTGGTCGAGAAGACCCCGGAAAGCGCGGTCATCACCTCCTTCCGGTTGGCCCCGGTCGATGGCGGCCGGGTGATGGATTTCCGGCCCGGCCAGTATCTGGGCCTGAAGCTGACCATCGACGGCGAGACGGTGCACCGCAATTACAGCCTGTCGGCCAGCCCCAACGGCGACACCTATCGGATTTCGGTCAAGCGGGAGGATCAGGGGCTGGTGTCGGGCTTCCTGCACGACCGCGTGCGCGTTGGCGACGAGGTCGAGGTCTACCCGCCCGCCGGGGAGTTCGTGTTGACCGACAGCGCCGCGCCCGTGCTGCTCATCACCGGTGGGGTGGGGCAGACTCCGGCCCTGCCGTTGGCCGAACAGGCGCTGGCCGCCGGGCGGCGGGTGATCTACGTCCACGCCGCGATCAACGGGGCGGTGCACGCCTTCCGCGATCAGGTGGACGCGTTGGCCGCCCGCTATCAGGCCCTGAAGACCGTCTATTGCTACGCCGAACCCGACGCGCACGACTCGCCGGATTTGGTCGGTCTGCTTGACCGGCAGGCGTTGGCGGCTCTGCTGCCGCCGGACGCGGAGGCGTATGTGGTGGGGCCGAAGCCCTTCATGGCGGCGGTGATCGGCGCGTTGACCGCGCTGGGCCTGCCGAGCGGGGCGATCTTCCACGAGTTTTTCGGCCCCAAGGAAGCGCTGGCCTGACCGCTGCGGAGCTTTCACCACGCCCCGCCCGTCAGCGCCTCATCCCCCCTGGCGGTGGGGCGCTGGTCCGCACCATTCCCAAGAAGGACGCTCCATCATGGACATGACCAGTTTCCACACCCACCACAGCGACGTCTTGGCGCTGGCCGCCGCCATCGAACGGCGGTTGGATCCGGTGGCGATCGCGGCGAACCCGGCCCCGGTCGCCACCGATCTCGTGCAGCTGTTCGGCAAATTCTCGGTTCATCTGGCGGTGGAGGACAAGGCGCTGTACCCCCGGTTGGCCCGCGCCGCCGACCCGGCCTTGCGCGCTCTGGCCGCGCGGTTCCAGCAGGAGATGGGCGGGTTGACCCAGCGCTTCGAAGCCTACCGCCAGCGCTGGCCCGGCCCCTTTGCCATCGCCAAGGACCCGGCGGGCTTCGTGGCGGAAACCCGGATCATGCTGGACGCGTTCAAGAACCGCATCGTTCGCGAAGACGTCGAGCTGTACCCGCTGGCCGAACGGCTGGGGGTGGAGAAAAGCGCGGCCTGACACGCGCGGCCTCACACGCGTGGCCTCGCGCCTCACCGCCGCCCGAACAGCCGTTCGATGTCGGCGAGCTTCAACTCCACATAGGTCGGGCGGCCATGGTTGCATTGGCCGCTGTGCGGGGTGGCTTCCATCTGGCGCAGCAGGGCGTTCATCTCGTCGATGTTCAGGGCGCGCCCGGCGCGGACGGAGCCGTGGCAGGCCATGGTTCCGCACACCGCTTCCAACCGCTCCTTCAGCGACAGGGTGTCGCCCAGTTCGGCCAACTCCTCGGCCAGATCGGCGATCAGGCCCTTGACGTCGGATTGCCCCAGCAGGGCCGGAACCTCGCGCACCAGGACGCAGCCGGGGCCGAAGCCCTCCACCACCAGCCCCAGTTCGGCCAGCTCCGCCGCGCGGGTCAGCAGCCGGTCGGCGGACGGTTCGTCCAGCTCGACCAGATCGGGGATCAGCAGGGCCTGACGCTTCACCCCGCCGTCGAGCAGGGCGCTTTTCATCCGTTCATAGACCAGCCGCTCATGGGCGGCGTGCTGGTCGACGACGATGATGCCCTCCCGCGTTTGCGAGACGATGTAGGTGTTGTGCAACTGCGCCCGCGCCGCGCCCAACGGATGGCTGTCGGGCGGGGGAGCGTCTTGGCCGCCATGGACCTGGGCGCTGGCGGGGGCGTATTCGGGCGGGCGCGCCGCCGGGGCGAAGCCGGACAGGCGGCCTTGAAGCGGCGGCAACCCGGCGTTGCCGGCACCGCTGTGGGTCGGGTAGGGGGCCTGGAAGGCGGTTGCCCGCTCCGCCAGCCCCGGCGTGACCGTCGGCCCGGCGCTCCAGGATGGCTGACCGCCCCAACCGCTGTTTCCGCCCCCGCTGCGGCCATAGGGCAGGGGGGAGGGGGCGAACCCGCCGTCGGTGGACGCGCCGGGCGACCCGCCGTCGCTGTGCGGGCGCAGCGCGCCCAGCGTCGCCAGCCCGACGGTGGTGGAGGCGCGGTGCCCGGCGTCGGCCAGCGCCCGTTTCAGCGCGCCGACGATCAGGCCGCGCACCAGCCCTTGATCGCGGAACCGCACCTCGGCCTTGGCCGGATGGACGTTGACGTCGACCTCCTGCGGGTCGATCTCCAGAAACAGGGCGAGCAGCGGGTGCCGGTCGCGCGGCAGAAAATCGGCGTAGGCGGCGCGCACCGCGCCAACCATCAGCTTGTCGCGGACCGGACGGCCGTTGACGAACAGATGCTGGTGGCGCGCGGTCGGCCGGTGCAGGGTGGGCAGGCCGATCCAACCGAACAGGGTCACGGCCTCGCGCATCGCCTCCACCGGCACGGCGTTGTCCTGGAAATCGCGCCCCATCAGCGCGCCCAGCCGGGTCAACCGGGCGTCGAGCAGCTCGCCTTGCGCCGCCGACAGCCGCAGCCCCGACCGGCCGCCGCCGTCGGACAGGGTGAAGGCGACGCCGGGATGGGCCATCGCCAGCCGTTCGATGCCATCGGCGATGTGGTCGTACTCGGTGCGCGGGGCCTTCAGGAATTTCAGCCGGGCGGGCACGGCGGCGAACAGGTCGCGCACCTCGATCCGCGTGCCGTGGGCCAGCGCGGCGGGCTGCGGCGTGCCCTTGGCCCCGGCGTCCACCGTCAGGCTCCAGGCGCTGTCGGCCCCGCGCGGGCGGCTGGTGATGGTCAGATGGCTGACCGCGCCGATGGAGGGCAGCGCCTCCCCCCGGAAACCGAGCGAGCGGATGTCGAGCAGATCGTCGCCGGGCAGTTTGGAGGTGGCGTGGCGTTCGACGGCGAGCGTCAGCTCGTCCGGTGTCATGCCGCACCCGTCGTCGGTGATGGAGATCAGCGTCTTGCCGCCGTCGCGCACCACCACGTCGATGCGGGTGGCCCCGGCGTCGAGCGCGTTTTCCACCAATTCCTTGACGGCGGCGGCGGGGCGTTCGATCACCTCACCGGCGGCGATGCGGTTGACCAGGGTGTCGGGAAGCAGGCGGATCGTCATGCCGCATCATACGGTGGATGGTCGGTGATGGGCCACCGTATTTGGTGGGCTGGTGCTGTGCGGTTTTTGGCCCGCTGTCGCTTACAGCCCCTTCCAGGCGCGGACGTAATCCAGAAACTTGCGCTCGTAGATGGAGGTCGGGCTTTTGTAGCGGGCGACCAGACCGCTTTCGTCGGTCAGCTTCACGACAAAGCCGTGGCAGGGGGCATCCACCACCTCCTCCCCCAGCGTGAACACCATGCGAAAGTCAAACTGCTGGTGGGCGATCAGGTCGCCGTCGTAGGGGCGCAGGCGGAAGGAGCCGATGGCGAACTCCTCCGGCACGAATTCGTGATGGTCGATGACGATGGTCGGCGGTTGGGACGGGCGAGGTCCCTTGTCCACCGTTGCGCCGTTGGCGGCCTTGCCGCCGCCAGTCAGTTTCGACAGCCACGACATGCTGCGCGATGCCCTTTGTGCGGAGCGCGTCGGGAGGCGCGCAGGAACCAAAATGTTACAATGAGTCTGTTTTCGCAGTATTTGGTTTATCAACGGTTAATGTTTTGTGTCTGATCTGACGATCATTAATGTCGCGTGCCAACGGGACCATCGCGCCGATGAATCGGGCGGTTTTGTCGCATGCTGACGGATCATGGCGAACATGCGCCTGTCTTGATGGTCATCATCTCGTCATCGTTGAAAGACAGGTCTAGGATTTATTTGAGGCGCTCTTTGATTTCCACGCGCGTGCCGTTGGTTTCCTGCTTTCTTTTGCAATTGCGAACACTTGCTGGCGCGATCCGGTGGGTTCGAACACCCGCGACCGTGTTGCGCGTTTCGGGAGGAGAAGCACCATGATGAATCGCACCGTCGGGGATCTGGTCCACAGCCATCGGGTGGTTGCCCTGCCGCCCACCGCCAGCGCCCGCGACGCCGCCCGGCGGATGCGGGATGAACACGTCGCCTCCGTCGTCGTCACCGACGCGGGCGCGCACGCCGTCGGGATTTTCACCGAACGCGACCTGACCGACCGGGTGGTCGCCGGTGGCCTGGATCCCGATTCGACCCTGCTGGGCAGCGTGATGACCCGCTGTCCCGTGACCACCGCGCTGGACACCAGCGTCGGCGACGCCCTGCGCTGCATGACCGTCAACACCCTGCGTCATCTGCCGGTGGTGGCCGATGGCCGGGTCGTCGGCCTGATTTCGATGCGCGATTTCGTCGGCGACGAGCTGGCGATGATCGACCGGGAAAAGGACGTGATGGAGACGCTGACCGAACGGCTGTGACGCATCAGCCGGTTGACCGGGCGACGGGCGGGCATAGCTGTTACCATCAAACGCCATGCCCCCCTGCGGAGTGCCCGTGATGCGGCCGTTGCCGATGATTCATGATTTTGCGGCCGAAGCGGCGGACCCGGTCCGCTACGCCGCGTTGGACGGCGATTGGTGGCTGGCGATTGCCGACGTGATCGGCAGCACCCGGTTGGCGGGCGAAGGGCGGCACCGCGACGTCAATTTCGTCGCCGCCGCCGTGGTCGCCGTGCTGTCGCAGGCGATTGGGCAGGGGGGGCAGCCGGTGGCCTGCCAATTTGGCGGCGATGGGGCGATGGCCGCCGTCCCGCCGGGGCGGCAGGAGGCGGCGCGCGACGCGCTGGCCGCGCTCGCCCATTGGGCGGGGGAGGTGATGGACGTGCCGCTGCGGATCGGCATCGTGCCGGTGCGCGCCCTGCTCGACCAGGGGCTGGAGGTGATGGCGGCGTTGCAGGATGTGGGCAACGGCAACAGCTTCGGCCTGTTTCTGGGCGGTGGAGTCGCCGCCGCCGACGCCTGGGTGAAGGACGACGCGCAATGGCGGCTCGACCCCCGGCCCGGTCCCTTGCCGGGGCTGGAGGCGGTGTCCTGCCGTTGGCGTCCGGTTCCGCCCCATCGCGGCACGGTGCTGTGCGTCATCATCGACGCGGTGGAACCGGGGGCCGCCGGTGTGGCGGCGCTGGCGCGCATCCAGGGCGAGATCGAACGGATCGTTCCCACCGCCGCCGCCGCCCCGCTGGGCGGGGGGGAGCGCATGGTCACGCGCTGGCCGCCGACCTACCGCTCCCTGTTGATGGAGGCGCGGTCCAGCCGGTCGCGCGGGGCGGCGGTCGGGCGGGTGTTGAAGGCGTTGGCGGCGTCGGCGACCTTGAGCTTTCTGCTGTTCATGGGCTGGCGGCTGGCCAATTTCGACCCGTTCTATTACCAGCGGACGACGGCGGAACGGTCGGACTTCCGCAAGGCGGCGGGCGGGCCGCGCATGGTGCTGGACGTGTCGGAGGCGGAGGCCGAGGCCATCGAACGCCTCTTGGCCGCCGAAGCGGCGGCGGGGATCATCCATTACGGCACGGCGCGGGCCGACGCGACGACCATCACCTGTCTGGTCGGCGATCTGTCCGCCGACCGGCACGTCCATTTCCTCGACGGGGACGGTCTGGGATTCTGGCGCGCGTCGGTGATGCTGAAGGCGATGAAGGCGGGCAAACCCGTTCCGGCCCCAACCTGAACCAGCACGACACACCCTGAACCAGCACGACACACCGCGCGGGCGGGCCTGCGCGGTGTGTCGTGTGTTCGGGGTCCGGTTCGGAGGCCGGGCGGGCGGAGCGCCCGGTCAGGCGAGTACGTTGACCCCGCTCGACCCGCGCGACGCGATGCTGGCGAACAGCTTTTGCGCGCTGGCGGTGTCGCCCGATTGCAGGGCCGAGCTGATGTCGCTGAGGTTGCTGGTCAGCTTGTCGAGGAAGGAGTTGCCCTTCGTCGACGAAGCGCTGCTGGTGGACGCGGTGCCGCTGCTGTCGTCGTCGGTTTCGTCGCTGCTGTCGTCGTCGTCGTTGCTGGCGGTCAGCAGCTTGGTCAATGCGGAAATCGAGTCCTGCGCCCCGGACACGTCGCCCGATTGCAGGGACTCGGCCAGGCTGCCGACGGCGTCGCGGACCTGATCCGAACCGCCGCCGGGGCCACCGCCGCCGCCCGGACCGCCGCCGCCACCGCCGCCACCTGGGGGCGGGCCGGGGGGCTGGCCGCCACCGGCACCACCGGCACCACCAGCGCCCTTGGGGCCGCTGGGCGGACCGTTCTGGGCGAAGGCTTCCTGCACCGAACTGATGTCGCCGGTTTTCAGGGCGTCGCCGACGCTGGTCAGCAGCTTGCTCAGCGGATTCTTGCTGTCGCTGGTGCTGGAGGTGGACGACGTCGAACTGGACGAACTGGACGAACTGGACGACGAGGTCCCGTCCTTGCTCGCCAATTTGGACAGGGATTCATAGGCGCTTTGAACCGACGTCATGTCGCCGGAATCGATGGCCTTCTTCAGGCTGTTGATCCCCTCCCGAATCTCCTTGCCCGGCCCTTGCGGGCGCTGGGCGTACTGGGCGGAGGAGGATGAACTCACCAGGGAAACGGACATGGCTCTCTCCATACGGACTTCCTCACCGACCGTTTGACGGATGAGAGAGCGCACCTCCTGCGCGAAAAAGAATTTATCTCAAATTTTTCTCAAACCTCTTCGATCTCACGGGCGTCCCCAGGCCCGGCGGCGGTCGAGCGTGTCCACCGACACGATCTCCGTGCCGATCGGCCACAGCGCCAGCATCGCCAGCTTCAGATGCGCCCAGGCAAAGGGCAGACCGATGATGGTGATGGCCAGACCGACGGCGGCGAAGAGATGGCCCAGGGCCAGCCACCAGCCGGCAAACACGAACCACAGGATGTTGCCGAGGAAGCCCAGGCCGCCGGTTCCCAGATCCTCGCGCCCGCGATACTCGTCGCGGCGGACGGCGGTCTGGCCGAAGGGCAGCAGGGTGTAGCGGGCGATGGTCATCGCCGACCGCGCCCAGGGCAGGCCGATGATCGACAGCGCCATCAACAGCGCGGCGATCGCCCAGCCCAGCGCCATCCAAATGCCGCCGGTGAGAACCCACAGAACGTTGAGAAGGAAGCTGAACAGGGGCATGACCGTATTCTCCTTGTGGATTGCCATGTGGGGAGGGGCGGGCGCGCCGTCGAGAGGGGGGCTGAAAAAAGAACGAAACGGGTGCGGACGGGCTTCGACCCGCCGCGCCGCGTGCTATACACGGAACCGCCGTCCAGGAAAGCCGTGAGCCATGTCCGACTCTTTCGACACCGATCCCTTTGCCGACGATCCCCTTGCCGACGCCGCCCCCGCCGATGACCCCCTGAGCCACGCTGGGAGCCACGCCGGGAGCCACGTCGCAAGCCACAACGGTCCCGGTGCTGCTCCCGCACCGATGCAGCGCTTCGCCTATCTCGACGGGCTGAATCCGTCGCAGCGCGCGGCGGTGGAGGCGTTGGACGGGCCGGTCTTGGTGCTGGCCGGGGCGGGAACCGGCAAGACGCGGGTGCTGACCACCCGGCTGGGCCACCTGTTGATGACGCGGCGGGCGGCGGCCTTCCAGATCCTGGCCGTGACCTTCACCAACAAGGCCGCGCGCGAAATGCGCGAGCGCGTCGCGGCGCTGGTGGGGATCGAGCCGGAAGGCTGGTGGCTGGGGACCTTCCACGCGCTGGCCGCGCGCATCCTGCGCCGTCACGCCGAGTTGGTCGGGCTGAAATCCAACTTCACCATCCTGGACACCGACGACCAGATCCGGCTGGTCAAGCAACTGCTGGAAGCCGCCAACATCGACACCAAGAAATGGCCGCCGCGCCAGCTTCTGGGGGCGTTCGAACGGTGGAAGGATCGCGGCCTGACGCCCGACCGCCTGAGCGCGGCGGACGGCGGCGACGTGGCGGGCGGGCAGAGCGTCGCGCTCTACCGCGCCTATCAGGAGCGGTTGCGCACGCTGAACGCCTGCGACTTCGGCGACCTGCTGCTGCACACGCTGGAGATTTTCCAGAAGCACCCGGACGTGCTGGCCGAGTATCACCGCAAGTTCAAATACATCCTGGTCGACGAGTATCAGGACACCAACGTCGCGCAATATCTGTGGCTGCGCATCCTGTCCCAGGCCCACAAGAACATCTGCTGCGTGGGGGACGAGGACCAGTCCATCTACGCCTGGCGCGGGGCGGAGATCGGCAACATCCTGCGCTTTGAAACCGACTTCCCCGGCGCCACCATCGTCAAGCTGGAGCAGAATTACCGCTCCACCGGCCACATCCTGGCCGCCGCCTCCGGTCTGATCGCCCACAACAAGGGGCGGTTGGGCAAGACCCTGTGGACCCAAGCCGACGGCGGCGAGCCGGTGCGGGTCAAGGCGGTGTGGGACGGCGAGGAGGAGGCCCGCTGGGTCGGCGACGAGATCGAGGCGCTGCAACGCAAGGGCGTTCCCCTGGCGCAGATCGCCATCCTGGTGCGCGCCGGGTTCCAGACCCGCGAGTTCGAAGAGCGCTTCATCACCATGGGCCTGCCTTACAAGGTTTTGGGCGGGCCACGCTTTTACGAACGGCAGGAAATCCGCGACGCGATGGCCTATTTCCGGGTGGTCAACTCGCCCGACGACGATCTGGCCTTCGAGCGCATCGTCAATCTGCCCAAGCGCGGCGTCGGCCCGGCGGCGATGCAGACGCTCTACACCGCCGCCCGTGCGCGCGGCGTGTCGCTGACCGATGCGGCGTGGCTGCTGACCGACACGGACGAGCTGAAACCGAAGCTGCGCAGCACCCTGCGCGGACTGTTGCAGGATTTCTTCCGCTGGCGGACCATGCTGGACACCGTGCCGCACACCGAGATGGCGCGGCTCATCCTGGATGAATCCGGCTACACCCGGATGTGGCAGGAGGACAAGACCCCCGAAGCGCCGGGGCGGCTGGAAAACCTCAAGGAACTCGTCACCGCCATGGGCGATTTCGAAACGCTGGCCGGGTTCCTGGAGCATGTCGCCCTGGTGATGGAAAACGCCGAGGCCGCCGGGGGCGATCAGGTCACGGTGATGACCCTGCACGGGGCCAAGGGGCTGGAGTTCGACCGCGTCTTCCTGCCGGGTTGGGAGGAAGGGGTGTTTCCCAACCAGCGCGCCCTGGACGAAACCGGCATCGCCGGGCTGGAGGAGGAACGGCGGCTGGCCTATGTCGGGCTGACCCGCGCCCGCAAGCGCGCCTATGTCAGCCACGCCGCCAACCGCCGCCTGTACGGCAATTGGGTCAGCGCGCTGCCCTCGCGCTTTGTGGACGAATTGCCGCAGGAGGTGGTGGAGACGGAGGCCGCGCCGGGCCTGCGCGCTGGTGGTGGTGCGATGGGTGGTGGTGCCATGGGTGGTTCGGCTATGGGCGGGTTCGCGGGTGGTTTCGGTTTTCGTGGCCAGACCCGCCAGCCTCCGGCCCCCAAGACCATCACGCTGGAGCAGGGATCCTACGCGGTGGCCCCGCGCGCGCGGCCGGAATCGGCCTTCAATAAGGGTTCCCGCGTCTTTCACCAGAAATTCGGCTATGGCACCGTGCGGGGTGTGGAGCAGGACAAGCTGGAAATCGACTTCGATCAGGCCGGGACCAAGAAGGTGATGGACAGTTTCGTCGTTGCGGCTGAAAAAGCGGGGTGAGGCCCAACCCTGGGGCGAAATCGCTGTGACGGGCGTCACAGCGCGCGCCATCCCGGACGGGGCACTCTGAACCGATAACAAACGGTTGGTCAGGGGAGGGCGCGTTCGGTGTTTGGCAAGGGCAGCACCAGCTTTGAGGTCCAGAGCCGCCGTGATGGCCGCTGGCGCATCGAAGGTGCCTTCACCGATCAGGAGGCGTCGCTCTCCTGCGCCCGCTCCCAGCTCACCGTCGGCGCGGTGGAGGAGGTCAAGGTCATCAAGTACCGGACCTTGGCCGGTCTCAGCCTGGAAACGGTGATCCTGCACAAAAAGGCCCCAGAGGTGAAAAGCAAGCCGCTGGTGCTCGGCGGCACGGCAGAGGGCGCGCCGGTCTGCCGCACGCTGGAGGATCTGCGCGGGTTCGAGAGCCGGGTGGTGATCGGCCGCTTGCTGCGCGTGTTTCTGGACCGGCTGCGCATCACGCCGACCGAACTGCTGCATTCCTGGCCGCATTTCCGCAAGCTGGACGAACAGGGCGCGTTGTTGAGCGCGGCCATCCACGCCACCGCCCGCCACCACGCCGACGTCCACGGGACCGTCGTCTCCACGCGGGTGAAGGAGTTGCGGCGGCTGGTGGACGCCGCCGCGTCGGAAGCCCGCGATTTCCTGGCCGAACGCAAGCGCCTGCCCATCTTCAACGCCCAGGATCTGGATGACACCAGCCGCCGCATCGACGAGGCGGTGGGGGAGGAGGCGCACGACACGCTGTTCCTCAGCCTGCTGACCCTGCATCTGGCCGAAGGCGGCACGCTCGCCGGAAAGCTGGATTTGCTGCTGGATTTGATCGACGACGACAGCAGCCCGCGCCATCTGGCCCTGCTGGACGGGGTGATGGCCGACATTCTGGGGTCGGCGGACACGCTGAAGGAGCTGTTGGGGCCGCAGCCCAGCCTGTTCATGGGGCTGTGCGCCCTGGTGGACGCGCTTTATGGCCGCGACCCCGATCCAGTGGTCCCGCAACCCACCGTCGCCCTGTCGCGGGTGTGCGACCTGACCCTGCGCGGGCGCGCGCCGCTGTGCCGGATCGTGCTGATCGACCGGATTCGGCAATCGCTGTTGACCGACCAACCGCTCGACCGCCGCGACAGCAAGGCCGAAGGGGCGTTGATCCAGGATTTGACCCACCGGCTGAAGGGGCCGGACGATCAGCCCCTGGGGGGACCGGCGGTGGCCAAGGCGCTGGAACGGCGCATGGTGCGCCATCGTCAGGCGATTTTGCGCGAGCAGGGGATGCACCACATCGCCGATCAACTGTCGGGGGCGTGAAACCTGCGGTGTTGTGGTGCCTTCCGGTGATCGCGCGGTCATCGGAACTTCACATGACCCGGTGGAGGGGGCGCTTTTATACAGGCGGCATGACGCGGGCGTGGTTCGCCCACCCCGCACACCAGCCCCCGCCCATCACATTTGAGGGTTTCCCATGCCGCTGCACACCGCCGTTGCCCGCCGCCTGCGCCGGGGAACCGCCGCGCTGGCCCTGTCCGTCTGCGCCACCGCCGCGCTGCTGCCCGTTGGCGGGGCGGTCGCCCAAACGGTGACGCCGTTCTCCGTCGCGCTGTGGGGCGATCTGCCCTACGCCAAGAACAACGACGGCCCGAAGATGAAGCGGCTGATCGACCACATGAACGCCGCCGACATCGCCTTTTCCATCTTCGACGGCGACACCAAGGACGGCAGCTCCGAATGCACCGACGCCAGCTATCGTGACACGGTGGCGATGTGCGAGTCGCTCAAGCGCCCGATGATCTATGTGCCCGGCGACAACGAATGGACCGATTGCCACCGCGTGAACAACGGCGGTTACGACAATCTGGAGCGGTTGGCCCACATCCGCAAAACCATGTTCGCCACCAACCAGAGCTTCGGCCAAACCAAGCTGACGCTGGAACAGCAGGGCAAGCCGGGCGAAAAATTCGCCGAGAACACCCGCCTGCTGCACAACGGCATCCTGTTCATCGGCCTGAACATCCCCGGCAGCAACAACAACAAGGTGCTCGACGAGAAGGACTGCACCAACAAGAGCGCCCGCAAGGCCGAGCAGTGCGCCGCCGACAACGCCGAATATGAGGAGCGCGACGCCGCCAACATCGCCTGGATGAAGGAGGCGTTCGCTCAGGCCAAGGCGAAGAAACTGCCGGGTCTGGTCATCACCATCCAGGCCGATCTGGGTTTCGACCTGCCGGAAACCGAGGGCAAGGACGAGCGCAAGGCCCCCGGCTTTGACGGGTACGACCGCTTCATCGACGCGCTGGTGGCCGAAACGCGGGCCTATGACGGGCAGGTGCTGCTCGTGCACGGCGACACCCACTTTTTCAAGGTGGACAAGCCGTTCATCAACCAGGCCAACCTGATCCCCAACCTGACGCGCGTGGAGACCTTTGGCAGCCCCAACGCCCATTGGGTGCGGGTGGACGTCAACCCGGCGGCCCCGGAGCTGTTCGTCGTTCATCCGGTGATCGTGCCCGGCAACTGAACCGCCGCGCAATTTTCTTGGTTTCGGCAAGGGCGGGCGGTTAAAAAGCACCGGTTCACTGTGTCCGCACCGGAAAGCCCCCGCCCATGCCGTCCAACACCCTCTGGCGCATCGCGCTCGTCGTTCACGAAACCCATGCGCCGGTGTTCGCCGACGCGGTGGGCGATCACGCCGACGCGGTGTCCACCTTCGAACTGGAAGAGGGCGGCAACTGGCTGGTCGAGGCGACCGTTCACGGCCAGCCCGATGAACCCCGCCTGCTGTCGCGCGTGGCCGTTCTGGCCCAGGCCGTTGGAATCGACGAGCCGAAGGTCGTCATCGAAAGCCTGCCGATGATCGATTGGGTGTCGCACAGCTACCAGGGCTTTCCGCCGATCCGCGCCGGGCGTTTCTTCGTTCACGGCTCCCACCACGAGGGCAGCGTTCCGGCGGGCTGCATCCCGCTGCTGGTCGATGCCGCGACCGCCTTCGGCACGGGGGAGCATGGCTCGACCAACGGCTGCCTTCAGGCGCTGGACCGGCTGTCGCGCCATCTGCCCCTGCCGCGCCGGGGGCGTGGCGGCGCGCTCGACATGGGCTGCGGCTCCGGCATTCTGGCGCTGGCGGTGGCCAAGCGCTGGCGCGTGCCGGTGACGGCGGTGGACATCGACCCCGAAGCGGTGCGCGTCACCCGCATCAACACCGCGATCAACGGGTTGAAGGGCCGCATCCGTTCGCAGGGCGGCGATGGTTACAACACCCGCCTCGTCGGCCAGCACAAGCCCTACACCCTCATCACCGCCAACATCCTGGCCCGCCCGCTGGCCCGCATGGCCCCGCAACTGCGCCGTCACCTGAAAAAGGGCGGTTACGCCGTGCTTGCCGGGCTGCTGAACCGGCAGGAGCGGCACGTCATCCAGGCCCACCGCAACCAGGGTTTGCGTCTGGTCGCCCGCATCCCGGTGGGCGAATGGACGACGCTGGTCGTCCGCCGCTGATGGTCCGCCGCTGAGGATCGGGTGCGCGTGGTGGGGCGGCGTCACCGCCCCGTCACGGAATTTCACACGCCTGTGTCTTGCGCCGACGCGCGGGGATGCCTAGCCTGAAGCGACCCGACCGATCCCGGTCGTCACCGTTTCCCGAGGTGTTTCCGCCGTGTCCAGCCTCTATTGTGGCGATGACGCTCTGGCGTCCCTGTTGGCCGCCGCCGGTCTTCGACAGACCCCCGACGATCTGCGCGCGCTGATCGCGGGGGTTCTCGCCGCCCCACCCAGCCATGACCCCGCCGATTGGTTGCTGATGGTGGGGGAGGGGCTGCCCGCCGCCCTGATTGACCAGTTGCAAGCCCTGAAGGCCGCGTTGGAGAGCGCCCCGCGCCCCGCGCCGATGGGCGACGCCGCAACGCGGCTGGCCGCCCTGCGCGCGGCGTTGAAGCGCCGGGATTTGGACGGTTTCGTGGTCCCGCGCGGCGACGAGCATCAGGGCGAATATGTCCCGGCCCGTGCCCAGCGTTTGGGGTGGTTGACCGGCTTCACCGGATCGGCGGGCATCGCCGTGGCGTTGGCCGAGCGGGCGGCGCTGTTCGTCGATGGCCGCTACACCCTTCAGGCCCGCGACGAGGTTCCGGCCCATTACGAGCATCTGCATCTGGTCGAGGATCCGCTGACCGATTGGGTGGCGGCGGCGCTGCCCAGCGGTGGGCGGCTGGGCTATGACCCGTGGCTGCACACCATCGGGTGGGTCGAGAAGACGCGCGGCGCCCTGGAACGCCACGGCGTCCAGTTGATCGCCTGCGAGGACAACCCGCTCGATTCGGTGTGGCTGGACCAACCCCCGGCCCCCCTGTCGCCGGTGACGCCGCAGGACATCGCCTTCACCGGCGACAGCGCCGCCGACAAGCGCGCCCGGCTGGCCCAGGGCTTGGCCGAACGCGGCCTGTCCGCCCTGGTGTTGACCCAGCCCGACAGCATCGCGTGGCTGCTGAACATCCGGGGGGCCGATGTGCCCTGCACGCCGCTGCCGCTCTCCTTCGCCATACTGGCCAGCGACGGCGCGGTTGATCTGTTCCTGGACCCGCGCAAGCTGGCCCCGGCCACGCGCGCGCATCTCAGCAACGCGGTGTGGGTGCGCCCGGTGGCGGAGCTTGGCCCGGCGCTGGACGCCGTTGGGCGCGGCAACGCGCGGGTGCTGGCCGACCCGTCCTGCACCTCGGCGTGGCTGTTCGACCGGCTGCATCTGGCGGGTGCGAAGGTGGAGCGTGACAGCGACCCCTGTGCCCTGCCCAAGGCGTGCAAGAACGCGGCGGAACTGGCGGGAACCCGTGCGGCCCACACCCGCGATGGCGCGGCCCTGGTCCGCTTCCTCCATTGGTTCGCCGGGGAAGCGCCCAAGGGCGATTTGACCGAATTGGATGTGGTGGACCGTCTGCTGGCCTTCCGCGCGGTCAACGAGCGTTTTTGCGGTCTGAGCTTTGACACCATCGCCGGGGCGGGGCCGAACGGGGCGATCGTCCATTACCGCGCCACGCCGGAAACCAACCGTCGGTTGGAACCGAACAGCCTGTTCCTGCTGGACAGCGGCGCGCAATACCGCGACGGGACCACCGACGTCACCCGCACCCTGGCGGTCGGCACCCCCAGCGCGGAGATGAAGGACCGCTTCACCCGCGTGCTGAAGGGCCACATCGCGCTCTCCACGGCCCGGTTCCCGCGCGGAACCACCGGGTCGCAGCTCGACGCGCTGGCCCGGTTGCCGCTGTGGCGGGTTGGGTTGGATTACGATCACGGCACCGGCCACGGCGTCGGCAGCTTCCTGTCGGTGCATGAAGGGCCGCAGCGGATCTCCAAGGTCGGCAACACAGTGGCCCTGCAACCGGGCATGATCCTGTCCAACGAGCCGGGCTATTACAAGACCGGGGCCTATGGCATCCGCATTGAAAATCTGGTGGTGGTCCAACCGGTGGAGGTGGCCGGGGCCGAACGGCCGACGCTGGGCTTCGATCCGCTGACGCTGGTTCCCATCGACCGCCACCTGATCGACGCGACCCTGCTGGACGCCGCCGAAATCGCCTGGGTCGATGCCTATCACGCCCATGTGCGTGAGTCGCTGACGCCGCTGCTGGACGGCGACGCGGCGGCGTGGCTGGCCGACGCCACCGCGCCCCTCGCCGTGGCGGGGTGAGAATCAGGGGCGGGTGTGCCCGGGGGGAGGCGGCAAGGAAAACGGTAGAACGCGCGGCTGTGGTGAAATCAACCCGTGCGTTCGCCGGACGAATCTGGCAAGGTCCGGATCGGTTCAGTAACCCGTTCTTTACCAGCCTGCTTCACTGTGTCTCAAAGGGATGACTTTTCAGAAAAGTTAGGGCATCACAGTTGGCACACACTTCCCGGATTACGGCGCGGCCCTGCGCCGGGTGAGCGTAACGCCGGATCATCCACCGGCAACGGACTTATGCGGAGACGTCTAGATGAAGATCCTCGTCGTCGATGATTACGCCACCATGCGGCGCATCGTGCGGAACCTGTTGACCCAGATCGGCTACACCGACATCGACGAGGCCGGCGACGGCGTGTCGGCCTTGGCGAAGCTGCGCGAAAGCAAGTTCGGCCTCATCATCTCCGACTGGAACATGGAGCCGATGACCGGCCTCCAGCTCCTCAAGGAAATCCGCGCCGACGCCAAGCTGGCGCCGACCCCGTTCATCATGGTCACGGCCGAAAGCAAGACCGAGAACGTGATCGCGGCCAAGCAGGCGGGCGTGAACAACTACATCGTCAAGCCCTTCAACGCTGACACGCTGAAGATGAAGATCCAGGCGGTCATCGGCGGCTGACGCATCGGGTTGGGGGAGTGGACGGGTTGGAACAGCTTGCACAGCTGTCCGAGGAAGAGTTTGAGCAGATCGAAGAAGCGATCGCTCGATCGACCAAGGGGCGGGCCTTTCTGCGTCGTCTCCATCGCCGGTCCCTTGGGGCCGCGACGGAAGAGGTTCGCGCGATGCTCCAGGAGTTCCGCACGTCCTGGAACCGTCAGAACGACGCCGTGGAGGCTGGCAAGCATGTCGGCGTTCTGCGGCGCGAGCTGATGGAAATGGCCGCCTCCATCGAACAGGCCCGGCGGGAGGTCGCAGCCCTGCGGCCCGCCGACGGGGCTGGCGACAAAATCCTCTCCGCCACCAACGAGCTTGACGCCATCGTCATCTCGACCGAACGCGCCTCGTTCGAAATCCTGAACGCCGCCGAGCGGCTGATGGATCTGTCGGCCAAGCTGCGGGCCGCCGGTGCCGACACCGCGCTGTGCGGCGACATCGACAACGAGGTGAACAACATCTTCACCGCCTGCTCGTTCCAGGACCTGACCGGTCAGCGGACCAGCAAGGTGGTGAACGCGCTGCGCTACATCGAACAGCGCGTCATCGCGATGATCAACA
The DNA here is from genome assembly GCA_027486405.1 of Azospirillum sp. Lineage (GTDB taxonomy): Bacteria > Pseudomonadota > Alphaproteobacteria > Azospirillales > Azospirillaceae > Azospirillum. The sequence goes on along the minus strand of JAIXPD010000008.1, from coordinate 19,049 downwards.
TCTGGGGCGAAGACGGTCTGGCCAAGATGGCCGCCGTCGAAGAACCGATGGACATGCGGCCCGACGCGCATCTGCTGAACGGCCCGCAACTCGACGGGCATGGCGTCAGTCAGGCGGATGTGGACAGCATGTTCGATTCGCCCATGGCCGTGGCCCCGCCGCCACCGCCGCCACCACCGCCCGCGCCCGAACCGGTCGCGGCCCCGGTGCAGGCGAGCCAGGCCGACATCGACAACATGTTCGATGCGCCCCCGGTCAAGGCGAGCCAGGCGGACATCGACAGCATGTTCGATGCCCCGCCGCCCAAACCGGCGGAGCCTCCGGCGAAAAAGCCCGTGCCCAAGCCGCCGGGGCCGTCGATCAAGGCCAGCAAACCCGCCGCGAAACCCGCGCCCCCACCGCCCCCGGCGGCGGAGGAACCGCCCACACCCCTCGATCAGGCGGCCATCGACGCGCTGTTCGGCTGAGTGGTTGGGTGAATCGTGGTGCCGGTGAACAGGGTCGGCGGATGTTCGGGTGGGGGGCGGCTGCGGTGAACGGCGGGGCGGGAATCAGGTCAGCGGCGGCATCGCGCTAATCAAGCGACGGCGTGCGGTGTCCCGCGCGTGTCATTCGACCACTTCAAGGCCGGGTGCGGCCAAGCGACAAAGGCGGGACCAAGGATGAAGCAGATGTCCAAGCCCTTCATGGCCGAGCTTCAGAAGGCCCGCAAGACGGGGCATCCCTTCCAGGCGCTGGTCGATGAATCGGCCGCCGCCGCTCCGGCGGTCACGGCGGTGCAGACCGTCACGATGGACAACACCGAGGTTCTGCGCGCCATCGGCACGCTGGGCGAGAAGCTCGACCGCTTCCTGACGATGGACGCGGCGCAGATCGATCAGATCCAGGTCGAAATCGCCGACATCTCCGGCCGCATCAAGGCGACCAAGGTTGAAATGGCCGCCATCCGCCACCCGCTGGCCGGGGGCGAGGACAAGTTCCAGCAGGCCAGCCAGGAGCTGAGCGCCGTCGTGTCGGCGACGGAGGCCGCGACCAACACCATCATGGCCTGCGCCGAAGAGCTGGACGAGGTGATGTCGGAGCTGAAGTCGTCGATGCCGGAAGGCTATCAGCGCGACCGCGTGAACGACATGGCCGACGTCATCGTCCGCATCTATGAGGCCTGCAACTTCCAGGATCTGACCGGCCAGCGCATCACCAAGGTGGTGCGCGCCATGGCCTTCATCGAAGAGCGCGTGGACGCGATGATGGGGCTGTGGAACAAGCGCGAATTCGAAGCGATGCCGCTGCCGCCGTCCGTCACCAAGAAGGACGAAAATCTGGATCTGCACGGCCCCGCCGAATTCACCCCCGACAGCGGCAACATCAGCCAGGCGGACATCGACGCGCTGTTCGGTTGATCCGACACCGCAATTCATCACGGCCCTTCCGGTCGGGAAGCCCGAGAACCACTTGCTGCGCCCGCACCCCAGCGTGCTATACAGGGGCAACGCTGAAAGAGCTTATGACGACGATGCTGCCTCGCTCCTATCGCCTGCCGCTGACGGCCATTCTCCTGTCCGCCACGCTCGCCGCCTGTTCCTCGACCAAAGAGGACGCCTACGTCGAACGGTCCGCCGATCAGCTTCTGTCCGAAGCCGATGGCGCGATGAAGGAGGACGCCTTCAAGAAGGCGGCCAAGCTGTACGACGAGGTCGAGCGTCAGCACCCCTATTCGGAATCGGCCAGCAAGGCGCAATTGCTCGCCGCCTACGCCCATTACCAGGATTTGAAGTACGACGACGCCATTCTGGCGCTCGACCGCTTCATCCAGCTTCATCCGGGCAACCCGGACATCGCCTACGCCTATTACATGCGGGCCTTGTCCTATTACGAGCAGATCACCGACGTGCGCCGTGACCAGCGCATGACCCGTCTGGCGCTCGACGCGCTGTCGGAGGTGGTGCGCCGTTTCCCGGACAGCCAATACGCTCGTGACGCCAAGCTGAAAATCGACCTGACCAACGATCACCTTGCCGGCAAGGAGATGGAGGTCGGGCGGTTCTACCTGCGCCAGCAGCAATACACCTCCGCCATCGGTCGTTTCCGCGTGGTCGTGGAAAACTACCAGACCACCTCCCACGTCGCCGAGGCGCTGCACCGTCTGGTGGAATGCTATCTGGCGCTGGGCGTGACCGACGAAGCCAAGACCGCCGCAGCCGTGCTCGGCCACAACTTCCCCGGCAGCGAATGGTACACGGACAGCTACGCTCTTCTGGTGGACGCCAAGCTCACCCCCGAGCGAAACGAGAAGTCCTGGCTCAGCAAAGCCTGGAACTCCCTGTTCTAGGCCGCTCCATGCTGGCGTCCCTGACGATCCGGGACGTTGTCCTGATCGAAAAACTGGTTCTGTCCTTTCGCCGGGGGCTGTGCGTGCTCACCGGCGAAACGGGGGCGGGCAAGTCCATTCTGCTCGACGCGCTGGGCTTGGCGCTGGGCGCGCGGGCCGAATCCGGGCTGGTGCGCCACGGGGCCGATCAGGCCTCCGTCACCGCCGAATTCGAACTGTCGGGCGATCACCCGGCCTTTGCCATCCTGAAGGAACAGGGGCTGGACGCCGACGCCAACGCCGATGGCCGTCTGGTGGTGCGCCGCACCGTCAGCGCCGACGGGCGCAGCCGCGCCTGGGTGAACGATCAGGCGGTTGGCGTTGCCTTGTTGAAAAAGCTGGGCGAAGAGCTGGTCGAGGTGCATGGCCAGTTCGACACCCACGGCCTGCTCAACCCGCAAACCCATCGTGGCGTGCTCGACGCCTACGCCGGTCTGTCCGCCCGCGCCGCGCAGGTCGCCGCCGCGCACCGGGCGTGGCGTCAGGTGGAGGACGCCCGCCACACCGCCGCCGCCGACATCGCCCGCGCCCGGTCGGAGGAGGAGTATCTCCGCCACGCCGTGGCCGAACTGGACGCGCTGGCCCCGCGCGCGGGGGAAGAGGCCGAGCTTGCCGAATCGCGCGCCGTGCTGATGCACCGCGAAAAGCTGGTCGATGGCCTGAACGCCGCTTTCGCCGACCTGTCGGGCGACCGGGGGGTGGAACGCGCCCTGGCGTCGGCCATCCGCACCCTGTCGCGTCTGGCCGACAAGGCGGGCGGCGCGCTCGACCCGGTGATCGCGGCGCTTGACCGCGCGGCGACGGAAGCGGCCGACGGCATCGCCGGGCTTCAGGCCGTGTCCAGCGGCGTCGATATGGATCCGCGCGCGCTGGAAAAGCTGGAAGACCGCCTGTTCGCCCTGCGCGCCGCCGCCCGCAAGCACGGGGTGGCGGTGGACGCGCTGGCCGCGCTGCGCGAGGAGATGGCCGGGCGCTTGCTGCTGATCGAAGACCAAGGCGATCTGCTGACCCGTCTGGCCAAGGAAGCGGCGGTTGCCCGCAACGCCTACCACAGCGCCGCCGACGCGCTGAGCGCGGAGCGGCGCGCGGCGTCGGGCCGGTTGGACGCGGCGGTGGCGGTCGAACTCGCCCCGTTGAAGATGGACAAGGCGAAGTTCCGCACGCTGGTCGAGCCGCTCGACGAATCGGAATGGTCGGCGGCGGGCATCGACCGCGTCGCCTTCCAGGTGGCGACCAACCCCGGTTCCCCGCCGGGCGCGCTGAACAAGATCGCCTCGGGCGGCGAATTGGCCCGCTTCATGCTGGCGCTCAAGGTGGTGCTGGCCCAGACCTCCACCGTCGGCACGCTGGTGTTCGACGAGGTGGACACCGGCATCGGCGGGGCGGTGGCCGCCGCCGTGGGCGACCGCTTGGCCGTTTTGGGGCAAAGCCTTCAGGTGCTGGTGGTCACGCACAGCCCGCAGGTGGCCGCGCGCGGGGCGGTGCATCTGAAGGTGCAGAAGACCCAGACGGGCGAACAGGTGACGACTGGCGTGGCCGAACTGGACGGCGACGAACGCCGCGAGGAGATCGCCCGCATGCTGTCCGGGGCCACCGTGACGGCGGAAGCCCGCGCCGCCGCCGAAAGCCTGATCGCCGGGCGGGGGTGATGGCCGGGTTGGTTGCTTGAAGCATCCTGCGGCCAGCCAGAACAAGAGTTGCCACAGATTTCACGGATTTTTCCACGGATTTCGCGGAACGCGTCTCAGAATCATCCTGTTTGCGATCTGGCAACAAACCTCATGACGGGATTGGCGAAGCGATTGCGGGATTGGCGAAGCGATTGGGATCATAAATCCGTTCAATCCCTAATTTTGTCCGTGCAATCCGTGTCTGTTCTTGCTTGTGCGATGATGATCGCTCGTTCAAGCGATTGCTGTGGGTGATGGTTTGGCGCAGAGCGCGACGAACCCGCTTTCACCCCGCCGCCGGGGCCGCCTGTTTCCAGTAATTCCAGCCGCCCAGCCGCACCCCCACGGCGAAGCTGGTGAAGGGGATGCGCAATTCGATGTCGCGCGGCTGGAAGAAGGTCAGGCGCTCCGGCTCGCCGGTCGGGCCGAACTCCAGCCGCGCGCCCTTGGGATCCTGGGCGAACTCGTCGCTCATCACCTGCCAGATTTCCAGATCGCCGTCATGGTTGGTGATCTTGTATTGGCCGCAGCGCCAGACGGTCGATTCGCCGACGTTGCCCTCGACCACCCGCTTGTCACCGTCCATCCGCACGTCGCCCACCCCGGCGGCCTCGCCCTTCACCGACGGCCCTTGCGAGATGGCGCGGAACCCCAGCCGCAGCCAGGAGGAGCGCGTGTGCGGGATGAGCCGCCGCACCGTCAGGGCGTCCTCGCGGTGGAAATGGTCGGGATCGTCGTAGAAAATGCGGTCCAGCGTGGCGGCGATGACCAGACGGTCGTCGATGCTCAGGCTGGCGCTGGGCGCGTGGTCCATGGGTCTTTCCGCTGATGATCGTCCGGGCACTATACACCGTTGGGCCGGTGACGTCGCGAGTCGGGGAGACTCCACCCCGGTGCGGGATGACGCTATGCTGCGCGGCCCACCTCACCGGCCCTTTCTTCACCGGCCTTCAACGAGACGCACCATGATGGACCTGTTCGACACGCCCCCCACCCCCCGCAGCGTGGCTGTGGAGGCGTTGACGCCGGAGCAGGCGGCGGCCGACCTCGCCGCCCTGGCCGCCGAGATCGCCCATCACGACCAGCTTTATCACCAGCAGGACCGGCCGGAGATCAGCGACGCCGATTACGACGCGCTGGTCCGCCGCAACAGCGCCATCGAATCGCGCTTTCCCGATCTGCGCCGCGCCGATTCGCCGTCGCTGCGGGTGGGGGCGGCCCCCGCCGCCGGGTTCGGCAAGGTGCGCCACGCCGTGCCGATGCTGTCGCTGGGCAACGCCTTTTCCGCCGAGGATGTCGCGGATTTCGTCGCGCGCGTCCGCCGTTTCCTGGGGCTGGAGGAGGGGGCGGCGGTCCGCTTCGTCGCCGAACCGAAGATCGACGGGCTGTCCTGCTCCCTGCGCTACGAGCGCGGCGAATTGGTGCTGGCGGCCACGCGCGGCGATGGGGCGGAGGGCGAAAACGTCACCGCCAACGTCCGCACCATCCGCGACGTGCCGCACCGGCTGCCCGCCCCGTTCCCCGAGGTGCTGGAGGTGCGCGGCGAAATCTACATGGCGCGCGATGATTTCAAGGCGATGAACGACGGGCTGGCGGCGGCGGGGGAGGAACCCTTTGCCAACCCGCGCAACGCCGCCGCCGGGTCGCTGCGCCAGAAGGACGCCGCCGTCACCGCCACCCGGCCGTTGCGCTTTTTCGGCTACGCGCTGGGCGAGGTGTCGGAACCGATCGCCGACACCCAATCGGGCATCCGCGCGCGTCTGGCCGATTGGGGCTTTGCCCTGAACCACCCGACCGCCCTGTGCGACGGGGCCGGGGAGCTGATGGCCCATTACGGGTTGATCGGGCGCAGCCGGGCCGAGCTGCCCTTTGACATCGACGGCGTTGTCTACAAGGTGGACAGCCTGGATTGGCAGCAGCGCTTGGGCTTTGTCAGCCGCGCCCCGCGTTGGGCCATCGCCCACAAATTCCCCGCCGAACAGGCGCACACCCGGTTGAAGGCGATCACCGTTCAGGTTGGGCGCACCGGCGCGCTGACCCCGGTGGCGGAGTTGGAGGACATCACCGTCGGCGGGGTCGTCGTCAGCCGCGCCACCCTGCACAACGAGGATGAGATCGCCCGCAAGGACATCCGCGAAGGCGATCTGGTGATCGTCCAGCGCGCGGGCGACGTCATTCCCCAGATCGTCGGCGTGGTGCTGGACCAGCGTCCGGAGGGAACCACGCCCTATGAACCGCTGACCCATTGCCCGGTGTGCGGCAGTCTGGCGGTCCGCGAGGCGGGCGAGGTGGTGCGCCGCTGCACCGGCGGCCTGATCTGCGACGCCCAGGCCAAGGAGCGCCTGCGCCATTTCGTGTCGCGCAACGCCTTCGACATCGAAGGGCTGGGCGAAAAGATCATCGAGGAGTTTTGGGAAGCCGGCTTCATCAAATCCCCGGTGGACATCTTCACCCTGGAAGAGCGGGGCCAGGAAGGCCGGGAAAACCGGGTCGAGCTGGTCGGGCGGCCGGGCTGGAAGGAAAAATCGGTCGAAAACCTGTTCGCCGCCATCAACCAACGGCGCAACGGCATCGATCTGCACCGCGTCATCTTCGCGCTGGGCATCCGCCACATCGGTGAGGTGACGGCCAAGTCGCTGGCCCGCCATTACGGCACGATGGCCGCCTGGATGGCCGGGATGGAACGGGCCGGGCGGGCGATGCCGGGGGAGGCGTGGCGCGACCTGCACGCCATCACCGGGGTGGGGCCGACCACCGTCAACGCGATCCTCGCCTGGTTCGCCGACCCCGACAGCGCGGCGAAGTTGGCCTTTTACGCCGGGAACGAGGCGCTGCGGCTGGAAACCATCATCACCTCGCTGGGCATCAAGCCGCTGAACAGCCGGGCGGCGCAGGCGCTGGCCGAGCGCTATGGCAGGCTCGACACTTGGGCGGCGGCGATGCGCGACGCCGTGGACCACGCCCCCAAACCGGACTGGAACGAGCTGGTGGCGATCCCGGACGTGGGCGAGGTGGCGGCGGAGGAATTGGCCTCCTTCTTCCAGGAGGAGCGCAACCGCGCCATCGTGCAGGCGCTGGCCGACCGTTTGACCGTGCTGGCGGCGGAAGCGCCGAAGACCGGAGATTCCCCCGTGGCGGGCAAGATCGTGGTGTTCACCGGCACGCTGGAGAAGATGACGAGGACGGAGGCCAAGACGCGCGCCGAATCGCTGGGGGCCAAGGTGGCCGGATCGGTGTCCGGCAAGACCGATTTCCTGGTGGCCGGGGCCGACGCGGGCAGCAAAGCGGCCAAGGCCCGCGACCTGGGCGTGACCATCCTGAGCGAGGAGGAGTGGTTGGCGCTGATTGCCGGTTGATCGGCCGTGGGGGATCCCCCGCGATGTCCCCAGCGCCTCCCCAGCGCCTTCCCAACGGGCCATCGCCAAAATGTCGCACGCGGGACAGGGCAATCGCTTGAAGGTATATAAACCTATACGAAGAATTTACCGTCATCCCCGCGAAGGCGGGGATCCAGGCTTTCCCGTCAGAACCACTCTGCGAACTCTGGTTCCCCGCCTTCGCGGGGATGACGAATGTCCTAATGGAGGAATTTCAAGCCTTCACCCGATTGCCCTGGCACGCGGGACAACCCTGGTTGACGTCGGGGCGCGAACGCGCTGACATAAGAAAACGCTGCTGGACGATCCGGGGCGGCGGGCACCCGCCCACCAAACCCGGACGGCCAGCATGACGGACCCAGGATGACGGGCGATCAACGTCCGCACGCCATGGGCCGTCACGCCACGCCCATCACCGGCGCGGCAAGGCCATACGGCACGGGAAGGAAACGCCATGGAACCCATACAATGGTCCCGCTGGATGAGCGTGGGCATCGATGATCTGGACGAGGATCATCGCACCCTGATCGGCATCGTCAACAAGCTGTCCGACGACGCCAACCGCCAGGACCCGGCCCTCATCGAAGCCATTCTGGATGAACTGATCGCCTACACCCGCCACCATTTCGCGGCGGAAGAGGCGTGCATGCAGCGGTCGAACTACCCGACCTTCGCCGCCCACAAGGCGCTGCACGACGCCCTGACCCGACAGGTGGAGGCGTACCGCGATGGCTTTGTCGCCAACCGCGCGGGCATCAGCGGCGAGGAGGTGTTTGACTTCTGTGCGGCCTGGCTGGGCAAGCACATTCTGAAGGAAGACACCCGATTCGGCGAATACGCGGGCAGCGGTGCCGCGCGCCAACCGGCGGAGCTTGTCGGATAACGCCTGCCGGGCATCGCACGGCACGCGTCCGATTCGGCGTCGCCCTCCACCGGGGGCGACGCCGTTCTTTTTGCCGCCTTGCGGTGAAAACGCGGTCACAAAAAACGCCCTCCCCGGTCGGGGGAGGGCGTTTTTCGTTGTGGAGGGTGCTGCTGGGATGACGGACGCGCGGGGAGCCTGATTGGGTCAGGCGACCGCCAGCGCGTAAACCGGGCTGGACACCGGCAGGGCCGGGGACTGGATTTCGTAACGCCACGCGCTGCGGTCGGCGAACAGCGCGCGCAGCAATTGGTTGTTCAGGGCGTGACCGGCGCGGACGCCGTGGAAATGGCCGATGATCTTGGCCCCGGCCAGATACAGATCGCCGACGGCGTCGAGGATCTTGTGACGCACGAACTCGTCGGTGAAGCGCAGCCCTTCGGCGTTCATCACCGTGTCGCCGGAAATCACCACGGCGTTGTCCAGCGAACCGCCCCGGGCCAGGCCCATCTTGCGCAGCCCCTCGACCTCGTGCAGGAAACCGAAGGTGCGGGCGCGGCTGATCTCGTCCTTGAACACGTCGCTGTCCAACTCCACCGCGCGGGCTTGGCGGGAGATGGCGGCGCTTTCGAAATCGATCTCAAAGCTGTAGGTGGTGGCGTCGTCGGGCGCGAAGGAGGCGCTTTTGACGCCGTCGCCGACGCTGACCGGCTTCAGGATGCGGATGACGCGGCGCGGCGCGGACTGGATGGCGATGCCCGCCTGTTCGATGGCGGCGACGAAGGGGGCGGCGCTGCCGTCCATGATCGGCACCTCGATGCCGTCCAACGACACGACCGCGTTGTCGATGCCGCAGCCGGACAGGGCCGACATCAGATGTTCGATGGTTCCGATGGTCACGCCGTGCTCGTTGCCGATCACGGTGCACATCCGGGTGTCGACCACCGTGTCCCAGCGCGCCGGGATCACGCCCTCCGCCCCACGGCGGTCGGTGCGGACAAAGGTGATGCCAGAATTCGCATCGGCAGGGGAAATCGTCAGCGTGACGATGGCACCAGAGTGCAGACCAACACCAGCGATGACCGCCGACGTCTTGAGGGTCTGCTGAAACAGGCCGTCCGCATTACCGCGATTGTTTGCCACGATGTTTGTCCATCTTTGTCACGCATGAGCGTCGGGAGAGCCACGCAACGGAGCTTCTGGAAGAAGGTCTTGCCGTCGCGGCCAATCTCTTTCGGCCATGCTGTTTGGTACCACCGGGACCACAACAGGACAAATCACTCTTTGTTACCGTTTGTTGCAGGGGGATGTTCGCGCGGGGTGGCGCAAATCATTGATATAACGAACAAAATGGTGAAACCAACAAAAAAAACCCCCGGGCGGACGCGATGGTCCGTCCAGGGGCCGAAATTTTCGGTCAGGTTGTGGAGCCGTCGGTCGTCGCGGTTCGAAGCGACGACCGGCGGATATCTCCGGCTTTCGCCGGGATCAGTTGGCCTGACGGCGCAGGAAGGCCGGAATGTCCAATTCCTCCTGCTCGTGGCCGGTTTTCGGTTGCGCCCCTTCCACATTCAGTCCCGACGGGCGCGGGGCCGCCGGGGGCTGGGCCGGATAGGCGGCCGCCTGCTGTGGCTGAGGCGGGTAGGTCGCCGGTTGCGGTTGGCCCGCCTGCGGCTGCTGCGGGGCCTGCGGGGAATAGACCGGCTGGGCCTGCGGCTGGGGCTGCGGGGCCGGTTGCGGCTGGGGGGCGTAGGCCTGTTGCGGCGGCTGCGGCGGGTAGCTCGGCTGCGGCGCGTAGGCGGGCTGCTGCGGCGGCTGTTGCGGTTGGGGCGCGTAGGCCTGTTGCGGTTGCGGCTGCGGGTAGCTGGGCTGGGGCGCGTAGGCGGGCTGCTGCTGCGGCTGCTGCGGATAGGCCTGTTGGGGCTGCTGCGGGTAGCTGGGCTGCTGCGGCGCGTAGGCGGGCTGCTGCTGGGCCACCGGCTGCGGGGCCGGTTGCGGCACGGCGGGCGGCGGCGGTTCGGCCTTGCCACGGCCCAGGCCCGTCACCAGACCGAACAGGAAGTTCTGCTTGCGCGGGGCCGGTTCCGGGGCCGCCGGGGGCTGCCCGTAGGACACCGGGGCCTGTTGGTGGGCCTGCTGGGGATGCTGATGATGGACCGGCTGCTGCGGCGGCATCGGCTGCTGCTGCGGCTGATAGCTTTGCTGCGGCGGTTGATGCGGCTGTTGCTGCGGGGCCTGCTGCGGGTAATGCTGGGGCGGCTGGCCGACATTGGTCGGCTGGCGCTGCCCGGCGTCAGCGGGCTTTGGGGGGTAGAAATGGCCCCCCTGGTTTTCGCCGTGCAGCGGGCCGTTGGCCGAGCGGTGCGGCTGCGGCGACTCGGTGGGCTGCTGGTGGCCGTAGGCGTGCGGCGCGTGCTGGTGGGCGGGGTCGTGCTGCTGGGCCGAGGCACCCGACGTGACCGGCTGCGACTGGCGCAGCACGGTGTTGCCGGTGGGGATGCCGGGCGCGGCGCTGCCCGGACCCGAGGGCGAGGCGCTGTTGAGACCCGCCGGACCCGACGGCTTCTTGTTGCGGTCCATCGGCGACAGGTTCACCGGGTGCAGCGTGCGCGGGTTGCTCATCGCGGCGGCGTCGATGCCGGTGGCGACGACCGACACGCGCATCGTGCCGTCCAGCGCGGCGTCGAAGGTCGAGCCGAAGATGATGTTGGCGTCGGGATCGACCTCGTCGCGGACGCGGTTGGCCGCCTCGTCCACCTCGAACAGGGTCATGTCATAGCCGCCGGTGATGTTGATGAGGACGCCGCGCGCGCCCTTCATCGACACATCGTCCAACAGCGGGTTGGAGATGGCGGCCTCGGCGGCCTCGATGGCACGGCGTTCGCCACCGGCCTCGCCGGTTCCCATCATCGCCTTGCCCATCTCGGTCATCACCGACCGGATGTCGGCGAAATCGAGGTTGATGAGGCCGGGCATCACCATCAGGTCGGTGACGCCGCGCACGCCCGAATGCAACACGTCGTCGGCCATCTTGAAAGCGTCGGCGAAGGTCGTCTTTTCGTTGGCGATGCGGAACAGGTTCTGGTTGGGGATGATGATCAGCGTGTCGACATACTGCTGAAGCTCGGCGATGCCGCCTTCGGCCAGACGCATGCGGTGCGCGCCTTCGAAGTGGAACGGCTTGGTGACGACGCCGACGGTCAGCAGGCCGCGTTCACGCGCCGCGCGCGCGATGACCGGGGCCGCACCCGTGCCGGTGCCCCCACCCATGCCGGCGGTGATGAACACCATGTTCGCACCTTCCAGGTGCTGCACGATCTCGTCCATCTGCTCTTCGGCGGAGGCACGGCCGATGTCCGGCTTCGACCCCGCACCCAGGCCGCGCGTGGTGGCGGTCCCCAGTTGCAGGCGCTTTTCGCACAGCGAGCCTTTCAGCGCCTGCGCGTCGGTGTTGCCGACGACGAAGTCCACGCCTTCCAGGTTCGACTTGATCATGTTGTTGACGGCGTTGCCGCCCGCACCGCCCACACCGAACACGGTGATGCGCGGCTTCAATTCCGGCTCGATCTGCGGAATGGTGACGTTGATCATTCTGTTCAGGCCTCCACAACCTGTTTTGCTTTGCGTTTTCTCATGCGTGTCACGATCGGACCCTGGTTGTGTCCAGGGCGTGCCGGATCGGTACCCAGTGTGATGGCGTTGCGGCCGAATCCCATCACAAATTCTCCCGCAACCATTGCCCGACGCGTCCCAGAACCCCGGTGGCGAACACAACATCGTGCCCGGACACCAGAAGGTCGGTTGGGGTGCGCACCGCGTGCAACAACAGGCCCGCCGCCGTTGAAAAGGCGGGTCCGCCATGGGCCTCGTTCAGTCCCTCGATCCGCGTCGGGCGGGCGACGCGGACCTGTTTGTCCAGAATGCGCTGCGCCAGATCCCGGGTGTTGGGAAGCTGGCTGGCCCCGCCGGTCAGAACGATGCGGCGGCCCACCTTGCGGGCGTAGCCGGACCGGTCGATGGCGGTGCGGATTCCTTCCAGAATCTCTTCCATCCGCGCCTGGACGATATTGACCAGATAGGCGCGGGTCACGGTGGACCGGGCGCTGCGCTCGTCCTCGCCGATCTGCGGGACCTCGATCATCTCGCGCTCGTCGGCGGGGTTGCCGCGCGCGCTGCCGTGCAGAACCTTCAGACGTTCGGCGTGAACCAGCGAGGTGGACAGGCCGTGGGCCAGATCGCTGGTGACGTGGCGGCCGCCCAGCGGAACGGCCCCCGTCCACACCAGATTGCCTTCGGTGAAAATGGAAATCGTCGTGGCCCCGCCGCCGATGTCGACACAGGCGGCCCCCATCTCCATCTCATCCTCGACCAGACAGGCCAGGCCGGAGGCGTAGGGGCTGACCACCATCCGTTCGATGTTCAGGTGACAGCGGGCGATGCAGGTTTGCAGCGTGCGGATCGCCCCGGATGCGGCGGTGACGACGTGCAATTCCGCCCCCAGCGTCGTGCCGAACATGCCCTTGGGGTCGCGGATGCCGGTGCTGTCGTCCAGCGAGAAGCCCAGCGGGATGGTGTGGACCAGGGTCTGGTCGGGTCCGGCCTGGACGTTGCGGGCGTGCGACAGGGCGCGGCGGATGTCGCCGTCCGTCACCTCCTGCCCCGACACCGGCACATGGGCGGTGAAGCTGTGCGAACGCGGGTGGCCCATGGACAGGTTGACGACCAGATCGCGGATCGTTTCGCCCGCCATCTGTTCGGCGGCGTGGACGGCGGCCCCGATGGCGGTTTCCGCCGCTTCCATGTCGATGATGGTGCCGGCGCGGATTCCCGTGGCGATCTGGTGGCCGACACCGATCACGCGGAACGACCCCGGTTCGTCCAGCCGCGCGATGATGCAGCACACCTTGCTGGAGCCAACGTCCAGCGCCGCGACAATGCTGCCGCGCGCCGGTCGCTTCGATTTCTTGGCTCCGTTGAATCCGATGCCGAACATACCCTCAGCCCAACCTCATCGCCGCTGCCCGTCCTCTGTTGCCGTTCTGATCCATCGCTGTTGCCCGCCGCTGGTTCGCGGCCCGTCAGGTCTTCTTCCCCGGCGGCTTCTTCTTGGCGGCCTCATCCTCCCAGCCCGGCAATTGGGCGGTGGCGGAGGTTTGCAGAACCGCCCGTTCGGGTTGGCGCAGGTCGATGGCGACGATGTCGCGATCCAGCACCTTGCCCTTGCTGTTCATCTCGGCCAGTTGGCGCAGGGCCATCGGCATGCCGGATCCCTCCGGCAGCTTCACCGTCACGCCGTTGTCGAGTTGCAGATTCCACCGCCGGTCGCTGATCCAACTGGCCGAGGTGACGCGGGCGCGGATCGACGGAACCTTGTCCAGCGCGCCCAGCAGCGATTGCACCTGCTGCGGCGCGTTGGTGCCGATCACCTGCGGCAGGGTTTCGATGCGCTGGTTGCCGCGCCGTGCCAGTTCCACCGCGTCGGCCAGCGGGCGGCCCGCGCGGTCGATGACGGTGAATTGCCGGTCATGCTGCCAGATCGCCATCGGCTGGCGCTCCGTCAGGCGGATGTAAAGGGTTCCGGGCAGGCGGCGTTCGATGGAGGCGGAGGACACCCAGGGCAGCTCCTCCAACCGGGCCTTGGCCTCGCTCAGATCAAAGGCGAGGATGGAGTCGCCGCGCACGATGCCCAGTGCGTCCAGAACGGTGCTGCGTTCGGTCTCGTTGCGCCCGACCACCAGCACCTCGTCCAGGACAAAGCCGAGCGAGCTGGTGCTCTGCAACAGCCCCTCTTCCGCCGCCGCCAGCGTTTCGGCCAGGCTGGGGCGCTTCCACGCCGTCAGCGCCGACACCAGCAGGACCAGCGTCGGCACGCCGATCAGGGCGGCCTTGAAGGCGGGCTTGGCCCAGCGCGGCATGGCGCGGCGACGGTTGCCCTTGCGGGCCGACGCCGCCATCGCGCGGGGCGGGCGGGCCAGATCGTCGCGTCCTTGCCCGGCCAGGGTCGGGCGGAACTGCGGGTTTGCCATCAGGCGAGCTGACATGAGGCGTTCTCCACGAGCCAGCCGACCAGCGCGCCGTAGGTGATCCCCACATGCGCGGCCTGTTCGGGCACCAGCGACAGGGGCGTCATCCCCGGCTGGTTGTTGATCTCCAGGAAATACAGCCCCTCCGTTCCCGGTCGGCTGTCGTCCCAACGGAAGTCGCTGCGCGAAACCCCCCGGCAGCCCAGGGTCTGATGGGCCAGCACCGCCATCCGCTTGGCTTCCTCCGCCACCGCCTCGGGGATGGCGGCGGGCAGGGTGTGGACGGCGTGGCCGCTGCTGTATTTGGCGGTGTAATCATACACCTGCGCCTGGAACACGATCTCCGTCACCGTCAGGGCGCGGTCGCCCATGACGCCGACGGTCAGTTCGCGGCCCGGAATGAACTCCTCCACCAGGGCGCGGTCGCCGAAGCTCCAGGCGTCGCCGACCGGGCTGTTCTGCCCCTCGCGCACCAGGGCGACGCCGACGGTGGAGCCTTCATCCACCGGCTTGACGATGTAGGGGGCGGGCATCGGGTGGTCGCCGCCGGTGATCGCCCCGCGCGCCAGCACCATGCCCTTGGGCGAGCGGACGCCGACCGAATCCAGCACCCGCTTGGTCATCGCCTTGTCCATGGCGATGGCCGACGCCTGCACCCCGGAATGGGTGTAGGGCAGGCCCAGAAACTCCAACACGCCCTGGATCGTCCCATCCTCGCCACCGCGCCCGTGCAGGGCGTTGAACACCGCGTCAGGGCGCGGGTGGGTCAGGGCGTGCATCAGACCGGCCAGATCGCGTTGCACGTCCACGGCGGTGACGCGATAGCCTTCCTCCTCCAGCGCCTTGGCCACACCGGCCCCGCTGACCAGGGAGACTTCGCGTTCGGCCGACCAGCCGCCCATCAGGACGACGACGTGCTTCTTGTGGGCGTGCAGCAGGGCTTCGGTCATGACACGGCTCCTGCGCCGGGGATGCCGACGCGTTTGATTTCCCAATCCAGCGTCACGCCGCTGTGGTCGAACACCCGCCGCCGCACCTCCTCGCCCAAGCCTTCCAGATCGGCGGCGGTGGCGCTGCCCCGGTTGATGAGGAAGTTGCAATGCAGTTCCGACACCTGGGCATCGCCGATGGACAGGCCCCGGCACCCGGCGCGGTCGATCAGCTCCCACGCCTTGTGACCGGGCGGGTTCTTGAAGGTGGAACCACCGGTGCGGGAGCGCACGGGCTGGCTGTCGGCGCGCTTTTCGGCGATCTCGGCCATGCGCCGGGCAATGGCTTCGTTGTCGCCCGGCACGCCGCGCAGCACCGCACCGGTGAAGACGCAATCCTCCGGCGCGGCGGAATGGCGGTAGGTGAAGCCCATCGCGTCCTTGGAGAAGGTCAGGCGCGCGCCGTCGCGGCCCACCGCCTGGGCCGACACCAGCACGTCGGCCATCTCCTGGCCATAGGCCCCGCCGTTCATGCGCAGCGCCCCGCCGATGGTTCCGGGAATGCCTGACAGGAATTCCAACCCGGCCAGCCCGGCGTCGCGCGCCATCACGGCGACGTTGAGGTCGAGCGCGGCGGACCCCACGGTCAGGGTGTCGCCGTCGCATTGGATGTCGGCGAAGCCACGGCCCAACCGGATGGTCACGCCGGGAATGCCGCCGTCGCGGATCAGCAGGTTGGAGGCGACGCCGATCAGCGTCACCGGGATGTCGGCGGGCAGGCGCTCCAGAAACCCGGCCAGATCGTCGGCGTCGGCGGGGCGGAACAGCACCTCCGCCGGGCCGCCGACGCGGAACCACGTCACCTGCGCCAGCGGCGCGTCGGCGCTCAGACGGCCCCGGCAGGGCGGCATCCGCTCGATCAGGTGCGATTGGCCCGGCTGGGTCATGGAGCGCGCGGCGGTCACGGCTTCACGCCGTACAGCGCGGCCAGATCGGCGGGCAGGCTGTTGGCCCATTGGGTGATGTTGCCAGCGCCCAGGCACACCACCAGATCGCCGGGCTTGGCCATCTCGCGGATGATCTGCGGCAGCTCGTGCGCGCCGTGCAGGGCGACGACGTGGCGGTGCCCGTGCATCCGCAGCCCTTCGACCAGCGTGTCGCGGTTCACCCCGTCGATCGGGGCCTCGCCCGCCGCGTAGACATCGGCGACCACCACGGCGTCGGCGTCGTTGAAGCAGGTGCAGAACTCTTCGAACAGGTTGGCCAGACGCGAATAGCGGTGGGGCTGGACCACGGCGATGGTGCGGCCGGTCCCGGCGGTGCGGGCGGCGCGCAGCACGGCGGCGATTTCGACCGGGTGGTGGCCGTAATCGTCGATCACGGTGATGCCGTTGACCTCGCCGGTCTTGGTGAAGCGGCGCTTCACGCCCTGGAATTTGGCCATGCTGTCGCGCATCACCACGTCGG
The DNA here is from genome assembly GCA_027486405.1 of Azospirillum sp. Taxonomy (GTDB): domain Bacteria; phylum Pseudomonadota; class Alphaproteobacteria; order Azospirillales; family Azospirillaceae; genus Azospirillum. Next base: position 2,353 of record JAIXPD010000008.1, on the reverse strand, counting down.
GCAGGCCCATTTCGTTGCCGACGGCAAAGCAGGCCAGCGAGTTCTGGACGTTGTGCGGGCCGTACATCGGCAGGCGCACGCCGGTGATGGCGCGCGTCTCGCCGGTGTGGCGGTCATAGACGAGCACGTCGTATTTCGCCCCCGCCGGGCTGTGTTCGACGTTGACGGCGCGGATGTCGGCCTGCGGCGAAAAGCCGTAGGTGATGATGCGGCGATCCGACACGCGCGGAATCATCGCCTGCACCTCCGGATGGTCGATGCACAGCGCGGCGAAGCCGTAGAAGGGGATGTTCTGGACGAAGCTGTCGAACGCGGCGCGCGCGTTGTCGAAGGTTCCGTAGAAGTCCAGATGCTCCGGATCCATGTTGGTGACGACGGCGATGCAGGCGGGCAGCTTGACGAAGGTCCCGTCGCTCTCGTCGGCCTCCACCACCATCCAGTCGCCGGTTCCAAGCCGGGTGTTGGAGCCGTAGGCGTTGATGATGCCGCCGTTGATGACCGTGGGGTCGAGGTTGGCGTGTTCCAGCATGTGCCCGACCATCGAGGTGGTCGTGGTCTTGCCGTGGGTTCCGCCGATGGCGATGGCCCATTTCAGCCGCATCAGCTCGCCCAGCATTTCGGCGCGGCGCACCACCGGGATCAGGGCGGCGCGGGCGGCCACGACCTCCGGGTTGTCGCGCTTGACCGCCGAGGACACCACCAGAACCGTGGCCCCGACGATGTTCTCCGCCTGGTGGCCGATGAAGACGCGGATGCCCAGATCGCGCAGCCGCTTGACGTTGGCGCTTTCCGACAGGTCGGAGCCTTGGACCGTGTAGCCCAAATTGCGCAGCACCTCGGCGATGCCGCTCATGCCGATGCCGCCGATGCCGACGAAATGGATGGTGCCGATGGAGAGGGGGAGAGCGCGCATCTGGACTTACTTTCCGCGTCGGAGCATCAGGCGAAGGGTGGCGTCGACCGCGTCGTCGGACAGGTCGGCGGGAAGGGGTTGCGCACCGTGGATGGCGTGCAGGCGGTTGCGAAGAAAGCTGGTGCCAACGATCGACCGGGGTACGAGGGGGCAATAAGGACGGTTGAACCATCCTCCCTCGGTCCGGGTCAAGTGCGGCCAATTCTCCAACCCCTGTGCGTCGGGTTTGGTCAGGGCGCGGGTGGTCGTCCGGGTCTTCATCATGGTGCGGCGGCCCCCTTGGCGTGTGGTGTCGCGAGCATCGCCAGAACCGCGTCGGCCAGCGCGTCGGCGGCCTGGGCGGTCCCCCAATCGCGGGCCGCCGTCGCGGCGCGGCGCAGGGCGGCGGGGTCGGTCAGCAGCGCGCCCAGCCGGTCGGCCAGCGCGCGCGCGGTGAAATCCGGTTGCGGAACCAGCCACGCCGCCCCGACCTCCGCCAACTGGCGGGCGTTGGCGGTCTGGTGGTCGTCGGTGGCGTGCGGGTAGGGGACCAGCAGCGCCGGGCGGCCGACGCAGGTCAACTCCGCGATGGTCGAGGCCCCCGACCGGGTGATCGCCAGGTGGCAGGCGGCCAGACGGTCCGGCACGTCGCGGAAGAAGCTGTCCAGCGTCAAGCTGCCCAGGCCCAGGCCGGACAGGGCGGCGCGCGCGGCCTCCAGATCCTCCGGTCGGCATTGCTGCGACAGATGAATGCGGGCGCGGGTGTCGGCGGGCAGCAGGGCCAGCGCCTGCGGGATCACCTCGGAAAAGACCCGCGCGCCCTGGCTGCCGCCCATCACCAGCAGGTGAATCGGGGCGTTCCCCTCCGGCGCGTGATAGGGGGCGTCGCGGTGGGCGGCGATGGCGGGGCGGACCGGGTTGCCGGTGCGGACGATCTTGGCGCGGTCGGCCTCGCCGATGCGCGACACCCCGGTGAAGGCGACGGCCAGACGGCGCGCCCCGGCGATCAGCATCCGGTTGGCCCGGCCCAGAACGGCGTTCTGTTCGTGCAGCAGGGCGGGAATCCGGCCCTGGATGGCGGCGTAGACGGTGGGAACCGACGGGTAGCCGCCGAAACCGACCACCGCCGCCGGACGCAGGCGGCGCAGCAGGGCGCGGGCCTCCAGCAGCCCCAGCGCCATTTCGACGGCGGCCTTCAGCTTGCCGACGATGCCCGCCCCGGGGGAGGCGGCGCGGATGCGGTGGACCGGCACCTCCGCCAGCGACTCGCCAAAGGCGTGGCCGCGCCGGTCCGTCACCAGCGTCACCGACCGGCCACGGGCCAGCAGGGCGCGGGCCAGCGCCTCGGCCGGGAACATGTGCCCGCCGGTGCCGCCGGCGGCCAGCACGATGCTGTGGGTGGTTGGGGGGGGGGGGGGGGGGGTGGATGGGGGGGGGGTGGTCATCGCCGCGTCACTCCAT
>JAIXPD010000045.1 GCA_027486405.1 Azospirillum sp. | reverse complement strand
GGCTGGAGAACGGGATTCCGAGCCACGATACATTCTCACGGATCTTCCGGCTTCTCGATCCGGCCGCCTTTGCGGCGTGCTTCGGGCGGTTTCTGGACGAACTGGGGGCGGCAGGCGCGGGCGTGCTCGCCATCGACGGCAAGACGCTGCGCCGCTCCTTCGACGACGCGGCGCGCGCCAACCCGCTGGCGGTGGTCACGGCGTTCGCCTCGGCCACGCGCGTGGTGGTGGGCCAGCAAAGCTTCCGGGTGGCCGAGGGCGACAGCGAGATCGTGGCGGCGCGGGCCTTGCTGGGATGCATGGACCTGACGGGATGGCTGGTGACCGCCGACGCCATCCATTGCCAAGTGGACACCGCGCGCATCATTCGCGACCAAGGGGGTGACTACCTTCTGCGGCTCAAGGCCAACCACCCCGCCCTGCATGGCATGGTGGTGGACTGTTTCGCCGATCCGCTGACGCTGGCCGAATTGAATACGTACGAAACCACCGATGCCGATCACGGCCGTATCGAGACCCGCCGGGCTTGGGTCAGCCACGACCTGAGTTGGCTGCGCGGTCCCAAGTCGGCTTGCTCGGAGCCGGTTCTGCTCCCCGACATGGCCTGCCTGGGCATGATCGAGGCCACCGTCGAACGCAACGGCAAAACCACCGTCACCCGCCACTATCACCTCGCCTCGCGACCGCTTGGTGCCGAAGAGTACCTCAACGCCGCTCGGGCACATTGGTCGGTGGAGAACGGCCTCCACTGGGTTCTCGACGTTACCTTCGACGAGGATCGCGCCAGAAACCGCAAGGATCACGGCCCAGAAAACCTCGCCACCCTGCGCAAGCTCGCCCTCAACGTCCTCAACCGCGCCCGACCTCACGTCTCCGTCCGACGTAAGCGCAAACGCTCAGGATGGTCCGACGACTTCGCCAGATCCATCCTTGGGCAAATGCGATGACCCTGGTCCCGCCCATGGATGACCTTGACCGCCAGTTGATCGACCTGTTGACGCTGAACGCGCGCACCAGCACGGCGGCCCTGGGGCGGGCGTTGGGGCTGTCGCGGTCGACGGTGCAGGACCGCTTGGCGCGGTTGGAGCGCAGCGGGGCGATCGCCGGTTACACGGTGCGGCTGGGCGACAGCGCTCCCCGGCGCGGGGTGTCGGCGTTGGTGATGATGACGGTGAACGCCAAGCTGGCCGACCGCGTGGTCCACGCCCTGCGCAAAATGCCGGAACTGACCCGCCTGCACAGCATCAGCGGCCAACACGACCTGTGCGCCACCGTCTGCGCCGACAGCCACGACGCGTTGGACGCCGCGCTGGACGCCATCGGTCGGTTGCCGGGGGTGGAAAAGACGATGTCGTCGATCATCCTGTCCACCAAGATGGACCGGTGACGGCCCCGCCCGGGCGTCGTCAGCCGCCGGTCCGCTGATCCCCGCCTTCGCCCTCGACCTGATTGATCCGGTTGTAGAGGCTTTGCAGGAACGCGAAGTCGGCGGAAAACAGATCCTCGATCACCTTGGTGTTGATCATGTCCAGCGATCCCAGCCGGGTGATGACGCGCGACAGCACGATGACGGTCAGATAGGCCGGGTTGGCCTGCACCCGGTGATCCTTCAACGGCAAAATCTCATCCCCGGCGGTCGCCAGCCGCATCACCCCATCCCGGTGCAGCGTGCCGTCGGCGTCGCGGTAGCCGATTGGCAGGGTGAAGCTGTGTTCCGTCGAAATCACCGTCATCGCATCGCTCCCCCCAAGAGGCGGCACACGCGCCGCCTGTGTCGGCGGGATGATACACACGAAATGCGCGGCGCGGTATGGCCGGATGCGGCGGCGCGTCGAACCGATCCACGGTCATGCGGGCCGCCCCAAAGCCCCCCCACGCAGCGCCCCCCCGCGCACCCCCCCAGGCGTCACGCCCCGGCGGCGTTTCAGGCTGCGGGTCAGGGCGCTTTGGTCGGAAAAGCCGACCGCCTGCGCCACCTCCGCCAGGGGCAGATCGCCGCTGCGCAACAGCGCCTCCGCCCGGTCGAGGCGAACGGTGTTGAGGAAGCGGGCGGGCGTGGTTCCGGTGCGGGCGCGGAACAGCTCGTGAAAGCGGCTGGGGGCCAGCCCGACCGCCTCGGCCAGTTCCGCAACGGTCAGTGGCTCGGCGCAGCGGTCGCGCATCAGGGTTTGCGCCCGCGCGATGGGGTCCGCCCCCCGCCTCGCCGCGTCTCCCGCCGCCTCTCCCGCCGGATGCGGCGCGCGGCGGCGTTCCAGCGCGCGCAGCAGCAGGGCGGCCGCGTGATGGGCGGTGGGATCGTCCAGCGGCGCGTTCGCCGCCTCGCTCGCCAGATAGCGCACCAGCGCGTCCAGCGCCACGTCCACCGCGAAAAAGGCGTCGGCCTGATGCAGCGCGGCGTCGGGCAACAGCGCGTGCGGCGGCAGGTCGAGCACGACAAAGCGGTTGTCGCCACGCGCGGCGAAGCTGTGCGGCGCGCCGGTGGCGACGATCACACCCTGCCCGTCGCCGACCCGGCCCTGCGCGGCCTCCACCGTCATCTCCAACGCCCCGGCCACCGGCAGCACGATTTGATGAAAAGCGTGGGCGTGCCGCCGCTCCACCCCGTCATAACTGCGGGTGCTGACGGTCAGGCGGGGGGGCTGCGCCACGCGGGGGGACTCCCTGGTTCAGATATGACAGGTTCAGGCATCGCTGGTTCAGGCATCACGGGTTCAGGTATCACGGGTTCAGGTATCACGGGCCGCCATGCTACGCCGGGGGCAGGGTCCAGGTACAGACGCCCGCGCGCGTCCCCAGGGCAATCGCTTGAACGAGCCATCATCGTCACGCAGACAGGAATGGACACGGATTTCACGGAAAAAATAAGGATTTCACGGATTTTCAACTCCAATTGCCTCCCGCGCCCCACCATGAGGTTTGTCGGGAAATCGCAAACAGGGCGGCCTGTGACGCGTTCCGCGAAATCCGTGGAAAAATCCGCGAAATCCGTGGTGGTTCTTGTGCCGGTTGGGTGCAGCAACGCTTCAAGCAATTGCCCGCGCACCGCCGCGCCGGAGGTTCGGTCAACCAGGACCGGAGTCCGGGGCAAGACGGGCCGCCGCCGTCCGGTTAGGATCGTGCCGTTCTGCGCCCTGTTCCCAACCGGATTCGACCATGACCACCCGCGCCGCCGCCCGTTCCCCCGCCTCCCGGTCTGCCGTCACGCGCGCCACCGCCATCGGGGCCAGCGCCATCCTGATGTGGTCCACCCTGGCCCCGCTGGCCACACTGGCCGGGCGGGTCCCGCCCTTCCAACTGGTCGCCACCTCCTTCCTGCTGGCCTTTCTGGTCGGCAGCGCCTGGACGATGGCGCGCGGCGGCAACCCGCTGTCCTATTTCCGCCAGTCGGTCCCGGCCTGGCTGCTGGGGGTGGGCGGGCTGTTCGGCTTCCATTTCCTCTATTTCATGGCGCTGCGCGCCGCCCCGCCGGTGGAGGCCAACCTCATCAACTATCTGTGGCCGCTGCTGATCGTGCTGTTTTCCGCCCTGCTGCCGGGGGAGCGGCTGCGCGCCTGGCACGTCGGCGGGGCGGTGGCCGGGCTGGCCGGAACGGTGCTGCTGGTGCTGCGCGGCGGATCGGGCGGCGGGGAGGGAACCGGGTGGCTGGGAATCGAGGCCGCACACCTGCCCGGCTACGCCGCCGCGCTGGCCAGCGCGCTGACCTGGGCGGGCTATTCGGTGCTGCGCCGCCGCCTGGGCCAGATCGGCGAGGCCCCGACCGACGCGTTGAGCGCCTTTTGCCTCGTCACCGCCATCCTGTCCGGCCTGTGCCATCTGGGGATGGAGGAGACCGTGTGGCCCGCCGACGCGCTGGGCTGGGCCGCCCTGCTGCTGCTGGGGTTGGGGCCGGTGGGGGCGGCCTTCTTCGTCTGGGATCACGGGGTGCGCCACGGCGACATCCGGGCGCTGGGGGCGCTGTCCTATCTGGCCCCGCTGCTGTCCACCCTGCTGCTGGTCGCCTGCGGTCTGGCCCCCAACCAGGGGATCATCTGGGTGGCCTGCGCGCTGATCGCCGGCGGGTCGCTGCTGGCCAGCAAGGATCTGCTGACGCGGCGGTGATTGGAGAGCGGGAACGGCGCAGATCCCCCCTTCCGGTTTCGCGATGATCTTGGCAGGATGCGGCAATCCGTCACCCTAACCCACAGGTCATGATCGTGAAGAAAGTCGCGCTGTTCTGCATCGCCGCCGCGCTTGGCGCTTTGTCCGCCACCGCGCAGGCCGCCGAAACCTACAAGTTCAACCTGCACAACAAATCGACGGATTCAGTCATCAACGGCTTCCGCACCTATGAAAACGGTGCCTGGAGCAAGAACTGGATCAACTTCACCCTGAAGCCGGGCGAAGCCGCCGAAATGGACTGGGGCAGCAACGACGGCAGCTGCGTCGTTCCCTTCAAGGTGAGCTGGATCGGTTACGACGCCGAGCAGTTCAAGGTGGACTGGTGCAAGGTGAAGAACATCTACATGCTGGACAAGGGTTTCAGCTTCGACTGAGGCCGGTTCGCCGGTTGTAGTCCAACGCCCGCCCCTGGACGACCTAGCGGATTCACACATCTTTGGCCTAGGCAACTCATTGGAAGAAAAGAGCTTTTCACCGTCATTCCCGCGAAGGCGGGAATCCAGACTTATCCATAAGGTTCGTCTGGCAAACTCTGGATCCCCGCCTTCGCGGGGATGACGGAAAAGTCATTTTGTTTCAATTGGTTGCGGTAAGAAAAAGATGTGTGAATGCCATAGCCTGGGCAACGGGGGCGGGCGTTTTTGCGGGCGCGTTCCCCACAGATTCCCCTCAGCGCCATATTGACACGCGATGCGCCCATCCCGCCTCATAGCGGCGGGTTATCGCCATGCGGAGGGTCGGACGCCATGGATCTGCGCCAGCTTCGCTATTTCCTGGGCATCGTCGAACACGGTTCCATCTCGCGCGCGGCCGAAGCGCTGCGGGTGGCGCAACCGGCGCTCAGCCTGCATCTGAAGCGGCTGGAGGAGGATTTCGGCTGCCAACTGGTGCTGCGCACGGCGCGCGGCGTGGTCCCGACGGAAAGCGGGCGGCGGCTGGCCCAACGCGCCCTGACCCTGATCGAATCGATGGATGGCCTGCGCGACGAGGTGCGCGCGGTGGAATCCACCCCCTCCGGCCCGGCCACCGTCGGGATTCCAACCTCGCTGGGGCCGGTGCTGACGGTTCCGCTGGCGCTGGCGGTGCGGCGCGCCCACCCGCTGATCCGGCTGCGGGTGGTGGAGGGGCTGTCCGGCCACATGCTGGAATGGGTGCTGTCCGGCCAGCTCGACCTGGCCCTGATCTTCGGGGCGAAGGAGATGGGCGGGTTGAACACGGAGTTCGTGGCCCGCGAACAGCTTCATCTGGTCGGCCCCGCCGACGACCCGCTGCTGCGCGGGCGCACCGCCATCCCCTTTGCCGAGGCGCTGGCCCTGCCGCTGATCCTGCCCGGCCGCCCCCACGGCGTGCGGGAGGAGGTGGAACACGCCGCCCTGCTGGCGCGCGGAAGCGTCAACGTCGCCATGGAGATCGACGCGCTGGAGCAGATCAAGGCGCTGGTCGCCGAAGGCTGCGGTTACACCGTGCTGTCGGAACGGGTGGCGCGCTATGGGGCCGCCGCCGGGCGCCTGACCGGCCTGCCCATCGCCGACCCGCAAATCGACCGGACGATCCTGCTGGCCCACGCCGCCGGTCGGCCGATGCCGGTCGCCGCCCGCGCCGCCCACACCATCCTGCGCGGGTTGCTGGCCGACCTGACGGTGGAGGGGGCGTGGAAGTGACCACCGGCAGCGGTGGCGCAGGGCAATCGCTTGAAGCATCGCGCACCAGCGCTGGAACAAGATTCGCCACGGATTTCACGGATTTTTCCACGGATTTCTCGGAACGCATCTCAGAACCATCCGGTTTGCGATCTTGCGAGAAACCTCATGACGGGATGCGATGGTGATCGGAAATCCGCGTAATCCCTCATTTTGTCCGTGAAATCCGTGTCCATTCTTGCTTGCGTGACGATGATCGCTCGTTCAAGCGATTGCCAGGGTTATCGCATATGGAGATTGTTTTCCATTTCGAGGAATCACGTCATCCCCGCGTAGGCGGGGATCCAGGCTTTTCCATCAGAGTCGTCCTGCAAACTCTGGTTCCCCGCCTTC
>JAIXPD010000014.1 GCA_027486405.1 Azospirillum sp. | reverse complement strand
GCCGCCGACGCCAACGACATCCGCGCCATCACCCGGCGCATCAACGGCGGCTACAACGGGTTGGATGACCGGCAGGCGTGGTTCGACAAGATCTACCCGCTGGTCAGCGGCGACGCCCCAGCCCCAACCCAGGCCCCGGCGGCGGAACCGACCTCCGGCAGAGTTGGGGCCGACGACGGGTCGGTCGTCTGGCTGCAAAAGGCGCTGAACGCCGCCGGAGCCAAACCGGCGTTGAGCGTGGACGGCGTCAGCGGCCCGGCCACCACCAACGCCGTCCGCGCCTTTCAGCAACGTGCCGGGTTGAGCGCGGACGGCATCGCCGGGCCGAAGACCCGCGCGGCTCTGGCGGAGGCTGCCCCCTGGTGGTGATATACCAATAATAACAAAGACGAACGCCCAGCCAGCCCCTGTGAGCGGTCATACCGCTAGCCATCCTGACGGTCGCGTCCAGTTCAACCGCCAGGAATGGGCGGCACATTTTTTACTGCCGTCACTCCAAATCAGTTGTAATGCTTTTTCTTCCAGAAGGTCTTTCTGTACTCGCCTTGATGGGACTCGTTCACCAACTTTTCCATCTCGAAGCGCTTCTTGTCGCCATCGTTCATGGTGCGGACTTCCGACTCGAACCCCTCCCGCTTGATGGGGATGATCTGGGCAAGTGGGGTTCCCCGGCGCAGGAGGAGCCGCCCGGAGCCGTGGAGCCTCCACACCGCCAGAACATTCGAGACATGGAAGTCATCATGGTCAACCACGCCCGGAACGATCTGGTAAGGTGCCGTGAAAGCGTCGAAGAAGGGCGAGATCATCAACGACGTGTAGCCTTTGGGCAGCATCACCCGCCACGGGCTTTCGAACTTGATGACGCCTCGGTACGGCCTCACTGCGGCGGCCAGATCGGTCCCTTCGACCTGGGAGATGCTGTGGAAGCTGATCTTTGCCCAAGGCGAGGGAGAGGACCAGTTCAGTTCGCCGCGGCCGCTGTCATACTCAATGATGTAATCCGCCCAGAGCGGCAGAATGTAGCCTATCTTCATGTAGTCGGCGACACCTGGGCACCTCCGCAGGGTGCCTGCACCATGAGACGTCTGGTCGAGGCGGTCGCGATGGTTGAATTCTTTCACATGCAGGGGCATCGAATCGAAGCTTGACGGCATGCAACGGGACGCGGGTAGCGGAGGGGCGATTTCTTCAAGCCCTGGCACTTCGGTCGCGAACTCGACGTGGACGTTTTCTTTGGGTGCTTCTTCTTTCTTGTTGATGAAGCCCATGACCTTGCGGAGCATTATGCCATTTCCTTGACGTGGCGAAGGTACTCTTCATGCTCCTGCGTTTTCTCGATGGGCTCATAATGCAGGAACATGCCGGCGTAGTGCTTGCCCTTCAAGGGGTGAGGGCGGGAATGTGGAAAACGGACCCCTTCATAGAGTAGCATCTGTCCCGGCTGAAGATCCGCGCTCACGTACCCCTTTTCCGTCTTCAGAAAGATTGGCCAGGGCTCCGCAAGATCGCAGTCGATGTTCAGTGTCGCGTTGACCAGATGGGTTTCCAGGCGGTCGATGTGTTCGGCCAGCACTGCGCCCGAGCGGTAGACGCGCGGGCCGTACCACCAAGTCGGCCGCAGGCGGCAACCAGCGAATCCCTCCATCAGAGCTATAATCTCCGGTGAAGTGTGGGCGCGTTCGAAGAAAGCGTCTCCAAAGCCGGTTCCTGCGATCACGAGGGCGGGCGCTGCTCCGGCGGTGCCTTGGACCACGCCGCCGGTGTTGCCCTCCGGCACCGCAAGGTCATGGATCGTGTAGTCCTCGCGGAAGCGCCAGTATAGGTCGCGGTATAGCCCCGACGGAATGTCGGTCACGCGCCAGCCCGTCGCGTTGAACTTCGGAACGAGGCGGGTGATCCGATCAAGCTCCGGCGGCATGACCTTCGGGGGGGAGATGTCCATTGGTCTTACCGGAACGGAGGGCCAACGAGCCAGCAGACGAGCGAACGACGAACCCCCTTGGTCACCGGGCGCACGCGGTGCGGGATGTAGGACGGGAACACGACGATGGAACCGGCGGGCCGGGCCTCTTCAGCTGTTATCACGCGCGCCCGCTCTGTTTCGGCGTCGAGCTTGAACTCGAGCTCGCCCCCTTCGTATTCGGTCGGATCGCTCAATTGCATGACCACGGAGATCTTGCGGACCGACCGGGCTTGTGGGGGTTCGCCACCGACATCGAGGTGCCAGTCATAGAACTGATTCTCGCGGTAGACGGTGAACTGGACCGGCGACGGGCCAGACAAATCCAGGCGCCAGTTCTGGCTGTTGGCGATGGCACCGAAGTGGAACATCATCCCCATGATCCAATGGCCTTCCGGAAAGAAGGCCACAGCAGAGTCGCGGTAGTCCTGCCGGACCTCACCGCCCCCTCCCCCAATGGTCGCGGGTATCGGCCGCAGCCTCTCGACGACATCGTTCATAGCGGCGAGGACCTGCGCTTCGAGCGCTCGCTCGAAAACATGGAATGGTGGTGAAAACATCAAGGCTCTGCTACATCTGCATGAATGCGTCCGCAGCCTGCCTCACATTGAGGTGGATTGCAAGGGAGCGGTCTCTTCCAGGGTGTATGTGAGTGTTAAGGGGTTAGTGGTAGATTAAGGGATTATTTCGATGGCCTATTATCCAGGATTCTACGTCAAGGGATTTTACTCCCCAGGATTTTATTCTCCAGGCTATGGGTATGTTCCGGGCATATACGTGCCCGGCACGTATGTGCCAGGAATGTATGTTCCGAGCTACTATCCGAGCTATTATCCAAGTTACTATCCGAGCTATTATCCAAGTTACTATCCGAGCTATTATCCAAGTTACTATCCGAGCTATTATCCAAGTTACTATCCAAGCTATTACTCGAGCTATTACCCGTCTTATACTCCAAGCTACACGTCGTACTACGCCCCTGTTTTTTCTTATGGAACGGAGAAGAACGACACGTTGACGACCTCTGCCACATACATCATTGCGTATTCTGGAAACGACTACATCATCGCTTCACCATTGAGCAATTCCATCGACGCCGGTGATGGGCACGACACCATTCTTATGGGTGATGGTGCGGATACCATCAACGCCGGTGCCGGTAACGACTCCATTATTGCTGGATCGGGAGCGAAGCTGATTGATGCCGGGAGTGGGGACAACACGTTTTTAGGAAGCGGGAGCGCCGACACGTTTGTTGCCCTTGGAGGAAACGACAGCGTCATCTCCGGCGATGGCGCTGACAGCATAGTCCTGGGCGATGGCAACAACGTCGCTGACGCGGCGGCTGGGAACGATACGGTTGTCAGTGGCAGCGGTGCCGACGTCATTACCGGCGGCGAAGGCGATGATTCGCTTGTCCTTGGAGGCGGAAACAACTTTGCCATGGGGGGCTATGGCAACGACACGGAGGTCGCGGGGGCCGGCGACGACATCCTTCAGGCGGGAGAGGGGAGCGACTCAATCGTTGCCGGCGCTGGGAACGATCTGGCGCGTGGCGGCCTTGGCAACGACACACTTTCCCTGGGGGATGGGAATGACATCGGTTTTGCGGGCCTTGGCGACGACCTGATCGACGGGGGGGAGGGCAACGACACCTTGTACGAAGGCGTGGGGCAGGACACCTACCGTGGCGGCGAAGGTGACGATGTCCTTATAGTGCCTGGCACGATTCACGAGTACACGGTCACACGGAATGGAGTCGGCATCATCCTCACCACGCAGGCCGATGAGCGCAATGACATCACCGGCATTGAGACCCTGGTTTTTACGGACGTCGGGGCTGTACCTGTCACGTGGGTCTCTTCCCCGACTGGGGTGGCGATGCGCGCGCTGAACTATACCGCCATGGCCGGACAAGCGGTGGTTCCAGAACGCGATGTGACGGGCGAGATGGTGAAGTATGTCATTGGGGCGGTTGGCTGAAACTTTAAATCAGGGGCTCGTTTGGAACGTCTGACAGAGTTTCTCATCATGTAACACCCATCGCGCTGTCTTTGACATGCGCAAGCTGGACATCGGCGCGGCCCCGGCTGGGCAATGAAGGCCGGTAGGCCAAAACCGGCGATCGCACCCCGGCTGTCCTGGCCGATGCCGCCACGGTAGGTTTTTTGCGTGCTGGGCGCTCTGGGTGGGGCTTGGACCGGGATCATCGTCTTTCACTTCGGATCGTCGTCTGGGTCTCGGGCGAAAACAGACGCCATGGCTTCGATGATACTCTTTTAGGTGGTGGGGGTTTTCCCTACCCTTGCGCATACGTGTGTAGCTTGCTTACAACTTCAACCGTCCTGAACGACGGCCTACACCTACTCCAGGAGCCGCTACCGGGAGCCCGCGCCGACTCAGCGGCGCGCCGGGCGGGGGTAAAATGCGTTCACTGAGGCGGCCGGGGGTGTGAGCCGGTTAGGGGCGCGAGCAGATAGGGATGGGCGCGGCTATAGTGGCGGGGGCGATCGCGACGCCCCCGTTACACATCAGTCATTGAGAGTCGAACGCGGTGGAGTCGTCTGCCGCCACCGATTCGAATATATCGCAGAAAACAAGAACGAATGCGAAAGCCGCGTGTCAACCGCGTGCCAATCACACATCATGTTCTTGTGTTGTTCCGCACATATTTGCATAGACTGCCCCTCATAAGAGGTGATCTAAATCTATGATATTCAATGAAATCGCTGGCGGACCCGACGAGATTCGAACTCATGACCTCTGCCTTCGGAGGGCAGCGCTCTATCCAGCTGAGCTACGGGTCCGTCGCCTGCGGAAGCGGACCATAGCGCAAGGAGTCCGCCAACGCAAACACTTAGAACAAAAAAAATCGCGCGGGACGACGCCCGGCGGATCAGGCCACATCCAGCCGGGCTTCGCGCAGCGCAGCCAGGAAATCGGTGAAGGTGTCGCCCTGGATGGCGATGTGGCGCTTGGTGATGTCGCGGGCGGCCGCCGGATCACCGGCGATGATGGCGCGCACGATGGCGTCGTGTTCCGCCCAGGAGCGGCGCATCCGGCCCGGATGGCGCAACTGCAAACGGCGGTAGGACGAGACCCGGTTGCGCAAGGCCCGCGTCATCTCCTCCAGATGCCGGTTGTGGCTGCCGACATAGATGATGTCGTGGAACTCGCGGTTGGCCTGATAGTACGCCTCGACATCGCCGTTGTCGCTGACCGCGCCGCAGCGCTCATGCGCCGCCTGCAAACGGGCCTGCTCCTCCGGCGTCATCCGGCGGGCGCAGAGTTCGGCGCACAGGGCCTCCAGATCGGCCATCACCTCGAACATCTCGATGATGCTGTCGAGGCTGAGGACGGCGACGACGGCCCCCTGGCGCGGGCGCATCTCCACCAACCCGGCCGAGGCCAATTGCGCCAGCGCCTCCCGCACCGGGGTGCGCGAGACGTTGAAGCGTTCGGCCAGCGCGCTTTCTTCCAACCGCGAACCGGGGGCCAGGCGACCGGACGCGATGTCCTCCTCGAGCAGGTCGCGCAGTTGATCCGCGCGGTTCTGTCTGGGTTCGCTGCGTTCGCCCACGCTGTCGCTCATGCTCGCTCCTGTCTCCCCTGTTGCGCCGCATCATAACCGGATTTCCTGTCGGAGAATACAGGAAGACAAAAACAATTGCCACACCAAACAAAATCTGGCATACACGAACGGCTATATCGCATACAAGAACTCGACAACGCGATACAAACCGCGCGATACACGGAGGAAATCCCATGATGTGCACCCTCTGCGCCGACCCGTCCCGCTGACCCTTTTTCCCGACCGCCGCGCCGGTCGCTGGCCTTGCGGACCCTGTCCGCGCCACCGCCGTCGCCTTGATCCGCCGTCGCCTTGACCCGCTTGATCCTGTTGATTGGAAAGGTCCGCCCCATGATCGTTTCGCGACGCGCCCTGGTCGGCGCCGCTCTGGCCGCCCCCGCCATCATCGCCGCTTCCCGCCTGGGCTGGGCGGCGGATGCGCGCACCCTGAAGATCTCCCACCAATTCCCCGGCGGCACGCTGGAAGAGGGTGATTTCCGCGACCGCATCACCCGCCGTTTCGCCGCCGAGGTGGAAAAGCGCACCGCCGGAACCCTGCGTTTTGAAATCTACCCCAGCTCGTCGCTGATGAAGACGCTGGCCCAGTTCAGCGCGCTGCGCAAAGGGGCGCTGGACCTGTCGCTTTACCCGATGCCCTACGCCGGGGGCGAGGTGCCGGAAGCCAATTTGGGCCTGATGCCCTGCCTCGTCACCAGCTACGAACAGGGTCGCCGCTGGCGCACCGCCGCCATCGGGCAGGAACTGACCCGGATCATGGACTCCAAGGGCGTGAAGCTGCTGACCTGGATCTGGCAGGCGGGCGGCACCGCCTCGCGCGCCGGGGCGGTGATGAACCCGGAGGACGTGAAGGGCATGAAAATCCGGGGCGGCAGCCGCGAGATGGACATGATGCTGAAGGCCGCCGGGGCGGCGGTCAGCACCATCCCATCGAACGAACTGTACGCCGGGATGCAGACCGGGGCGGTGGACGCCGCCATCACCTCCTCCACCAGCCTGATTTCGTTCAAGCTGGAGGAGTTGAGCAAGCATCTGACCGTGCCGCGCCAGAACAGCTATTGGTTCATGCTGGAACCGCTGATGATGTCGAAGACGGTCTTTGATTCCCTCACCCCCGATCAGCAGAAGGTGGTGGAGCAGGTCGGGCTGGAGATGGAAACGTTCGGCTACACCGCCGCGCAGGAGGACGACGCCCGCATCGCCCAGATTTACGGCAAGGCCGGGGTGTCCACCGCCGACATGACGGCGGACGCGGTGAAACGCTGGACCGACATCGCCCGCGACACCGCGTGGAAGGATTTCACCGAACGGACGAAGGACGGCGCGCGCCTGCTCAAGCTGGCGGAGCAAGCCTGATGTCGACGGCGGAACGGAACCTCATTCTGGGCGGGGCCAGCGGGCCGGTGGTCCGCGCGCCATCGCTGAAATGGATCGGGGCGGCCCTGTCCTTCATCAACCGGGTGGTCGTGGTGTTGGCCTCGCTGGCCGTCGTGCTGGCCGGTGTGGTGCTGACGCAGGAGGCGATCACCCGCTACGCTTTCCATCACCCCGCCGATTGGCAGGATGAAATGGCGGTCTTCCTGCTGGTCGGGGCCACCTTCATGTCGGCGGCCTGGGTGCAGGCCCGGCGCGGCCATGTCTCCATCGACGCGCTGGCGGAGCTGCTGCCGCCCGCCGTGGACCGTGTGCGCCGCTTTGTCGCCGACGTGGCGTCCTTCGCCTTCTGCGCCTTCTTCGCGTGGAAATCCTGGACGCTGTTTCACGAAGCCTGGGAGGACGGGATGGTCACGCATTCCACCTGGGCACCGCCGCTGTGGATTCCCTATTCCTTCATGGCCCTGGGCATGACGCTGCTGGCGTTGCAAATCCTGTTGCAGGTGCTCGACAGCCTGCTGACGAGCGGGGAGGCTGACTGATGGGCGCGCTGGAACTGGGTCTGATGTATGGGGCCGCCACCTTCGGCGTGCTGTTTTCGGGCATTCCCATCGCCTTTGCCCTGGGGCTGGTGGCGACCATCTTCATGATGATCTTCATGCCCGCCGCCGCGCTCGACACCGTGGCGCAGAATGTCTACGAGGAAATGGCCAGCATCACCCTGCTGACCATCCCGCTTTTCATCCTGAAGGGGGCGGCCATCGGCAAATCGCGGGCCGGTGCCGATCTCTATTCGGCGCTGCACGCGTGGCTGCACAAGGTGCCGGGCGGTCTGGGCGTGGCCAACGTCTTTGCCTGCGGCCTGTTCGCCGCCATGGCGGGATCCAGCCCGGCCACCTGCTCGGCCATCGGCAGCGCCGGCATTCCGGAAATGCGGCGGCGCGGCTATTCCGGCGGCTTTGCGGCGGGAATCATCGCGGCGGGCGGCACGCTGGGCATTCTGCTGCCGCCGTCGATCACCATGATCCTGTACGCGGTGGCCGCCGAACAATCGCTGGGCCGCCTGTTTCTGGCCGGGATCGGGCCGGGGCTGTTGATGGTGGTGATGTTCGCGATCTACGCCGTGATCCGCTTCCGCAAGGAAAAGCGGATGGCCATGGCGGAGGGACGTTACGACTCGCCGCTGCTGAAGGAAGAGCATTTCACCACGCGGGAAAAGCTGTCGTCGCTGCCGCGCGTGCTGCCCTTTGTCGTGCTGCTGACCGGCGTGATGGTGGCGCTGTATGGCGGGTTCGCCACGCCGTCGGAAACGGCGGGTCTGGGCGGGGTTTTGGCGCTGGCGCTGGTCGCCGTCGTCTATGGGGCCTACCGGCTCGACCAGTTGGGGCCGATGCTGACCTCCACCCTGCGGGAATCGACGATGCTGATGATGATCATCGGCATGTCGCTGCTCTACTCCTACGTCATGAGCTATCTGCACATCAGCCAGAGCGCGGCGGAGGCCATCGTCGCCCTGAAGCTGTCGCGCTGGGTGCTGCTGGCCGCCATCCTGCTGATGGTCGTGGTGCTGGGGTTCTTCCTGCCGCCGGTGTCGATCATCCTGATGACCGCGCCGATCATCCTGCCGCCGCTGCGCGCCGCCGGGTTCGATCTGATCTGGTTCGGCGTCATCATGATGGTGGTGATGGAAATGGGTCTGATCCACCCGCCGGTCGGCCTGAACATCTTTGTCATCAAGAACATCGCCCCCGACATCCCGCTGAAGGATGTGATCTGGGGGGTGATGCCCTTTGTCGGGTTGATGATCCTGTGCGTGCTGCTGCTGTGTTTCTTCCCGCAGATCGCCACGGCGCTGCCCGGCTGGGTGTACGGCGCATGATCCACCCGTTCACCGGCCCTTGCCCCGGCAACCCGGCGGCCCGCGCGGCGGCGCAAAAGGACGTGCTCGACCTCGTTCTGTCACGGGTCAAAAAAGGCTGAGCTGTATTGGGGAGGCGCGCATCTCCCCGCTTTGAAGGGAAACATTCCACATGAGCGACAATTTTTACGACATCGTTGCGGCGCGCTTCCCCGCCAACCCCGACGCCCCCTTCATCGAGCTGGGATCGGGCGCGGTGCTGAGCTATGGCGACCTCGCCGCCACCAGCGCCCGCTACGCCCATCTGCTGCGGTCGCTGGGGGTGGTCAAGGGCGACCGGGTGGCGGTGCAGGTGGAGAAATCGGCGGAGGCCGTCTTCCTCTATCTGGCCTGCCTGCGCGTCGGGGCCGCCTATCTGCCGCTGAACACCGCCTACACCCGCGCGGAGATCGCGTATTTCCTGACGGACGCCGCGCCGCGCGTCTTCGTCTGCGCCCCCACCACGGAGGAGGGGTTGCGCGACACCGCCGCCGAGGCCGGGGTCGGGACCGTGCTGACGCTGGGGGCCAACGGCGAGGGCAGCCTGACCGACCGCGCCGCCGACCAGCCGACCGGCTTCGACACCGTGGCCTGCGGCCCGGACGAGCTGGGGGCGATCCTCTACACCTCCGGGACCACCGGGCGGTCGAAGGGGGCGATGCTGACCCATCGCAACCTCGCCTCCAACGCGGCGACGCTGCACGCGCTGTGGGGTTTTCAGCCCGACGATGTGCTGCTGCACATGCTGCCGATCTTCCACACCCACGGCCTGTTCGTGGCGATCAACTGCGTGCTGATGAACGGCTCCTCCATGCTGTTCCAGCCGAAATTCGACGCCGACACCGTGTTCCGCCTGCTGCCGCGCGCCACCGTGATGATGGGCGTGCCGACCTTCTACACCCGCCTGCTGGCCGACGACCGGTTGACGCGGGAGGCGACGGCCCACATGCGGCTGTTCATCTCCGGCTCCGCCCCGCTGCTGGCCGACACCCATCGGGAGTTCTTCGCCCGCACCGGCAAGCCGATCCTGGAACGCTACGGCATGACCGAAACCGGCATGCTGACCAGCAACCCGCTGAACGGCGAGCGCATCCCCGGAACCGTCGGTTTCCCGCTGCCCGGCGTGTCGGTGCGCGTGGCCGACGAGAAGACCGGCGAGCCGCTCGCCACCGGGGCCATCGGCGTGATCGAGGTGAAGGGGCCGAACGTCTTCATCGGCTATTGGCGGATGCCGGAGAAGACGGCGCAGGAGTTTCGCGCCGACGGTTATTTCATCACCGGCGACGTTGGCAAGATCGACGAGCAGGGCTATGTCCATATCATCGGACGGGCCAAGGATCTGGTGATCTCCGGCGGTTTCAACGTCTACCCGAAGGAGGTGGAAACGGTGATCGACGGCATCGACGGCGTGGTCGAATCCGCCGTGGTCGGCGTGCCCCACCCCGATTTCGGCGAGGCGGTGGTCGCCGTGGTCCTGCGCAAGCCGGGGGCCGACACGCCCGACGACGCGGCGGTGATCCGCGCCTGCAAGGAGCAGCTCGCCAACTTCAAGGTGCCCAAGGCGGTGGTCTTCACCGACGAGCTGCCGCGCAACACCATGGGCAAGGTGCAGAAAAACCTGCTGCGCCAGGCCCACAAGGACCTGTTCGACAAGCGTGCGGCGTGACGGACCAGCGCCCGGGCCATCGCGCGACGATGACGCCGGGCGCTGACCACGCCTGTTCAACCGGGGGAGCGGTGAGATGGACGGATCCTTTTTCAGCGACCTGTTGCAAACCATCGCCGACCGGGGCCGCGCGCTGGTCGGCCTGTCGCGCGGCGACGCCGACGCTGCCAACGCCCGGCCCGACCTGATCGGGCTGTGCGACGCCCTGCTCTCGGGCCGGGGCGAGGCGTCGGGCGTGGCGCTGGCGCAGGAGATACTGACCCGCTACGCCGCCCTGGCCCCGGCGGAGCGCAACCGCTTCCTCGCGACGCTGGCCGAACGCTTCGGCCCTGACCGCAAACGGCTGGAGCAGGCGATCGCCGCCTGGAGCGCCGACCCGGACGACCGCAAGGCCATCGATCTGCACAACGCCGCCGAACCCCGGCGGCAGGAGCTGATCCGGCGGCTGAATCTGGCCCCCGGTGGTACCCACAGCCTGGTGCGCATGCGCGAGGAGGCGTTGCGCAACGCCGCCGAGATTCCGGGATTCCCGGCGCTCGACGCCGATTTCGCCCATCTGTTTTCAAGCTGGTTCAACCGGGGTTTCCTGGTGCTGCGGCGGATCGATTGGTCCACCCCGGCCAACATCCTGCAAAAGATCATCCGGTACGAGGCGGTGCACGCCATCCATGATTGGGACGATCTGCGCCGCCGTCTGGAGCCGCCGGACCGCCGTTGCTTCGCCTTCTTCCATCCCCAACTGGTGGATGAACCGCTGATTTTCGTGGAGGTCGCGTTGACCGACCACATCGCCTCCTCCATCAGCGAGTTGCTGTCGGAGGAGCGCGACCCGCTGCCGACCGGCCGGGCGACGACGGCGATCTTCTATTCGATCTCCAACTGCCAGGACGGCTTGCGGGGCATCTCCTTCGGCAATTTCCTCATCAAACAGGTGGTGCAGGAGTTGAGCCGCGAACTGCCGGGTCTGACCACCTTCGTCACCCTGTCGCCGGTCCCGGCCTTTGCCGGGTGGCTGGCGAAGGAACGGGCGAGGGAGGGCGGCTTGCTGACGGTCGAGGAGAAACAGAAACTCAGCGCGTTGGACGATCCGGCCTGGAGCCAGACACCCGCCATTGCGGACGCCCTGCAACCGCTGCTGCAAGCGGTCGCCGCCCGCTATTTCCTGAAGGCGCAGGGAGCCAACCAGCGCCCGGTCGATCCGGTGGCGCGCTTCCACCTCGGCAACGGCGCGCGGCTGGAGCGCATCAACCCGCTGGCCGACCGTTCGGCCAAGGGGATGAAGCAGGCGCACGGGCTGATGGTCAATTACCTCTATGACCTGCGCCACATCGAACGCAACCACGAGGCTTTTGCGGAAACCGGCAAGGTCGCCGCGTCCACCGCCGTGCAGAAGCTGGTGAAGGCGGAAGCGGGAACCGAGCTGGTGAAACCCACCTGACGCAAAGCGGTGCAACCGCGCGCGCCGGGGGGACGCGCACGGTTGCCCTGAACGCCGACACGGACCATCCGGGGGATGGATCGCCCGCGTCGGCGGTGCCGATGCTGTCATGCCAACGGCGGCGTGACCTCAGCGGTTCAGGCCGTCACCGATGACCGAGCTGATCTCGAAGGAGGCCGGGGCGTCCACCACGCGGTTGGCCGCTTCCGGACCACCCAGAACGGACAGGCCCAGCTTGCCACGGGCAAAGCTCAACAGCGACAGCGCCTTGGCTTCATCGCCCTGCGCGGCGATGGATTGGGCCATGACGATGTAGTTGCTGGCGAGATCGCGGTCGGCCCGATCGACCAGCGGCGACAGGGTGGTCGCGGCGGCCTTGGTTTCCGTCACCAGGCTGTCGAAGCTGGCGGCGGACGCCGACACCGACACGGCGGTCAGAAGGGCGGCCGACAGGGTGGCGGCGGTGATGATGCGTGCAAACATGGTGATGTCCTTTTCAAAGAAACGGCGTGTCACGCCGAATGAGGGGGTGTGTGGCGCGAAGCGCCGGGGAACGGCGGCGGATCCACCCGCCGGAGGGGAATGGCCTGATGACACAGGCCGGTGTCAGCGCAGCAGGCCCAGCTTGCCGCGCGCAAAGGTCAGAAGGTCGAGCGCCTTGGCGCTGTCGCCTTGGCGGTTCAGCGATTCCGCCATGATGATGTATTGGTTGGCCAGATCGCGCTCGCTGCGGTCGGCCTGCACGGCGGTGACGGTCAAAGCGGCGGCCTTGGTTTCGGCCAGGAGGCTGTCAAAGCTCTGGGCCGACGCGCCGCCGGAGGCCAAAACGGCAAGCGACAGGGTGGCCGCGAAGAGCGTGCGAACGAACATGATGCTATCCTTTGCAACACAACGCCCCGATCGGTGGGGGCGGCTTTCTTGCCCGCCGTTGGGGAAGGCGTTGGCCGTTCACCCTGGCGATGAATGCAGATTTAGGTGTTGATCCCGCAGGAATAACCCCGCGTTCATCGATAAGACTGTTCTGTTTTGAGCAATAATTCGGGCGACCCCGCCGCCCGGCCGGTCGCTGCGTTGACGGGATGGCCCGGCCCCCACTATGATCGACAATGAACGCAATGCGACAAGCGGAATGTTCGTTTCCGAACACATGACCGAACACAGCCGCCGCCCCGTTGCGCCACCGCCCTCACACCCAACGTTCAAGGATGCCCCCGATCATGACCGAACCGACATGGCCCGCCGATCTGCTGGCGCGGGATTTCACCGGCAAACGGGTGCTGGTGACGGGCAGCAGCCGGGGCATCGGCGCGGCGGTGGCCGGGGCCTTTGCCGATCTGGGCGCAACGGTGGTCGTGCATGGCCGCGATGAGGCGGCGGTGACGGCCACCGCCCGGCGCATCGGCGGCAACGCCATCCCGCTCACCGCCGATTTCGCCGACCGCGCCCAGGTCCGTGGACTGGTGGGGCGCGCGGTCGACGCGCTGGGCGGGCTGGACATCCTCATCAACAACGCCGGGACCATGCTCGGGCGGGTGACGCTGGCCGACATCGACGACGACTTCCTGCAAACCCAATTCGATCTGAACGCGGCCTCGGCCCTGGTCGCCAGCCGCACGGCGCTGCCCGCCCTGATCGCGTCGCGCGGCAGCATCGTCAACACCGGCTCCATTTCCGGACGGACGGGCGGCAGCCCCGGTTCGTCGCTCTACAGCGCGGCCAAGGCGTTCCAGGCCAGTCTGGCCCGCTCGCTGGCGACCGAACTGGCCCCGCACGGCATCCGCGTCAACGCGGTGTCGCCGGGGACCATCGCCACCGACTTCCACGACCGCTATTCCACCCCGGACAAGCTGGCGCAGACGGCGGCGCGCATCCCGCTGAAACGGCTGGGGACCGCCGAGGATTGCGTCGGCGCCTATCTCTTCCTCGCCTCCAACCGGTTGGCGGGCTACATCACCGGGCAGGTGATCGAGGTGAATGGCGGGCAGTTTTTCGGCTGATCCCCGTCTGGTTTCTCCCTGATTTAGGCCGTTGCATCGGGTGCCACCGCCACGGAACGCACCCGATGCGCCATCCCCCTTGATGCAGATTGCAAATCCGTCTGCTGGTCGTGTCGCATTTCGCCACATCTGGGCGGTCCGCGCGTTTTCAAATTGCGACTCTGAACCATCCCGATGGCCGATTTTGAAGGGTCCGGACGTGGCACCAATCTTGAACTGCAGCGTTCAATGATATGAGCAGACCGACCGCGCAGGGTCGGCATGAAAGGCCGCGACCATGACCACATCCGCCCCGCACTCCACAGCAGCCGCGTTCGGATTCCGCAATCTGCGGACGGCGACGAAGATTTACGTCGGCTTCGGCACCACCCTGTGCCTTCTGGTCGGTTTGGGCGCGGTGTCGTGGAACGGACTGCAAAACAGCGATGTGGCCCTGAAGCAGTTTGCCGTTCAATCGCAGATCACGACTGTGCTGGGCGAAGCGGACACCCACATGGCGGACGCCATGGCGGGCGCACAGGATTTTTCCGGCACCGGCGACCAGCAGGCCGCCGCCAAAGCAAAGAAAAGCCTGAGCAGCTTTCTTGAGCATTTGAGAACGGCGCAAGACCTGATGCGGTTGCCGGAAAACCGTCAGTTGACCGCCGAGCTGATCGAACTGGAAGGGCAGTTTGAGCGCAGCTTTGAGGACTTGATCACGACCCGCAACGAGCGAACCGCTTTGGTCGCATCCCATGTCAACGGCAAGGGGGCGGAGATCCGCACCCTGTTCAGCGAGGCCGTGCAGCAGGAAAAGCGCGGCGGCAATCTGGAACGAACCATCGTGATCGCCGGGATGAGCGAACAGTTCCTGTTGAGCCGGGTTCTGGTGGCCCGCTTCGTCGCCGAAAACAAGCCTGAGGACCTGACTCGCCTTCGCTCCGACCTCAACAGCCTGCGCACGCGCGTCAACGCCCTGATGGCCGGGGTGGGCGATTCCCCGGCCAAGGCGAAACTGACGGAAGCCGCCGGCGCGCTGCCCGATTTCATCGCGGCAATGGAAAAGATCGCCACTCTGAACGACAAGCTGCGCCAACTGAACGACAGCGTTCTGGAGGGCTTGGGACGCAGCGTCAACGACAAGATCGGCGCGATCCGGCAGAACGCCGTCACCGCCCAGCAGGAGTTGGAGACATCCGCCGATGCGGCCGTGGCCTCAGCCAAAAATCTGGGCCTGATCCTGTCGGTGGCCGCGCTGATTCTGGGTGGCCTGTTCGCCTGGGTGATCGCGCGCGCCATCACCCAGCCGCTGAAGGGCATCACCCACGCCATGGGCCGCCTGTCGCAAGGCGATTTGACCATCGACGTCACCGGTGCCGACCGCCGCGATGAAATCGGCGCGTTGGCGACCGCACTGGCGATTTTCAAAACCAACGCGCTGGAAATGAAGCGGATGGAGGCCGAACAGGCCGCCGCCGAACAGCGCGCCGCCGCTGACCGCAAACAGGCGATGCTGCGGTTGGCCGACAATTTCGAAGGGGCGGTGCAGGGCATCGTTGAAACCGTCGCGTCGGCCGCCAGCGGGATGCAGCGCGCCGCCACCGCCCTGTCGTCCACCGCCACCCAGGCCAGCGAACGGTCCACCATCGTCGCGGCGGCGTCCGAACAGGCGTCGGTCAACGTGCAGACGGTCGCGTCCGCCACCGAAGAATTGTCGGCGTCGATCAGCGAGATCGGCCATCAGGTCGAATCCTCCACCCGCATCGCCCAACAGGCGGTTGGCGACGCCGAACGCGCCAACAGCACCATCCAGGGGCTGGTCGTCGCCGCCGAACAGATCGGCCAGGTGGTGGATCTCATCAGCGGCATCGCCGCGCAAACCAACCTGCTGGCGCTGAACGCCACGATTGAGGCCGCGCGCGCCGGGGAGGCAGGCAAGGGCTTCGCCGTCGTCGCCAGCGAGGTGAAGGCGTTGGCCACGCAAACCTCGCGCGCCACCGACGAGATCCAAACCAAGGTTCAGGAGATCCAATCGGCCACCGGCGGCGCACGGACCGCGATCGGCAACATCGGCCAGACCATCGGGCGGATGAACGAAATCGCCGCCGCCATCGCCGCCGCCATTGAAGAACAGGGGGCCGCCACCCGCGACATCGCCGCCAACGTCAACCAGGCCGCGCACGGGACCGGCGAGGTGTCGTCCAACATCGTCGGCGTGTCCAACGCGGTGCGCCAGACCGGTGCTGCGGCCAGCGAGGTCCGCACCACGTCGGAATCGTTGGCGACCGAAGCCGACCGGCTGCGCCGCGAAGTCACCACCTTCATCGCGACGGTGCGCAGCGCCTGACGACTCCACAAACCACAAGCCCCCGCTGATGACGCGATCATCGGCGGGGGCTTGTGGTGTTTGCCGTCACTCCGCCGCCAACACCATCGTCGCCCGCGCGTGGTCAAGCGCCTGCGACAGGTCGGCCAGCAGATCGGCGGGGGTTTCCAGCCCGATGGACAGGCGGACCAGACCGTCGGATATGCCGTACATCGCCCGCTCCTGCGGGCTGTAGGTGGAATGGGTCATGCTGGCCGGGTGCTGGACCAGCGTTTCGGCGTCGCCCAGGCTGACCGCGCGGGTGACGAGCCGCAGCGCGTCCATGAAGCGCAAACCGCCGCTGTAGCCGTCCAACAGCTCAAAGGCGATCATGCCGCCGAAATCGCTCATCTGCCGCTTGGCCACGGCGTGCTGCGGGTGGCTGGGCAGGCCGGGGAAATGAACGGCCTTGACCGCCGGGTGCGCGGCGATCAGCTCCGCCGCCAACCGGGCGGTGGCGCAATGACGCTCCATTCGCAGCTCCAGGGTCTTCAGCCCGCGCAAAATCAGGTTGGCGTCGGCCGCCGACAGCACGGCCCCCGTCATGTCCTTCAGCCCGACCATGCGGATGCGGCCCAGCAGCTCCGCCCCACCGATCACCGCACCCGCCGTCAGATCGCCATGGCCGCCCAGATATTTGGTGGCGGAATGCACGACCAGATCGGCCCCCAGCTCCAGCGGGCGTTGCAGCAGCGGCGTGCAATAGGTGTTGTCCACCATCACCAGCGCGCCGACGCGGTGGGCGGCGACGGACACGGCGGCGATGTCCACCACCCGCATGTTCGGGTTGGCCGGGCTTTCGAAATAGACCACGCGGGTCTTGGCGGACAGCGCGGCGTCGAGCGCGGCGGCGTCGGTCAGATCGACGTGGGTGACGGTCACACCGAAACGGGCCAGCCCGTGGCGCAAAAAGGAGAAGGTGCAGCCGTACAGCGTCTTGTCGACGATCACCTCGTCGCCCGGCTGGACCAGCGTCCACAGGGCCGAGGTGATCGCCCCCATGCCCGACGCGGTGACGAGCGCGGCCTCGCCCCCTTCCAGAACCGCCAGCCGGTCTTCCAGCAAATTCAGCGTCGGGTTGCCAAGGCGGGTGTAGATGTAGCCCTTGCCCTCTCCGGCAAAGCGCTGGCCGCCGGTGGCGGCGTCGGGAAAGGCGAAGGTCGAGGTCATGTAGACCGGCGGGACCAGCGCGCCGTTGTGCGCCATCGGGTCATAGCCGTGATGGATGGCGCGGGTGGCGAAACCGGACTTCGGCGACGACGACATGGGGCAACCTCGTGGTTCGGAAACAGTGTTGCCCCTGTCGTCGCAAGGGACGGGCCAATCCAAACAAATCAACAGGTTGTGCGAAACGCGTCGCGAGCGGTGTAAGGATTTCCTGACACCCCCTGCCCGGAACCCGCGCCAATCCCACTTTTCACAAGGGCGGCATGGGTGTAAGGATTTTCTGACGCTGTAAGGAATTTCTGACGATGATGCTCGACATCCGTGGCGAAAACCGTGTGGGCATCACCCGCGACATTCTGGCGGTCATCGCCCGCGCCGGTTTCGACCTGCGGCGGCTGGAGGTGGAAACCGGCCACGTCTACGCCCATGTGCCGGGCCTGCGCGAAGCGGATTTGCCGAACCTGCGCCTGGGGCTGGAGTGGATCCCCGGCGTGCAGGCGGTCGTGGTGATCGACGCGCTGCCCGGTGACCGGCGGCGGGAGGCGCTGGAAACGTTGGTGGCGTCCTTCCCCGATCCGCTGCTGGTGGTGGCCGCCGACGGCGGCATCGCGGCGGCCAACGCGGCGGGGCAGGCGATCATCGGGCCGTCGGCTGCGCTGCCCGCCGCCATCGCCGCCCGCCTGCGCGGCAAGGGCGGCAGCGGTGACGGAACGCTCGCCCTGACCGTCAACGGGCGGGCCTATCTGGTGGAGATGATGGCGACCGGTGCCGTCGGCGGAGCGGCCAAGAGCGACGGCGGTCCGGGCTGGCTGGTCATCTTCCGCGCCTCCCAACGCATCGGCCGGGAATTGGCGCTGGTCGGGCCAGGGGAAAGCGGCACGCTCGACCGCATCGTCGGCGACTCGCCGCTGATCGCCCAGGTCAAGGACCGCATCCGCCGCTTTGCCGAGGTCGACGCCCCGGTGCTGATCGGCGGCGAAACCGGGGTGGGCAAGGAACTGGTGGCGCGCGCCATCCACGGGGCGGGGCCGCGCCGCAGCGCTCCCTTTCTGGCGTTGAACTGCGCGGCGCTGCCGGAAAATCTGGTGGAAAGCGAGCTGTTCGGCTACGCCCCCGGTGCCTTCAGCGGAGCGACGCGCGACGGCAAGCTCGGGCTGCTGGAACTGGCCGACGGCGGTGTTCTGTTCCTCGACGAAATCGGTGAAATGTCGCCCTACGTCCAATCCAAGCTGTTGCGATTCCTGGAGGATGGGGCCTTTCGCCGGGTTGGCGGCAAGCAGGAGCGGCGGGTGTCGGTGCGCATCCTGTCCGCCACCCACCGCGATCTGGCCCGCCTGTGCAGCGATGGCCGTTTCCGTGAGGATCTGCTCTACCGGCTGTCGGTGCTGCGGGTCGATGTTCCGGCCCTGCGCGAACGGCGGGAGGACATCCCCCGCCTGATCGACCGGTTTCTGGGCGGGGCGGCGGCGCAGATCGGCCGCCCGACGCCGCGCCTGACGGCAGACGCGTTGGAGCGGCTGACCAACCACCCCTGGCCCGGCAACGTCCGCCAGTTGCAGAATGTGGTGTTCCGCACCCTGACGCTGGCCGACGGCCCGGTGATCGGGCTGGAGCATCTGGATTTGAGCCGCGACGGCGGCGGCGATCCCGCAAGCGCCGATGACGACGCGCTGCCGCCGGATTGGCACACGGCGCAGCGCCGGTTCGAAGCCGACCTGCTGCGCCGCCTGTGGCCGCTCTACCCGTCCAGCCGCAAGCTGGCCGCCCGGCTGGGCGTGTCGCACACCACCATCGCGCAAAAGCTGAAGGCGGCGGGACTCACCCCCTGAACCTCGGAAGCGGAAACCGCTGTCCGCTCAGCGCTCCTCGTCGAACACCACCTCGTCGTTGACGGCGTAGAGGTGACAATCCACCTTCTGGCTGCGGGCCTGGCATTGCTCCAGCGCGGCGTCGCGGGCCGCTTCCTCCGACTCCTTCCCCCACACCGCCGCCCAAACGCCGCTGGCGGTCAGGGCCATGGCCTTGTTGGTGGGGTTGCGGGCGTAGTTGGCCATGGCAACCTCGCGCGTGCGGTCGGACACGAAGGGGACCAAGGCCGGATCGAACCGTCCGCTGCCGGGAATCGCCACCGGGGTTGCCTTGAATCCGGCCTTCTCGTTGAACACCACCGCATCGTCCACCGCGTAGAGGGCGCAGGGTTCCTCCGCGTTGAACTGGCAATATTGCAGCGCGCTGCGCTTCACATCCTCGTCGCTGCGGGTCCCGGTGCGGTTGGTGAAATAGGCGTAATTCCCCTGTTGGGAGATGGCGAGCGCCTTGGGGCTGGGCCATTCGGCGTAACGGCTCAGCGTCTCCCGCGCCTTGCTGGACACATAGGGAATGGCCGACGCATCCAACGGCCGCGCCGGGACAACCGAAGAGGGGGCAACCGGCGGCGGGGCCGGGGGAGCGGCCAACCCCGCCGTCTGGATCTTGGTGCCGGACGGCTCCGGCCGGGCGGCGGGCGTGGACAGATCGACCGTGGGAACCGGGGCCGCAGGAGTCGGCACCGCAGGACCCGGCGCGGGGGTGGTCGGAGCCGACGGAGCGCTGGGAACCGGAACGGAAGGAGGAGCGGCGGGCGCGGGGGGATTGGCCGGGATCACCGGCACGGTCGCCACCCGCGCGGCGACCGGGTTTCCGCCCAACTCCGCGATCTTGGCCTCGGCGATGGCGGCGAAGGTTCCCTGCGGAAACTGGCGCAGATAGGCTTCGAACAGGCGGGGGTTGCTGCTGGTCTTCACGCTGTCCCAGAAGGCCATCTCCTTGTCCACCGCTGGCACGGCAGCCGTGGAAGCGGTGACGGGGGCGGCGGGAGCGGTGACGACCGTGGTCGGTCCCAGGAAATAGAAACGCCCCTCGATGGGCGAGGCCGAAACCCACGGTTGTTGCGCCCCGCCGGTGTTGCGCTTCACCGTCACGCCGACGTCGTTGAACACGTCGAACACGGTGTCGCCCGGCTTGGACACCGCCTTGGCCAGCGCGTCGGTGTAGGGGCTGTTGGCCCCCTCGCCATCGGCGGCGACCGCCCCCGGTTGGGTGGCGTAGGCGATGATGGTTCCCGCCGGGGCCTGCATCTGCGCCAGACCGGCCCCGACCGAGCGCAGGCCGCGCCCGCCGAACGGGTTGTTGCGGCAGGCGTCGAGGATGATGATGTTCAACCGGCTTTCGGCGATCGTCATCTCTTCCAACACGACGTTGACGTCGATCAGCTCATAGCGGACGTCGGCTTCCTTGGTCAGGTTGGCCGAGGTCGGCAACAGATAATTGCTGCCGCGCACCTGCACGCCATGCCCGGCGTAATAGAACAGCCCGACATCGGCCCCGGCCAGCCGGGTGCCGAATTTGCGGATCGCCTGTTCGGTTCCCGCCTTGTCCAGATCCAGTTGCGCGCCGCCGCCGATCAGCTCAAACCCGGCCTTGGTCAGCGATTCGGCGATCACCCGCGCGTCGTTGACCGGGTTGGTCAAGGGCGGGGCGAACTGATAGGCGCTGTTGCCCAGGATGAGGGCGACGCGCCGCCCCTCCGCCCACACCGGCGACAGGCTCACCACCAGCAGCGGCAACACCAGCGCCGCAACCCGTTTCCATCTCCGCACGGTCGCATCACCCCTGGATCAAACGGTTTCGGCGGCATTCTGCCAAATTCCGGCGATCCGTGGCTGGAGAAAATGACAGCCCGGCGCATGCAGGGGGCGGATTCTCCAGCCGGGTTATCCGCCGCCGCAACCGGCCCATCGGCGGCGGTGAACCCGGACGGTGGGCTGTTACGCCGCCGCCCCCGTCGGCAGGGCCGCGCGCAGCAGCATGCCGAACAGGTCGCGCGGTTCGTCGGGGTCGGCCAGCATGTCCAATTCCTGATACAGGCCGGTGCCAGCGATCTGGTCGCGGACGTAGCGCAGGGCGGAGAAATCCTCTGTTGCAAAGCCGACCGAATCGAACAACGTGATCTGGCGGGCGTCGCGCCGCCCCACCGCCGCACCGGTCAGCACCTGCCACAGCTCCGTCACCGGGTGGTCGGCGGGCAATTGCTGGATTTCGCCCTCGATCCGGGTTTGCGGCGGGTATTCCACGAAGATGTCGGAGCGCAGCAGGATGTCGCGGTGCAGCTCCGTCTTGCCGGGGCAATCGCCGCCCACCGCGTTGATGTGAACCCCGGCCCCGACCATGTTGTCGGTCAGGATGGTGGCGTATTGCTTGTCCGCCGTCACCGTGGTGATGATGTGCGCGCCCTCGACCGCCTCCTGCGCGCTGCGGCAGGGGGTGATGGCAAAGCCCAGCCCGGCGAGGTTGCGGGCGCATTTGGCGGTGGCGTCGGGGTCGATGTCGTACAGGCGCAGCTCGCGGATCCCCAGCAACGCCTTGAAGGCCAGGGCCTGGAATTCCGATTGCGCGCCGTTGCCGATGATCGCCATGCAGGACGCCCCGCGCGGGGCCAGCGGCTTGGCCGCCACCGCCGAGGTCGCCGCCGTGCGCAGCGCCGTCAGGATGGTCATCTCGGTCATCAGCACCGGGTAGCCGGTGGCGACGTCGGACAGCACGCCGAACGCGGTGACGGTCTGGCGGCCTTCGCGCGTGTTCTTCGGGTGGCCGTTGACGTATTTGAAGCCGTAATTGCGGTTGTCGCTGGTCGGCATCAGCTCGATCACGCCGTCGGCGCTGTGGGAGGCGACGCGCGGGGTCTTGTCGAACACCGGCCAGCGGCGGAAATCCTCCTCGATGTAAACCGCGAGATCCGACAGGAAACGTTCGACCCCGATCTTCAAAACCAGCTTCATCATGTGATCGACGCTGACGAAGGGGACGATGTTCAGGTTGGGGATCATGGCTTATAAACTCCGCGAGGGGTAATCCAGGATGCGGCGGCCCAGCAGGCTGGCCACGAGATCGACCAGCGCGTGGGCGCTCTTGCCCCGTTCGTCGAGCATCGGATTCAGTTCAACAATGTCCAGGGATCCGACGACGCCCGAATCGTGCAGCATCTCCATGATGAGGTGCGCCTCGCGGTAGGTCGCGCCGCCCGGCACGGCGGTGCCGACGGCGGGGGCGAAGGACGGGTCGAGAAAATCGATGTCGAGGCTGACATGCAGGTGCCCACCCACCGCCTGGACCTTTTCGATGATCCGGCGCAACAGCGCGGCGACACCATACTCGTCGATCAGCCGCATGTCGGCGACATCGACGCCGCGCGCCCGCAGCAGCACCCGTTCGCCCTGGTCCAGCGAGCGGATGCCGAACAGATGCACCCGCGTCGGATCGACCGGTGTGCGGTAAGCGTCGGGCACGATGCCGTCAAACCCCTCCTCCCCGCACAGGAAGGCGGCGGGCATGCCGTGGATGTTGCCCGACGGCGAGGTGCTGGGCGTGTTGAAATCACCATGCGCGTCCAGCCACAGCACGAACAGCGGACGGCCCTGTTCGGCGCAATGGCGGGCCACCCCGGACACCGACCCGATGGACAGGCTGTGATCGCCGCCCAGAAAGATCGGAAAGGCCCCGTCGCGCATCATGCCATAGGAGCGTTCGGCCAACGCGTGGCACCAGCCGGTGATCTGGGCGCGGCGGTCCTTGGCGTCGGCGGTCAACGGCTTGGGCGTCACATCGCCCAGATCGCGCACGGTGAACCCCAACTCCTCCAGCGTGTCGACCAGACCGACCAGACGCAGGGCCGCCGGCCCCATCGAGGCCCCCTTCTGCCCGGCCCCGACATCGACCGGCACACCCAGAATCTGGATCGGCGGGGGGAGGCTGCTGTCCGTCATGGTCCGGGTCCTCGTCGGTGGTGCGCCGCCGTTGGCGGGCGCTTGGTTCGTCTGCCCCACAGTATCGCGGCCGGAAGAGGCGATAAAAAGCCGGGAAACTGATAAAAACGCGCATGCGTTTTGACAGTCTGATAAGCATCATGTACCAAAATGGCATGGACGATCTTGACCACCGCCTGCTGTCCCTGCTGCGCGCGGACTCCCGCCGCTCCGTCGCCAGTCTGGCCGACGAGTTGGGCGTGTCGCGCGCCACCGTGCGCGCCCGCATCGACCGACTGGTCGAGGATCATGTGATTTTGGGCTTCACCGTCACCGTCCGGTCGGGCGCGCAGAGGCAGGCGTTGCGCGCCATCACCATGATCGAGGTGGAAGGCCGCGCGGCGGAAAGCGTGGTCGCGCGGCTGAACGGCTTTCCGGAGGTGCGGACGCTCTACACCACCAACGGGCGCTGGGACATCATCGCGGAGATCGAAACCGACACGCTGGAAGGCTTCGACAACACCCTGCGCCGGATGCGCCTGATCCCCGGCATCGCCTCCACCGAAACCAGCATCCTGCTGTCGGCCCGCAAATCCACCGTGGGGTGAGCCACCATGGGGTGAGCCACCGTGGGGTGAGGCGTTCGACCGACCTGCACCACCCTCAGGGTTGTTGCATATGGAGATTGTGTTCCGGTCCAAGGAATCCTGTCATCCCCGCGCAGGCACTATGGCGTTCACACATCTTTGGCTTAAGCAATCTTTGCACGTCGTCGTGAGGACCAGACAGAACATCGGCCTCTTTGAATTGGGTAGCCCAGGACGCCGAACTGGCCAAACGGGCTTCTATCCTGATCAGCATTCCTGGCGTCGGTGAACTGACCGCCGCCATGCTCCTTCTCCACTTTTCCAGGGCAACTCCAAACCCACATGAACTTTCCGGACAGACTTTCAGCGAAGCACGCAACCGTGGAAGAGTTATGCTCTGCTGTTCTTGGTTGATAATGGCGCTGATCACTTTCGTGCAGTAACCCCCCAAATGTTGTTTTGGGCAGGCGTCCAATCGGCGGTGCGACGATCATATCGATTCTCATATCAAAAATCATATAAATCGCATTGGACAGTTATGGTAATGTTGCTTAAAGTGCGCCCATCAAACAATCATTGAACCGGTCCACCGACCGAAAATGTCCAGGGATGGCGTGACCTTTCCTGTGTCTGCGATCCATCATCAAACCCAAGCGGGGCGCGCTGCGCCGTCCCGCAATGCGTCCCCTTGCGAAAACGACCCATAAAAATTTTAGGGAGTGAGGAACGATGTCCATGACCTGGCTGAAGTCCGCCTTTGCCGCCACGGCGGTCGTCGCGCTGTGCGCCGGTGTCTCCCCGGCCCAGGCCGCCGGTGGCAAGCTGGTGGTCGGCTTCTCGCAGATCGGTTCGGAATCCGGTTGGCGCGCGGCGGAAACCAAGACCGCCAAGGCCGAAGCCGAGAAGCGCGGGATCGAGCTGAAGATCTCCGACGCCCAGCAGAAGCAGGAAAACCAGATCAAGGCCGTGCGCTCCTTTGTGGCCCAGGGCGTGGACGCCATTTTCATCGCCCCGGTGGTCGCCACCGGTTGGGACGCGGTGTTGAAGGAAGCCAAGGAGGCCAAGATCCCGGTCGTCCTGCTCGACCGTCAGATCGACACCAAGGACAACAGCCTTTACATGACCGCCGTCACCTCCGACACGGTGCATGAAGGCCGGGTGGCGGGCGAATGGCTGGCCAAGAAGACCGGCGGCAAATGCCCGGTGGTCGAATTGCAGGGAACCGTCGGGTCCTCCCCCGCCATCAACCGCAAGAAGGGCTTTGACGAGGTCGTCGCCAAGAATCCCGGCATGAAGATCATCCGCACCCAGTCCGGCGATTTCACCCGCGCCAAGGGCAAGGAGGTGATGGAAAGCTTCATCAAGGCCGAAAATGGCGGCAAGGGCATTTGCGCCGTCTACGCCCACAACGACGACATGGCCGTCGGGGCGATCCAGGCGATCAAGGAAGCCGGTCTGAAGCCCGGCACCGACATCCTGGTCGTCTCCATCGACGCCGTGCCGGACATTTTCAAGGCGATGGCCGAGGGCGAGGCGAACGCCACCGTCGAACTGACCCCGAACATGGCGGGTCCGGCCTATGACGCGCTGATCGAGATGAAAAAGTCCGGCAAGGTTCCGCCGAAATGGATCCAAACCGAATCCGCCCTCTTCACCCCGGACACCGCCAAGGCCGAGTATGAGCGCCGCAAGGACGCCTATTGATCGGATGTGAGTGACGGCGCTGTTGGGGGACGCGCCGGACGGACACGGGGGTTGCGGTGCCGGTGACGCGGGCACCGCAACCCCTGTTCCATCACGGGATCCCCTTCACCACCGGCTTTTGATGACCGCGCCAGCGATGGCGCGCGGCATCGTGTTTCTGGTCCGTCCGGCGAGGTTTTCTCATGACGAATCCCCACGCCCCGCCGCTGTTGGCGATCCGGGGGCTGTCCAAGGCGTTTCTTGGGGTCCAGGCGCTCGACGGCGTCGATTTCACCCTGCGCCACGGCGAAATCCATGCCCTGCTGGGGGAAAACGGGGCGGGCAAATCCACCCTCATCAAAACGCTGACCGGTGTCTACCAGCGCGACGGCGGGACCATCGCGCTGAACGGCGCGGAGATCGCGCCGCGCAGCGTGGAGGACGCCCAGCGCCTGAACATCGGCACGGTGTATCAGGAGGTCAATCTGCTGCCCAACCTGTCGGTGGCGGAAAACCTGTTCCTGGGGCGGCAACCGATGCGCTTCGGGTTGGTGGACCGGGCGGCGATGCGGCGGCGCGCGCGCGCCATTCTGGACGGTTACGGCCTGTCCATCGACGTGGCCGCCCCGTTGCAGCGCTTTTCCGTCGCCACCCAGCAGATCGTCGCCATCGCGCGGGCGGTGGACATGTCGGCCAAGGTGCTGATCCTCGACGAACCGACGGCCAGCCTGGACGCGCAGGAGGTGGCGGTGCTGTTCGATGTGATGCGCGGGCTGAAGGCGCGCGGCATCGGCATCGTCTTCGTCACCCATTTCCTCGATCAGGTCTACGCGGTGTGCGACCGCATCACCGTGCTGCGCAACGGGCGTTTGGTGGGGGAACGGCGAACCGCCGATCTGCCGCGCCTGGATCTGGTCGCCATGATGCTGGGCCGCGAGCTGGAGGCCGCCGCCCACCGGCTGGCCCAACCGACGGAGGTCGACGAGAGCGCCCCGCCGCTGCTGCGGTTCCAGGGGGTGGGCAAGGCGCGCAGCGTCGCCCCCTTCGATCTGGACATCCGCCCCGGCGAGGTGGTGGGGCTGGCCGGTCTGCTCGGTTCGGGGCGCACGGAAACCGCGCGTCTGGCCTTTGGCGTGGACCGGGCGGACAGCGGAACCATCACCGTCGATGGCGCGCCGGTGGCGCTGCGCGGCCCGCGCGAGGCGATCCGGCTCGGCTTCGGCTATTGCCCGGAGGACCGCAAGAAGGAGGGCATCGTCGGCGAATTGTCGGTGCGCGAGAACATCATCCTGGCGCTCCAGGCCCGGCAAGGCTGGCTCAATCCCATCCCGCGCCGCCGCCAGGAGGAGATCGCCGACCGCTTCATCCGCCTGCTCGACATCCGCACGCCGGACGCCGAACGGCCGATCCAACTGCTGTCCGGCGGCAACCAGCAAAAGGCGCTGCTGGCGCGCTGGCTGGCGACCGAACCGCGCTTTCTCATCCTGGATGAACCGACGCGCGGCATCGACGTTGGCGCGCACGCCGAAATCATCCGCCTGATCGAACGGCTGTGCGCCGATGGCATGGCGCTGCTGGTGGTGTCCTCCGAATTGGAGGAGATCGTCGCCTACAGCCGCCGCGTCGTCGTTCTGCGCGACCGCCACCACGTCGCGGCGTTGACCGGGGAGGATGTCTGCGTCGAGCGCATCGTCGCCGCCATCGCCTCGGAATCGTCCCCACCCGTTGCGGAGGCCCGACCGTGACCCTGTCCTCCTCCGCCCTGCGCCGCAACCTGCCGCAATGCGGCGCGTTGATCGCCGTGTTGTTGGCGAATTGGCTGTTGTTTCCCGATTTCTTTTCCATCCGCGTGCAGGATGGCCGCCTGTTCGGCAGCCTGATCGACGTGATGAACCGGGGCGCGCCGGTGGCGCTGCTCGCCATCGGCATGACCATGGTCATCGCCACGCGCGGCGTCGATCTGTCGGTCGGTGCGGTGATGGCGATTTCCGGGGCCATCGCCGCGACCATGACGCAAGCCGGGTGGAGCCTGCCGCCGGTGCTGCTGGTTTCCCTGGGGGCCGGGCTGCTGTGCGGGCTGTGGAACGGCGTTCTGGTCGCCGTGCTGCGCATCCAGCCGATCATCGCCACCCTGATCCTGATGGTGGCCGGGCGCGGCATCGCCCAGCTCATCACCGAGGGGCAGATCGTCACCTTCGTCAGCCCGGGTCTGGCCGCCATCGGCAGCGGGGCGGTTCTGACCGTGCCGACGCCGGTGGTTCTGACCGCCGCGACGCTGGCGGTGACGGCGCTGCTGGTGCGCGCCACCGCGCTGGGGCTGATGATCGAGTCTGTCGGCGTCAACCGGCTGTCCAGCGCCTACGCCGGGGTGAACACGCCGGTGATCCTGATCGCGGTGTATGTCTGGTGCGGGCTGTGCGCCGCCGTCGCCGGGTTGATCGTCACCGCCGACATTCGCGGGGCCGACGCCAACAACGCCGGTCTGTGGCTGGAGCTGGACGCCATCCTGGCGGTGGTGGTCGGCGGCACATCCCTGCTGGGGGGGCGGTTTGGCCTGCTGATGTCCATCGTCGGCGCGGCGATCATCCAGGCGATGAACACCGGCATCCTGTTGAGCGGCTTCAAGCCGGAATTCAACCTGATCGTCAAGGCGGCGGTGCTGATGGTGGTTCTGCTGGCGCAATCGCCCGCCCTGTCCCTGCTGCTGCCCCGCCCGCGCAGCCCGGCGAACGCTCTGCCCATCGCGGCCAAAGTGACCAGCAATGCCCCTGGAAAAGCCCACAAAGAAGGATCCGCCCAATGATCCAGCGTTTCCTGCCGCTGATCGTCACCATGATGGTGCTGGTCGTCGGCTTTCTTCTGTGCGCGGTGCAGTTCCCGAACTTCGCCTCGTTGCGGGTGGTGGGCAATCTGTTGACCGACAACGCCTTTGTCGGCATCGCGGCGGCGGGCATGACCTTTGTCATCCTGTCGGGCGGGATCGATCTGTCGGTCGGCGCGGTGATCGGCTTCACCACTGTGCTGCTCGCCGTGCTGATCGAGCAGGCCGGGCTGCACCCGGCGGTCGCCTTTGCCGTCGCGTTGGCGGTCGCCACCGGCTTTGGCGCGGCGATGGGGGCGGTGATCCACTGGTTCCAGATGCCGCCCTTCATCGTCACGCTGGCCGGCATGTTCATCGCGCGCGGCGTCAGCTTTGTCCTGACCACCGATTCCATCCCGATCAACCACCCGCTCTACAGCGATCTCAACGATGTGGCGTGGCGTTTCGCCGCCGGGGGGCGGTTGAGCCTGCCCGCCATGCTGATGCTGGGGGTGTTTGGGCTGTCGATGCTGCTGGCCCATTGGACGCGGTTCGGGGCCAACATCTACGCGCTGGGCGGCAACCGTCATTCGGCGGAGCTGATGGGCGTGCCGGTGGCGCGGACGACGGTGGCGGTCTACGCCCTGTCGGGCCTGCTGGCCGGGTTGGCCGGGATCGTCTTTTCGCTCTACACCGGGGCGGGCTATTCGCTGGCGGCGACGGGGGTGGAGCTGGACACCATCACCGCCGTCGTCATCGGCGGCACGCAATTGACCGGCGGCTATGGCCTGGTGCTGGGGACCTTCGGCGGGGTGTTGATCCAGGGGCTGATTCAGACCTACATCACCTTCGATGGAACCATGAGCAGTTGGTGGACCAAGATCGCCATCGGCGTTCTGCTGTTCGTCTTCATCCTGTTGCAAAAGGGTTTGCTGGCGGTCTGGTCCGACCGTGGCGGCGAACCGGCGGAGGCCTGAGCCTGTGAACAACCAGCCTGTGAGCAACCAGCCTGTGACCATCGACCGTTTCGTCTTCGACCACACCGCCGACGGCACCCCGGTGGAGGGTGTGACCCTGACCAGCCCGGCCGGGGTGTCGGCCACCCTGATCGCGCACGGCGCGCGTCTGGTCCGGCTGACCGCCCCCGACCGCGCCGGGGCGCTGGCCGATGTGGTGCTGGGCTTTGACCGGCTGGCAGATTACCTGGACAGCACCGCCTATTTCGGCGCGACCTGCGGGCGGTACGGCAACCGCATCGGCGGGGCCGCCTTCACCCTCGACGGCGTGCGCCACGGCCTGAGCGTCAACGAGCCGCCCAACCACCTCCATGGCGGGGCCGATGGCTTTGACCGGCGGCTGTGGGCGATGGCGTTGGAGGAGGCGGAGAACGCCGTCACCTTCACCCTGCGCTCGCCCGACGGCGACCAGGGTTATCCGGGGGAGTTGCTCGCCCAAACCCGCTACCGCCTGACGGCGGAGGGGACGCTCGCCATCACCATGACGGCGATGACCGACGCCCCGACCATGGTCAATCTGGTCCATCACAGCTATTGGAACCTCGCCGGTCACGCGGCGGGTGACGCGCGCGACCATCGTTTGACCGTGCTGGGCAGCGCGATCACCCCGGTGGACAGCGGCCTGATCCCCACCGGTGCGCGGTTGCCGGTTGACCAGACCCCGTTCGATCTGCGCGACGGGCCACGCTTGGGCGACGCGCTCGACGCGTTGGGCGGGACCGTCGGTTTCGATCACAATTGGTGCGTGGATGGCGGCGCCGACGATGTGCGCCCCGTGGCACGGCTGGAGCATCCGCCCTCGGGCCGCCGACTGGAATTGTGGAGCGACCAGCCGGGCTTGCAGGTCTACACCGGCGGCTATCTCAGCGCGGCGATCATCGGCAAGGGCGGTCAACCCTATTGCCCCTTCGCCGGAATCGCCCTGGAAACCCAGCGCTTCCCCAACAGCCCGAACATCGCAGACTTCCCCTCCGCCCGGTTGGATCCAGAGCAGCGTTACGAACATCGGATGGAACTGCGGTTGACGGCGGAGGGGTGATGACTGTCCCCGGGGGGAAACGCAATCGTCGTAATTCGCGGTTCGGAAAAGGTGGGTCTATCCCCACGGGTGTGGGGGAAACTGCATCCGCCGGCCGCCCGGCATCGTCACATCGGGTCTATCCCCACGCATGTGGGGGAAACGCCTTCGACAATGGCCGTCTGACCGGCGAGCAAGGTCTATCCCCACGCATGTGGGGGAAACAAGCTACCGTTTTGATCAAGGCCGCCGATGGGGGGTCTATCCCCACGCATGTGGGGGAAGCACGTAACGCGAGGGGGCGCGGTCGTTGCGCATGGGTCTATCCCCACGCATGTGGGGGAAACGCCTCCATCAACCGGGTCAGCGTCCCGACTTGGGGTCTATCCCCACGCATGTGGGGGAAACGGGTGGAGTTGGAGCGGTCGCGGCAAGGGATCGGGTCTATCCCCACGCATGTGGGGGAAACCGGGAGAGTGACTGCAGCGCCACCCGAACCTGAGGTCTATCCCCACGCATGTGGGGGAAACCTCCCCCGCGACCCGCAGCGGCCACACGCGGAGGGTCTATCCCCACGCATGTGGGGGAAACGGCGCGCCGCCTCACCCCGCCCGGCCCCTTGGGGGTCTATCCCCACGCATGTGGGGGAAACTCTGTGTGGTAACGTCTTGCAAACATTCACTTGTCCAAGATTCCTTGGGTGAACAATACGCGGTGTTTTCCCTTTTTGCGAGAGGAATGTGGTGCGGTGTCTCACTCGGTGCCGGGGGTGGGGCCTGGATGGGTGGCACGCACCGGTCCAGGCCACCACGCTTGCGCAAGGCGTGTCGCCAAACGGCTTGCCCGGCCGTTCAGCGGGCTGGTTGCAACAGCAGCATGCCGAACCCGAACGCCCGGTGCCGTCCGACGCCGCGCGTGAGGGTGTCCATGAACTGGGCGCTGTCCGCCACCTGAAGCCGTCCGGTGAACAGGGCGTCCGGTTTGCGGATGGACGTCAGCGGGCGGCTGTCCCCAACCGGTGCTGCCCGGCGGGTCAGGCTGATCTGGCGCAGGGAGTCCAGGCGCAGATCCAGCACCGCCGCGCCGGGCAGGCGTGCCAGCAGCCAATCCCGGTAGATGGCCTGCCGATCCAGCCCCGGCGTGGGGTTGGACGGCCGATCCAGCGCGGCGAGAAAGGCGTCCACCTCCGATCCGGGGGATTTGTCCTGCGCGCCCCGGGCCAGACGAACGGTTGGGCATACCCGAACCTGAAAGCCAAGCGCGAGGCCCGGCGGCAGAGCGGTCGGCATCGCCTTGTCGGCGGCCCCGGACCAATCGACCGCCGCATGGGCCAGCGGCGGGGCCGTCAGGTCCGCCTGTGCCTTGAGAGCGGCCAGCGGAACCGGGCTGTAGGCCAGGAGATCCACCGCCCCCGGCATCCGTGGGCGTGGTTGCAGGACAAACGGTTTTGGTGCCTGCGGCCCGAACAGCGCGGCCAACAGCGCGTGCGCGGCATAGCCGCCGTCGCCGTCCCGGATGTCGCCATCCAGCCCATGGGCCAGGGCGAAGGCCGTCACCCGCCGCCCATCCAGCGGCAGTTGCAGCATGAACAGGGAGCGTTCCGTCATGCCGCCCCCCCAGCATGGATGCAGCCGCGATGAACCCGCCGTTCGCCGCCGTGGATTTGGTTGCGCCAATCCCGCCGGTCCACCAACCGCCGCTCGTCATCCTCCGTCGGGCTGCCCATCTCACCGGCGGTCCATTCGGCCCAGACGGGGGGCTTGGGGGTGGACGCGTTGGTTTGATCCCCGGTGGTTTGAGTCTCGGCGGCTTGAGCCTCGGCCATGTCGTGATGCGGCTGCCGTGGCGGGCCATTGGCCAGCAGGGTCCGCGCCGCGTCAAACAGGTTGGGCGCGCGGGTCACGGCCACGCCGATGAAATCGGCGGGCAGGCAGTGTTTCCGGCCGATGAACAGCGGGCGGGCGGGCCGCTGCAAGGCGTCGAACAGCGCTGCCACCGTGGGGGGGTCGTTGGCCGGGGTCAGGTGGAGCAGCACCATCACCGTGCTGTCCACCCGATGGTCGCGATAGCGGATGTGGGTTCCGCGCGTCGCGGCCCCGCTGCCCTTGTCCTCCCGCCGGTTGCGGGTGGTCCAGCCGGTGCCGTTCATGAAGGTCTGGCTCAAATCCACCGTCTGGTAGTCGGTCAGCGTTTCCGCCTCCGGCGTCAGGTCCAGACACAGCGGGCGCAACCGCGCCTGCAAGCGGTTCAGCGCGTCGGCGTCGGCGTGCGACAGGCCCAGGGCGTTGCCCAGCAGGCCGGTCAGGGCGGCCACGCCGGGGAACCGCTCCGTCGGCCCGCGTTCATCGATCACCGGCCCGCCGAACGCCATCATCGGGGCCTGCAACCGCATGACCAGGATGTCGATCATGATGACGCGCCGCCCAGCGCCGCCGTGACCCGCCCGGTCAGGTCGGCCAGACCGGCGGTGCGGGTGGCGGGCAGATCCTCCACCGGTTCCAGGCTGGCGATCAGCCGCTGTTCACCCGCGCCATACATGGCGTCGAAGCGGGTGAGATAATCCGACAGGCGGGCGTTGGCCGTGGCCGCCAGATCGTCCCCGGCGGCGACGCGCACCGGCTTCAGAAAGGCGTTGGCCAGGGTGCGCGGTTGGCGGTCCCCCAACTCCACGAGCACGGTGTGGGCGTAGGCGTAGGGCGCGGTCGAACCGAGCTTCGCGCCGGGAGTGACGGAGGCGATCAGACGGATCAGGCGTTCCACCACGCCCAGCGCCAGCGTGCGATCGGCCTGTTCCCAATCCCGCACCGCGCCGCCTTCCAGATTGGACAGCAGCAGCGGCAGATCGATGACGACGTAGCCATAGAACAGGCCGCTGGTCAGCTCGCTGTCGCCCATCATGCCGCTGCCCAGCTCACCCGCCGCCTTTTCCAGATCATCGACGGCGGTGAAGAATTCCGGCTCGCTGTCCTCCCCGTGCACGGTGAAGCTGTGGGCGACGTGGACGGCGGCGTCGCCGCGCGCCAGGATGTCGGACGTCACCATGCGGCCGAACAGCGCGGCGTCCAGCCCGCAGGCCAGCCGCAACGCCTTGAAATTCGCCAGCGTTTCCTTGTCCTTGAACAGTGCCTCCACCGCCTTGCGCGCGTCCTTGGCCGTGGTCGCGGATTGCAGCAGCGCGCGCGCCTGCGACCGGATGAACTCCACCTCCGGATGGCCCAAGACCAGCACCTGACCGGTTTTCAGATCGGCCAAGACGTCGCGGTCCGCCTCGGCGTCCTTCCCGGCGTCCTTGTCCTTGGTGTCCTTGCCCTTGGCCTTTTCGGCCTTGGCCTTGGCGCTTTCGCCCAGCAGCACGGCCTGGAACGCCTCCACCACCGCCAGGATGACGTCGTCGGCGAAGCCCTCCGCCCGCAGCGGCTGGGCGATCTGCTGCACGAAGGTCTGACGCGACCGCACCGACATCGGGGCACCCAGCCCGTCCAGCGACCAGTCCCCCACCGCCGTGCGCCAATGCCGCTTCAGGCATTGCGACGACACGCGCGTGCGGTTGACTCCGCCGAAGGGCAGAC
Source organism: Azospirillum sp. (assembly GCA_027486405.1). Classification (GTDB taxonomy): domain Bacteria; phylum Pseudomonadota; class Alphaproteobacteria; order Azospirillales; family Azospirillaceae; genus Azospirillum. Next base: position 114,076 of record JAIXPD010000014.1, on the reverse strand, counting down.
GCTTGGCCCGGCCCACATCATCCCGGTTCAGCAGGGCGGCGGCGTAGGGGGTCAGGGTGTGGATTTGCAGGAAACGGGGAAGCGTCATGCTTCTTCTCCACCAGAAACGGTTTTCTTGTCAGCGTTCAGGAAATAGGGGCGGGCAAAGTGGATCGTCTGGCGTTCCGCCCAATCGGGATTGCGACCGGAGCGCGCCAGAATGAACAGCGCCAGATCGGCCCAATCAAAGGCCAACGCCTTGGCGGCGGACCAGCGGGCCAGGGTGCGCACCTCCACCGCCAGCCCTTCGCCCTCGGCCCGCAGCAGGCGCAGGAAGCGGCCTTCGGGATAGCCCTGTTCGGCCAGAACCCGACCGGGCCGTCGATCGATCCGGTGCGCGTCCGGGGCCATCACCGCCATGGCCTGGACGATGATGGCCCAGGCGCGTTCCTGGTGTTCGGGCAGCGGATCGGTGCCGAACCGGTCCGCCAGCAGGGACCAGAAGACCGGCGACGGAACGCCCAGCGGGTCCATCCGGCGCAACTGTGCCATTGGGCCGGTGCCCAGGCGATCCTTGGTCAGGGTCGATGCCAGCGCGTTCACGGCCTCGCGCACGAGCACTTCCAGCGTTTTCGGTGGCTTGGTTTGGGGGTCGGCTAGGGTCATGCCGCGTCCTCCGTCTGGGATTCGCCCGGCTCCGGCGCGTCAGGGGCGTCGCGCTTTGGCAGGGGCATGCTTTTGTTCATGACGCCTCGGTACAGGGCGTTGGCCAGAACCCGGCTGCGCTCCCGCCGGGCCGACGGGGGCGGCAATTGTCGGCAACCGCGTTCGAACGCCCGCTGCGACAGGCGGTGCAGGGATCGCCACCAATCCAGGTTCGCGCGTTCAATCGCGTCGGCGTCGCGCGGGTCCGCGTCCTCCGCCTCCAAAATCCGCCACAGATGATCGAAGAACACGCCGTCGATGGCCTCGTCCAGGGCCAACAGGGGGTGCGTGGCGCGTTTGTCCTCGAAATTGATCTTCTCCGGCGCGCCCTGGATCTGACAGAGCAGGCCGGTTTTCACGGCCTTGAGGGCGGTTTTCGCGTCGCCCACCATGCGCCGCGCCACCTCGTGCGCCCGTTCGGGATCCCTCTCCCGCCGGATGCGCCGCATGGCCACCGGTTTGAGCGGCAACACCCGGTCGTGCAGCCCCTCCGTCTTGCCCTGGCCGCGCACCAGAACGGACAGATGCAGGTGCATGGTCTGCGGATCGCCCGTCAGGGGTTGCACGGCGGCGGGAAGCTTGACCTTGTTCGAGTCAAACAGCAGATCGGCCACGCGGTCGTAGCGGAACCCCTCCCCGGACACGGTGTAGGCCCCGCCGGTGGCGAGGTTGATGGGAATCCACGGGTCGTCCAACAGCCCCTTCCGCTCCTTGGCATCGACGCGGGTGCTGTCGCTGGGCCGCCCCAGGGCGACGCACCGGCCATCGGCGTCGGTGGTCAGGCGGACGCGGCGGCAGACCTCGACAAAGCAGGGGTCGAGTGTTGGAATCGGCAACGCCTCCTCCCGATCCCACGGCAGCAGCCAAAGCAGGCGGTGCGCGTCGGGGCCAAAGGCGTAGTCGTCGGGATGGTGTTTCCGCAAGTCGCTGCGCTGCTTCAAGGCCACGTCCACCCCGCGCCGGAACCGCGTGCCCCAGCTCATGCCGGGGACCAGTTCCAGCAGCATGCGGCTGCCGAAGCCGCCGTTCATGCGTGCGACGCCAAAATTGCCGCGCCCCAAAAACCCCTGGCTGGTTTGCAAGCTGACCAGCGCGTACAGCCAGTGATGCGGCTGCGCCGCGCCGATGCGGGCCTGTTTCACATCGTGGTTCTTGGCGGTGATCAGCACATCGATGCCGTCGGGCGTGCTGGCCAACGGCTGCATCCGTGCCCAGGCCGCCGCATCCCGGATGGGTGGTTGCAACAAGGCCGGTTGCTGGTGGTCGGGGACCAGCAGCGACCACGCCGTGCCCTCCACCCCCGGCGTCAGCGCCAGCAACAGCCGGTGCCACTGGTCCGCGTCGATGGCGGCGGGCGTTTCGGTGTGGTCGTCCACCGCCAGCGCCAGGGCCGCGAGTTGAACGAGAAACAGGAACCAGGGCTGCCGCTGATGGGCCATCAGCCCGTCAAACCCCTCCACCCGGTCGGCGGACAGCAGGGCCAGAGCCTCGGGCAGGGTGGCCCAGGAGATGGCGTGTTCCACCTCCACCGGAATCAATTTTTCATCGGCAAGGTTGAGCATTGTCCTCGCTCTTCCGTGAGTGATCCACACACAACCACATCAATGGTTGTGGATCAACGGGCAAAAAATGGGAGGGGTGTCAAACCCTCCCTGTTCCCACGACGCGGGCGCTGGGTGAGAGCTGTGTTGTCCAGTTGTCGGAACGTCGCGTCATGCCGCGTCTGGGCGGGGATCACGACTGTCCTGTGCAAAGGAGCTTTCGGCCTTAACCAACGGCCCAGCCACGACGCGTGGCTTGCGGTTCGATTGCGAACCGCTTAAAATATTCACCGGGAGATGTTTCGCATCTCGCACCTCCGTTCCTGTACCAAGGCTGGAAGGTTGCAGGGAGGCTGAATTGCCGTTCAGCCTCCCCCACTGCTTCTGCAGTACGGGCAATGTAGTGCCTTTAGGGCTTGCTGTCAATCACCCTTAACACTGCACCGTTAGTCTCCGCGTTTGCGGAGGAGAACCCATGGCGTCCGTCTCGACAAACGGGGCAGTAGGTCCATCCCGCCGGATGGCGGGAATTGCGAACCTTAACACACCGCTATCGCTCCAGCCGCCGCAAACCCATACGGTCATAGACAAATTCGGCCTCTCCCACCCGCAGCGACAGCCCCTCCGCCGTTGCGTTCACCACAGGGGTGGCGTCCGTCGATGGGGCGGGCAGCAGGTGGGCGGGGATGGTCAGGGCGGTGATCGGGGTGCCGAAGGCCCCCAGCGTGCCGGGGGGCAGCTCCACCCGGCGGTCGCGGGCGCCCAGGCGGGTTGCCACGTCGTTGACGATCCCGCTGTCCTGCACCAGCCCTTCCGGCTGCCAGTTGTCCCAGTCCAGCGTCACCAGACAGGCGAACTGGCGGTGGGCGCTGTCCGTGCCAAGGATGCGGTTGTGATGGGCTTGCCAGACGCCTCGCCGCGTTCCCTCCCCGTCCAGCCGCTCGGCGAGCGCCTCCAGCGCCTCCGGGTGGGTGATGGATTCCACCCGTTGGCGGTTCATCGTTGGGATTGTCCACAGCGGGTTTTCCGTGATCGCCGCCGCCGTTGCGGCCAGGGCCAGCAGGTTGCGGTAGACGGTCCCGATTCCGCTGCCCGGCCCCGGCTTGGCCGTGCCATCGTCGCGCAACCCCTCGGCCAGCGCCGCGACCGGGGGGCAGAGGATCAGGGCGCGCGGGTCGGTGCAGCCGCTGGGACGGTTGGTGCGCCAGCGGTGGCGGTGCAGCCGTCCCAGACGTTGCAGCAGCACATCCGCCGGGCACAGGTCGGTGATGAGCAGATCGGCGTCGATGTCCAAACTTTGCTCGGCCGTCTGGGTGGTGACGGCGATGCGGCCGTGCGGGCAGCGTGCGCCGCCGAAATCAGCCTCCAGCGCGGTGTCCAGCGCGTTCCGGTCCTCGGCGGCGAAACGGGCGTGGTGGGGGGCGGGGCGGCCCGCGACCTGGAACACCAGATCCGGGTCGGGGCACAGGCGTTCCAGCGCGTTTTGGGTGGCGACGGCGTCGCGCACCGTGTTGCGCAGAATCAGCACACGCGCACCGTCCCGCGCCGCCGCGATGGCGGTGCCCAACAGATCCTCCAGCGCCGCCGGATCCTGCGGTTCCAGCCGGATGCTGCGCGCCGGGCTGTCCGCCGCCAACGTCACCGCCCCCGCACCGAACAGGCTGGGGTAGGGGACCTCGGCGGCGGCGGTCAGGGCGGGGCGTGTGGTGTCGGTCAGACGCGCCCGCGCCACCGCCCCCAGGGTCGCCGACATCAGCAGGGTGATGCCCCCCGCCGCCCGGTGCTGGTCCAGCACACAGGTCAGCAGGGCGGTCATGTACGGATCCGAGGCGTGCACCTCATCGATGACCAGCAATTGGCGCAGCATGGCGGTGGAGCGCAGATGCGCGTGGCGGACCAGCATTCCGCCCATCAGCAACTGGTCGATGGTCCCGACCATCACCGGTCCGGCAAGATAGCGGCTGCTGTGCGCCGCCGCCCATCGCCGGTCGTCCAGCCGCCCGTCGTCGCCATCGGGCCAGGCGACGCGGTGGCCGGGCAGGCGCACCCCATCCTCCCCATCGACCCGCAGATAACCGGGAACGGCCAAGCCCACCGGCGGGGCATCGTCGCCCAGCGCCTCGGTCAGCAGGGCGTGGATGCGGCGGTGAATCTGCACGGCCGACGCGCGGGTGGGCAGGGCAAAATACATCCCATCCACCCGCCCGGCCCGCAGCAGGGACAGGAACAGGGCGACCGCCGCCTCCGTCTTGCCGCTGCCGGTGTCGGCCTCCGCCACCAGCGTGGCACCGGGGGCCACCGCCGCCGCGTCCAGCGACAGCATCGCGCTTTGCAGCGGGCGGGGTTGCCAGGATTTGGCGGCGGCGGCGGGAAACACCCCGGCGAAGCTCCAGGGCAGGGCGGCGGCGCGGCGTTGGCGGGCGGCGGCGTCCAGACGCCGGGCGCGCAGCATCTCATCGGCCCGCGCGGTGGACCATGCGAAGCGGTCGTCGGTCCAGGCCGACAGATCCGCCAGCCCCATCAGGGGAAAGGCCCCGGTGTCGGACCCCAGCCAATCCGCCCACACCATCAGCCCGGCCAGCGCGTGGGTGAAACGCGGGGTGATGGGCAGCGCGTCGCCCTCATCCGCCGCGAAGGCCAGCGGGAACCAGCGGCGCACCCGCTGCGACAGATCGTCCAGCGTGGCCAGGGGGTCATAGCCGTCCTTCGCCATCCAATCGCTTTTGTCCGGGGTCGATGGCTGTGGCAGCGCGCCGTGGTGGGCCAGGGCGGCGCTCAACACCATGAGGCTGGGTTCAAGGCTGAGATTGGGTTCACCCTCTGCAAACCACGAGCACATGGATGCGTCGTGCAACGCCTCCAACACACGGCTGTGCCGTTGCCGGTCCGCCGCCGTCTGGGCATAACTGAACAGCAGCGACCAGAGCGGCCCGATGTGGCCGCCGCCCGCCGCCGGATCGCCCTTGATGCGTTTTTGGAACCGCCGCGTGACCTTGCCCGCGTCGTGCAGGGCCGCCGCCACGGCCAGCCGGTCGCACGCCTGATCCGACAGATCCGCGACCCCCGCCAGCCGCGCCAACCGACGCCGCACAATGGGCCGCCGCAACAGGGCGCGGAAGGTGGCGGCCACGTCGGCGCAATGGTCGGCCAGGGGCAGGGCCATCGGCGGTTCGGTGTCCGCCGTCCCATCCGCCGCGTTGCGCGTCTTCGTGTTCGATTTGCCCAGCGCCAGGGCAGGGGGCAGGCCATCAAACGGGCCGGGGTTTTTTGGGGTGGGCGCGTTCATGGGATGACCTCCGCCACCGGAACACCGTTCGCCCGCAACCGGGCCAGATACAGCCCATCGCACTCCACCAGCTCGCGCGCCGGTGTGCCGAGAAACGCCATCCCCAGCCCGCCCGGTGCCTTGCGATCCTGCCAGACCATCACAACGCTGCCCTCCCCCAATTCGGCGTGCCAATCCGTCATCACCCGCCAGACACGGGCGCGCACCCCGGCGGTCAGGGTGGGCGCGACGTACAGCCCGGGGGCCAGTTCCAGCATCACCGACGCCAGAAAGCCCCGGAACCGGTCCGGCACATCGCGCGTCGCCAGCATGGTCATGGGCATGATCGGCGGCCCTTCCCGTCAGGCGGCGTCAAACAGGGATTTGATTCGGTCGATCATGGCGGGGATCAGCCCATCGTCGCGAAAGGCACGCCCGGCGATGCGGCGCACATGCCGTTCCAACGGAACGGTCGGCTCCTTTTCCGCCGCCTTCACCGCCTGGAAGGCGATGGGCAGGGTCATCTGGTCGCGATACAGATCGGCGATGTCCAGGGTGAAGGCGTTGGCCGAATCCTCGTGGATGAAGCCCAATTGCGGCACGGCGGCGGTGGCCGCCACGGCCAGAGCCGCCGCCGCCTCCACCGCCGTGGCGGCGTGGTTGATCGCCTGGTTCGGCGCGTCGGCGGCGTTGGGGTTGGCCCGGTCGTACCGCCGCCCGTCCCAGACCACGCCGTACCGCTTGGCGATCAGCCGATAGGTTTCCTTCATCCGCGCGCCTTCGATCCCGCGCAAAACGGCGATGTCCTGGTGCGGCAGCACCTCCCCCAGCCGCCAGGCGTACAGGCGGCGGGCGATGGACAGGCGCGCGTCGGTGTCGGCCCACACCCGCGCCTGCCGCCGCGCGATCACGCTGTCATCCGCGCCCAGCGGCGGAGCGGTGTAGGCCCGAACCCCGTCATCCCCCACCGCCGCCAAGCCGGTCCCGTGGCGCGCCATCAGGCGCAACGCGTCGTGGCTGACCGTGCTGCCCGGCCCCAACAGGATCAGGCTGATGCCCTGATAGGGGATGTCGTAACACCCGGCGGGCAGATCCGGCCCCCCGGCGGTCGCAAAGCGCAAACAGCCACGCTCCACCGTCAACGCCCCACGCGACAACCCGATCAGGCCATGGCGGTCAGCGTGCGGCACCCGCGCCGTCTCCAACCCCAACCGCCCTTTCAGCATGAAATTCCACTCGCAAAAGGAGAATTGATGCGATACTATTCCCCTCAAGGATCTTGAACAAGTGAATTTTTGCAGGGAGTTAGAGGACAGAGTTTCCCCCACATGCGTGGGGATAGACCTTCCGGGCGCATTTGCTGGTGGCGGCGGAATTCGTTTCCCCCACATGCGTGGGGATAGACCCTTGATCATGATTTTCCATCCTGGTGAAAAGGCGTTTCCCCCACATGCGTGGGGATAGACCTTCGAAGCGCTTGGCACCGCTCATCAGCAGGCTGTTTCCCCCACATGCGTGGGGATAGACCTGAGCCGGTCGAGTGACAGGGTCGAAGGAGTTGGTTTCCCCCACATGCGTGGGGATAGACCGCACCAGGGATAGGCGGCGGTGGGCAGCGGATCGTTTCCCCCACATGCGTGGGGATAGGCCCCAGTGCGAACGGCATGCGCCATGGTCTGGCCCCGGCGGCATCAACGCCGGGCATATACGCCGCCTATACGCCGGGCGGCGTTCACCCCCTCTCGAATCTATACGCGGTTGCGGCGCATCGTCGGTGGGTCGAACGGCCTGTCCTCCATCGGGGGCGGGGCCGTTTCAATTGGGAGACGACCATGCTCGACCTGCTCGTCCTGGCGATCACCGTGGGGTTTTTCGCCGGGGCCATCGCCTATGTTCACGCCTGCGACCGGCTGTGAGGGGGCATCCATGACCTTCGATTGCGCGCTGGCCGGTCTCGTGACCGCCGGTTTGCTGGCGTATCTCGTCTACGCCCTGATCCGCCCCGAACGGTTTTGAGGAGTCGATCCGATGACCGTCAATGGCTGGATTCAAATTCTGGTGTTCATCGCTCTGGTGGTCGCGCTGGCGCGGCCGCTGGGCGGATTCATGACGCGGGTCTTCACCGGCGGGCGCACCCCGCTGTCGCCGCTGCTGGACCCGGTGGAACGCGCGCTGTACCGGCTGGCCGGGGTGGAGGCCGACCGCGAACAGCATTGGGTGTCCTACGCGGTGTCCGCACTGCTGTTCAGCGCGGTCAGCCTGCTGTTGCTCTACGCCATGCAACGGCTGCAAGCGGTGCTGCCGCTGAACCCGCAGGGCATGGCGAACGTGCCCGCCGATCTGGCCTTCAACACGGCGGTCAGCTTCACCACCAACACCAACTGGCAGAATTACGGCGGCGAAAGCACCATGGGCCATCTGGTGCAGATGACCGGGCTGACGGTGCAGAATTTCCTGTCGGCGGCGGTCGGCATCGCGCTGGCCGTGGCGCTGGTGCGCGGTTTTGCCCGCAGCTCCGCCCGCAGCATCGGCAATTTCTGGGTCGATCTGACCCGCTGCACGCTGCACGTCCTGGTGCCGTTGTGCCTGGTCTACGCCCTGTTCCTGGTGTGGCAGGGGGTGCCGCAGACGCTGGCCGGGGCGGTGGACGCCACGACGCTGGAAGGGGCCACGCAGACGATTGCCCTGGGGCCGGTCGCCTCGCAGGAGGCGATCAAGATGCTGGGGACCAACGGTGGCGGCTTCTTCAACGCCAACTCCGCCCACCCGTTCGAAAACCCCAACGCGTTGACCAATCTGGTGCAGATGCTGTCCATCTTCGCGCTGGGGGCCGGGCTGACCAACCTGTTCGGCCGCATGGTCGGGGACGAGCGCCAGGGCTGGGCCATTCTGGCCGCCATGGGCGTGCTGTTCGTCGCCGGTGTGTCCGTCGCCTATTGGGCGGAGGCGCAGGCCAACCCGGCCTTTGCCGCCCTGGGCGTGGATGGGCTGGCGGGCAACATGGAGGGCAAGGAAACCCGGTTCGGCATCGCCGCGTCGGCCCTGTTCGCCACCGTCACCACGGCGGCGTCCTGCGGCGCGGTCAACGCCATGCACGACAGCTTCATGCCGTTGGGCGGGATGATCCCGATGGTGAACATGATGCTGGGCGAGATCATCATCGGCGGCGTCGGGGCCGGTCTGTACGGCATGCTGCTGTTCGCCATCATCGCGCTGTTCATCGCCGGTCTGATGGTGGGGCGCACGCCCGAATATCTGGGCAAGAAGCTGGAGGGCAAGGAGGTCAAGATGACCATGCTCGCCGTGCTGTGCCTGCCGGTGATGATGCTGGGCTGGACCGCCGTGGCGGTGGTGCTGGACACCGGAACCGCGTCCATGGCCAACGCCGGGCCGCACGGCTTTTCCGAGGCGCTGTACGCCTATGTCTCGGCGGCGGCCAACAACGGCAGCGCCTTTGCCGGGCTGAGCGGCAACACGCTTTGGTACAACCTGACGCTTGGGGTCGGGATGCTGGTCGGGCGCTTCTTCGTGATCGTGCCGATGCTGGCCATCGCCGGATCGCTGGCGGCCAAGACCCGCGCGCCCGCGTCGGCGGGCAGCTTTCCCACCCATGACGGGCTGTTCGTCGGCCTGCTGGTCGGCGTCATCCTGATCGTTGGCGGCCTGACCTTTTTCCCGGCCCTGGCCCTTGGCCCCATCGTCGAGCATCTGGCGATGACCGCCGGAACCCTTTTCTGATCGGAACGCCGTCCATGGACGCTCACACGAAAAAGACCGGCCGGTCGCAGGCGAGCACGCTGCTGGACCCGGCCATCCTCGGCCCGGCGCTGGTGGGATCGGTGCGCAAGCTCGACCCCCGCGTCATGGTCCGCAACCCGGTGATGTTCTGCGTCGAGGTTGTCGCCGCCCTCAGCACCGTCCTGTGGCTGCGCGATGCGGCCATCGGCGCGCCGGGAACCGGCTTTGGCGCGCAGATCGTCGTCTGGCTGTGGTTCACCCTGCTGTTCGCCAATTTCGCCGAGGCGGTGGCCGAAGGGCGGGGCAAGGCCCAGGCCGCCAGCCTGCGCAAGACCAAGACCGAAACCACCGCCCGCCTGCTGGGGCCGGACGGGACCGTCGTCCAGATCGTTCCCGCCACCCGTCTGAAGCCGGGCGACCGGGTGCTGGTGGAGGCGGGCGACATCATCCCGTCGGACGGCGAGGTGGTGGAGGGGGTCGCCTCCGTCAACGAGGCGGCGATCACCGGCGAATCCGCCCCGGTCATCCGCGAAAGCGGCGGCGACCGTTCGGCGGTGACGGGCGGCACGCAGGTGATCTCCGACCGGATCGTCGTGCGGATCACGGCGGCCCCCGGCTCCACCTTCATCGACCGCATGATCGCGCTGGTCGAAGGGGCGCAGCGCCAGAAGACGCCCAACGAAATCGCCCTGAACATCCTGCTGGCCGGGATGACCATCATCTTCGTCATCGCGGTGGCGACGATCCCCAGCTTCGCCGCCTACGCCGGTGGGTCGGTCAGCGTGCTGGTGCTGGTGGCGCTGTTCGTCACGCTGATCCCCACCACCATCGGCGCGCTGCTGTCGGCCATCGGCATCGCCGGGATGGATCGGTTGGTCCGCTTCAACGTGCTGGCCATGTCGGGTCGCGCGGTGGAGGCGGCGGGCGATGTGGACACGCTGCTGCTCGACAAGACCGGGACGATCACGCTGGGCAACCGGCAGGCGGCGGAGTTTCTGCCGGTGTCCGGCGTGTCGGAACAGGCGTTGGCGGGGGCCGCGCAACTGGCCTCGCTGGCCGACGAGACGCCGGAAGGCCGCTCCATCGTCGTGCTGGCCAAGGAGAGCTACGGCATCCGGGGCCGCGACATGGCGGAGATGCGGGCGCGTTTCGTCCCCTTCACCGCGCAAACCCGGTTGAGCGGCATCGACGCCGACGGGACCAGCGTGCGCAAGGGGGCCGTCGATGCGGTGCTGGCCTTCGTGCATGGTGGCGCGATGGCGGGTGCTGTGGCCGGTGTGAAGGGCGGGCGGACGCAGACCGCCGACCCGGTGGAGCGCGAATTGCTCGCCATCGCCGAACGCGTCGCCAAGGCGGGTGGCACCCCGCTGGCCGTGGCGCAGGACGGGCGGTTGCTGGGGATCATCCATCTGAAGGACATCGTCAAGGGCGGCATCCGCGAACGCTTCGCCGAATTGCGGCGGATGGGGATCAAGACGGTGATGATCACCGGCGACAACCCGATGACCGCCGCCGCCATCGCCGCCGAAGCCGGGGTGGATGATTTCCTGGCCCAGGCCACGCCGGAAGCCAAGCTGCGCCTGATCCGCGACGAACAGGCCAAGGGAAAGCTGGTCGCCATGTGCGGCGACGGGACCAACGACGCCCCGGCGCTGGCCCAGGCCGACGTCGGCGTGGCGATGAACACCGGGACCGTGGCGGCGCGCGAGGCGGGCAACATGGTCGATCTGGACAGCGATCCCACCAAGCTGATCGAGATCGTGGAGATCGGCAAGCAACTGCTGATGACGCGTGGGGCGCTGACCACCTTTTCCATCGCCAACGACGTCGCCAAATATTTCGCCATCATCCCGGCGATGTTCCTGGCCTTCTACCCGCAATTGGGGGCGTTGAACGTGATGGGGCTGGCCAGCCCGCAGAGCGCCATCCTGTCGGCGATCATCTTCAACGCGCTCATCATCATCGCGCTGATCCCGCTGGCGCTGCGCGGCGTGCGCTACCGCGCCGTCGGGGCGGCCGCCCTGCTGCGGCGCAATCTGTTGATCTACGGTCTGGGCGGTCTGGTCGTGCCCTTCGTCGGCATCAAGGCCATCGATCTGCTCGTCACCGCCATCGGGCTTGTCTGAGGGGATTGGACATCATGTTGAAGGAACTGCGTCCGGCGCTGGTGCTGACCGCCGCGCTGACCATCATCACCGGGCTGGCCTATCCGCTGGCCGTCACCGGGGTGGCGCAAGCGGTGTTTCCCCGGCAGGCCAACGGCAGCCTGATCGAACGGAACGGCGTGGTCGTCGGCTCCGCCCTGATCGGCCAAGCCGTCACCGGGCCGGGCTATTTCCAGCCGCGCCCGTCGGCCACCACCGCCGCCGATCCGGCGGACGCGACGAAGACCGTGGCCGCCCCCTACAACGCCAGCAACTCGATGGGATCCAACCTCGGCCCGACCGCCAAGGCGCTGGTCGAGCGGGTGCAGGCCGACGTCGAGCGGCTGAAGGCGGAGAATCCCGGCGTTCCGGTGCCGGTGGAGCTGGTCACGGCGTCGGCCAGCGGCCTCGACCCCGATCTGTCGCCCGCCGCCGCCGATTTCCAGATCCCGCGCGTCGCCAAGGCGCGCGGGATGAGCGAGGAGGCGCTGCGCCGTCTGGTCGCCGCCACCACCGCCCCGCGCGCGCTGGGGTTTCTGGGGGAACCGACGGTCAACGTCCTGGCGCTCAATCTGGCGTTGGACCAGCTTGCCTTGGACAAGACGGCGGCGGGCCGTTAGGGATAGAGGGACCATGGTTCGAAAGGCACCGGGATGATCGAGGACCGCAACAGCCGCCCCTCGCCCGACGCGTTGCTGCGTCAGGCCGCAAGGGAGGCGCGCGGGCGGCTCAAGATTTTCCTGGGGGCCGCACCCGGTGTCGGCAAGACCTATGAGATGCTGCAAACCGCCCAGGCCAAGCGCCGGGACGGGGCGGACATCGTCGTCGGTGTGGTCGAAACCCACGGGCGCAAGGAGACGGAGGCGCTGGTCGCCGGGCTGGAGATCGTCCCGCGCCGCCGGGTGGATCACAAGGGCCACGGGCTGGACGAGATGGATTTGGACGCCATCCTGGCCCGGCGGCCCGCCATCGTCCTGGTGGACGAGCTGGCCCACACCAACGCCCCCGGCTGCCGCCACGCCAAGCGTTACCAGGATGTGGAAGAGCTGCTGGCCGCCGGGATCGACGTCTACAGCACCCTGAACATCCAGCATGTCGAAAGCCTGAACGACGTCGTCGCCAAGATCACCCGCGTGCGGGTGCGGGAAACCGTGCCCGATTCCATCGTGGACCGCGCCGACGACATCGAGGTGATCGACATCACCCCGGACGATCTGATCCAGCGTTTGCAACAGGGGAAAATCTATCTGCCGCGCACGGCGGAACGGGCGATCCGGCATTACTTCTCCCCCGGCAACCTGACGGCGCTGCGCGAACTGGCGCTGCGCCGCACGGCCGAACGGGTGGACGACCAACTGCTCACCCACATGCAGGCCCACGCCATTTCCGGGCCGTGGGCGGCGGGGGAACGGCTGCTGGTGTGCGTGAACGAGGACGCGACCGGCGCGGCGCTGGTCCGGTACGCCCGCCGTCAGGCCGAACGGCTGCGCGCCCGCTGGGGGGCGATCCATGTCGAAACCAGCCGCGCCCTGCGCCTGAGCGAGGCCGACCGCGACCGCATCGCCGACACGCTGCGTCTGGTCGAACGGCTGGGCGGCGAGGCGGTGACGGTCCCGGGTCGCGATGTGGCCGAAACGGTGGTGGAGCACGCCCGCGCCACCAACGTGACGCACATCGTGATCGCCAAATCCCGCCGCTCGCGCTGGGCGGAACTGCTGCGCGGGTCGGTGGCGCACAGCCTGATCCGGCGGGCGGGCGACATCAGCGTGCACGTCATCGCCGCCACCGCCGCCGATCCGATTCCGGCCAAGACGGTGAAGACCGCGCCGTCGGCGCGCGGCGGGCTGCGCTGGGGGCCGTTCCTGGCGGCGGCCGGTTACGTGGCCGCCGCGCTGGGGGTGGGGGTGGGGCTGCACCAAGTGATGGCGCTCAACAACATGGCGTTGGTCTTCCTCACCGCCGTGCTGGCCAGCGCCGTCACCGGCGGGCTGGGGCCGTCGCTGTTCGCCTGCGTGGCCAGCGTGTTGGCCTTCAATTACTTTTTCCTGCCACCGCTCTACACCTTCACCATCTCCGATCCCGAAAACATCGTCGCGCTGTTCGTCTTCGCCGTGGTGGCGGTGATCGCCAGCAACCTGACGGCGCGGGTGCGGGCGCAGGCGGTGACGGCGCGGGCGCGGGTGAAAACCACCGAGGATCTCTATCTCTTCAGCCGCAAGCTGGCCGGGGTCGTCACCATGGACGATCTGCTGTGGGCCACCGCCTATCAGATCGCGGCGATGCTGAAGGTCCATGTCGTGCTGCTGCTGCCCGACGGCGACAGCGTGGCCGTGCGCGCCGGATACCCGCCCGAAGACGTGATCGAGGACGCCGATCTGGCCGCCGCCGTCTGGGCGTGGGAGAACAACCGGGCGACCGGGCGCGGGGCCGACACGCTGCCGGGGGCGAAATGGTTGTTCCTGCCGATGCGCACCGGGCGCGGGCTGGTGGGGGTGGTCGGCATCGACACCGGTGGTGGCCGTTCGGGCGCGGGCAGCCTGCTGACGCCGGATCAACGCCGCTTGCTCGACGCGCTGATCGACCAGGCCGCTTTGGCGATCGAACGGGTGACGCTGGCCGAGGATGTGGACCGCGCCCGGCTGGCGGCGGAAACCGAACGGTTGCGCTCGGCGCTGCTGACCTCCATCTCCCACGATCTGCGCACGCCGCTGGCCTCCATCCTGGGATCGGCGACCAGCCTCAGAAGCTATGGCCCGATGCTGGACGAGGATTCGCGGTTGGAACTGGCCGCGACCATCCAGGAGGAGGCGGAGCGGCTCAACCGCTTCATCGCCAATCTGCTCGACATGACCCGCCTGGAATCCGGGGCGATCCGGCCGCGCGCCGACGCCGTCGATCTGGCCGACGTGGTCGGCGGCGCGCTGGACCGGGTGGGCCGCATCCTGGCCGGACACCGGACGGCGATGGAGCTGGCCCCCGACCTGCCGATGGTCGCCATCGACGCCGTGCTGGTCGAACAGGCGCTTTTCAACCTGCTGGACAACGCCGGGAAATACGCCCCCGCCGGGTCGCGCATCACCGTGCGGGCCAACGCGGAGGCGGATGGGCAGCGGGTGCGGGTGGAGGTGCTGGACGAGGGGGACGGCGTGCCGCCGGAAGACCTGGAACGCATCTTCGACCCGTTCTATCGTGTCCACGCCCAGGACCGCCAGCGGGCGGGGACCGGGCTGGGGCTGGCGATCTGCCGGGGCTTTGTCGAGGCGATGGGCGGGACCATCACCGCCGCCAACCGCACCGACCGCAAGGGGGCCGTCTTCACCCTCCGCCTGCCCGCCGCGCCCGCGATGCCGGGGTTGGAGGAACCAGAGTCATGAAATCCGAAGCGATCCCCCGCCGCGTCCTGGTGGTGGACGACGAACCGCCGATCCGCCGCTTTCTGCGCACCAGCCTGTCGGCCCAGGGCTATGAGGTGGTGGAGGCCGAGGATGGTGACGCCGCCCTGGCGGAGGTGCGGCGGCGCGCGCCCGACCTGTTGGTGCTCGACCTTGGCCTGCCGGGGGTCGATGGGTTGGAGGTGATCCGTCGTCTGCGCGGCGACGGGGCCACCCTGCCGATCATTGTGCTGTCGAGCCGCGCCGACGAGGCCGGAAAGGTCGAGGCGCTCGATCTCGGGGCCGACGATTACGTGACCAAGCCCTTTGGCATGGATGAACTGCTGGCCCGCATCCGCACCGCCCTGCGCCACCGCCTGCAACAGCAGGGCGAACGCCCGTTGTTCCGCAGCGGCGCTTTGTCGGTCGATCTGGTCCGCCGGATCGTGACCGCTCAAGGGGCGGAGGTGAAGCTGTCGCCGCGCGAATACGACCTGTTGCGGCTGCTGGTGGCCCACGCGGGCAAGGTGCTGACCCACCGCTTCATTTTGAAGGAGGTGTGGGGCGGCGACACCGACGTGCAGTATCTGCGCATCTACATCCGCCAACTGCGCCAGAAGATCGAACCCGATCCCGAGCGGCCCCACCACATCCTGACCGAAACCGGCGTCGGCTATCGCCTGCGCGCGCCGGAGTAGGCGTTACCCCCGCACGGACAGCGCGCAGCGGGCGGCGGCGAGATCCCAGGCCGCGCAGCCCACGCTTTTGAACAGGCGGGCGCGGCCGGGCGTGATCGGCCCATCCAGCGCGTCGGCGAGCGAACGGACCGTGGTCCAATCGGCCCCGGCCTGGATCAGATCCCCGGCCTCGTGCCGCCCGCCCGCCGGATCATCGACGAACAGGTCGCTGCCCAGCACCGGAACCGGGCCGAACTCCGCCATCTCCGCCTTGAAGGCACCGACGCCGATCAACAGGCGGTCGGGGCGCGGGGCCTCGTCATAGACCGGGCTGCGGCTGGTGGTCAGGGCGACGACGACCTGGGCCGCCGGATCGATGGGGCCGCTGGCCGGGCGCAGATCCAGCCCGCTGTCGGCGTGGGTGCCGACGAAGGCGGCGGCGGTGTCCAGGCTGCGGGTGTGCACGTCCACCCGGATGCCGGGATGCAGGGCGGCCAGCGCCTCCACATGGCTGGAGGATTGCTTGCCCGCGCCGATCAGGGCGACGTGGGTCAGCGGGGCCGGGGCCAGCTTGCGGATCGCCAGCAGGGTGACGGCGGCGGTGCGCCGCCCGGTCACGGTCGGGCCGTCCAGCACCATCAGCGGCGCGCCGGTGACGGCGTCGAACAGGCTGACCACGCCGTGGATGGTCGGCAACCCGCGCCCGCCGTTCGTCGGGCAGACGTTCACCAGCTTGTGGATGGCGATGTCCGACGCGGTGGCCGGCATCGACAGCAACACGCCGTCCTGCGGCAGCGGCAGCACCTGCCGTTCCGGGGCGGTGATGCGCCCGGCGGCGTAATCGCGCGCCGTGTCGGCCAGCGTCGCGCACAGCGGCCCGAAGGGCAGAAGGGCGGCGGTCTGCGCGGCGGTCAGCACCGGCATGGTGGCTTCCGGCATGATGAGGGCGTCCTGTGGCGGTGGAGTGGAGGGTGTTACTTGGCGTAGGCCCCGACGTAGCGGCCTTCGCGGATGCTGGCGAGGATCTCCGCCTCGCGCTGCTCCTGCTGGCGGACCGCCTGCAACAGTTCGGCGGCCCCGGCCTGCGGGAAGGCGGTGACGCCGTCGTCGTCGCCGACCACGATGTCGCCCGGCTGCACCACCAGCCCGCCGACCGTCACCGGCAGGTTGATGTGACCGGGGCCGTCCTTGTAGGGGCCGAGATGGTTGATGCCCCGGGCGAAGCAGGGGAAATCCCCGGCGCGGATGGTCGCCACGTCGCGGATCGCCCCGTCGATGACGATGCCCGCCGCCCCGCGCGATTGGGCGATGGCGCAGATGATTTCACCGATCAGGGCGCGGCTGAGGTCGCCGCCGCCGTCCACCACCAGGACATGACCGGGCTGCACCAGATCGAGCGCCTTGTGGATCGCCAGATTGTCGCCCGGACGGGTCTTGATCGTCAGGGCGGTCCCGACCATCACCCCGCCCTTGTGCTGGGGCAGCAGCCCGGACGCGCCGGGCAGCCGGTGCAGATTGTCGCTGATGACCGCCACCGGGGCGGTGCGGAATGCGGCGATCAGGGCGGGGTCCGCCAGCGGCGGGCACGGATGGGCGGTGGTGGTCGGCATTCCTGTGGTCCTTGCAACGCGCTGGGGAACCGAACCGCAACCCTAGCGCGGCGGATGCAGGACCGGAAACATTTATTTCACCCGCTTGCGGCGGGCCGATCCGTCAGAAATCGGCGACCTGACCGGCGGCGAACCCGGCGAAGCGGCGGGGGTGGTAGGGGCGGGGATCGACGATCGGGGGCGCGCCGGTGATGAGGTCGGCGATCAGATGCCCAGCCCCGGGGCCGATGCCAAAGCCGTGGCCGCTGAAGCCCGCCGCCAGGATCAGGCCGGGCATCGTGTCGATTTCGCCAATGGCGGGAACGCCGTCGGGCGTGCTGTCGATGTAGCCGCCCCAGGCGGCGGTGATCGGCGCGTCCTTCAGCCCCGGCAGCAGCGTCACCGCGCGCTCGTGGGTCAGGCGGATGGTGCTGTGGTCCGGGGCGGGGTCGAGCACGCGCACCCGCTCCATCGGGGTCGGACGGTCGAGCCGCCAGCGCCGCAGCGTTTCGTGGCCGGAGCGCAGCCCCTCCAACCCGCCGGGCATCAGGCTGCGCCAGCGCCGGGCGAACATCGGCAGGAATTGCGGGGCGAAGCGGAGTTGCTGAAAGGTCGGATCGACCCGCCCGCGCCCGCTGATCGCCAGCGTGTGGCCGCCGTCGCCGCGCCGGGTGATCGACACGGCGGCGGTGTGCAAGGCGTCGGGCAGGCCGGACGGGCTGGGGCCGACCGACAGGATCGACGAGCGGATCGAGGCCAGCGGCAGGCGCACGCCGATCTGATGGCAGAAGGACGACGCCCAGGCCCCGCCCGCCATCACCACCACCTTGGTGCGGATGGTCCCCTGTTCGGTGACGACCGCGCTGACCCGCCCGCCGGTGGTTTCCAGCCCGCGCGCCGCACAGCTTTGATGCACCGTGCCGCCTTTCTTCATAACGGCGCGCGCCACGGCGGGGGCGGCGCGGGCGGGGTCGGCGATGCCGTCGGACGGGGAGAAGACGCCGCCCTTCCAGGACTGGCCGGTCGCCGTGCCGTGTTCGGCGGCTTCGGCGCTGCTCAGCATGTGGGTGGTGACGCCGACCGTCCGGGCGAAATCGCGCCAGCGCGCCCACCCAGCCAACTCCTCGTCGTTGTTGCTGAGATAGAGCAGGCCGCAGCGGCGGAAGCCGGTGTCCTCCCCGCTGTCGGCGGCGAAGCGTTCCCACAGATCCAGGCTCTTGGTGGCCATCGGCAGTTCGCGCGCGTCGCGGTTCTGCTGGCGGCACCAGCCCCAATTGCGGCTGGATTGTTCGGCCCCGACCCGCCCCTTTTCCAGCAGCGCCACCGACAGCCCGCGTTGGGCCAGGCTGTAGGCCGTCCACACGCCGACGATGCCGGCACCGATCACGACGACATCCGCGCGTTCGGGAAGGCGCGAGGAGGATTCGATGGTCTGCAAGGGCGCGGGCATGGACGGAGTCTCCGGTTTCGGCGTTGCCCCCATCTAGCCACGGCGGGCGTGGCGGCGGGCGCTGCATTGGCCGATCCAACAGCATATTGTTCTGTCCTTCTTCGGCCACCTGACGCTTTGTTCTGCCGAAGAAAGGCTTCTCGACCATCGACAGCGGGTGGCGGCGTGGTAAGCTGGCCATCGTCTAAGGCCGGAATTTTCTGCTGTCCTTCCCGCCCCCCGAACCGGATGGGTTTCCCGATGAAGCTGGACCGCATCGACATCAAGATCCTGCACCAACTCCAGAAGAACGGCCGGATCACCAACGTGGAGTTGGCCGAGCTGGTGAATCTGTCGCCCAGCCCCTGCCTGATGCGGGTGAAGAAGCTCCAGGCCGAAGGCTACATCGAGGGCTACACGGCCCAGATCAACGTCAGCAAACTGGGCCAGACCCTGACCGTCTTCACCGAGGTGACGCTGAAGAACCACCGGCAGATCGACTTTGCCCGTTTCCTGGCCGCCGTCGGCAAGATCGAACAGCTTCTGGAATGCCATCTGGTGTCCGGCGGCTACGACTACATGCTGAAATTCGTCACGTCCGGCATCGGCGAGTATCAGGAGATCATGGAAAAGCTGACCGACATGGACATCGGCATCGACAAATACTTCAGCTACGTCGTTTTGAAATCCCCGATCATCCGCGCCCACATGCCGCTGACGACCCTGTTTCCGATGTGAACGGCGTCCAACCCGATGATGGTTCTGAAAGCGCCGAGGGTCTGAAACGAAAAAAGCCCCGCCCGGCGGTTCCGCCGGGCGGGGTTGGGCGTGTCACGCCAGCCGCATCCGGTCCGCATCCAGATTGAGCGTGTCGAGCCACGTCGGGTCCAGCTTGGGGACCGAGGAAAACAGCAGACGCGAATAGGGGTGCTGCGGTTCCTGCCGTTCGGCGGGGATGATGGTTTCCACCGTCTGGCCCCGGTACATCACCACGATCTCGTCGCAGATCGCCTCGATCACCGACAGATCATGGCTGATGAAGACATAGGACAGCCCCAACTCGCGTTGCAATTCCTTCAGCAAATCGATGATCGCCGCCGCGACCACGGTGTCGAGGGCGGAGGTGATCTCGTCGCACAGGATCAGCTTGGGTTCGGCGGCCAGCGCGCGGGCGAAATTCACCCGCTGTTTCTGCCCGCCCGACAATTCCGCCGGGCGGCGGTGGCGCAGGGCGCGGGGCAACCGCACCATGTCCAGCAGCGCGTCGATGCGGGCGTCGCGCGCCTTGCCGCGCAGGCCGTGATAGAAGGTCAGCGGGCGGCCCAGAATGTCTTCGATGGATTTGGCCGGATTCAGCGCGGTGTCGGCGTGCTGGAAAACGATTTGCAGGTCGCGGAGCTGTTCGCGCGATCGTTGCCGCGCGCTCTGCCACAGATCCCGTCCGTTGAACTGGATGGTTCCGTCGCAGGCGGGCAGGATCCCGGCGATGGCGCGGGCCAGCGTCGATTTCCCGCAGCCGGATTCGCCGATGATGCCCAGATTGGTCCCCGGCTTCACCTGAAGGCTCACCCCCTTGACCGCCAGCACCAGCGGCTTGCCGTTCGGCTGGGGCGGGCCGTAACCGGCGCTCAGCATGCTGATGTCCAGCAGCGGTTCGGTGTGGGAGGTGGTGGTCGGCACCACCCGCCCGCCGCCGTCGGGGTGGAAGGCGTGCAGCAGTTCCTTGGTGTAGGGGTGGGTCGGGCGGTGCAGGATGTCATCGACGTTGCCGATCTCCTGCACCTCGCCGTGGCGCAGCACCATGATGCGGTCGGCGATCTGGGCCACAACGGCCAGATCGTGGGAGACGTAGACGCAGGCGATCCGGCGTTTGGCGGTCACGTCCTTGAAGGCGCGCAGAACCTCCACCTGGGTGGTGACGTCGAGCGCGGTGGTCGGCTCGTCAAAGATCACGACCTTCGGGTCGCCGATCAGCGCCATCGCCGCCGCCAACCGCTGAAGCTGCCCGCCGGACACCTGATGGGGGTAACGGTCGCCGATGCTGTCAGGGTTGGGCAGCGACAGGGCGCGGAACAGCGCCACGGCGCGGTGGCGCGCCTCCTCCGGCGGCATCAGCTTGTGGATCTGCGTCACCTCGATGACCTGATCCATGATGGTCGCGGCGGGGTTGAAGGCCGCCGCCGCGCTCTGCGGCACATAGGCCACCGTGGTCCCGCGCAGGGTGGCCCGTTCCTTTTCCGACAGCGCGACCATGTCGCGGCCATCGACGCGCACCGATCCGCCGGACATCCGGCAGCCCGGACGGGCGTACCCCAGCAGGGTCATGGCGGCGGTGGTCTTGCCCGACCCGCTTTCCCCGATGAAGGCGACGGTTTCGCCCGCCGCGACGTCCAGGGTGATGCCCTTCAGGATCTCGACCCGGCGGCCGGAATCGGTGGTGGCCTCGACCCGCAGATCACGGATTTCAACGAGATTGGTCATCAGGGAGCACTCCGATCCCGGATCTTCTGCGGAAGATTGTCGATCAGCAGGTTGATGCTGATGGTCAGCGAGGCGATGGCCAGCGACGGCACGATCACCGCCGGGGCGGCAAAGGGCAGGCCGCCGATGTTTTCGCGCACCAGCGCGCCCCAATCGGCGAAGGGCGGCTGAACCCCCAGCCCCAGGAAGGACAGGCCCGACAGCAGCAGAACGATGAAGACGAAGCGCAACCCCAGATCGGCCAGCACCGGGCCGATGATGTTGGGCAGGATCTCCGACCCGATCAGATAGGGCAGCCGTTCGCCCCGGATGCGGGCGACCATGATGAAATCCATCGTGTCGATGTTGACCGCCAGCGCCCGGCTGAAACGGTAGGATCCGGGGATGTAGATCACCGACATCGTCAAAATCAGCACGGGGATGGAGGATCCCACCGCCGCCACCACCATCAGGCCGAACAGCTTGGAGGGGATGGAGTTCATCGCGTCGAGCAGGCGGCTGACCACCATGTCCACCGTGCCGCCCAATACCGCCGAGGTCATGCCCAGCACCACGCCGGTGAAACAGGCGATCGACACCGCCGCCAGCGAAATGCCCACGGTGTAGCGGGCACCGAAGATGACGCGCGACAGCATGTCCCGGCCCAGATAATCGGACCCCAGCCACAGGCCGGGCCGCATCGGCCCGAAATAATCCATGTCGATCATCGCGCCCACCGAATGGGGCGTGATGTAGGGGGCCAGCAGCGCCATCAGCGCCCAGAACAGAACCACGGAAAAGCTGACCAACCCGACCAGATTGATCCGATAACCGGACCACGCCGCCAGCGTGCCGGTGGGGGAGGGTGTCTTCATCGGAGCCTCGGGTTCGACAGGATGGCGACGATGTCGGCGGTGGTGATGAGCAGAAGATAGCCGACGCAGAAGATCATCGCGCAGGATTGGATCAGCGGCAGGTCACGGG
The DNA here is from genome assembly GCA_027486405.1 of Azospirillum sp. Classification (GTDB taxonomy): domain Bacteria; phylum Pseudomonadota; class Alphaproteobacteria; order Azospirillales; family Azospirillaceae; genus Azospirillum. The sequence goes on along the minus strand of JAIXPD010000014.1, from coordinate 92,194 downwards.
TGGACACCGCGTCCACCATCAGCTTGGCAATGCCCGGATAGTTGAAAATGGTCTCGACGATGATGACCCCGCCGACCAGATAGGACAGTGACAGGGCCACCGCGTTGGCGATCGGGCTGAGCGCGTTCGGCAAGGCGTGGCGCAACACCAGCCGGGGGCGCGACGCCCCTTTCAGCAGCGCCATTTCCACATAGGGCGTGTTCATCGTTTCGATCACGGCGGCGCGGGTCATGCGGATCATCTGCGCCGACACGCCAAAGGTCAGGGTGATGACCGGCATGGCGTAGGCCCGCAGCAGCCCGGCGAAGCTGTCCACATTGTAGGTGATGGACAGGGCGGGCAGCCATTTCAGATACACCGCGAAGACCAGCACGGCCGACGTCGCGATCACGAATTCCGGGACGGAGATGATGCCGATGGTGGCGATGGTGACGATGCGGTCGTACAGCGTGCGCCGCCACATGGCGGCGGTGATGCCCAACGTCAGCGCCAGCGGAACCGACACCAGGGTCGTCAAACCGGCCAGCTTCAGCGTGTTGAGCAGGCGTCCGCCGATCAGCGTGGCCACCGGCACATGGTTGGCGTAGGAGGTGCCGAGATCGCCCTGAAACAGACCGATGATCCAATAAAAAAAGCGCAAGAGGGCCGGTTCGTCCAGATGCATGGCCGTGCGCAGGCCCGCGATGGCTTCCGGCGTGGCCGATTGGCCCAACAGGATGGTGGCCGTGTCGCCGGGCAGCAGCGTGGTGGCGAAGAACACGGCGAAGGACACGATCGTCAGCGTGATCAACGCGATGAACAACCGGCCGAGGATGAGGGATGGAACGCGTGTTTTCACGCCTGACCTCCGCGTGGTGATGCGCCCCCGCAGGGGTTGCCGGAACGGGCGAAGGTGGACCGGGGGGACGGGCGGGGCGAGGCCCCGCCGCACCCCGGTCCGCCACGGCGTCAGGCAGCCAGCCAGACATACTCCGCAAAGGCGTAGCCCATCATGCCACCCAGCGGACTCGGGGCAAGCCCCTTCAGCTTGTCGGAAATCGCGTCGGCGTTGGAGATGTAGGCGGGGATGATGGTTCCGGCCTCTTCGGCGATCATCACCTGCATCTCGTTGTACATCATCTTGCGCTTGGCCAGGTCGAGCGTGCCGCGCGCTTCCAGCATCATCTTGTCAAAGCGTTCGGACTTGTACTTGCTCTCGTTCCACGGCGCTTCGGAGGCGTAGAGCAGCGAGAACAGGATGTCCGGCGTCGGGCGCGGGTTGATGTTGCCGAAATGGATCGGGGCCTTCAGCCAATAGTTGCTCCAATACCCATCCGACGGCACGCGCTGGACGTCGAGCTTCATGCCGATCTCCGCACCGGCGGCCTGGATCACCATCGCCATGTCGATGGAGGAGGACGCGGCGTCCGACGCCACCACCGGGATCGATTGACCGAGCACACCGGCCTTCTGGAACAGCGACTTGGCCCGTTCCGGGTCGAACGCCTTGGGCTTCAGCGCGGCGTTGTGGAAGGCGTTGGCCGGGGACACCGGCTGATCGTTGCCGACCTCGCCAAAGCCGCGCAGGGCGGATTTCACGATCTGCTCGCGGTTGACGAGATGCTTCATCCCATCGATGAAGTCCTTGCGGCTGCCCGGCTCCATGTCCATGCGGATGTTGAGGTTGGTGTAGTTGCCGGACGTCGTTTTGGACAGCGAGAAGCCCTTTTGACCGTCCACCAGACGCGTGGAGCGCGGGTTGATCGACGCGGCCAGATGGATGTCACCCGACAGCAGGGCGTTGACGCGGGCGTTGTCGTCGCTGATGGCGAAGAATTCGAAGGAGTCGACGTTCGGCCCGCCCTTCCAATAGCTGCCGTTGCGCACGCCGATGGACCGCACGCCCGGTTCGAAGGTCTTGCAGGTGAACGCGCCGGTGCCGTTGCCCTTGGAGAAATCGGTGGTTCCGTCGGCCACGATCATGAAGTGATGCATGGCCAGGATGGTGGGCAGATCGGCGTTCGGGCTGGCCAACGTGATTTGGACGGTGGTCGGGTCCACCGCCTTGATCTCCGCCATTTGCGCGGCGATCTTCGCCACCTTCGACCCGACCGCCGGATCGAGATGGCGCTTGAGCGAGAACACCACGTCGTCGGCGGTCAGCGACTTGCCGTTGTGGAAGGTCACGCCCGGACGCAGGCTGACGGTCCAGACCTTGGCGTCGGCCGATTCGATGTTCTCGGCCAGTTCCATTTGCGGGATGCCGCTCTGGTCAAGGAAGGTCAGGCGGTTGTAGAAGGCGCAGCAGCGCACATAGTCGGTGGACAGCGACGCCTTGGCCGGGTCCAGCGTGTCGGCGGTGGAGGATGACCAGCCGGCGGCGCGCAGCGCCCCGCCCTTGACCGGCGTGGCGGCCAGCGCGCTGGTGGCGCGGCCCAGAACAAGGTCAACGGCGGCGAGGGACACCCCGCCCGCCAACAGCATCTTCATCAGATCGCGGCGGTTGGCCCCGCGCCGGATGGCGTTTTCCACCATCGCGTCGTCGGTCCGGGTCCAGGTCTCAGGCGTCTTCGTCATGTCAGCCTCATTCTGTTCGGGTGTTGTTGTTTGTTTCGATCCGGTCCGATGTGGCCGGGCCTTGGTGCCAATTCACGCGATGCCAATTCACGCGGTGCCGATTCGCCCGGCGGCGGCGTCCACCGCGTCGGCCAGCTCCGCCATCGAGTGGAAATGGAAATCCGGTTCGGTGAACTGGGCGGGTTCGATGGTTCCGCCATAGCCCTTTTGCGCGTGCCGCCGCTGGATCCAGCAGTTCGTCATCCCAAGCTGCCGGGAAATTCCGATGTCGTGGTACTGGCTTTGGGCCACATGCAGGATGTCGTCCTTGCTGCCGCCCTCCCGCCCGACGAAATCGAAGACGTGATGGAAGAAGGCCGGATCGGGTTTTTCGGTCTTGGTGTCGTCGGCGGTGAAGCTGGCGTGGAACGGATCGCCCAGTTCCGTGGAGAAATGGGTGAAGGCCCAGCGCCGGGCGTTGGTCATCGCGATCAGCTTGTACCGTTTGGCCAGGCGGGCCATCGCGTCCTGGCTGTCGGGGAACCCGGCCCAGCGCGCGGCGGAATCCCGCAGGCGCTCGCCGTGTTCCACCCCGGTGGGCAAGCCCAGCTTCGGCGCGATGATGGAGTAGACGCGCACCAGATCGTCGGGGAACAGATCGGCGTGGTCGGTGTAGCGCGCGGCGCGGTAGAGGGCGAGGGCCTCTTCACCGTCCACCGAGACACCAGCCTCCGCGCCGATCCCGCCCAGGCAGTTTTTGATCCCGGCTTCGAAATCGATCAGGGTGCCGACGACGTCGAAGGTCAGGTATTTGAAGCCCAGCAGAGACTTGGACAACGCTCCAACTCCTCTCAAAAAACCTCGCCGGAAACGCTGTGATCCGACCGGTCGTTTCGGGTCTGGCGGGATCGCCCGCCGATGCGTCAGGTTGGTGTCGGGACCATGGCCCGGCTGGTCTGGAGGTGGTCCGGCGGTCCGGTCTTCTGTCCCGTCCATTGTTGTCCGATGGGCCGGACGTTAGTCTCTAAATCATCCGGGGCGGACGGCACAAAATACCGGAAGCGGGGGCCTTCACGGCATATCGCCGGACTTGCGTCCTCCCCGCATGGCCTCACCGCAGGACGCGGCGCACCTCCGGGTCCTCCAGGGTCTGGTCCAGGGTCTGCGCGGTGCGTTCCAGGATGGCGTCGATGTCGTCGTCGGTGCAGCACAGCGGCGGGGCATAGCCCAAGACGCCGGTGGGAAAGGCGCGGATGACCAGGCCATTGGCCCAAGCGCGGTCAAAGATGCGGCGGGCCGGTTCGGCGGCGGCGGGCAGCGGCGTCTTGCGCTCCTTGTCCACCACCAGTTCCACCGCCGCCAGCATGCCGCGCCCGCGCACGTCGCCGACCAGCGGGTGGTCGCGCAGGGCGTGCAGCCCGGCCATCAGCCGCGCCCCGGCCTTGACGCCGTTCTCCAGCAGGCCGCCTTCGTACAGCCGCAGGGCTTCCAGCCCGACCGCCGCGCTGACCGGGTGGGCGGAGTAGGTGTAGCCGTGGCCGACGGCGGCGGATCCGGCGGCGTCGGCGATGGTGTTGTACACCGCGTCGGACAGGAACACCGCCCCCATCGGCACATAGCCGGAGGTCAGGCCCTTGGCGGCGGTCAACAGATCGGGAACCACGCCGTCGTCGGCGCAGGCGAAGAGCGGGCCGGTGCGGCCAAAGGCGGTGATGACCTCGTCGGCGACGAACAGGATGCCCAGGCTGCGGCAGCGGTCGGCCATCGCCTTCATCCAGCCGTCGGGCGGAACCAGCACACCGCCCGACCCCTGGATCGGTTCGGCGTAGAAGGCGGCGACCCGCTCCGGCCCGCCGATCTCGGCGATCTTGGCGTCGAGTGCCGCCAGCGACGCGGCGATGATCGCCTGCGGGTCGCTGCCGACCGGGTTGCGGTAGGTATAGTGCGACGGAATTTTGTGCTGCCAGTCATAGGGAATACCGAAACCCGCGTGAAAGGCGGGCAGGGCGGTCAGACCGGCCCCGGTGGTGGACGAACCGTGATAGCCCTGCTCCACCGAAATGAACTGATCGCGGTCGGGCTGACCCTTGGCCCGCCAGTAATAGCGGATGAAACGGATGGTGCTGTCCACCGCGTCCGACCCGCCCAGGGTGAAATAGACGTGGTTCAGATCGCCGGGCGCGCGTTCGGCCAAGGCGGCGGCCAGCCGGATCGCCGGTTCGCTGCCCAGCCCGAAATAGCCGGTGGCGTAAGGCAGAATTTGCAATTGGCGCGTGGCGGCGTCGATCAGGCTTTGCTGGCCATACCCGGCGTTGACGCACCACAGACCGGCGAAACCATCGACCAGCGTGTGGCCCGAGGCGTCGGTGACGCTGGCCCCGGAGGCCGAGGCTATCACCCGCACGCCCGCCTTTTCATGGCCGCGATAGGAGGCGACCGGGTGCACCAGATGGGCGCGGTCGAGTTCGATCAAGGAATTGCTGAGCATGGTCGTCTCCGGGTCAGCCAAGCGCCTGACTGGCGAGCGCGTAGGTCATGACGGGGGTGGCGGGGGTGTCGGTCGGGGCGGGCTGCGGGGCCGGGCGGCGCATGGCGATGCCGCCGCCGACATGACGCAGCCCGCGTTCGGCCAACCAGGGGCCAAGCCCGGTGTCGACGGTGGTGTCCACCCGCAGGAAGCCGCCCGGATGGGCGGCCAGGAAAAAGGCGATCAGCGCCTTGGCCCCATCGGCGTCGGGGGCGACCACCGGGCCGATGACCTTGCCCCGGCCGAAATCGCGCAGCGCGGCAAAGCCGACCACCGCACCGTTGCGCCGCAACAGCGCGAAGCGCGCCACCTCGGCCAAGCGGGTGAACAGGGCGCTGCGATCCGCGCCGAAGGCGTGCCGGTCCAGCGCGGTCAGGCTGGCGGCGATCAGGGAGGGCAGGGCGGCGGCGTCCGCCGGGGCGACGTCCTCCGTCACCGGCTGCGGCACGGGTTCGGCTGGTCCCTGGTGCTGCACCACCGTCCCGACCTCGCGGAACCCCAGCTTTTCGTAGAGCGGCAGCCCGTCGCGGGTGGCGATCAGGCGCAGGGGCCGCGATCCGGCCAGCGCCATCACCTCGTCCATCAGGCGGCGGCCAAGCCCCCGACCGCGCATCGATTCATCGACGATCACCATGTTGATGGTGGCGGCATCCTCACCATACGGCGTCATCAGCGCGGTTCCCACCACGCGCGCGCCGTCGGAACCGGGGGCGGCCACGGCGACCACGCCCTGGCTGAGCGACAGGGCCAAGGCCCAATCCTCCAGCCGGTGCGGCCATTGCGCCTGTTGCGACAGGGCAACCGCGCCCGGGAGATGCGTCGGCTCGAAGGCCAAACAGTCAAACGCCAGACTGTCAACGGAATGTGTGCTCATGGGCCGTCCTTTCACCCTCTGCCGTCCAGAGTGGCAGCAAGCGCCCTGGGGCGTGTGTTGAAGGCGGCACCCGGCGCGACATCTTCCACCTTTGCGCCGGTAGCCCACCGCATCTTATGCCGTGGGGCCGGTCGCCGCCCCGGCCGATGGCGGGCGAAGGCCCGGTTTGCCGGGGCGGCGGCGGGCCTCACCCCCAACCAAATGCTGAGCGCCCGGACGGAAACGGAAGATTGTGCTTTCGCACCGGGCAATTCGGTCAGGCGGGGCGGTGCATCGCCGTTAGGATCGGGGGGCAAGGCTTGATCGCGCCCTGCCCGCATGTTCCGCCCCCATCGCGGCCATCCCCGCGTCCCATATCCAAGGAATCCGCCATGACCCAGTTCCGGCCGAAATACATCACCTTCGATTGCTACGGCACGCTCATCAACTTCCAGATGGCCGAGGCCGCGCGCGATCTGTACGGTTCGGTCCTCGACGCGGCGCGCATGACGGAGTTCGTCAAGAATTTCGCCGCCTACCGTCTGGACGAGATCATGGGCGATTGGAAGCCCTACGCCGAGGTCGTGCACAACTCCCTTGAGCGCGCCTGCAAGCGCAACAACGTCGCCTTCCGCGACGAAGACGCCCGGATGGTCTATGAACGGGTGCCGACCTGGGGGCCGCACGCCGACGTTCCGGCGGGGCTGGCGAAGGTTGCCAAGGAAATCCCGCTGGTCATCCTGTCCAACGCGATGAACGCGCAGATCCCGTCGAACGTGGAAAAGCTGGGCGCGCCCTTCCACGCCGTTTACACCGCCGAACAGGCCCAGGCCTACAAGCCGCGCTTCAAGGCGTTCGAATACATGTTCGACACGCTGGGTTGCGGGCCGGAAGACATCCTGCATTGCTCCTCCTCCTTCCGTTACGACCTGATGTCGGCCCATGATCTGGGGATCCGCAACAAGGTGTGGGTCAACCGGGGCCATGAACCGGCCAACCCCTTCTATGGCTATGTCGAGATTCCCGACATTTCCGGCCTGCCCGGCGTGGTCGGGCTGTAACCGGCGGATCATTCGCGTCACGCGGCCGCTTCCGGCGGCGAGGAAAGGACCAACGGCATGAAACTCGTCTCCTACTGGCACGACACCGCCCCGGCTTTTTCGGGTGGGGTGGATGGCCCCCTGTCGGGGCATTATGACGTCGCCATCGTCGGCGGGGGCTTCACCGGTCTGGGGGCGGCCCGCCAACTGGCAAAGGCCGGGGCGCGGGTGATCGTGCTGGAGGCGGGCCGCATCGGGTCCGGCGCCTCCGGGCGCAACGGCGGCCACCTGAACAACGGCCTTGCCCACAGCTTCCTCGCCGCCAAAACCGCCTTGGGGACGGAGCGCGCCATCGCGCTCTACCGCGCGTTCGATGACTCCATCGACACCTTGGAAACGCTGATCGCGGAGGAGGGAATCGCCTGTGATTTCCGCCGGGCGGGCAAGCTCAAGCTGGCCTCCAAACCCGGCCATTTCGACGCCATCGCCCGCAATTTCGAGGCGGTGAACCGCGAGGTCGATCCCGACACCGCGCTGTTGAGCGCGGACGATTTGACAGGGGAGATCGGATCACCGTTCCACGGAGCGATGCTGTCGCGCAAAAGCGCGATGATGCACATGGGGCGCTTTGTCGTCGGGCTGGCGGACGCGGCCCAGCGCCATGGTGCCGTTTTGGTGGAGAACGCCGCCGTCACCGGCATCACCCGCGCGGGCGGTCGCCACACCCTGGCCACCGGGCGCGGGACCATCACCGCCAACGAGGTGCTGATCGCCACCGGGGCCTACACCACGCCGAATTTCAGCCATTTCCGCCGCCGGATCATTTCGGTCGGCAGCTTCATCATCGCCACTCGCCCGTTGTCCGACGCCGAAATCGCCTCGGTGGTGCCGGGGAACCGCACCTACGTCACCTCGATGAACATCGGCAACTATTTCCGCCTGTCACCCGACCGGCGTTTGATCTTCGGCGGGCGCGCGCGTTTCTCCGCCGCCTCCGACCAGCGGTCGGACGCCAAGAGCGGAGCGATCCTGCGCGCCAACATGGCGCGGATCTTCCCGCAGATCGCCAGCGTGGACATTCAGTATTGCTGGGGCGGTCTGGTCGACATGACCAGCGACCGTTACCCGCGCGCGGGCCAACAGGACGGGCTGTGGTACGCCATGGGCTATTCCGGTCACGGCGCGCAACTGTCCACCCATCTCGGCATGACCATCGCCGACGCGATGCTGGGCCGCGAAGACCGCAACCCGTTGAAGGGGCTGCCCTGGCCCGCCGTGCCCGGCCATTTTGGCAAGCCCTGGTTCCTGCCGCTGGTCGGGCTGTATTACAAGGCGCTCGACTGCGTGCAGTGATCTCGGCGGTCCGCGCCCCCGACGGGTGCCTGCCCCTTGCCGGGTGGGTGCCGGTGGTTTGGCAGCTTTGCTGCGCATGGATGGTTGAGGCAAGGGCCACACGGGACACCCGCCTGCGCGATGCGTCCCGTGTGGCCATAAGAGCCTGATCCGAAATTAAGTTGAGTGGTATCAGCTGGTTATCTTGACAGCGTGGCCTATCAGTGATTCAGGGGTTTCGCCAAAAACAACCGTGCATTCCCGATGTGAACTGATACCACCCGCGCTCTTCATGCCCGTAGCGGTCTGGCTTTGCCAAGCGATTTGATCGATGCTGAATGGTCTTTGTTGGGACCGCTGCTCCCGCCCGCGTCCTCCGTGGGGCGTCCGCGTCAATGGCCGCTGCGCCAGATCGTCGAAGTGACCCTTTATCGGATTCGCGGCGGCCTGCCGTGGCGGATGCTGCCGCCCTGCTTTCAGCCGGTCTCGACGGTGCGACGCTGGTTTTACCTGTGGCGCGACAACGGCCTCTGGCTCACGCTCAATCATGCCCTGCTGATCGCAATGCGCGAGGCACAGGGGTGCGAAGCCAGCCCGAGTGCCGGCGTGATCGACAGCCAGAGCGTCAAAACCACGGAATCCGGTGGCCCACGCGGCTATGATGTCGGCAAGAAGACCAAGGGGCGTAAGCGCCATATCCTCACCGACACCCAGGGCAATCTCGTCCATACCGTGATCCACGCCGCTGACGTCCAGGATCGTGACGGCGCGCCGCTGGTGCACGCCGAAATCGTCAAGCCCTTCCCGTGGCGGCGGCACGTCTTCGCCGATGGCGGCTACGCCGGAGACAAGCTCAATGAGGCGCTGGGTCGTGGAGCGTACCCTGGCATGGCTTAACCGTAACAGACGGCTCGCAAAGGACTTCGAACAGACCATCGCTTCCGCTACCGCATGGTGCTTCATCGCATCCGTTCAACTCTTCGTGCGCCGTATCGCATGGCGTTGATACATTTCTAATTATTTTCTAATCAGACTTCCAATATAGGCGCATTGGTTAAATTTTGCGCAAAGATCACCATAAAATCAACGCTTAACAATATATAATATAAAGTCCAAGGTTGAAAACTAAAAAATTCACAAGAATACCGAAGTATAAATATAACACCTCAGGTGGAGAGTGAATAAAATAAAAATTGTATATTTATGTCGATACGATGCACATTATGAAGAAAATATGCGATAATTCAGCATTATAATGTAGCAATTTGCAGCATTGACAATTTTAAAAAACAGCTATAACCATTTGAAATCACATTCAGTTAAATCTGGACTGGAGGCGCACGTTATCGTGCGAAGTTGAAATGATCGGAAACTTCACTGCAGAAAGAAAGCCAGCCGGAGATAAACACAAGAACGGAACGCTAGAAATAAAGAAATTATCTTCAGAAATTAAAAATGAGTTTCCAGATTTCTCTGGAGACTGCACTAAAAAATTTGAAAAGATTTCTTTTGATGATTGTTTCATGCCAGGACCGGAAGGATATGTATACGCTGAAGACATGAGAGATCTTTTTGAGTATACACCAGATTATCAAGATGTCGTGCAACATTATGTCGGTGATTGCTATTTAATAACGGCAATTAATTCTCTTATCTCAAGAGATGACCCATCTAAAATTTATGATATGGTATGCGTCGATATTAATGATATAAAATATGTTTGTGTCCGATTCTATGTGAATGAATTTGTAGAATCAAGAAACGAATTTGAAGTAAAGGAAGTTTACATTCGTGTGAAGCGGACCATTCTTGTCAAGAAAAATGAATCCAAAGAATCCAAAGAATCCAAAGAATCCAAAAAATTCAATGAATATCTTCAGGATCATAAGGCTGTTTGGCCATATTTTATTGAGAAAGCGTATGCTTTTTTCAGATTGTACTATTTGCAGCCTTTCATGCTTTCTAATCTTGTTGATCTTAATGAAGAGAAAATCGGAAAAATATCAGAAGAGGTTGAATCTGCTGAAAAAAGAGTCAACGGAATTAAATCTCCAATTACGGTGGAGCTTGACAATAAAAAGAAAGTTATTTTTCCATTTCTGGAAAATAAAGGAAATAGATATTCAAAAAATTACCTAGAATCCATAGAAAGTGGTTCATCAAGTGACGCCATTTTTCATCTTGCCAAAATTGCAGTTGGTAAATCAATAATTGTAGGTAGTATAACCATGTCTCGCAAATGGTTGGGTAAAGCAGAGTATGGAGCAAATAATATATTTTCTACTCAAAGGTGGTTGTTGCTAAAGTCATTGCTTATTCCGCAGTCGTTTAAATCAAAGATTCCGGAATTGGGAATTTCATGGGAAGCATCTATTGTTGAAGCTCTTACCCATACAATTCTTTATTCAGATGACAGCGGATTTCTAAATCTCAAAAGCATCAAGGCAATTGAAATCGAGAAAGAAATTTCTGATGATAAGTCAATGGATGAACATGAGAAAAATAGAAAGAAAACAAAAATCATAGATGTTGCCGGTTCAGATGCTAATTTATTAGTAAAAATCTTGATGAAACACATAGAAGAGACTGAAAATCAAAATAAAACTCTTATCAAGGAAATTATTGATTTTGGGAATGATATAATTAACAGAAATAGTGAAATAAGATATGAGGATATTTGCGATAAACTGAAACAAATAAAAAGAAATAACATAGATGTTAGAAATATTTTCAATGATTGCATCATTGATTTTCATGAGACTATTATGGAATTTTCAGGAAAATCATTCCCTGGAAAGAGAGGAACTGGAAAATACACGAATTATCAGGAATGTATATATGATAAGATAAAGGCCTCTATTTGCGGAGGTGCTGCTGATCAATTCATGTCGGCATTTGCATCAACGAAGCGTCATTTTCATGCAAAAGACGTTTATGATGAAAAAGGCGCGAAGACTGCTGTTAGAAGTGACATGAGGCGAAAAGGCCTTTGCCCAGGGCATGGGTATCTCGTCACTGGTGTGGACGAATTGGATTTGAGAACCGCCTTGACAGGCGGTAGCGTCGACAGGAAGCTTAAATTTGTATACATACGAAATCCGTGGCATGTGTATGTCCGCAAGTATGTTCCAAAATTTGAGGCAAAACCGCCAGCTCTTGAAAAGAAAGATGTCAACTCGACCGAAGGAAGTTCGTCGGAAGTTTCACAGGGCATCAAGGAATTGAAAAATATGGTTTTAAAGGCAGAAACCTTTCATCGAAACGGTGAAGCAGGAGCGTTCTCACCTGCCATCCAGGCAATGTTGGATTATCTAGCTTGTGAACTTATCTCATCCGAAAATGCGGCTCTTCTCAGACAAAAACTGGATGAAGCTCAGAGCATTAGCCAAAATGAATCAGCACGCTTTCCAATTGAACTGTCCGACTTAACAAAATTTTTCTCTAAAATAGAACTTTTTCGTAAGGGATAATTTTTAAGAAGCAAATATGGAAAATCGATAGTATATTATCTTTTATCAAGGCTGTCATCTTGAGTTCTTATCTTTGTTGTTGCTATGAGCGTTGATGATCAATTCTGTTCTGCTATTTCTTTTTCGATCCCCACCCAAAAGAGGACGATCCAATGGCCGAAGGTCATGGGCAAAAGAACGCTTTGGTCATTGCGTCCTTGTCAAAGGTCGAACCGGAGTTTCTTGAACGCGTGGGATTGAAGGAGCATGGCTGCGACCTGCTTGAGGCCTGGATCACGTCGCTGACGGCGGGCGATCAAACGGTGTCGGCCAAGCGGTTCGAGGTGCCGGTGTTTGACGCCAAGCGTGGGGTCATCACCGGCGTCGGCCTGTACCTGGTGTCGGACGTGGTCCATCCCCAATGGCGACCAGCCGACGCCTATGGCGCGCTCACGCGATGGCAAGCGGACATTGATGGGTGGATCGCGCTGTCGTCGGTGCGCCTGTGCTGTTCGTCGCACGATTTCGCCGTGACCGGCAGCGGGGCGACGCGGGCGACGTCCGCTGATCTCCAGCGGTTGCGTGACACCGCGTCGGCGTTGAAGGCCGATTGGCCGCACAAGCTGGTGCCGTTGCGGGCCGGGGTGAACGTCACCGGCGACGCCAGCTTCCTGCCGAGCGTTGATCCGCAACTGCGCGCCCTGATTGGGCTGGACAAGGCGCTGTCCATCGCGGGCTGTGTTGGCAAGACGCAGGACGGCTGCTGGATCGAGGTCTCTGCCGCGCTGCCCAGCAAGGCGTTGGATCTCCTGGACGGTGCGTTGTCGATCTCACTGACCCGCGCCACCCTCGGCGCGGCGCGCATCACGGCGGAGGGGGGGAAACCGGACGTCACCGTCGGTCTGCATGGCCGCATCCAGCTCGATCAAACCGACACCAAACAAACCGGCACCAAACAAACAGCCATCGACGCGTCGATCACGTTCAACCCGGCCAGCAAGCGCCTGACGATTGCCGCCGACGCGCCAACCCTGGTGTCGGCGGGCGCATTGTTTGGAAAAATGGTGCCTGACCTTGCCACCTCCATGAACGGCGTGGTTGGGCAATCGGGCGTGGGGCGCTTCATCCCCGGTTTGCGACGGCTTGAGGTTGAAACGCCGCTCACCACGTTTGACGGTGCACGGATTGGCTTGTGGCTGACCTACACCGAACCGTTCACGCTGTTTGACCTGATCGACATCACGCCCAGCCTGCACGTCGCCGGGAGCTACACAGGCAAGGACCTGTCCTGGGCGGCGGAGTTGACCGGCGAGGGGCGGATCGGACAGGGGGCGGATGCGGCCCGCTTCATAACGTCCTTCTCCCTGCCAAGCGGCCATTTCCGCGCCGGTCTGGCCGAAGGCAGCGCGGTGTCGTTGCCTGAAAGCATCATGAGCACGCTTGCGAAGGTTGGGGATCGCCAATCCCTGATGTTCATCGACGCATCGATTTCCGGGAACATTCTGCAAAGAACCTGCTCGCTCTCCATCGTTTCGGTCGGCTTTCTGTCCTTTCCGATCGGGGCCGCGCGTTTGCTGATCGGCGATGTGATTTTCGAGGTGGAGAAGAGCAAGAGTGGAATCAGCGCACGGTTCGAGGCCACCATCGGTGTCGGCGATGTCGATGCGGCGGTTGCGATTGAGATTGAGGACTCGTTGACCGGGACCATCGCCATCCCGCGCGTGCCCATTGGTGCCCTGACCACCGATCTGTTGCAGATCGAGGCCCCGCCGGAGCTGGCCAGCGCCGAAATCAAGGACTGCGTCGCCCGGGTCACGCTGGGTGACGCATCGAGCCTGAGTTTTTCGGCGGCTTCGGATTCCGAATTCACCATCGCTGGCCTTAAGGCGAGCCTGAACAGCCTGAACGTCGAATACAACCAAAAGCTTTCCCTCAAGGGGGCCGGGAAGGTCCGTTTCGACACCACCAGCGTTGATTTGAACCTGGAACTCAAAGACGGCACATGGGCGTTCGGGTTTGAGGCGAGCACCCGTTTTGATCTGGCCAAGGCGCTTGCGCCGTTGGCGGCCAGCGTCGGTTTCAAATCGCCCTTCGGATCGGCGAGCGTCATGGTCGACCGTGTGGTGGGCCAGTTCCGCCTTGGCAAGGACGGAACCCGCATCGCCCTGAATTTTGAATTCACGATCAACGACGGGCCGTTCCGGTTGACTCTGGTCGCCGCCCATCTGGCGGACCGGAAGACCCCGGGTTGGGAATTCAGCCTGAAGGTTGGCCCGGTCACGGTCGATTTTCGTGGCTTGCCGATGATTGGCGGAGCGATCAGCGGCGCTGTGGATGCCCTGGCGAAGCCCGGCGGCTCGAACCGGATCGGCATCGACGACCTGACCATGGGCCTTCTGTCCTCTGCCGAAGAGGCCGACGTCACCGCTCTGTTCAAAGGATTGGTCGAGAAGGACTTTCCGCAACCCGTCTCCGGTTCGGGCAAAATCTCCCTGACCGGCGCGCTGCGGCTCATGGACCATCGCAAGGAGATCACCTACCCCAAGGCAAAGACGGCCGAGGACGCAGCCAAACCCGCAAGCCCCGAATCCCCCAGCGCCAGCGCACCGCCTGCGGAGGCCAAGAGCGCGGCGAAGGCGGACACCGCACCGGCGGAAGCCGGGAAAAAGGACGGCGCGCGGGCCGACGATGTGTATTGGCTGCCGGTCCAGCGCGATTGCGGGCCGCTGCATCTCGCCAAGATTGGTGTCGGCCTGCGCCAGACGGGTGAGTCTTGGGAGTTGACGGCGCTCTTGGCGGGCAAAATCAGCCTGTCGGGGGTGCAACTGGGGTTGATCGACGCCGGGATTTCGGTGGCCATCGACAAATTGTCCTCCCCGCGCGGCCATCTGAAGGGCCTCAGCCTCAGCGTCAAACGCGGCGCGGTGTCGGTGGAGGGCGGATTCCTGCGGATTTCGGACACCGTGTATGGCGGCCAGCTCAGCATCCAGTTGCCGAAGCTGTCCATCGGGGTGCTGGGCGTGTACGGGTCCTATAAGGTGGATGAGCGCAGCCCGCCTGTGGCCTCGCTGTTCGTCTATGGCACGTTGAGCCTGACGGGCGGGGCCGGTCTCAAGATGGGGGCCATCACCATCACCGGCTTGGCTCTGGGCTTTGGTGTGAACCGGCGCGTGGTTGTTCCAGCCATCGGGGACGTCGCCGATTTCCCGCTGGTGAAGCTGGTGATGAAGAACGACGCGGCCAGCGGCTCCCCGTCGGCCGAAAGCATGCTCACCACGTTGGAACAGCATCTGCCCTTCGACCATGGCCAGATGTTCGCGGCCATCGGCCTGCGCTTCACCATCGCCGAGGCCATCGACGCCTTTGCCCTTGCCATCGCGCAATTCGGGAAGGAGCTGGATTTCGCGCTGCTTGGGCTTGCCCGCTTTGAAAAATCGGTGGGAAGCCAGACCTTCTGCAACATCGAACTCGCCATCAAGATGACGCTGCGCCCGTCGGAGGGAAGCGTCCTGCTGCAAGCGGAGCTGACCCGAAACGCCTGGGTGTTCGACCCATCCTGCCGCCTGACCGGCGGCTTCGCGCTGGGGGTCTGGTTCACCGGGGCGCGCAAGGGCGATTTCGTGCTGACGGTTGGCGGTTATCACCGCGATTTCAAGGTGCCAGCCCATTACCCCACCGTGCCGCGCCTGGGCCTCAACTGGCCGGTCACGCCGGAACTGACGGTGAAGGGCGAGTTGTATTGCGCCCTGACGCCGTCCCACATGATGGCCGGTGGGCGTCTGGAGGCCAGCTTCGTCCGCGACCGGATCAAGGCCTGGTTCGTGGCCGAGGTCGATTTCCTGCTGAAATGGGCACCGCTGGAATACCAGCTGGACGCGGGCATCGCCATCCGGGTGCAGGCCGATCTGCCGATCAAAACGATCGATCTCAGCTTGGATGTCCTGCTGCGCCTGTGGGGGCCACCCTTTGCCGGGCGCGCCACGGTCAAGCTGCCGATGCTGTCCTTCGACATCGCGTTTGGCGAATCGGGGACGGTTCCCAAGATCACCGGGTGGAACGAGTTCGGCGCGCTGTTCCTCGACAAATCCAGCCAGGCTTGGGCGGCAACGCCCACCGACGGCGGCTCGGCGGCGGGTCCGGCGATCTGCACGGCGGCGCTCGTCTCCGGCCTGCTGACGCAGCCCGGCGACCGGCAACCCAAAGGCCCCTGGGTCGTGCGCGGCGACGAACTGGCGCTGTCGGTGTCCTCGGTTTTGCCCGCGACGACCCTGTGCTTCGGAACGGCCACGGGCACCCTGCCCAGCCGCAGGGAAAGCGCCGTGAATCGCACCGTTGCCAAGGCGTTGGCGCTGTGTGAGGACCCGTGGACGCGGGCGGCCGCCGAAACGCGCCTGGGTATCGTCCCGCTTTCGATCCGCGACGCCACATCCACCCTGGCCGTGACCGTGCTCAAGGATCGTCCCGACGGCACGGTGGAGGCGGTCGATCTTAAGGGCTGGATCCTCATGCAGGAGCAACAGGCGATGCCGGCGGCGCTGTGGGATTTGGACGAACCGTCCAGCGCGCCGGGCGCGAAGCTGACGAAACCGTATCTGACCGGCTTGGCCTCCGCAAAGCCTCCGGGTGGGGAGCGTCGGGAGGAGGGCGGGGCGGCCCGCATCACCCGGCATCTGGAAAAGGAGCGCGTCTTCCAGGGCACGAGGGTGGGCACGCCCGAGCCTTTCCCCCCGCAGGCCGATGCACCCCCCCCGGCCAGCGCAGGCGCGCAGGGTCACGACGACCTGACGGCGGCTCTGGCCGCGTTGGGCCTCAGCGTTGCGCCGAGTCTCGTTTCGACCAGCCCGGCAAACACCGTCAACGACACGAAGGCTGACCGGCGTGGGCTGCGTGCCCAGCCGATGACGCGCAGCTGGTGAACGAGGAGCCAACATGACGAACCGGTCCACCACACCGCCCGAATCGCTGGCCGTCGCCCTCTACGACGCCTATCACCCGGCGTTGACGGCGGGCGCGTACCGGGTGGTGATGCAGCAATCCGTCGCCCTGGATGGGACGACGGACGGCAAGGCCCATCACTATTACCGCGACGACGCCTTCTTCGTTCAAAGCCCGCGCTATCACATCGACGAGAACGACATCCACGCCCATTACCCTCCCGCCGGGGCGATGGGTGATTTCAACCGCCACATTCCCAACATCGTGCTGCGCAAACGCGCCTTGCCGTGGGAACGGGTTTTGGCGGTGGGGCCGGACCGGCGCGCTCCCTGGATGGCGCTTTTCCTGCTGACCGAGGAGGAGTTCCAGGACAATGGCGGGGAGGCGGCGATTCAAGTCGTCAAGCCATCCGCGTTGCTGCGGCCCGACCGCAAGAGCACCGACGGCGCGGTCCTGCTGCCCAAGCTGACCATGGAACCCGGCGGCGACGCCGATGACCTGCGCGTCACCGTCATCGATCTTGGGCGGTCCTTGGCGCAAAGCGCGTGCCCGTCGCTGGACGATCTGCCGCTGCTGGTCCATGTCCGCAAGGTTCCCATGCAGGACAAGCCGCGCGAACCGATGCACGGGGCCGGGGAATTTCCTGTGGTTGCGGCCCGGCGCGTGCCAGCCCCCGGTCCCAACGTCGCCCTGCTGGTCTCGCTCGAAGGGTGGGAGGAACTGATCGACGGGGCGGGCCATCCCCCGCTGCCGTCGGAGCCGGACCGGTTGCGGATGGTTGTGCTCGTCCGCTGGCGTTTCACCAACAACCCGGACCACGCGCACAGCTTCTCGGCGGTGGCGCAGCGGATGACGATCGACACGCTGCGTTTCGCCCCACCGGCGCAGACGCCCGCCGCGTTTGCGCGCCCTCTTGGCCTGGGATACACCCCGATGCCCTACCGGATGGCCGACGGCGATTCGGTGTTGGCGTGGTATCGCGGTCCCTTCGTGCCCGAACCGACGCAGGCGCTGCCGTTTGACGAGTTCGCGCACGCCGACGCCGCGCTGATCCTGTCGCCGGACGACGACGCCCTCATCCTGTCCCACGCCGCCGCCTGGCAATTGGGGCGTCTGATGGCGCTGTCGTCGCCGTCCTTCCTGGCCGCCACCCGGGCGTTCATCCGCGACGACGCCGGTCCGCGCGAGGTTGCGGCGCGGCTCGACACCTTCATGGTCAACCATGTGCAGGCGATCCGGCGCGAATGGGCCCAGCGCGAATGGGCGGCGAAGGCCGATCCTGCGCAGCCCCCGCCCGAGGACGCCGACACCCAGCCCCCCGGCTATTTCCGGGCGGCGATGACCATGGTGGAGTGGTTGGGCGCTCTGGTCCGTTTGGACGGCGTTCCGTTCACGTATCTGGTGGCCGGGGAACAGACGCTTCCCGCCTCCGCCCTGCGCTTCTTTCATGTCGATGCGAATTGGCTGCTCGCGCTCGCCAACGGGGCGTTGAGCCTCAGCGGCTGTCGCACCTCTCCGCGCGCCGCGCAGGGGCCGTCGATGCGCGTCCTGGTCTCGCGCCTTGTCGAGCGCTTCATCGCCGGAACCGCTCTTACGGCCAATCCCGAGGGCGGTTATCTCGACCGCCCGAAAACCGGCTTTCTGCTGCGCTCGACCCTGGTGTCGGACTGGCCCGGTCTGGAGACGGTCGTCGCCACGGTGCCGGAGGCGGTGCGCCCGTACCGGCTGGAGCGGCTGGCCGATGATCTGCTGCTGGGCCTGTGCGACGGGCGGATCGCGTCGATCACCCTGAAGGAGCCGCCGGAGGCCGTGGCCTTCCGGCTCAAGACCGAACGGGAGGAGGTTCCCGAACCCGATCAGCACGGCTTCTTCAGCCCGCTGGCGCGTTGCCGGGCGGAGGCCGCGTTGGGACTGTCCGCTCTTGTGCCATCCGTTCCGGGGGGATCGCGGCCCGGCCCGTTGACCGCCTCCGCCTTCGCCGCCTCGTCGATGAGCAGCGGCACCGTTCAGACCTTCCTGTGGGGGAACACGCCGTGAGCGCACCCGGCCTCTCTGCGGCGGCCTCGCCGCTGCTTGTCCCGATCCAGGTCGAAGCGCTGGTGATCGAGGACACCGCGTCATCGCCCGGCGACGAACTGCTGTTGACTCGCCCGACCATTGAACAGGGCGCGTCGCTGCGTTGGAAAGCCGGTGCCGTGAATTACACTTCGGGCCTGAGAAATTTGCTCGACCCCACCATCGACCCCTTTTTGGGGGCGGTGCCGGAGACAGGCGGGCGGCTGGCGTTGCGCGCCCAGGACCGGCCGGGCAAGGCCGACTGTGGTGTCCACCTCCGTTGGATCGTCCCGGACGGGTTGCGCAAATCCGTGCGGGACAACAGCTTGGCCTTTCCGTCGCTGCCGGACCAGTGGTTGATCCTGCGCATTTCGCGGCGATCCGAGACCCCGGACCAGGCGGACCTCAAGGCGTGGGTCATCGACGGATCGGCCTGCCCGGGGGACGATGCCTCCGCCATGATGCCGGTGGCGACCACCGACGGCGCGGTCCCGGGCAAGCTGCGGCTGGTGGCACAACGGGTCGGCCGGGCCGAGCCGCTCGATGTCTACGACGCGGCGGCGCACCGGCGGATGACCCGTGTGCCGATCACCGCCTTGGGAACGCCCTGGACCGGCTCCCCCACCTTCTCGACCTCGCTCGCGGAAAACCGCAACATCCTGTCCTGGCACGATCCCTTGACCGATCTGCGCCATGGGGGGAACGAACCGCCGCTCGCTTCGGTCAGCTACGCGGTGTTGGGGTGGCATTTTTCCCCCGGCGAGGATCCGTTGGCGGCGCTTCCCGCCGTGCTGGGCAAGCGCAAGGACGCCCCCGCCGATCCGGCGGCGGTTCTGGCCCATCTCGGTTGGGTCCCTCCCGGCGGGTCCATGGAGGGAGACGCCGCGACTGTGCCGGGCCGGTGCCTCTATCACGGACAGGTTGCCCACATCAATTTCTGGGACCGCGAGGGCTATCGCGGGCCGCTGCTGGGCAGCCCACAATCGCCCCCGGCCCATGCGGGCCGGTCGTCGCCGCACATGACGTTCACGGTGGGGTTGGGTGGATCGGTGTCCTCCGCGCTGTCGGCCCTGGTGTCCGATCAATGGTGGACCGACGAGGTGGAGTCCCCGGACAACCGCCCGAAATGGGCGGTGCTCGAGGGGCATCTGCTGGGCGTTGCCAAGCCGAAGGCGCTCACCACCGGTGAGCGGCGGCGGTTGGATCATGCGCTTGGTTTCAAATCACTTGACGCCGGGGTGCGCTACAGCCTCGTCCGGGGCGAGGGCACGGCGGATCGGGCGGTGGAACCGACTCCGCAAAACCGCCGCGATCTTGCCAGTCTCAACCAGGATTGCGCCGCGTTCAACGCGCGTGTTCGCGGGCTGATCGCGCGGGCCAACGCGCTGCGCCTGTCGTGGCGGGAACGGCTGGTGGCGCTGGGCGTGGACGGGCAGGCGGGGGATCTGGCGGGCCTGCGGAGCGCTGCCGATGGCTTTGCCCAGGAGCTGCGGGCCGCCCAGACCGCCGAAGCGGTCCTGCGCGCCGCCGTCGAGGCGCTGGGTCGCAGCCTTCCCAAGGGCTGGAGCCTGCAAGCCGACGCCGAACCCCGCTTTTGGGACGCGGCGGATCCGGTGGTGATGCTGACTGGGATGCCGGGGGCCTCCCGAGCGTCCCTGCCCGCCGCGCTGCCGTGCCGGTCGGTGGCCGACATCGTGGCTCAGGCCCCCGTGGATCCGCGCCGGGGCGGGGTTCCCGCCGAACAGCTCGCCGCCTTGGCCGCGACGCTGAGCGCCAAGGGCGTGCCGTTCGCGACGCCGCTCGCCGCCTTGGCGCGTGAGGCGGCGTTGCTCGAACAGGCCGTGGCGTCCGCCGCCGTTCAGACCGCTGGACGGCCCTTTGCCGGGGAGCTGGACTGGCGGCGGTGGAAGGACGCGTTGCAGGACCGTTTCCGCTCCGGGGCCGGGCTTGCGGCGGTGACGCTGGCCGGGGCCAGAGGCCGCCGGGTGTTGCCGGAGACGTTGGTCAGCGTGTGGGGGCAACAGCCCTGGTCGCCCCTGTGCATCGACTGGCGTTTGAAATGGCGCGCCAGCCCCGGCGGATTGGCGGATTGGCGCTTCCACATCGGACAGACCAACCTCCATTACGACCACCGTCAACCCGATGGGCTGACCGCAACCGAGCAGGACGCGGGTCGGGTGCTCACTGGCCGCAGCCTGATCGCGGCGATGGACGGTCGTTTCACGGCCCAGGCGCTGAATGCCGCGACCGAAGAGACCCCCCTGAACGGGGGCGATTTTGAGCGGCTGGCGGAAACGCCGCTCATCGGCCAGGAATTGACCGGGCTGGTGGCCCAACTGCGCGGCCTCAACGCCCAGATCCTGACGCCCAGGCCCGACGGTGATGTGGTCTGGCTGGACGCCGGGCTTGAGCAGCGGTTGGCGGAGGGGCTTGACGGGCTGGCGGCGTTGGCGGCCCGAAACCGCATCGCCATGAGCGCGTCGCTTCCCCCGGCGGACGACGGCCCGGCGGGCGACGCCCACCCCTTCCGCGCCGGTTGGTTCCGGATCGAGCATCTGTGGGTGGTCGATGATTTCGGTCAGTGGGCCGAGCCGGTCGCCAAACCGGAAACCCGCGTCCAACCGCACCCGCGCTCCCGCCTGCGCCTGGGGGCGGTGGTGGACGACATGCGTTGCGGTCCCTTTGCGGTCCCGCCCCGTCTGGTGGACGGCGCGCGGCTGGACGTGGCGTTTGTCGGGGCGGACTCACCGATCCGGGGGTGGCTCTACGTCAACCGGCTCGACAACGCCATGGTTCTTTGCGCGGGCGACGGTCGGCTTCTTGGGGAATTGGCGCTGCTTCCCGGCGACCGCGTGGTCTGGCGCAGCCTGTCGAACACCACGTCACCGGTGACGCTCGCGAATCTATCCGACCCCGTGCTGACGGCGGTGGCGCGGTGGCTGGCGGACGGAACCGACGGCGCGCGCCGTCTGGAGGCGATGATCCGAACGGTCGAGGGCGCGTTGCCCACCATCCAGAGCCGCGAAGCGTTGCCGGAACAGATGCTGATCGGCCGCCCTTTGGCCATCACCGCCGTCACCGCGCGCCTGCAACCCTTTCACACCCCGCAGGACCATCAGACGCTTCCCACAACCCGCTTTCCGCTGCGCATCGGCAACCGCATGAGCCAACAGGACGGGTTGGTGGGCTACGCCCTGGGGCATGACGTTTCCGGCTTTGCGCCGGTTGATGACACAGCCCCGCCGCAGGTGGGATTCGCTGCGGGCAGCGATTTGGTGCTGTTGATGGATCCGTTCGGATCGGTGGAATTCGCCTGTGGTCTGCTGCCCGCCAGATCGGTGAGCCTGCCAACCGACGCGGTGCGCGCCGCGCTGTCCCGGTTGGAAATTTGCTTTGGGGTTGGGCCGGTGCTGATCCGTGGCGAAACGCCCATTCTGCCGCCACCGGCCAGCGCGGGCGGGGTTTGGACGTTGCGTGCACCCGATGGCGCGGTTTCGCCCGTGCGGGCGTTGTCAATCGACCCGTGCTTCGACGGGGTCCCGCTCTCGGCGGCGGCGGGGGTGTTGACCCTGCGCTGGACCGCCCATCCGGGCGGTGCGACCTCAACGACAGGAGGAAAAGGACTGTGAGGACACAAAACCGGCTGTTTCAGCGTCTGTGCGCTGCGCTGATTCTCCAGACGGCGGTTCCGTGGTTGGCCACGCCCGCCGCGCTGGCCCTGAGCACCGAATCAACCGCATCGAAGCCTTTGGCGTGGATCGTTCCGGGAGAGCAGCCCATCCTGCAGGTGGTCGTTCCGCTGGCACCGGCCGCCGGTTCGTCCCGTGTCATCGAACTGCTCCTGGACGACAACAGTCTTGCCGATGCGGTGGTGCGGGGCGGGACTGGCGCGCAGCTTTGGCAAAATCTCAGTGGTGCCAAAGGGGTGTCCCTGAGTGCCGACGCGGGTTCGTCCTGGTTCGTCCTGCGCGGACCGTCGCGGCAACGGGACAAGGTCCGCATCGTCCTTGCCAATTTCGATCTGAACGATCCCCAGGGCCAGGGCAAGGCCACCGCGCCCACAGCCACCTCGCTGCGTGTCCTCCTGCCGCTGCGCAAGGCCGCCGCGCCGGTCGAGTTCCAATTGCGCAGCGGCGGCAGCCTGGCCACCCTGTCGGAATCGAGCAAGATCACCGCCGCGCAGGGGGAGGTCCCCAGCGCGGATCGGAATGCCGAAGTGCGCTTTTCCGCCGACGCCGCCCCGCTGAACGCGCTGGCGGTGGGAACATCGGTCACGCTGACGTGGCGTGTCGACAACTGCGTCAAAGCCACCCTGACCGGGCCGATCGACTATCGCGAGCCGGTGCAAACGATCACGCCGGACAACGGCGTGTGTTCCGGGTCCAAAAAGGTGCTGGCCCTGGGCGAGGCGAGCTACGAATTGACCGCCGAGTTGGCGGGGAAACCGGGCAGCGGCTTCAACGAGATCATCACCAGGACGCTGTCGCTTAATGTGCGCCAGTTGAATCAATTCGCCACCCTGACGCTGACCCCCACCTCTGTGCTGCCGGGCGGGAATGTGACCGTCCGTTGGTTCCTGCGCGAATTGTCGGCGAACGATCGGCGGGAAGCCATTCTGTCCTGGACGGATCGGAATGGAAACCGGAGATTGCAGAATTTGCAGGTTTCGGCAAACCAGACCACCTTGGGCGAGATGACCTTCGCCGCCATCGATCCGCCCCGCGACGGGCGTGACACGTTGGTGCGGCTGAGCTTTGGCGAAGAAACGGTCGAACGCTCGTTCGACATCGAGCGCTGGCTTTCCGCCGGGCGTTCGGCCAGCGTGACCGGGGCGTTGCGTGGCATGGCCTATGCCGGTGGACGGCTGGTCCTGTGCGGCGAGAACGGCCTTTCCGTGTCGGATGTCGGTGGTGGCGGCGGCGCCGATGTGCTGGACGATGGCGGGCGAAAGAAAGCCATCGGCAAAACCAATGATCTGTTCCCCGATTTCAAACGGGAGGTGTTCCGCACGGTGGACCGCCCCCCCACCGCGACCACCGGCGGCGCGCAGCGTTCGGATCCCCATCAGCTTCAGAACGCGGCCTGTCACGCCATCCGCGCGCTCGACGCGGATCGGGTGGTCGCCATCGTGACGGTTGTCCCGTCGGAGGCGCCGGAGATGACGATCCTGTCGCCCGCGACCTTGACCGCCAGTTACCCGGTCACGCTCACCCCCGTCCCTCCCGTCAATGGTGCCCAGCAGCAGCGCCGGGATGTCCAGATCGGTGTTCTGGGTGGACGGATTGTGGCGCTGGTCCAGGATGGTCCGCGCGACCGCAGCGGCGATGTGAACCCACGATCCCACGTCAACGCCTATTCGATCAGCGAGAGCGACGTCGTGGGCAGCACCGGAACATGGCGTCACGAACCGCTGCTGTCCGCCCCCGAACTCGAACCGCGCTATGGCTGGTCGATGGTGGACGGGTTCCAGGACGACCGTGATGGCCTGATCCTGGTCAACAGCGTGAGCGGCGCGGTGGCGCGCTACAACGCGATTCCCGACCAAAAGATTGAGGCCAACGCCAGCAAAAGCGATCCTAAGCCGGAACAGATCGCAGGACGGGGGCATCTGGTCATCGATTCCCCAAGGATCGGCGCCAGCCTCACCAAGGATCAGGTGGCCGCGCTGGGGGACGGGCCGCTGGTCAATGTCGGCGGAACGCTGGTCGGGTTGCGGTCCGGGCTGACCTACAACCCTCAGTCCAATGTTTGGTGGCAAGGGCCGACCAACCCGGTGGGCGACACCGGCAGCGTGGTGGCTTATCGCGGTGGGCATGAGCCGCGCCTGTGGGCCGTGGGCAGCGCTGGCGAGCGTGCAAGCCTGCCGGTCTACAGCCCCCGGCTGTTCGCCGCTGATTTCTTCGAAAACGCGAAACCAGCCGAAATTCCGTATTTTGCGCAAGAGGCCGAACTGACGGTCAAAAGCCGCGTTCCCTTGGTGTGGGAAACCAGTCTGAAGACCGAGAGGACACCGAGGGGGACGAGCCATGGAACGAGCCAGGGGACGATGACCTGCACGGTCAATGGCGTTGAGTCGGAGGTTGCGGTGACGATCGCCCGATTCACCTTGGCCTATCCCGACCGCCCCTTCGAATTGACCGGAACATCGACGGCACCAAAGGTCGATGCCTCTCACAAATATTTCGGTGGTGGCCAGTGGGACACGGAAACCGTCAGTTCCGACCCCTGCGTTTCCGTCACCATCCGAAACCTCTCCCCTGCGAAGCAATGAACGGGTGCGGTTGAAGCCGACCGATCACCCCACCGACAAGGAAAGGGCCTGTTGATGAGCACCACCAAGACGCCACCTTGGAGAATGACCCGCACGCTGCCGGTTGACGCACAGAATCTGAGCGTCTTCTACAGCACGGACACGCTGCCAAAGCTGGAAATCACCGAAAAGGGGGACACCACCCTCAACACCCCGGTGACGGTGAACGGCACGTTGACCGCCACCGGGACGGTCAAAGCAAACGGCGATGTCAGCATCGTCAACAGCTTGACCGTCACCGGGATGGCCAACATGAATGGCGGCCTGGGCGTTGGACGAAATCTGACCGTCACCGGCTCGGTCAAGGTGGATGGGGGCATCACTGGCAACGGCGCGGTTCCGCCCGGCGTCATTGTGATGTGGAGCGGGGACGGCAATCGAGTGCCGCCGGGGTGGGCGCTGTGCGACGGTCAGAACGGGCGTCCGGATCTGCGTGGTCGTTTTCCGGTGGGGGCGGACAACCACGCCTTCCACCCAAACACGACTGGTGGCCGACACAGTCACACCCATACTGTAACGGCGTCGTTCAAGCTTCATTCATCTCGAAACGCAGATGGGAAAGAATTCGGCATCATCTCGCCGGACACCATTCAGACCATAACCGGTAAAGCCCTTGAGGAGAACCATGTGCCGCCCTATTACGGGTTGCACTTCATCATCAAGCTTGATGTGCCAATGGTCTGAACGCGTTGGCGGGTGCGTGCGCGCACCCGCCGGTTTTGCCTCAGCCCAACCCACCGATGTGGAAGGTTTTCAGCTCCAGATACTCGTCGATGCCGACCTGCGCGCCTTCGCGGCCCAGGCCGGATTGCTTCACGCCGCCGAAGGGGGCGACCTCGGTGGAGATCAGGCCGGTGTTCAACCCGACCATGCCCGCCTCCAACGCTTCCCCCACCCGCCAGGAGCGGGCGAGATTCTGGGTGTAGAAATAGGCGGCCAGACCGAAGGGGGTGGCGTTGGCGATGGCGATGGCCTCCGCCTCCGTCTCGAAACGGAACAGCGGGGCGACCGGGCCGAAGGTTTCCTCGTTCGCCAGCAGCATGTCGGTGGTGGCACCGGTCAGCACCACCGGGGCGACGTATTGCGGCCCGTCCGGGGCGATGGCGGACGACACGACGGTCGCGCCCTTGGCCACCGCGTTGGTGATGTGGCGGTTGATCTTTTCCACGGCGGCGGCGTTGATCATCGGGCCGATGGTCACGCCCGGTTCCAGCCCCGCCCCCACCCGCATGGCGTTGACCCGCGCGACCAGCCGGTCGCGGAAGGCGTCGTAAACGCCCGCCTGCACCAGGATGCGGTTGGCGCAGACGCAGGTTTGTCCGCCGTTGCGGAATTTGGAAATCAGCACCCCCTCCACCGCCTGATCCAGGTCGGCGTCGTCGAAGACGATGAAGGGCGCGTTGCCGCCCAGCTCCAGGCTCAGGCGCTTGATGCTGGCGGCGGCCCCGCGCATCAGCAGGGAGCCGACGCGGGTCGATCCGGTGAAGGAGATCTTGCGCACCGTGTCGTTGGCGAGAATCTCCTCGCCGATGGCCTCGGGACGTCCGGTCAGGATGTTGATGACGCCCGCCGGGATCCCGGCCCGCTCGGCCAGCACCCCCAGCGCCAGCGCCGAATAGGGGGTGAAGTCCGACGGCTTGATGACCACGGTGCAACCGGCGGCCAGCGCCGGGGCCACCTTGCGGGTGATCATGGCGTTGGGGAAGTTCCACGGCGTGATGATGCCGCAGACGCCGACCGGCTCCTTCAGCACGACGATGCGGCGGTCGGGGGTGGGGGAGGGGATGGTTCCGCCACCGATGCGCCGGGCCTCCTCCGCGAACCATTTGACGAAGGACGCGCCGTAGCGGATTTCGCCGCGCGCCTCGTCCAGCGGCTTGCCCTGCTCCAGCGTCAGGATGCGGGCCAGATCCTCCAGATTCTCGATCATCAGGGCGTGCCAGCATTCCAGCAGCGCGGCGCGCTCGGCGTGGGTGCGCTTCCGCCAGGCCGGGAAGGCGTCCGCCGCTGCCGTGATGGCGGCGCGGGCGTCGTCGCCGTCCATGTCGGGAACGCTGCCGATCGCGCTTTGGGTCGCCGGATTCTGGACCGCCATCGTGTGACCGGCGGCCCCGTCGCACCAACGCCCGCCGATCAGCCCCAGCTCACGGAACAGGGCGGGGTCGGTCAAATGGGTGGTCATGGTTTCGTGTTCCCTGAATCGAGTGTGTGGCGGTGCGGTCAGGACAGGGCCGACAGCACGGCGGCGGTGATGGCGTCGGTGCGGTCCTTGCCGGGGATGGTCCCGACGCCGCGCCCGGTGGTGTCGCCCAACGCGGCCATCACCCGGTCGGCGGCGGCCTTTTCCCCCAGATGCTCCAGCATCATCGCGCCGGACCAGATGGCGGCGATGGGGTTGGCGACGCCGAGATGGGCGATGTCGGGGGCGGAGCCGTGCACCGGCTCGAACATCGACGGGGCGTTGCGGCTGGGGTTGAGGTTGGCCGAGGCGGCAAAGCCCAAGCCGCCCTGGATCGCCGCCCCCAGATCGGTGAGGATGTCGCCGAACAGGTTGGAGGCGACCACCACGTCCAGGCTGTCCGGGTTCGTCACCATGCGCGCGGCCATGGCGTCGACGTGATAGCTCGTCACCTCGACGTCTGGGTGTTCGGCGGCCAGTTGGCGGGTGATCTCGTCCCAGAAGACCATCGAATGCTTTTGCGCGTTCGATTTGGTGACGGAGGCCAGCTTGCCGCGCCGGGCACGGGCCTGGGCGAAGGCGAAGCGCAGGATGCGTTCCACCCCCATGCGGGTGAAGATGCCGGTTTCCACCGCCACCTCCTGCGCCGTGCCCTGATGGACGCGGCCACCGGCCCCGGCATACTCGCCCTCGGTGTTCTCGCGCACGCACAGGATGTCAAAGCCGCCGCGCCGCAACGGCCCCTCCACCCCCGGCAACAGCCGGTGCGGGCGGACGTTGGCGTATTGGTCGAACGCCTTGCGGATCGGCAGCAGCAGCCCGTGCAGCGACACCGAATCCGGCACCTCCGCCGGCCAGCCGACCGCCCCCAGCAGGATGGCGTCGAAGCGGCGCAGCGTGTCGATGCCGTTGGCGGGCATCATCGCGCCGGTGTCCTTGTAATGGGCGCAGGACCAGGGCAGGGCGGTCCCCTCCAGCGCGAAGCCGGATCCCTTGGCCACGGTCTGCAACACCTCCCACGCGGAATCGATCACCGCGTGCCCGATGCCGTCGCCCTTGATGATCGCAATGGAATGGGTTTTCATCAGACGTCCCTTACAGGCCGATCAGCACGCTTTTGCTGCGGCGGTTGGCGAGATAGGCCTCGCGCCCCAGATCCTTGCCGATGCCGGAGCGTTTGTAGCCGCCGGTCGGCAGGATGTGATCGCGGGAGCGGCCATAGCGGTTGACCCAGACCGTCCCGGCCGGAAGCCGCCGGGTCAGGCGCAGCGCGCGCGACAGGTCGCGGGTGTAGAGACCGGCGGCCAGCCCGTAGGTGGGATGGTCGGCGAGCACCATCGCCTCCTCCTCCGTGTCGAAGCGCTGCACGGTCAGGACCGGGCCGAAAATCTCCTCCATCACGGCGGGGGAGGTCTGATCGACGCCGTCGAGCAGCGTGGGCGCGTAGAAATAGCCATCGCCCTCCATCGGCCCGCCGCCGGTCCGGCAGTCCACCGATCCGGTGAGCGAGGCTGAGACGATGGTGTGGATGCGGTCGCGCTGCCGTTCGGAGATGATCGGGGAATAGCGCGTCTCCGCGTTCCAGGTCGGGCCGGGGCGGACGGCGCGCATGTGGCCCACAATCCGGTCCAGCAGCGCGTCGGCCACCGACCGTTCCACCAGCAGGCGCGACCCGGCGACGCAGGCTTGCCCGGCGTTGGACAGCACGCTGGTGGCGATGGCGGCGGCGGCCTTGTCGAGATCGGCGTCGGCGAAGACGATTTGCGGGCTTTTGCCGCCCAGTTCCAGCGTCATCGGTTTGACGCCGCTGCGGGCGATGTCGGCCATGATCGCCGATCCCGCCGCCGTCGATCCGGTGAAGCTGACCTTGGCGATTCCGGGATGGCGGGTGATGGCCGCCCCGGTGGTCGGGCCGTCGCCCAAGACGATGTTGATCAGGCCGGCGGGCAAACCGGCCTTCACCGCCAGTTGCGCCAGCAGAACGGTGGAGAAGGGCGTCATTTCCGACGGCTTCAGCACCACGGCGTTGCCCGCCGCCAGCGCCGGGCCAAGCTTCCAGCCCGCCATCGACAGCGGGAAATTCCACGGCGTGATCGCGCCGACGACGCCATACGGCTCCGTCATCACCAGGCCGAGGCTGCCGTCGTCGGTGGGGGCGAGGTCGCCGCCCTCCTTGTCGGCGAATTCGGCGAAGAAGCGGATCTGTTCCGCCGTCACCGCGACATCCCCGGCGACGAGCTGGCCGACCGGGCGGGTGGAGGACAGCGCCTCCACCTTCGCCAGGGTTTCGGCCTCCGCCTCGATCAGGGCGGCCCAGCGGTGCAGGATGTTGGTGCGCTCGCGCGGGCGCACATTGCCCCAATTGCTGCTTTTCAAGGCGGCCTGCGCGGTGGCCACCGCCTCGTCCACCCGATCGGCGGAGGCCACCGGGCAGTCGGCGTAAGCCCGACCATCGGATGGGCGGTGCATGCGCAGCCCATCGCCCGACGCTGGAATCAGGCGGTCGCCGATCCAATGGCCAATCGGCAGCGGCAGGCGATCCGGGTCAAAGGTCAGGCTCATGGCGCGCCCTCAGGTGATGGTGACGTAGATTTTGCGAACGGTCTCGATGGTCTTCCACACGCCGACGAAGCCCGGCTTCATGACGAAGCTGTCGCCCGCGCGGTAGACCACCGGCTCCCCGCCGTCGGGGGTGATTTCAACGACGCCCGCCAGGATGTGGCAGAATTCGAAGGTCGTTCCCTTGATCGAGCGGGTTTCGCCCGGGGTGGCTTCCCACACGCCGGTCAGGATGGTGTCGTTCTTGTCGGCGTCCTGCGCCCAGGTCTTGAAGGCGGGCGATCCGGCGATCAGCCGTTCCGGCAACGGGCCGGATTCGCGCGGGGCGAAGGTCGGGTTCGGATCGATGGTCTTGAGCAGCGACATGGAATGGCCTTTGGTCAGAAGCGGCGGGGCCGCGTGGAAAGCACGGGAAGGAGAAAAGCGGGGACGGGTGGCGTCAGTAGCCGCGCCGCCGGTCCACCAGCCCGACCGGGTCCAGCCCGGCGCGGTGGCGGCGCAGATTGGCGATGACCGCCTGGGCGGCGCTGTCGGGCTGGGTGACGCTGGCGATGTGCGGGGTCAGCAAGATGGCGGGGTGCGACCAGAAGGGGTGATCGGACGGCAGCGGTTCCGGGTCGGTCACGTCGATCACCGCGCCGGAGAGGTGGCCGCTGTCGAGCGCGTCCAAAAGCGCCGCGTGGTCCAACTGCGGCCCGCGCCCGGTGTGGACCAGTGCGGCCCCCTTGGGCAGCTTGGCCAGCAGCGACGCGTCGAGAAAGCCGCGCGTCTCGGACGTCAAGGGCAGCAGCACGACCAGGATGTCCGTCTCGGCCAGCAGCGTGTCCAGCCCGTCGGCACCATGGTGGCAGGTCACGCCGTCCAGTTGACGCGGCGAGCGGCTCCAGCCCGCCAACGGAAAGCCGAAGGGCTTCAGCCGCTCCAACACCGCCTGACCCAGCACGCCCAGCCCCAGCACGCCGACCCGGCGCTGGGTCGCCTGCGGCTGTGGCAGGGGGTGCCAGACGCCGTTCGCCTGCTGCGCGCGGTAGGCCGGGATCTGGCGGTGCAGCGACAGCACGGCCATGGTGGCGTATTCCTGCATCATGCGGACGATGCCGTCCTCCACCATGCGGACGACCTTCACATGGTCGGGCAGGGCGGCCATGGTGAATTGATCCACCCCCGCCCCGATGGAAAAAACCATCTCCAGATGGCGGTAACGGGCAAGGTTGTCCGGGATCGTCCAGGTGATGAGGTAGCGCACCGCGTCGGGATCGACGCTGGCCGGGTCCATGGAAAAGGGGATCTCGGGCAGTTCGCGGGCGAAAGCCTGGGCGAAGATCGCGCCGCGCGCGGCGTCCGAATGGAACAGGAAGGTCATGCGCGGTCCTTGACAGGAGGGGGGCAGGAAGGCGTTTCGGGTGGCTTTGCGGGCGTCAGAGGCGGCAACGGGCCGCCAGCGCCTCGATCATCGATTGGCAGGCTTGCAACTCATCAAGGCGGATGTGTTCGTTGGGACGGTGCGCGCGGGAAATGTCGCCGGGGCCGCAGATGATCGCGTCCATTCCGGCGGTCTGGTACAGCCCGGCCTCGGTCCCATAGCTGACGGCGGCCAAGGGTTCCTGACCCGTCAACTCCTCCAGCAACTGGGCGAGCGGGGAGCGGGCGGGCAGGGACAACGCGGGGTAGGAGCTGGTTTCCGTCCAATCGACGGCGAATCCCTGCGCCTCCAGCCGTTCGGCGGCCTGTCGCACCGGTTCCAGCAGGGTGGACGGGTGGACCCCGGCGATGGCGCGGGCCTCGAACTCGGCGGTGCAAAGGTCGGGGATGATGTTGACCGCCCGGCCGCCCTGAAGCGTGCCGACCTGCAAGGAGGAGTAGGGCGGTTCGAACACCGAATCCATCGGGCCATGGGTCAGCCGTTCGGCCTGGGTGACGGCGGCGGTCAGCGCGTCGGTCATGGCGTGGATGGCGTTCAACCCCTGGTCGGGGCGGGAGGAATGGCCCGCCCGGCCCCGGATGGTCAGGCGGGCCGCCGCCTTGCCCTTGTGGGCGCGGATGGCGCGCAGGCCGCTTGGCTCGCCGACGATGACGCCCATCGGCGGGGCGCAGGCGCTGGGCAGGTGCGGCAGAAGATGCGGCGCGCCCTGGCACCCGGCCTCTTCATCATAGGTGAAGGCGAAATGGATCGGGCGGGCGAGCGGGGCGGCGGTGATCGCGGGCAGGGCGGCCAGCGCCGCCGCGATGAACCCCTTCATGTCCGAGGTGCCGCGCCCGTAAAAACACTCGCTGTCGGCGCGCATCTGAAACGGGTCGCTGCTCCATTCGGGTTCGGTGGCGGGGACCACATCCATATGGCCGGACAGGACGTAGCCCGGAACCATTGCCGGGCCGATGGTGGCGAACAGGTTGAAACGGTCGCCCTCCGGCCCCGGCAGCACCCGCACGCGCGCGCCGGCGGCGTCCAGGATCGCGCGGATCGTTTCGACGATGGCGGCGTTGGGGGTGCCGACGACGGAGGGAACGGCGATCAGATCCTTCAGGATGTCGATCACGGTCATGACGGTTTTCCCCTCCTGCCGCGCCGCGTGGCGGGCGTCGGACATGTTCATGCGGCTGCGGTGGTGCGAAGCGGGACCGGGGCACGCTTGGCCCCTCCGCCTCATGATCTTAGCGGCCGACCACCTGATTCCATGCTGAATGCACCGGTGATTTGGACGATTGTTGTGTCGGCCCGGTGTTCTGCGGTGATTTGTGCGGTTGATGCGCCGGTACCATCGGGAACGGCTTTGGGGCGGTTGATGGTCCGCGAACGCGCGGCCACCGAACGTAAGGGCAGGAGGACGCGGTGAGCGAACACAGCTTGGCGGGCGACGGGGCGTTGCCGGAGTCGCGGACGGTGGACGCCTACGACGTGCGGATCGCCGACATCGCCGACATTGGGCTGGATCATCTGCAAGCGCTGTCGATTTCGGTCGGCTGGCCGCACCGGGCGGAGGATTGGCAGTTCACCCGCGAGGTCGGGCACGGCTATGTCGCCTTGGACGAGATCGACCGGGTGCTGGGATCGGCCATGTGGTTCCCCCATGGCGACGATTTCGCCACCATCGGCATGGTCATCACCTCGCCCCGGCTGCAAGCGCTGGGGGTGGGGGAATGGCTGATGAAACGGGTGCTGGCCGCGTCGGCCGGGCGCAATTACCGCCTCAGCGCCACCCGCGCGGCGCTGGCGCTGTACCGCTCGCTTGGCTTCCAGCCCAACCGCACTGTGTTCCAATGCCAGGGCGAGGCGCGGCGGTCGGAAACCGCGCTCCCCGACGCGCCGCCGGTCCGCCGTTTGGACGCCACGGATCTTGCGGCGGTGACGGCGCTCGACGCGCGCGCCTTCGGCACCGCGCGCACCGGGCTGATCGCGCGGCTGTTCGCCCAGTCGGTCGGCTATGGTGTGGAGCGGGATGGCGCGCTGGTCGCCTTTTCCCTGTGCCGCCCCTTCGGGCGCGGGCATGTCGTCGGCCCCGTGGTCGCCGGGGTGGACGAGGACGCGGTTGCCGTCGTCAACCCGCATGTCGACACGCATGACGGCGCGTTCCTGCGCCTGGACACCCATCTGGACGAGGGGGTGTTCCCGCTGTTCCTCGCCCGGTCGGGCCTGCGCATCCACGACACCGTGCTGACCATGTCGCTGGGCGCGGCCCCCCTGACCAATCCGGACACGCGCGGTCCGGACCGTCCCGTCACCTTCGCCCTGGCGACGCAAGCGTTGGGGTGATGGAGCGTTTCCGGGGCTTCACCACGCCACCGCCATCATCCGTCTCACCACACGCTGTTCACCACATTCAGTCTCATCAGACAAGGAAGCGCCGATCATGCCGGTCCCCACAGCGGAACCGTCGGAGGGCGGCAGCGGAGCCGCCTTCCGGCTCGCCTCCGCCGGATTGTTCGTCGTGATGTCGCTGTTCATCCGGATGGCGACGGTGGATGTGCCCATCGGGCAGATCGTCTTTTACCGCTGCGCGCTCGCCCTGCCGCCGATCATCCTGTACCTGATCTGGCGCGGGCAGTTTCCGCAGGCCCTGAGAACCAAGCAGCCGATGGGCCACATCAAGCGCAACCTGTTCGGTGGGGTGGCGATGGTGCTGTCCTTTGTCTCGCTCGCCTATCTGCCCTTGGCGCTGGCGACGGCGCTGGGCTTTCTCGCCCCGCTGCTGGCCGTGCCGGTGGCGATGGTCGCCTTGCGCGAGCGGCCGGGCGCGCTGGTGATCGGGGCGGCGCTGGCCGGGTTCGGCGGGGTCGGCCTGATGCTCGCCCCGGCTTTCGAAGGGCCGACGCTGGACCACAACACCCTCATCGGGGTGGCCGCCGGTCTGGCGATGTCGGTGTGCACCGCCGCCGGGCGGGTGCAGATCAAGGCGCTGACGGCGACCGACGCGCCGGGAACCATCGCCTTTTACTTCGCCGCCCTCTGCGCGTTGGGGGGCTTGGCAAGCTGGCCGTTCGGCTGGAGCGAAACCAGTTGGCCCACGCTGGCCGCCCTGTTCGCGGCGGGGATTGCGGGCGGGTTGGCCCACATCACCATGATCGAAGGGATGGCGCGGGCGTCGGTGTCCACCCAGGCCCCGTTCGATTACACCGCGCTGGTGTGGGCGCTGGCGTTCGACGCGCTGATCTTCGGCCTGTTGCCGAACCCGCTCAGTCTGATCGGCGCGCTGGTGATCGCCGCCTCCGCCATGGTGATCCCGTTGGCCGACTGGCGCGCCGCCCGATCCGCCGCGCGGCGGTCGCCGTCCTGAACAGTGACACGGGAAGGGGGTTGGCAGACTGGCCTGCCCCCTTCCTCGCAGATTCAAGTTGAAGTGCGACGTCCGGTGAGTTTGTATGACTATAATCCTTTTTGTGTTTGCGTGAGGTCGTCCCGGTAGTCCACAGGCTTGATCCGACGGCTCCCCATAGCCAAGGCGGATCAAGCCTGTGGACCCACCGGGACGAGCGGTCGGGGGAAAGGATGTTCAGGATTTCCGACCTGGGCCGAAGTGGCGAGGGAAGCCAGATTGGCCGCGAAGACCTCAGCGGGCGTGCGATAGCCCAGGCACCGCCGAGGCGTGTCGTTCAGACGGCGGGCGAGGGCGGTCAGCGCTGCGGGTGTGCGTTCGATTTCCGAACTGGCGAGCGGCAAGTGTCGGCGCACACGGGCATTGGCGTTCTCGACCCCTCCCTTTTGCCATGGACTGTGGGGATCGCAGAAATAACTGTCCATCGCCAAAGCCTTATAAGCGAAGAACTCCGTTCCCCGATCGAAGGTGATGGTCTTGCGGGCAGGGCAGGGAAAAGGAGCGAGAGCCTGGGCGATCTGCCCGATGACAGGCACAGAACGGCGATCCTCATTGCTGAGCAGGATATGAAAGCGACTTTGCCGTTCCTGCAAGGATGTCACGTTGGCCTTGCCGAACTGACGGGCGAAAATCACCAGATCGCATTCCCAATGGCCGAAATCTTGCCGTGTCGCGATCTCCGCCGGGCGGTTGGCGATCCAGCGCTCCGGCGGGATCGGGTTGCTGCGCGGCTTGCGGCCCAAGCGCTGCCGCCGCCGACGCCGGGCCACAGCCAGAAACGCATACAGGTTCAGTTCACGACCATCAGGACCGTAGATGAAACGGTAGATGGTTTCATGCGAGACGGTTCCCAGGGGCAGGGCATCATGTCTGAGCCTTCCGGCAATCTGCTGGGGCGACCAGCCTTCGCCCAGCTTGGCGATGACATGGTCGCGCAAGCGTGGGTTCAGCGTCAGCTTCAAGCGCCGTCGCGCCCGCCGATCCTGTGCGTATTTCTGGGCGCTCGTGCAGTAGTAGCCTTTGTACTCCTTGCCCCAGCGGTCGCGAAACGGGTCATGGTAGAAGTTGCGCCGGATTTCTCGGTGGATGGTCGAGCGATGCCGTCCCAACTCCTTGGCGATGGCCGAGACCGGAACCTTCACGTCCCGCAGATCCTGAATCCGCCGCCGCTCCGCAAAACTGATCTGCGAATAATGCTGTCCCATGACCGCCCCCAAAGTTTAAGCCCTTGTTCTAAAACAAGAGTTGCACTTCAGGATAGAACCTACCCCTGCGCGCAGAAAAAATTCAGAATATGTATTATGGAAAGTAAACTCATGTCGAGGACGCATCACCTCCCGCGTCCGCCGCCGGATCGAAGCGGTAGCGGAAATCGCAGCACTCATCGCCCTGCATCAGCGTCTTGGTCCGCGTCATGGTGATGCGCGGGTCATAGCCGGTGCAGAACACGGCGTCGCGGTTGCAGGACAGCAGATGGCCGACCGATCCCAGCCCCATCGACCGGTACATCTCGGCGTAGCGGCAGCGATGGACGGTGTAATCGAAATGGGTGTCGTCGCGCCGCGTCACCTCGATGCGCAGGGCGTCGTCCTTGGTCCAGAGATGTTGCAGGTCGGCGAAGCTGTTCAGGCTGGTCCCGTTGGATTCCTGCGCGGCAAAGGCCGCCGCCGCCGCGATGGCCGCCTTGGCGACCGCCGCCCCCAAAATCTCCTGCGCCATCGTCTCGCCCAGCCGGGCGGCCATCTCCTCATAGACCGGTTTCAGGATCTCCGCCTCGATGCGGCGGCGTTCCAGAATGCCCATGGTCGTGGTGGCGGGAGGTGTGGTGGTGGGGTCGGTCTCGGTCATCGCAGGGCCTCCGTTGGCAAAGGGGTTACGCCGGGCACGGGCGCAGGCGGACGTGGCTGTCGTGGACGGCGGCCCCGCCGAAGGGGGCGACGGGGTCGGCCCCGGTCAGGCTGTTGATGCCCCGCCCGCCCTGGTGGGCACCGTTCGGCCAGATCGATTCAGCAATGACCACGCCGCGCCGCAGCCCGTCGAACAGGCGGACGTGCAGGATCACGGCCCCGCGCCGGTTCGCCACCTCCACCCGGTCGCCTTCGGCCAACCCCTGCCCCGCCGCATCCTCGGGGTGGATCATCAGGCTGGGTCGCCGCTCGCGCGCCTGCGATCCCGGCGTTTCGGTGAAGCTGCTGTTCAGGAAGGTCCGGGCCGGGGCCGTGACCAGACGGAAGGGGTGGTCGTCGTCCGCCGCCTCGATCACCGCCCAATGGTCGGGGTAGGCGGGCATGTCGGCGACCGGGCCGAACTGCGAGGGCGCGGGGTAGGTCAGCCCGGTCCAATCGGGCTTCAGCCGGAATCGCCCGTCGGGCCAGTGGAAGCCGTCCAGGCAATGGGCGGTGCGGAAATCGGGCTGCGCGTCGATGAAGCGGGCCTGCTCCAACGCCTCCAACCGCCCCCAGCCCGACGCATCCAGCGTGGCGTCGATCAACTCGCGCGCGGTCATGGCGAAGCCGGGATGCTGGTCCACCCCCAGCCGTTGGGCCAGCGCCGTGATGACGGCGTGGTTGGAGCGGCATTGCCCCGGCGGATCGAGCAGTTTCGGGCCGAACAGGATGTGCTGGTTGCCGCCGGACTGATAGAGGTCGTCGTGTTCCAGAAACATGGTGGCGGGCAGCACGATGTCGGCCATCCGCGCCGTGTCGGTCATGACCTGTTCGTGGACGCAGACGAACAGGTCGTCGCGGGCGAAGCCGCGCCGGACGCGGGTCTGGTCGGGCGCGATGGCCATCGGGTTGGTGTTCTGGATCAGCAGGGCCGTCACCGGCGGACCGCCCGCCAGCGCGTCGGCATCGCCGTCCAGGATCGGGCCGATGCGCGACTGGTCGAGCATCCGCACCGACGGATCGCGCAGATCCAGCCCCTCGATCAGCGTCTTGTTCCAGTGATAGATCGCGCCGTTGGTGTGAAAGGCCCCGCCGCCCTCATGCTGCCACGCGCCGCTGACCACGGGGATGCAGGAGGCGGCGTGCATGTTCACCGCCCCGTTGCGCGAGCGGGTGAAGCCGTAGCCCAGCCGGAAGAAGGCGCGCGGCGTTTGCCCGACCAGCCGGGCGAAGGCTTCGATCTCGGCGGCGGGCAGGCCGGTGATGGCCTCCGCCGAGGCCGGGTTGCGGTCGGCCAGATGGGATTCCAACCCCTGCGCGTCGGCGGCGTGGCTGGCCAGATAGGCGCGGTCGGCCAGCCCGTCGCGGAACAGCACATGCAGCACCGCGCAGGCCAGGGCACCGTCGGTTCCCGGCCGGATCAGCAGGGGAATGTCGGCCTGCTCCATCGACGGGGTGCGGTAGACATCGACGACGGCGATCTTCGCCCCCCGTTCCTTGCGGGCGCGGGTGGCGTGGGTCATGACGTTGACCTGGGTCGAAACCGGGTTGGTCCCCCAGATGACGATCAGGTCGGAGCGCGCCATCTCGCGCGGGTCCACCCCGGCCAGCCGCCCGGCCCCGGCCAGGAAGCCCGACCAGGCCGGGTTGGTGCAGATGGTGGAGAAAAAGCCCGAATAGCGTTTCGCGTGGCGCAGCCGGTTGATGCCGTCGCGCTGCACCAGCCCCATGGTTCCGGCGTAGAAATAGGGCCAGACGCTTTCCGACCCGTACCGCTGTTCGGCGGCGGTGAAGCGTTCCGCCACGATGTCCAGCGCCTCGTCCCAACTGATGGGGGCGAAGTCGCCCGATCCCTTGGCCCCCACCCGGCGCAGCGGCTGGGTCAGCCGGTCGGGGTGGTGGATGCGTTCGGCGTAGCGGGCGACCTTGGCGCAGATGACCCCGGCGGTGTAGCTGTGATCGGCCGCCCCGCGCACCCGCCCCACCCGGCGACCACCCGCATGGGACGGATCATCGTGGATCTCCACCTCCAGCGCGCAGGTGGATGGGCAATCATGCGGGCAAACGGAGGCGTGGACGCGGCTGGGCATGGTCGGGCTTTCGGTCGATCATCGGCCCCTGGTGTAGCACGGCCCGGTGGCCGGGGTCGAACCCGGCGGCGCGTCTCCCCATCATGGCAGGTGGCGGATCTGGTCCAACGGCACGGTTTCGTCGTCGAAATCCTCGTCGTCGTAGGCGATGACGCAGGCGTTGCCCTTGGCGCGCTTGATCTGGCCGGGGAACCACACGCCGTTGTCCTCCGCCACCACGGTCAGGCCGACCTGACAGGCGGACACGGCGCGGCCCGGCCCCTGGGCGCTCCAGGCGGTCAAATCCTCGGCATCGACCATCTCATCGTCGTCATCCTCGTCGGCGTCCTCCAACCGCACGCGGCAGCTTCCATCCCGGGCCGGGCCACGGGCGCGACCGGCGTACCACGCGTCGTCGGACCAGACGAAGACACGGGCGCGCGGTGCGCACAGACCCGCCGTGGCGTCCGCCCCGCTTCCGGTCGGCCGCACCCCCATCCGGTTGGGCGTGACGGGTGGAGCAGCGGCGACCAGGGCGGGAGCGGCCATGGTGGGAACGGGAAGCGGATCGGTTGGAACCGCCGCTGCGACCGCCGCCGGTCGCGGTGCCTCGTCGGAGAAGGCAACGCCCGGGAACGTCTTGCGGATCCAGGGGCGGATTCCGTTGACGCGGACGAACCAGGAGGAATCGCCATACCCGGCCTTGCCGTCGCCCGCCGTGTTGATGCCGACGATCACCCAGCGGTCGCCGTCCTTCATCCAGGCCGATCCGCCGCTGTCGCCGCTGCCCAGCAGCCCGACCAGCCGTGACACCGGACGGCTGCGGTAGTCGCTGCCCAGCGGGTTTTCGATCCGGCCATCCTCGCGCGGCAGGAAGATCGCCAGCGAGTTGCCCGCGTCCTGGTCCTCCGTCGGGCGGCGCAGCGGCTCCACCTCATCGACGAAGCCCTGGGCGGCGGCCTTGTCCAAGCCGGTGTTGAAGCGCTGCTCGTCCTCCCCCACCGATCCGATGCCGCGCGTGCCATAGCCGACAAAGGTGATGACCTGCCCCTTTTCGCCCCGTCCGCCATACAGGATCGGCTGCGGGCCGAGATGGGTGATCGGACGGGTCAGGCGGACGATGGCGGCGTCGCGCCCGCTCCAATCATCCTCCGAATTGTAATCGGGGTGGACCCACAGGCGGTCGGCCCGCAGCACCGTGCCATCGTCGGTGCGAAAGCGCGCCTCCGTCACCTCCGCCTCATCGAAATTGTGGGCGGAGGTCAGGATGTAGGCGTAGCGCTCATCGTTGCCGATCCAGGTGCCGGAGCCATCGCCCCAACTGGATTCGCCGTCCAGCGAGATCGACAGCACGGCGCGGAATTGCGGTTCCTGCGCCAACCGGATGTGCGCGCCGAACCCGGCGGTTTCACGGTCCGGACGGCCGCCCTGCTCCCGCCACGCGCTGTCCAGGATGACAACGGCGGGCGCGTTGTGGGGAATCAGCATCCCAACCAGCAGCAACAGGCGGCCAACCCACGGCATCATAACGCGTTTCCTCCACAGGATCGGTGCAGCAGAAACCAGATCATTGGCCGCCGTCAAGCCGCGCCCTATGCCGTTTGGACGGGCGTCCTGTCCGGCGCCCCACCCGGCGCCCCACTCGGCGCTTTGCCCTGTTGCGGCGTTCGGTCGCGCCGCTTTGGCGGATTGAGCTTGACAGTGAGAATGATTCGCGGCGTTATTCCTGCAACTCAGTCGCACTTGCGCGCCGCCGCCACCAAAACCGTCTTGCCACCGCAGTTTGCTGTCGCTCCAAGGAGATTTCCATGTCGAAGCGCGTTGTCGGCCTCGCCGCCGTCGCTGTCGTTGCCTTGATGCCGTTCGCCGCCCTGGCGGATCAGGCCAAGCCCGCCTACAAGGACGTGGCGAAGAATTACGCCGACATCGCCCAGGCCGCCTATTCCGACGCGCTGAGCGGGGCGAAGACGCTGAAAAAGGCGGTGGACGCGCTGGTGGCCAACCCCAGCGACGCGACGCTGGCCAAGGCCCGCGAGGCGTGGAAGGCCGCCCGCGTTCCTTACATGCAGACCGAGGCCTTCCGTTTCGGCAACCCGATCGTCGATGAGTGGGAGGGCAAGGTCAACGCCTGGCCGCTCGACGAGGGTCTGATCGACTACGTCGATTCGTCCTACGGCGGCGGCGACGCCAACCCGTTCGCCACCGCCAACGTCATCGCCAACCCGAAGATCACGGCGGGCGGCAAGACCATCAACGCCAGCCGCATCACCAAGGGCCTGCTGGCCGACAAGCTGCACGGGGCCGGCAAGGTCGAGGCGAACGTCGCCATCGGCTATCACGCCGTGGAATTCCTGCTGTGGGGCCAGGATCTGCACGGGACCGGTCCGGGGGCGGGCGAGCGTCCGGCCAGCGATTTCGCCAAGGGCAAGGCCTGCACCCACAACCATTGCGACCGCCGCGTCCAGTATCTGACCGTCGCCACCCAGATGCTGGTCGATGATCTGGCCGAGATGGCGGAGGCCTGGGGGGCCAAGGGCAAGGCCCGCGTCTCCATCGCCAAGGCCAAGGACGACGAGGGCGTGGCCCGCATGTTGACCGGCCTTGGCTCGCTCAGCTACGGCGAATTGGCGGGCGAGCGCATGAAGCTCGGCCTCATGCTGCACGACCCGGAAGAGGAGCATGATTGCTTCTCCGACAACACCCACAACTCCCATTTCTACGATCAGGTCGGGATGGTGAACGTCTACACCGGTGCCTACACCCGCACCGATGGCAAGACGATCTCCGGCCCGTCGCTGTCCCAGCTCGTCGTCGCCAAGTCGGCCGACGCCGACGCCAAGGTCAAGGCCGCGCTGGCCGCCACCAGCAAGGCGATGCAAGCGATCAAGGACACCGCCGACAGCGGCAAGATGGCCTATGACCAGATGATCGGGGCCGACAACGCCGAAGGCAACGCCCTGATTTCGACGGCGGTGGACCGTCTGGTCGATCAGAAAAAGGCCCTGGAAGGGGCCGTGGCCGCGCTGGGCGTGTCGGTTGAACTCAAGGGATCGAACAGCCTGGACAACCCCTCCGCCGTGAGCAAGTAAGCCAACGGCCCGGCTCCGGTTCCGCGCGTTGCGGCGGAACGCCCTCTCCTTCCCTTCCGGGCCACTTCGTGGCGGGTGGGACCGGGGCCGGTTTTTCAGGTTGTGTTGACCAAGACCGGATCGGTGACAAGGGGGCGCATCACAACGCGCCCCCGTTGCCGTTGTCGTCGGGTCGCCCTTGTTCGGTCGTCGTCATCAGGATGCTCCCCATGCCGCACCGCCTTGCCTCGTCCATGTCTCGCCGCGCCCTGCTGCGTTCCGGGCTGCGAACCGGAGTGGGCGTCGGGGGCGCGGCGCTTGCGGCCTCGGCGCTGTGGCCGCGCGGGCTGGCGGCTTCGGCTTCCGCCACGGTGCCGGGCGATCTGGTCGCGGTCGAATTGGTCGCCAAGCAGCGGATGCAACGCATTCTGCCCGAACCGGCGGCCCCCTCCCCGCTCATCACCTACGCCGAACGGTTTCCCGGCCCGGTGATCCGGCTGCGCAAGGGGCAGCGGCTGCGCGCCACCCTGGTCAACGGGTTGGACGAACACACCTCCATCCACTGGCACGGCATCCGCCTGCCCAACGCCGAAGACGGCGTTCCCTTTCTCACCCAACCGCCGACCAAGCCTGGCGAACGCCATGTCTATGAATTCACCCCGCCCGATTCCGGCTCCTTCTTCTTCCACCCCCATTGCAACACGGTGGAGCTGCTGGGGCGCGGTCTGGCCGGTGCCCTGATCGTGGAGGAGGAGGGCGGACCCCGGTTCGACGCCGATCTGGTCTGCATGGTCAAGGATTGGCAGCTCGACCCCAACGGGGCGTTCGGCACCTTCACCAACGACCGGGGGGCCTCGCGCGCCGGGACCTTCGGCACCGTCTCCACCGTCAACGGCCTGATCGAGCCAGTGATCGACGTGCCCGCCAACGGCGACATCCGCGCCCGGCTCTACAACGTCGACAGCACCCGCGTGATCGATCTGCGGGTGGAAGGGGCGGAGGCGGGCGGCGGGGCCTGGATCATCGCGGTGGACGGCAACCCGCTGCCGCCGCGCCCGCTGGATGGTTGGCCGATGGGACCGGCGATGCGGCTCGACGTGGTGTTCCGCGCGCCCAAGGATCCCGGCAAGACCCTGCGCCTGACCAACGTCTACGCCGCCCAGCCCAAGCCGTTGGCCCAGTTCCGCGCCGT
The DNA here is from genome assembly GCA_027486405.1 of Azospirillum sp. GTDB lineage: Bacteria > Pseudomonadota > Alphaproteobacteria > Azospirillales > Azospirillaceae > Azospirillum. The sequence continues at coordinate 49,394 of JAIXPD010000014.1, read as the reverse complement.
CGGCACCGCCCTGCCGAACAAGCGTTTTGCCCCGCGCGCGCTGCCCGCCGCCGACCTGCCGATGCCGGACGTGAAGAACGCCACGGTCGTGCCGATGGCCTTTTCCGCCACCGCCGTGGCCCAACTGTTCGACGACGCGCTGCTCGCCACCCTGCCCTTTGCCGACTCGCTCTGCCTGTCGAACAAGACCTTTTGGGCGATCAACCAGAAAAGCTGGCCGGAGGGCGGGCACGAGCGTTTGCCGCCGCCGATCACCACGCTGGAGCGCGGGCGCAGCTATGTGTTCGAGCTGGCGAATCTGACGCCGCACCTGCACCCGATCCACATCCACGGCTACACCTTTTCGGTGCTGTCGTCGGATCTGCGCAAGGTCACGCCGCACCACGCCGACACGGTCCTGTTGGAACCGAAGGAGCGGTTGCGGGTGGCGATCAAGGCCGACAACCCCGGTGACTGGATGTTCCACTGCCACATCATCGAACATCAGGACACCGGCATGATGGGGTACATCCGCGTTGCGTAAGTCCATTGTCCGGCCATTGCTGGCCGCGTTGGTGGTGCTGCCCCTGGCGGCTCCGGTTCTGGCCGATGGGCTGGACACCCGGATCGGCGAGGGGCTGTTCCGCCGCATGTGGGTGGCCGCCCCCACCGCCACCCAGGCCGCCGATGGTTTGGGGCCGCTCTACAACGCGCGCGGCTGCGCCGCCTGCCACCCCAAGGGTGGCGGCGGGCGTCCACCCGATCCGGCGGTGGCGGGCGATCAAGGCGTCGGCTTTGCCCTGAAGATGAACGACGACCCGGTCTATGGGCGCCAGCTTCAGACCAACGCCATCCCCGGCCACCGCGCCGAAGGCCGCCCGACCGTCCGCTACCGCGACGAGCCGGTGCGCTTCCCCGATGGCGAGCGGGTGACGCTGCGCCGCCCCAGCTACGGCGTGGCCGATCTGGGTTATGGGCCGTTGGCGGCGGAAACCGTCCTGTCGCCGCGTCTGGCCCCGCGCGTGCACGGCATGGGGCTGCTCGACGCCATTCCCGACGCCGCGATCGAGGCCGAGGCGGAGCGGCAACGCGCCAGCGGCGGCACGGTCGCCGGACGGCCCAACCGCGTGGCGGTGGACGGGGCGACGCGCGTCGGGCGGTTCGGCTGGAAGGCTGCGAATCCCACGCTGGACCGCCAGAATTCCGAAGCCTTCAGCCTGGACATCGGCATGTCCACCCCGGCCTTTCGCGACCCCTGGGGCGATTGCACGGCGGCGCAAACCGCCTGCCGCGCCGGTCCGCACGGCGATTCCAAACAGTTCGAGGGGTTGGAGATCCCCAGCAGCGTCATCGGTCTGATCGACGGCTATCTGCGCGATCTGCCGCCCGATGGCGGGTTGGAGCCGCCCAAGGACGCCGACGGGGCCGCGTTGTTCGCGTCGGTCGGTTGCGCGTCCTGCCACCGCCCATCCTACACCACCGCCGCCGACCCGGCCCGCCCGGCCCTGTCGGAACGGACCATCTTTCCGCACAGCGACCTGTTGCTGCACGACATGGGCGATGGGCTGGCCGACGGCGTTCCCGCCTTCGAGGCGCGCGGGCGTGATTGGCGCACGACGCCGCTGTGGGGGCTGAACCGGCTGGCCGCGCAGGATGGCCGTTTGACCCTGCTGCACGATGGCCGCGCCCGCAGCGTCGCCGAGGCCATTCTATGGCACGGTGGCGAGGCTGAGAGCGCCCGCCGGAATTACATGGACTTGCCGCGCGACGCGCGGAAACGTCTGGTGCGCTACGTTCTGGGTTTGTAAAACTTCCACCCCGTGCGGCGGGCGGCCCGCCCGGTTCCTGCCGCGCTGCCCGCCCGGGCCACCACGCTTGCAAGGAATGGGATTTATGCGACGCCGCATAATGCTTGGTCTGCTGTCCGCCTCCGCCCTCGCGCTGCTGGTGCCGCCGCGTCTGGCCTTGGCCGAACGGGTGGCGGATCGTGACAGCGCCTTTCTCGCCGGGATGGCGCGCAGCCACGCCCTGCCCCGCTGCGCGGCGCTGGCCACCGCAACCACCCGCTTGGTCGAAATACTGGAGCGCTTCGCCGCCGCCCCCAGCGCCGCCGGGTTGGAGGAGGCCCGCGCGGCCCATCGCGGGGTGACGGACGCCTGGGCCGCCGTGCAGCATCTGCGCTCCGGCCCGCTGACCCTGGAATTGCGCTCCGACCGCTTTTCCTTCTGGCCGGAACGGGCCGGGGTGGTGCAGCGCCAGATCGGCCAGATTCTGCGCGACCGCGACGCCAAGCTGTTGCAACCCGGCGCGCTCGCCCGCCAGAGCGCGGCGGTGCAGGGCCTGACCCTGCTGGAACGGCTGCTGTTTGACGAGGGCGTGACGGCGGACGCCTTCACCGGCGACGACGCCAAACGCTTCCAGGGCCAGTTGGCCATCGCCGCCGCCCGCAATCTGGCGGGGATCGCGGCGGACGCCCGCGACGGCTGGCAGGCGCTGGAAGCCCCGTTGGCGAAGGGAGAGGCCACGGCGCTGGGGCCGACGCCGACCGAGGCGGTCAACACCCTGTTCGCCGCCGCCCTGACGGCGATGCAGGTGGTGGTCGATCAGAAGCTGACCGGCCCGCTGGGGGCCAGCGTGGCGGATGCCAAACCGACCACGGTGGAGGCGCTGCGCAGCGGCCAGGCCCTGCGCAACATCGCGCTCAATCTCGACGGGCTGCGCGCCCTGCTGCTGGGCGAGAATGGCGGGCCGGGCTTTGCGTCCCTGCTGCCCGCCAGCGAGGATGGCAAGACCGCCAAGCAGGCCATCGATGAAAGCTTTGCCGCCGCCATCAGCGCGATCAGCGCCGTGCCGGGGCCGCTCAACGCCGCCGTCACCGATCCCGCCCGGCGCAAGGCGGTCGACCACGCCCTGCGTCTCATCAAGGCCGCGCGGGTGGAAATGCTGGGGACCATGGCCCCGCTGCTCGACATCACCATCGGTTTCAACGAGCTGGACGGGGATTGATCGTGCGGAACCCGGTGATGAGGAACGGGGCGGTCATGCACGCAACGACCAGTCGCCGCACCGCCCTGCGCCTGTTGGGCGCGCTGGGCGTCGTGGCCTGGGCGGAACCGCTGGTCGCCGCGACCGGCGCTGTGGCCAGCCCGGCGGGCCGGACCCTGTTCCTCAACGCCTACGCCACCGCCGGGGCGGCTCCGGCCTTTGGCGTGGCGGCGTTCGACGCCGATGGCGCGGTGCGCTTCACCACCGCCACGCCGGGCCGCGCCCATGGCGTGGTCCCCCGCCCTGCGTCGGATGGGACGAGCCAGAGCGAGGCCGTGGTCTTCGCCCGCCGTCCGGGCCGCTGGTTCCTGCCCCTGTCGTTGTGCGACGGCACGCCCGGTGGCGTGGTGGCGGCCCCGGAGGACCGGCGTTTCACCGGCCATGGGGCCTTCACGGCGGATGGCCGTCTGCTCTATGTGGCGGAAGACGACGTTCCGAACGAAACCGGGGCCATCGGCGTCTACGACGCGACCGACGGCTACCGCCGTCTTGGCGCGCTGCCCACCCACGGGCTTGGCCCGCATGAGCTGTTGGCGCTGGACGGCGGGGCGGTTCTGGCGGTGGCCAACGGCGGCGTCATCACCCACCCCGACACCGGGCGGGCGAAACTCAACCTCGACGCCATGGACTCCTCCTTGACCTATGTCGAGGCGGCGAGCGGCAGGCTGCTCGATCAGGTCCGCTTGCCGGAGGAGCACGCCAATCTCGGCATCCGCCACATCGCCGCGCTGGCCGATGGCGGCGTGGCGTTCGGTGTGCAGGACGAACGGCCTATCGGCTTGCTTCAGCCGTTGGTCGGCGCGCACCGGCCCGGCGGCGGTGCTGTCCGCCTGTTCGACGCGCCGGAGGATGCGCTGACCCGGTTGGACGGCTACATCGGCAGCGTCGCGTCCGACGGCCGTCTGGTCGCCGCCAGTTCCCCCAAGGGCGGTCTGGTCGGCCTGTGGGACGCCACGACCGGAGCCTGGATCAAGGCGGTCCCCCTGCCCGACGGCTGCGGTCTGGCCCCCTGCGACGGTGGTTTCGCCCTGACCAGTGGCCTGGGCGTGATGGAACGCATCACCGCAACCACCGACGCCCCACTGTCCGAACGCCGCAGCCCGGCCTTCCGCTGGGACAACCACCTGACCCGTTGGTGGGGCTGAGGCGCTCAGCCGTCATCCGCCCGACGCGGAGTCCATCGACTCTTCGATCCAGGCCCGTGTCTGCTCCAGAATCTCGTCCGACAGCGCGGTGTCGTCGATGGCGCGGGCCAGGATCACCGTCCCGACGCCGGATCACCATCGGGGAGCGCGTTCGTCACCCGCTCGATTTGCGCGCGCAGCCCGGCCGTCATCGCGGCGCGGGCTGCCGCTGCCCGATGTGGAGCAGTGGAGCGCCGATCAAGTCGCGCGCCAAGCCATGCTGCCGAACATGCGCCAGGAGCACGCCGCCGAACGCTATCGCGTGGCGAACTGAGCGCGGGCGCAGCCCGTTTTCGGACCAGACGCAGGGCGGAAAACTGGCTGTTTGGCCTTTGGCCGACCTTTCCCCCATTTAAGGCAAACGATGATGCAAGCCCTCGTCTTCAAGCGCTATGGCAAATCCAGCCAGCCCGAACACGCCGATATTCCGCGCCCGGCGCTTGGCCCGAACGATCTTTTGGTCCGGGTGCACGCGATGGGGAACAGTTGGCCGAGATTGGCAAAATCATTGACTGAGGGAGCGTTCGCCCGGTGATCGACCGGATCTTTCCGTTCAATCAGGCGAAAGAGGCTCTCGCCCACCTCGCCACAGGCCGGGCAAAAGGCAAGGTGGTCGTTCAGCGGATCTGAGGCGACCGCACCGGATCATGCACGCGTGGCCCATTGGCGCGAGCGGTTGGGCGCGCGCCCGATCTGAACCGGGTGCGTGAAACACCGGTCGGGCGGGTCAAAGGCTCGACAACCGGAAAGAAGCGTGGTCCGATGCCGCTCTTTCCGTTTCCGAACCATCACACACGCGAGGAACACGCCACCATGGCCGCGCACCCGTGGGAAGACCGCAACCGGCTGGTCGCCATCGACATCGAAACGACCGGACGCCGCATTCCCCGTCTGGAAGACATCCGCAAGGCCCCGAAGGGGATGCGCCAGCCCGGCGTCGTCATTGAAATCGGCTGCATCGAGGTGGTGCGCGACGGGGCCGCTTGGGTGAAGGGGCGGACCTGGGAAAGCCGCGTCAACCCCGACGCGCCGATCCACCCCGATTCGATCAAGGTCCACAACATCCGCCCCAACGATCTGAAGACGGCCCCGCGTTTTCCCCAGATCGCCGACGAGTTGATCGCGTTCATCGGCGACGACCTGATGGTCGCTCACGCTTATGAAAACGAGATGGATTATCTGAATTACGAATTCGCCCGGGGTGGCCGCATCGGCTGGGGCGAGCAGCTTTTCCCCGAACAGCGTTTCATCTGCACCAAGGAGATGTCGCACGAGCGGTTCCCCGGGGCTTCCGGTTCGCTGGACGCGCTGTGCGACCGGCTGTGGCTCGACCGCAGCGACCGTTTTTCCCACCACGGCGCGCTGCTCGACGCCGATCTGACCATCGACGCCTTTTTGAAGATGGCCTACGGCGACTTGGAGCCGCGCGAAGCCGTCTTCGAGTAACAATGATGCAAGACGATGGCCCCGCCGCGCGGAAACGCGGCGGGGCCATGGCCGTTTACAGCTTGGCCGCTGCGTCAAACACGACGTGGCTGAAGGCCCCTTCCGGCTTCTTGGTGATGACCGGGGCCGACGCGCCCGACATCAGGATCGAGACGGTGCGGTCGAAATCCGCCGGGTCGAGGTAGCCGGTCCCCTTCTTGCCGCCCGCGATCAGCTTGGCGACCTCCTGCATCATCGTCGTCTGGTGCTCCTTGGTCTGCGCGCCGGTCGTGTCGGCGTTCAGCACGATGGTGACGGCCTCGGCCTGATTCTTGGCGGCGTATTCCCAGCCCTTGGCCGACGCCTTCACGAACTTCGCCAGCTTTTCAACCATCTTCGGGTCGGACAGCTGCTTGTCGGTGGTGTACAGGCCGTCTTCCAGCGTCGCCACGCCCTGGTCCTGGTATTTGAAAACAACGAGGTCTTCCGGCTTCATTCCGGCTTCGATCAACTGCCAATATTCGTTGTAGGTCATCGTCGAAATGCAGGCCGCCTGCTTCTGCAACAGCGGATCGACGTTGAAGCCCTGCTTCAGAACCTTCACATCCGGCGAGGAACCGGAGGTGGACAGGCCCAGCTTGCTCATCCAGGACAGGAACGGATACTCGTTGCCGGAGAACCAGACGCCCAACGTGTTGCCCTTGAAATCCTTCGGATCGCTGATCTTGGCGTCCTTGCGACAGGTCAGCATCATGCCGGAGGTCTGGTAGAACTGGGCGATGTTGACCAGCGGCACGCCCTTTTCACGGGTGGCCAGGGCCGACGGCATCCAATCGACGATCACATCCGCCCCCCCGGCGGCGATGACCTGCGTCGGGTTGATGTCGGGGCCGCCCGCCTTGATCGTCACGTCCAGCCCGGCGTCCTTGTAAAAGCCCTTTTCCGCCGCGACGTAATAGCCGGCGAACTGGGCCTGCGTGACCCATTTCAGTTGCAGGGTCAGTTTGTCGGCGGCCGAGGCCGCAGCGGAGAAACCGGTCAGCGCGGTGGCGGCGAGCAGAAGGGCGGAAGCAAGGGTCTTCATCGCGAATGGTCCTCGGCTGTTGGTGAGTTGGCGTGAGCGGACGGTGTTCGACGAAAACAGAGCGGGTGAAAACAGAGCAGGCGAAACGGATCAACGCTTGCGGAACGAGGGGTGCCAGGCGGTGACACGGCGCTCCGCCAGGGCGAGCGCGCCGTAGAGCAGGGATCCGGTGAGGGCCGCGACGGTGATCGACGCCCACACCACATCCAGATTCATCCGCGCCACCTGGGTCGAGATGCGGAAACCCATCCCAACCACCGGGGTGCCGAAGAACTCCGCCACGATGGCCCCGATCAGGGCCAAGGTCGAGTTGATCTTCAACCCGTTGAACAGGAAGGGCAAGGCGCAGGGCAACCGCAACAGCAACAGGCTGCGCCAATAGCCTGCGGCGTAGGAGCGCATCAGGTCCAACTGGATGCGCTCGGCGCTGGCCAGACCGGCCAACGTGTTGATGAGCATGGGGAAAAAGGTCATGACGACGATGACCGCCGCCTTCGATTGCCAATCGAACCCGAACCACATCACCATGATGGGGGCGATGCCCACCACCGGGATGGCGCTGGCCAGATTGCCCAGCGGCAGCAGGCCGCGCGCCAGGAATGGCACCCGGTCGGCGAGAATCGCCACGGCGAATCCCGCCCCACACCCCAGCAGATAGCCGCGCAGCACCGAAATCAGCACGGTTTGACGGAAATCGTCCCACAGATCGGCGGCGTTGGTGGCAAAGGCGGCGGCGATGGCGCTGGGCGGCGGCAGCAGGATGGCGGGAATCTGAAGGCCACGGGTCAGAATTTCCCACAGCAGCAGGATGGCCAGCCCGAACAGCGCCGGGCAGGCGTGGCGGGCCGGGCCGCTCACCTCCGCCAGCAGGCGCAGCACCCGGCCCAACAGCAGCGTCGCGCCCAGCAGAAGCAGCCACGCTCCGGCTTCCGGCACCACACCGTCCGCCAGCAACCGCAGCGTCGCGCCATAGCCCGCCGCGACGCCGATCAGCAGGATCGCCGCTTCCGACAGCGCGCCCACGGCCAACCGGCGCAGCAGCAGCGCTCCCACCAGCAGGGCCAGACCGGCCAAGGCCACCGGGCTGTCCACAAAACCCACGCTGTGCCCGGCCACGCCGCCCAGCGGCAGCAGCGGGGCGAGCAGCGCCACCAGCGGCCCGGGGGCCATCACGGGGCGCGGTTGGTGAAAGGGCACGCCGGTCATCGTCCACCTCCCGGGCCGGAGCGCACCAGCGCCCGTTCGGCCACGCCAACCGCCGCCACCAGCGCCACCCCCAGCAGGGCCGCCATCACCAGCGCGCTCCAGATCTGCACGGTCTGGCCGTAATAGGATCCCGACAGCAGCCGCGCGCCCAATCCGGCCTGGCCGCCGGTCGGCAACTCGCCCACAATCGCGCCAACGACGCTGGCGGCAACCGCCACCTTCAGGCTGGCGAACAGAAAGGGCAACGAGGAGGGCAAACGCAGCAGACGAAAGGTTTGACCGGTCCCCGCGCTGTAGGTGCGCATCAGATCGAGCGCCAGCGGATCGGCGGAGCGCAGCCCCTTGACCATGCCGATGGTGATCGGGAAGAAGCACAGATACATGCTGATGATCGCCTTGGGCAGCAGGCCGGTGAAGCCCATGTTGCCCAGGATGACGACGATCATCGGGGCAATCGCCAGGATCGGCACGGTTTGCGAGGCGATGACCCAGGGCAGCAGGCTGGCTTCCAGCGTCCGCACCTGAACGATGCCGACGGCCAGCACCACGCCCAAAACCACGCCCATGGCAAAGCCGGTCAACGCCGATCCGGCGGTGACGCCGGTGTGGTACAGCAGGTTGCGGATGTGGGTGACGGGCGTACCGGTCAGGGATTGGAACAGCTCCACCGCCACCTGATCGGGGGTGGGCAGGATCGGGCGCTTCATGGCGAAGGCTTGGCGGACGACATCGGCGGTTCCCCAACCGTCGCCCAGCCGGTTCAACGCCTCCACCGCCTGCGGGCCGTTCAGCCACAGCGCCCCGCCGTACCACAGCACCAGAATGGCCAGCGACATCGCCGCCACGGGCAGGATCCGGTCAGTCGTCATAGGAATGCCCCTCCATCAGCCCTTCGCGGACGCGGTGGGCGATGCGCTGGAACTCCGGCGATTCACGGATGTCGAGCGTGCGTTCGGGCGGCAGCTCGCGCGCGCAGTCGATGACGTCGAGGATGCGGCCAGGGCGCGGACTCATCACCACAATGCGGGTGGACAGGAACACCGCTTCCGCGATGGAATGGGTGACGAAGACGCAGGTCTTGCGGGTGCGCCGCCACAATTGGGTCAGTTGCAGATTCAGATGGTCGCGGGTGATCTCGTCCAGCGCGCCGAACGGTTCGTCCATCAGCAGCAAATCGGGGTTGAAGGCCAGCGCGCGGGCGATGGACACCCGTTGCTGCATGCCGCCGGAGAGTTGCCAGGGAAATTTGCGCTCGAACCCGGCCAGTCCGACGCGCTCCAACTGCTCGCGGGCGCGGGTCTGGCGTTCGGCGCGCGGGGTCCCCATGATCTCCAGCGGCAGGGTGACGTTGCGTTCCACCGTGCGCCACGGGTAGAGCGCCGGAGCCTGGAAGACATAGCCATAGGCCCGCTTCAGCCGCGCCTGTTCCGGTGTCATCCCGTTGACCAGCACGGTTCCGCTGGTGGGCTGTTCCAGATCGGCGATGACGCGCATCAGCGTGGTCTTGCCGCAGCCGCTGGGACCGATCAGCGAGATGAAATCACCCTGGGCAATCGACAGGCTGACGTCGCTTAGCGCGTACACCGGATGATCGGCGGCCTGATAGGTCAGGGTCAGGTTGCGGACGTCGACGATGGTCCGCCCCGGTTCGGCGAACGGCGCTGGGGGTGGAACGGCGGTCAGGGAGGGGGGCAGGGAGGGGGGCAGGGAGGGGGATGGGGCGGCTGGCACGGGGCGGCGTCCTCGCGTTGGCGTCTCTCACCCGATCCAGCAGCAAAAGGCGGGCCAGATTGGTGGGATGGCTGAACAGTCCGAATGATCAGCATTGTTTCAGACGTTGGAAAACCTGTCCAGAGAGACAAATTTTGACGCCTGGGACAGCCTTTCCCGCCCTCGGGCCGGTTCGGAACGGCAACGCCATCGCGCGCGCAAAACAGGCAACGGGCGGGCGGCTGCACGGAACTTGGGCAACTCCCGGCCAACGCCGGTCCAGACCCTTGATCCGCAAGGATCAATCCCGATCCACGGCCAACACGAGTTCCGGTGGCCGTCGGTGTGCGGTGCGGCACCCGCCCCGCCGTCGGCCGACCGACGCGTGACCGTTTGGGCGGGGGGAAAACGGGGGTGAACGCGGCGGAACGACGAGGAACGCAACAGTCGGTTGATCCACCCGTCCGCCATGGCACCGAAACCCGGCCCCGGCCATCCGATCCGGTGCTGGCGTCACGGCGCCGTGGCCGGGCCACACACCGACTCCGGCGGGGTCGGCGCTGCGCAAACAACAGGCATGTTCCCCGGTTGGCGGGCGCTGCCCCCGTCACAAAACGGCCATCGATCCGCAACAGGCCCATGGTGTTTGCCACGTTCGGGCGTTGGTACTGTCCACGCCTCGGATTGCCACCCATGGGTTTCAAACCCCCCATGGGTTTCAAACCCGTGATTTTGCGTTTCAAGCGCCCTCCGCGCCACGCCGACCGGCGCGCGGAGACAACAGAAGGAGCAGCACGATGATGGGTCTGTACCGCCGCAGCCTGATGGTCCGATCCATCGTGCCCATCGCGGTGCTGTTGGTCGGCATCGCCATCACCGCCATGGCCGGGATCGCGTACATGAACATGAGCGCCGCCCGCGCCGCGCTTTCCGAACGGGCGGACATGATGACGTCGGTTCTGGTCGGTGTGACGGCGGAAGCGCTGTGGGGGATGGACACCGCCGCCGCCAACGCGATCCTGTCCGCCCTGGCGGCGGATCCCGATTGCATCGGCAGCGCCATCCTGACGAAAGACAACCGCCCCTTCGCCACGCACGGCCGTGCCGCCGCAGCGGGGGAGGAGATCATCACCCGTCGCGTGCCGGTTCTGCGCGTGGAGGGGGGCAAGAAAGACGAGTTGGGAGCGATCGAGGTTCGCCTGTCGACCCAGCGCATCACCCGCGCCATCGAAGAGACCACACTCGCCATCGCCGGGGTCTGCTTCCTCGCCTTGCTGGTGGTCTGCGGCATCCTGGTTCTGGTGATGCGCGGCATCACCCACCCGATTTCACGGATGACCCGGGTGATGACCGCGCTCGCCGCCGGTGACACCGCCGTGCAGGTCCCGGCCCTGAACCGCGAGGACGAGGTCGGGCGCATGGGGGCCGCCGTCGAGACCTTCCGCGAGAATGCCCTCGCCAAAGCCCATCTGGAAGCCGAACAGATCCGGATGCGCGACGAGGCGGAACGCCAACGCCAAGCCGCCCTGGCCTCGGTCGCCGTCACCTTCGACGCCGATGTCGGCCATCTGCTGACGGCGGTCAACGGAACCGCCGAGGAGATGAGCCGGTCGGTGGGCGAGGTGGCCGACAGCGCGGGCAGCAACGTCGATCTGAGCCACGCGGCGGCCCAGGCCGCCGAGGAGGTGACGGCCAGCGTCCAGACGGTGGCCGCAGCGGTCGAGCAGTTGGCCGCCTCCATCCGCGAGATCGCCGGGCAGGCCCAATCGTCGCATGGGGTGTCGGAAAACGCCAACCAGCGGGTGAACGGCACGGTGGAACGGATGCGCCGTCTGGTGGAGGATTCCAACCGGGTCGGCGATGTGGTGACGCTGATTTCCTCCATCGCCGGACAGACCAATCTGCTGGCCCTGAACGCGACCATCGAGGCGGCGCGCGCGGGCGAAGCGGGCAAGGGCTTCGCCGTCGTGGCGACCGAGGTCAAGAATCTGGCCGGTCAGACCGCCAAGGCCACCGAGGAGATCGCCGCCCTGATCGGCGCGATCCAAAGCTCAACCGGCGGTGCGGCGGCCGAGATCGGTGAGATTTCCAAGGTCATCATCGACCTCAGCGGCATCAGCGCCGCCATCGCGGACTCGGTGGAGCAGCAAAACGCGGCCACCACCGAAATCAGTCAGGCGGTTCAGCAGGCGGCGCGTGGAACCGAACGGCTGCGCGAAAGCGTGCAGGGGGTGTCCGTTTCCGCCCAACGCAACGGCGACGCCGCCAACCGGTTGCACGCGGGCATCCGCAGCCTGGAGGACCGCTTCCGCCAGGTGCAAAGCCGCGTCGATCAGTTCGTGGATCGCCTCAGCGCCTGATCGGTCCGGCGGCCCGGCGGTCAGCCCGCCGCCTGGGCCAACTGGTCGAGCACCCCGACGATCAGGGCGTGATCGGCCTCGTGCGGCAGACCGGACACGCCGATCCCGCCCACGGTCTGCGCGCCGATGCGGATGGGGAACACGCCGCCATGGTCGGCCATCGGGCGCTGGACGCTGGGGTTGGCTGCCAGCGTCCGCCCGCGCGCGCGTTGGTCATGGTGCACCCACAGGCTGCTGCGGCCAAAATGCTCCAACGCGGCGAATTTCAGGTCGAGCCACACGTCGTTGCTGGCGCAGGTGCCGTCCAGCGCGGCGGCGAACAGCACACGGCCCGCCACCACGATGCGGATGGAAACCGGGGCGGGAGCGGCGGCAACCAGCGCCTGCCCGATCGCCCAGGCCTGGGCGAAGTCGAAGCGGTCGAAGGTCAACCGCTGCTCCTCCGCTTCGATGTCGGCACGGCGGGCGGCGTGTTGGTCGGGGGTCATGGCACGTCCTCAAGACTGCGGGGCAAGCGACGCAGGTAACACCAGACGGGGGGCCTCCGACAACCCAATCGACCGCCAATCCTGACAATCGCAATCACAGGCACGGGCGTTGAAGGTCAAGACCAGGCGCGCCGTGTCGGGAAGCGTCATCCTCCTGGACGGTGGGCGGCCCCATCAGGGCGATGGCCACCACCGTGCCAAACCCCACAGCCAAGGCATAGACCGACAAAATGGTCGTCATCGGCACCGTGAAGTTGAGCTGTGGGACGGCACCCAACAGCATCGGCGTGTACCAGGACACCGCCGACACGGCCCCGACAGCGCAAAACAGACGGCGGCGGCCCGCCGACAAAAGCGACAGATTGGGATGCCCGACGCTGGCGCGCATGTGCGGCAGCACAACGGTGTGAATGAACAGGCCGTTGATCGACAGAACCGCCACGATCACAATCTTTGACCACACTTTGGGATTGTAGAGACGTTGCGGATCAAACTGCGCGTAATGAATCAGAAAGCCGATGCCGGTCAGCCAAAGAAGAAGCAACCCACACAGGACGACGTTCGAAAACAGCTCCACCGTCTCGATCATCTCCTTGGTCAACGGATCGGATCGGCGCCGAAACAGCATCAAATCCAGCAGGGTGGCCGCCCCAAGCCCCAACACCAGACCAACGAGGTGCACCACCCGCAACCCAACACGCATGGCAAGAATGATGTCTTCGGTGACAAGATGAGCGGCGGGGATGGTGGAGATAAGAGTGTTCAGCATGAAATCCCCTCTGTCACAAGGCAAAGTTCGGGCGTGGGCCACAAGAGATCTCTCATCTCCTGACCTGGATTTTTGACGGCACAGACATTCATTGAACGTGTGCTCGGACCGATGGCTGTGGCCTTTCAAAAAGAAAGACCGACACGGTTCCCGAACGGATGGACATCGCAGGGGGGGAACATCCAAATCAGGCGCGGCGCGCCTTGGCGGTTCCGGTGTTTCCCTTTGCAATTTCCTCACGCCGCTGAAACGATGGTAGGCGGACCCGATCATCATGAGCAAGGCTGATGCGAGTCATAACGTCATGACCACCATTCATAGCCAACAGCTTGATCTGAACCTCATCAAGATGTTCGACGCGCTTCTGGAAACCCGCAACGTGTCACGGGCGGCGGAACGGCTGGGCGTCAGTCAATCGGCGGTCAGCCACGCGCTCAACCGGCTGCGGGCCTTGGTTGGGGATCCGTTGTTCGTGCGCACCGGCAACCAGATGGAACCCACCCCGCGCGCGCTGCGCATGGCGCAACCCTTGCGCGATGTTTTGATCGCGGCGGCGCAAGCCTTGTCGGTGGAGGATGGCTTTGTTCCGGGGGACGAGGAGCGAAGCTTTTCCATCGCCGCCCATGATTCGGTGCAGGCGGTGCTGTTGGCCGGTGTGTTGGAGCAAGCCAGCCAGCATCAGATCTCCATCGCCATCCTGACCATGGACCCGGATTCCTCGCTGGACGCCATCGACAATGGGACCGTCGACATGGGCATCGGTCACTATCCCGGCGTGCGGCGCTGGCATGATTGCAAGACGCTGTATCTGGAACAACTGGTCTGCGTGTTCGATGGCCGTCGGATTCCGCTGGTCCCACCCATCAGTCTGGATGATTACACCCGGTTTCCCCACCTGATGCCATCGATACGCGGTGGATTCACCAGCTTTGTCGATGATGAGCTGCACGCGCGGGGGATGCGGCGTCGGGTGGCGGCGTCCACCACCCAATTCATGGCGATCCCGACCATGCTGACCCAGTCCGCCATGATTTCAACTCTGCCAGGGAAGGTGGCGGCTCTGTGCGCGCCGCCATTGGGGTTGTCGATCAGCCCGTTGCCTTTTCCCTATCATGCTTTTGACATTTCCATGGTCTGGCACCGGCGTCACGCCGCCTCCCCTTCGCACGGGTGGTTGCGCGATCAGGTGGCGCGGGTCGCCGCAACGCTGTGATCCCGCGATCTCATGGGATCCCATCGGGCAAGACGCAGAAACGCCGGTCGCCGCACGCCCCGGACAGGGCATGCGGCGATCGACGTTCTTTGCCGCGCCTTTGCCGTCAGACGATGCCGCCGCCCCCGCCGACGGCGGCCGGGCGCTTGGCCCCGACCATCCGGCGATAGCCGCTGTCGCGGTAGGCGCGGATCGGGTCGATGGCCCCGCCCGCATCCTGCCGGGCCTTGGCCAGGATCGGTTCCACGTCGGTGCGGAACGCCTGTTTGAGCGTTTCCGAGGCCATCAGCGCGTCGTTCTCCTCCTGGAAGCCCGCCAGGGCCACGCGGTCCACCAACAGCGCCTGGACATAGGCGCGGCGGATTTCGTTGGCCGAGCGGATCAGGCTTTCAATCGGGTCGGTGACGTTGTGCGACTGGTCGATCATGTGGGCCGGGCGCAGCGCGTCCAGCCGCTCCCCGGCCTCCACCAGCTCGTTGAACACCAGGAACAGACGGAACGGGTCGATGGATCCGGTGTCGAGGTCGTCATCGCCATAGCGGGAATCGTTGAAATGGAACCCGCCCAGCTTCCCGGCCCGGATCAGGCGGGCGACGATCTGCTCGATGTTGACGTTGGGCGCGTGGTGGCCCAGATCGACCAGACAGAAGGCCTTCGCCCCCAGCTCCTGCGCCGTCATCAGGCTGGTTCCCCAATCCTGCACGACGGTGGAGTAGAAGGCCGGCTCGTACATCTTGTGCTCGGAAAACACCCGCCAATCGTCCGGCAGAGCCGCCGCGATCCGCTTCATCGAGTCCAGATAGCGGTCGAAGGCGCGGCCCAGATCGGCTTGACCGGCGAAGTTGGAGCCGTCGCCCACCCACACCGTCAGCGCGGTGGAGCCGATGGCCCGGCCCAGTTCGATGGTGGCGAGGTTGTGTTCCACCGCCTGATCCCGCACCGCCCGGTCGGTGTGCGAGAGCGAGCCGTGTTTGTAGGACAGCGGTTGACGCGGATCCTTCGGGTGGTCCTGGAAGGTGTTGGAGTTCATGGCGTCGAACCCCAGCCCCAGACTGTCGGCCTTGGCCTTCAGCTCCGCCGGATCCGCCGCGTCCCACGGGATGTGCAGCGACACGCGCGGCGTGGCCCGGCCCAACAGGTGGATCACCGCGCAATCGTCCAGCTTTTCAAAGATGCCGCGCGGTTCGCCCACGCCGGGAAAGCGGGCAAAGCGGGTCCCGCCGGTGCCCACACCCCAGGACGGGACGGCGACGAAGAAGGCCGCCGCCTTGGCGGTCAGCGCGTCGATGTCCACACCGCGCCGGGCCAGCCTGTCCCCCAGCGTGGCGTAATCGGCGGCCTGTGCGGCCGCCAGGGTCTCGTTCGACCGTTCGATCACGGTCACGTCGATCGGCAATGCGGTCATGGTTGTCCTCCCCAAACAATGCTGGCCAAACGATGGCGGGCGCGGGTCAGCGCGTGAAGGACTGGGCGTTGCCCGCGTCGACGTTCAGGATGTTGCCCGTCGATTTGGCCGCGCTGTCCGACGCGAGGAAACCGATGGCCTCGGCCACGTCTTCCGGGTAGACCGACCGCTTCAACAGGGACCGGTTGCGGTAATGCTCCTCAAGCTGATCGACCGACAGGTTGGACGACGCCGCGCGCTGCTCGCGCCATTCGCCGGTCCAGATCTTGGAGCCGCGCAGCACCGCGTCGGGGTTGACGACGTTGACGCGCACGCCGATGGGCGCGCCTTCCAGCGCCAGACAGCGGGCGAGATGGATTTCCGCCGCCTTGGCCGTGCAATAGGCCGCCGCGTTGGGCGACGCGGCCAGACCGTTCTTGGACGCCACGAACACCACCGATCCGCCCAGACCCTGGCGGCGGAACAGGCGGAAGCCCTCGCGCGCCACCAGGAAATAGCCGGTGGCGAGGATGTCCATGTTGCGGGTCCACAGCGACAGCTCCGTCGCCTCGATCGGGGCGGAGGACGCGATGCCCGCGTTGGACACCAGAATGTCCAACCCGCCAAACTCGACGCACGCGGCGGCGAAACCATCGCGCACGGCGGCCTCGTCGGTCACGTCCAGCGTCACCGCGCGCACTTGATCGGCCCCGAAACCGCGCGCCAGCGCCGCCTTGATCGCCGCCAGCGCCTCGACGTCGATGTCGGCCAGCACGACGCAGGCCCCGTCGCGCAGCAGCCGTTCGGCGGTGGACCGGCCGATGCCGCCCGCCGCCCCCGTGACCAGCGCCACCCGCCCGGCCAGCGCCTTGGGCTTGGGCATCCGTTGCAGCTTGGCTTCCTCCAACAGCCAATATTCGATGTCGAAGGCCTCCTGCTCCGGCAGACCGCAATAGCGGCTGACGGAGGACGCCCCGCGCATCACGTTGATGGCGTTGACGTAGAATTCACCGGCGATGCGCGCCGTCGCCTTGTCGCGGGCGAAGGTCAGCATGCCCACGCCCGGAACCAGATAGACGATGGCGTTGGGGTCGCGCATGGCGGGCGAGTCGGGGCGGCGGCAGCGCTCGTAATAGCCCGCGTAATCGTGGCGGTAGGCTTCGACCGCATCCGGCAACCCGTCGATCACCGCATCCAGATTGTCGGCCGCCGGGTCGAAACCCAGCACCAGCGGGCGGATCTTGGTGCGCAGGAAATGGTCGGGGCAGGAGGTGCCCAGCGCCGCCAGGGCGGGCAGATCGCGGGAATTGACGAATTCCAGCACCGCGTCGCCGTCGTCGAAATGGCCGACCTTTTTCTCGTCGGTGCCGATCAGGCCGCGAATCTCAGGCATCAGCCGGGCCGCGACCGCGCGGCGGGCCGCCGGATCCAGCGACGCCACCGCCGCCCCGCCAAAGGCGGCCTTGCCCGCCGTTTCGCCGTCGAACCAGGCGATGGCGCGGTTGATGACGCGCAAGGTGGTTTCGTAGCACTCCTTGGAGCTGTCGCCCCAGGTGAACAGGCCGTGGCCTTCCAGCACCACGCCCTTGGCGGTCGGGTTGGCCGCCGCGAAGGCCGCCAGATCCAGCCCCAGTTGGAAACCCGGACGCCGCCAGGGCAACCAGCCGATCTCACCGCCATAGACCGCTTCGGTCAGGGCGCGGCTGTTTTCGGTCGCGGCGATGGCGATCACCGCGTCGGGGTGCATGTGATCGACGTGGCGGAAGGGCAGATAGGCGTGCAGCGGCGTGTCGATGGACGCGGCGCGCGGGTTCAGGTTGAAGGTGCAATGGGGCAGATAGCCGACCATCTCATCCTCGTGCGCCTCGCCCTTGTACAGCGCGCGCAGCCGGTTGAGCTTGTCGAGATACAGGGTGGAAAAACCGTCGAGCGCCATCGTGCCGACGTCGCCGCCCGACCCCTTCACCCACAGGACCGTCACCGTTTCCCCGGTCAAGGGATCGGCCATGTCGATCTTGCCGGAGGTGTTGCCGCCGCCGTAGTTGGTGATGCGCTTGTCCGACCCCAGAAGGTTGGAACGATAGAGCAGCCGCCCCGGTTCGTCCATCGCGTCGGCGACCGTGTCGTTCCACCGATTGTCCAGGCGCTGCGCGCCGCTCAGATCCTGCATGTCCTCTCCTCCCCAGGCGTTGCCCGGCGGTCCAGAGCCGCCGCTGATGGCACACCATGGTCGTTGGTTTCGTCAAAAGTCAACATGATCGATCATGTTCAATCACTACAGATCGTAATATGGAAAATTTTGATTGGAAATGATTGACACAGGTCGTTGGTTGGGGCAACAGTTTGTGCAAGGGAGGATCGCATGCTCGAAAGCGAACGCCATCGGATCATCGTGGGATTGGTGCAAAGTCGGTCGGTCGCGTCCGTCGCCGATCTGGCGGAGCTGACCGGCGCGTCCGACGCCACCATCCGCCGCGACATCGCCGCGCTGGCGTTGCAAAAGAAGCTGCGCAAGGTGCGCGGCGGGGCGGAGGCGCTGTCGCCATCCCCCTATGGCAGCATCGCCGGACGTCCATTCCGGGTGGCGGAAGGCTTGAATCAGCAGGAAAAACGGCTGATCGCCCGCGCGGCGGTGGATCTGTGCGAACCCGGCGACGCCATCATCATCAATGGCGGAACCACCACCTTTCAGATGGTCCATCACATGACCGACCGTCCGATGCAGGTGATGACCAACTCCTTCATGATCGCCGAGCATCTCATCAAGCATTCCAAATGCACCGTGCTGCTGCCCGCCGGTGCTGTTTACCGTGAGCAGGGCCTGATCCTCAGCCCGTTCGAAAACGACGGAATCGCTCATTTCCGCGCACGGCGCATGTTCATGGGTGCGCAAAGCGTGTCGGCTTATGGCGTGGGTGAAGGCGATCCGCTGATCATCCAGTCCGAACAGCGCCTGATGCGCCAGGCCGACGAGCTGGTGATCCTGGTCGATTCCTCAAAGTTCGACGCCCGCTCCGCCATGATCGTCGTGCCGCTGGAGCGCGCGCACACCATCGTCACCGACGACGGCATCAGCGACGCCGCCGCCCGCATGATCGAAGCCGCTGGCGTCCGTCTGATCGTCGCCGCCGCCGCCAAGGGACGGGAGGCGTCGCCCGAGGTCGCCTGACCGCCCCCCACCACCGCCTTTTGCGGAATCAGGCCCGCGACAAGACGGGATGACCCAACAAACACACGCCTGGGAGGAAACCAAAAATGTCGTTCTGGAAGTCCATGGTTCTGCCGGTGGCGCTGGCCGTCGGTCTGGTCGCCACTCCCGCCGCCGCGCAGGACAAGATCCGCATCGCGCTGGTGGTCAAATCGTTGGGCAACGGCTTTTTCGAAGCCGCCCGCCGGGGGGCCGAGGACGCCGCCAAGGAGGTCGGCAACGTCGAGATCATCTACACCGGCCCGACCTCCACCACCGCCGAAGGGCAGATTGAGGTCATCAACTCCTTGATCTCGCAAAAGGTGGACGCCATCGCCGTGTCCGCCAACGACCCCGACGCGCTGGTTCCCGCGCTCAGCAAGGCGATGCAGCGCGGCATCAAGGTGATTTCATGGGATTCGGGGGTGTCGGCCAAGGGCCGCATGCTGCACCTGAACCCGTCGTCCAACGCGCTGATCGGGGCCACCAACCTGAAGCTGGCCGCCGCCACCCTGCCGGACGGCAAGGGCAACGTCGCCATCCTGTCGGCCACCGCCACCTCGACCAACCAGAACATCTGGATCGAGGAGATGAAGAAGGCGTTGCCGACATTCCCCGGCATGACGATCGTCACCACCGTCTACGGCGATGACCTGTCGGACAAGAGCTATCGCGAAACCCAGGCGTTGCTGAAGGCGCACCCGGAGGTGAAGACGATCATCGCCCCGACCTCCGTCGGCATCGTCGCCGCCGCCCAGGCGGTGAAGGACGCGGGCAAGATCGGTCAGGTCCATGTGACCGGCCTTGGTCTGCCGTCGGAAATGGCCGGAGCCATCAAATCGGGGGCCAGCAAGTCCTTCGCCATCTGGAACCCCATCGATCTCGGCTACACCGCCACCCTGCTCGCCTATGATCTGGTGAAAAGCAAAGCCGCCAGCGTCGCGCCGGGGACCAAGCTGAAGGCCGGGCGCATGGGCGACATCACCGTCGGCGACAACGCCGAAGCGGCGATGAGCGAGCCGTTCACCTACGACGCCTCCAACATCGACCAGTTCGCCAAGATCTTTTGATCGGGCGGTGCGGCGCGGGGAGCGGCGGGCGTCCCAGAGAACCGGGCGGCCCGCCCTTTTCCGCCACGCGCACCCCCGCGCGCGCGTTTCCGCAGCGCTCCGCCTGTCCCGCCCACCCGACCGGAAGGCGTTCCCATGACCATGTCCACGCCTGTTCCGCCCGCGCGCCTCCCGGACGATTCCGCCCAGGATGCCCCCCTGTTGGAGATGCGCGGCATCACCAAGCTGTTTCCCGGCGTCCGCGCCCTGTCCGATGTCAACCTGACCCTGCGCGCCGGGCGCGTCACCGCGCTGATCGGCGAAAACGGGGCGGGCAAATCGACGCTGGTCAAGACCATGACCGGCATTTACCGCCCCGACGGCGGCGACATCCGGATCGACGGCGCGCCGGTGGTCTTCACCGCCCCCGCCATGGCCGAATCCGCCGGGATCACCGCCATCCACCAGGAAACCGTCCTGTTCGACGAGTTGAGCGTGGCGGAGAACATCTTCGCCGGTCACGCGCCGACCACGCGCTTTGGCCTGATCGACCGCAAGGCGATGATGGCGCGCGCCGGGGCGCTGCTGCGCACGCTCGACGCGCCGTTCGGCCCCCACACGCGGCTGAAGGATCTGTCCATCGGCCAACGCCATCTGGTGGCGGTCGCCCGCGCCCTGTCGGTGGAGGCCCGCGTCATCATCATGGACGAACCCACCGCCGCCCTGTCGCAGAAGGAAGCCGACGAGCTGTTCGCCATCGTCGCGCGGCTGAAGGCGCAGGGCCGCGCCATTCTGTTCATCAGCCACAAATTCGAAGAGGTCTTCCGCATCGCCGACGATTACGCGGTGTTCCGCGACGGCCGGTCGGTGGGGGCCGGATCGCTGGCCGACACCGACCAGGCGGAGATCGTCCGCCTGATGGTGGGCCGCCCGGTCGAACAGACCTTTCCCAAGCTGGCGGTCACGCCCGGCGAGTTGGTGTTGGAGGTGGAGGATTACGCCCACCCCACCGAGTTCGACGGCGTGTCCTTCCACCTGCGACGCGGCGAGATTCTGGGCCTCTACGGGTTGGTCGGGGCCGGCCGGTCGGAGTTCTGCCAATCCCTGTTCGGCATCACCCGCCCATCGCGCGGCCGGTTGCGGATCAAGGGGCGCGACACCGTGATCCGCAGCCCCGGCGACGCCATCCGCGCCGGTCTGGTCTATGTCCCGGAGGAGCGGGGGCGGCATGGGGCCGTGCTGGCGATGCCCATCGTGGACAACATGACGCTCGCCACCCTGGCGGAGGTCAGCCGCCACGGCGTGATCAGCCGCGCGCGTGAATTCGCCCTGGCCCGCTGCTACGCCGAACGGCTCGACCTGCGCGCGGCGTCGCTGTCGCAACCGGTCGGGACCCTGTCGGGCGGCAACCAGCAAAAGATCGTCATCAGCAAATGGCTGGCGACCCGGCCGGACATCATCATCCTGGACGAGCCGTCCAAGGGCATCGACATCGGGTCCAAGGCCGCCGTCCACGGCTTCATCAGCGAACTGGCGGCGCAGGGTCTGGCCGTCATCATGATCTCGTCGGAACTGCCGGAGATTCTGGGCATGAGCGACCGGGTTCTGGTGATGCGCGAGGGCCGCCCGATCCACCTGTACGACCGCGCCGGGCTGACCGCCGAAACGCTGGTGCGCGCCGCCACCGGCAACACCGATACCCACCCGGAGCTTGCGGCATGACCCTCCTGAACAGGCTGCTGAAATCGCGCGAGGCGCTGCTGTCGGTCGCCGGAACCGCGCTGTTGGGCCTGATCGCCCTGCGGGCGCCGGGCTTCGTCACCCCCGGCAATCTGGCGTCGGTCTTCACCGACACCGCCATCCTCATCATCCTGGCCATCGGCCAGACGGCGGTGATCCTCACCCGCTCCATCGATCTGTCGGTCGCCGCCAATCTGGCGCTGACCGGCATGGCCGGGGCGATGCTGAACGCCGCCCACCCGGAGATTCCGGTCCCGCTGCTGGTGCTGGCCTCCGCCGCCATGGGGATGGCGCTGGGGGCGGTGAACGGGCTGCTGGTGTGGAAGGTCGGCTTGCCGTCCATCGTCGTCACGCTGGGGACGCTCACCATCTTCCGGGGCAGCGCCTTTGTGCTGTCGGGGGGCGAGTGGGTGAACACCTTTCAAATGTCGCCCGCCTATCTGGCGCTGCCGCGCGCAACGCTGCTGGGTCTGCCGATGCTGGCGTGGCTGGCGGTGGCGGTGATCGGTTTGGCCGCGCTCGGCTTTGCCCGCAGCCCGGTGGGCCGGGCGCTGTACGCCGTCGGAGGCAACCCGGTGGCGGCGGTCTATGCCGGGATCGACGCGGGCCGCACCGTGTTCCGGGCCTTCTGCGTGTCGGGTCTGCTCGCCGGTCTGTGCGGCTATCTGTGGGTGTCGCGCTTTGCCGTCGCCTATGTCGACATCGCCGCCGGGTTCGAACTGGACGTGATCGCCGCCTGCGTGATCGGCGGCGTGTCGATCAGCGGCGGGGTGGGGTCGGTGGCGGGGGCGGTTCTGGGGGCGCTGTTTCTCGGCGTCATCAAGAACGCGCTGCCGGTCGTCGGCGTTTCCCCCTTTTGGCAGATGAGCATTTCCGGGGCGATCATCATCGCCGCCGTCCTTCTCAACACGCGGGCCGAGCGCCGCAAGGGCCGCATCATCCTCCGCCACCGCGCCACCGCCGGACAGGAGGCCGGAGCATGACCATGCTGACACCCAACGTCCCTTTCAGCACCGGTCAAGACCGGGCCGGGCAAAACCGAGGCGGGCAAGACCGGGCCGAACTGGGCCGCGCGCCCAGCCCTACCCCGCCCATCCGCCGGATTCCCGACCGCACCGACGCGCCGCTGACGGCGCTGTTGAAAAGCTGGGAAGCGCTGCTGCTGCTGCTGGCCGCCGCGATCTTCACCGCCAACAGCTTCGCCTCGCCCTATTTCCTCGACGTGTGGAACCTGTCGGACGCCACCTTCAATTTCACCGAAAAGGCCATCGTCGCCCTGGCGCTCGCCTTCGTCATCCTGGCCGGGGAGATCGACATTTCGGTCGCCGGGATCATCGCGCTGTCCTCCACCCTGATGGGGGCGACCGCCGCCGCCGGGCAGCCGATGCCGGTGGTGGTCGGGGTCGGTCTGCTCACCGGGCTGGCCTGTGGTGCGGTCAACGGCCTGCTCGTCACCGGGTTGGAGCTGCCCTCCATCGTCGCCACCATCGGCACGATGAGCCTGTTTCGCGGGCTGGCCTATGGCATCCTTGGCGATGGGGCCTACACCCGCTACCCGGAGGGGTTCGCCTATTTCGGCCAGGGTTATGTCTGGGAATGGCTGTCGTTTGAAGTCACCGTGTTCCTGGGGCTGGCGCTGCTGGCCGGGTTCCTGCTGCACCGCACCAGCCTGGGCCGCGCGGTGCGGGCCATCGGCCACAACCCGACCGCCGCCGCCTTTTCCGGCCTGAAGGTGCGGCGGATCAAATTCTGGCTGTTCGCCGCGACCGGTCTGGCCGCCGGGGTGGCGTCGGTCATGCTGACCAGCCGCCTGGGATCGACCCGCCCGTCCATCGCCACCGGGTGGGAACTGGAGATCGTCACCATGGTGGTGCTGGGCGGCGTGGCGATCACCGGCGGCGTCGGGACCATCCCCGGCGTGGTGCTGGCCGCGCTGGTCATGGGGCTGCTCACCTTTGGCCTGGGGCTGCTCAACGTGTCGGGCATCATCATGTCGATCGTCGTCGGCGTCATGCTGATCGCCGTCATCGCCCTGCCCGTTCTGGCCCGCAAGCTGTCCAACCGGATGCGGAGATCCACGCCATGATCACCCCGACCAACCCCACAATCCCCAGCCCCACCATCCCCAACGCCGACACGCACGAGAAGATCGCCTTCCGCATGGTGCTGAAACCGGGGATGGCGGCCGAATACCAGGCCCGCCACGACCGCATCTTTCCCGAACTGGTGACGCTGTTGAAACAGGCCGGGGTCAGCGATTACTCGATCCACCTCGACCCCGACACCCACCATCTGTTCGCCGTGCTGTGGCGGCGGCGCGACCATGGGATGGACGCGCTGCCCGCCCACCCGGTGATGCAACGCTGGTGGGCGATGATGGCCGACCTGATGGCGGTGCAGCCCGACAACGCGCCGGTGGTCACGCCGCTGCCCACCCTGTTCCATCTGGCCTGAGGCAGGACCGCCCTCCGCATGACCGCCCCCCCTCTTATCGCCCCCCGCTTCATCGCCGTCTTCGACATCGGCAAGACCAACGCCAAGCTGGTGGTGCATGATCTGGCGGCGCGCACCGACCGCGTCGTCGCCAGCCAGCCCAACCGGGTGTTGACCGACGGCCCCTATCCCCACGCCGACGCCGCCGGGCTGTGGGCCTTTCTGCTGGATTGGCTGGCCCGTGCCGCCGCGCAGGGCCGGGTGGACGCGCTGTCGATCACCACCCACGGGGCCGCCGCCGCCCTGGTGGATGGGAATGGGGATGGGGATGGGGATGGGGATGGGGACGGCCTCGTCCTGCCGATCCTGGATTACGAAAGCCCGCTGCCGGACGAAACCACGCCGGACTATGACCGGCTGCGCCCGGCCTTCGCCGACAGCGGATCGCCGCCGCTGCCCGGCGGTTTGAATCTGGGCCGGCAAGTGTTCTGGTTGCAGCGCCGCTTCCCCGACGCCTTCGCCAACACCCGCCACATCCTGACCTACCCGCAATATTGGGCGTGGCGGTTGAGCGGCGTGGCGGCGAGCGAGGCGACCTCGCTCGGCTGCCACACCGATCTGTGGGAACCGGCCAACGGCGGCTTGTCCGGTCTGGTGGACCGCGCGGGCTGGCGCGGCC
Organism: Azospirillum sp.; assembly: GCA_027486405.1. Classification (GTDB taxonomy): domain Bacteria; phylum Pseudomonadota; class Alphaproteobacteria; order Azospirillales; family Azospirillaceae; genus Azospirillum. The sequence continues at coordinate 24,459 of JAIXPD010000014.1, read as the reverse complement.
TGTTCCCGCCGCTGCGCTCCGCCTTCGACGCGCTGGGGCCGCTGCGGCCGGAGATCGCCGCGCGGGTCGGGCTGGGGCCGATCCCGGTCCATTGCGGCATCCACGATTCCAACGCCTCGCTGCTGCCGCACATTCTGGCCCGCCCGGCCCCGCTGTCGGTGGTGTCGACCGGCACCTGGATCATCGCGCTGGCGGTCGGCGGGTCGCTGGCCGGGCTGGATCCGGCGCGCGACATGCTGGCCCGTGACACGTTGGCCCGTGACACGTTGGCGAATGTGGACGCGCTGGGCCGCCCGGTTCCCTCCGCCCGCTTCATGGGCGGGCGGGTGTACGACCGGCTGACCAACCGCGACCCCACCGCGCCCAGCGACGCCGAGCTGGACCGGGTGTTGGCCGACGCCATCACCGTCCACACCCCCGACGGCGCGCCCGACCGCTGGAGCCACGACCCGGCCAGCCTGACGCCGGGCGAACGCGCGGCGGCGGCCAGCCTGCGCTGCGCCCTGACCACGGCGGCGATGCTCGACGGTTTGCGCGCCGACGGCCCGACCATCGTCGAGGGGCCGTTCGCTCGCAACCGCCTGTTCCTGCGCGCCCTGGCCGCGCGCACGGGCCGCCCGGTCGCCGCCTCCCCCAGCGCCACCGGAACCAGCGCCGGAGCGGCACGGCTGGCCCTGCCCCCCACCGCCCCGGCGGCCCCCGCACCGGACCACCACACGGAATCCCCGGATCCCGCCTTCGCCACCCGCTTGGCGGCCTACGCGCGAGGCTGAATGGTGGGGTGCGTAGCAGGCGGGCGATTCGCCCGTTGCCCCGCCGCGACGCTGGCGATGACCAGGGCCACCCCGGCGATCTGCACCGGGGTCAGGTTCTGGTCAAGGCAAAGCCAACCCAGCAGCACCGCCGTCACCGGGCTGAGGAAACCCAGCGAGGCGACCGCCGCCGATTCCAACCGGGCTACGCCCCGGAACCACAGCATATAGGTCAACGCTGCACCGATCAGGCCGAGCCAACCCAGCCCCAGCAGATTCGCTGCGGTCGGCATTGGCGGCTGCGGACCGACCAGCAGAACCACCGGGACCAGCAACAGCCCCCCGGCGGTCAATTGCCACGCGGTGACGGTCAGCAGCGACACCGGCGGTTGCCATTTGCGCGTCAGCACCGTGCCGCAGGCCATCGACAGCGCCCCGGCTAGACCCGCCGCCACGCCCACCGGGTCCAACGCCGCGTTCGGCGTCAGCACCAGCAGGGCCACCCCGCCCAACCCGACCAGGGCGGCCAGCACCGACAGCGGACGGATCGGGTTGCCCAGCAGAAAGGCGGCAAGAAACACGACGATCAGAGGCTGGACCGCCCCCACCGTCGCCGCCACCCCGCCGGGCAGGCGATAGGCCGACACGAACAGCATGGTCCAGAAGATGGAAAAATTGAACGCCCCCAGCGCCATAACCCGCAACCACCAGATGCCCGTCGGCAGGCGGCGGACGATCAGCAGCAACAAAAGACCGGCGGGCAAGGCGCGCAGCATCGCCACCGTCAACGGTGGGAAACCCGCCAGGGCTTCGGTGGTGACGATGTAGGTGCTGCCCCAAATGGCGGGAGCAACCGCCGTGAGGGCCAGATCGGACGCGGGCGTTTTCATGCGATGGTCAACAGTTCGGTTACGGGGCGGCGGGGTTTCTGCGGCCAATTGCCGGGCGCGGCGTGGCCGACGGCCAGCAGCATCACCGGGACCTCATCCTCGGTCAAATCAAAGGCGCGCGCCACCCCGGCGGCATCAAAGCCGACCATCGGCCCCGACGCCAGCCCCAGCGCGGCCGCAGCGTGCATCAGCGTCGCCGCCCCCAGACTTGCGGAGCGCACAGCCTCGTCACGAGCGGTTTGCGGATCGGCGTATTGCGCCCGCGCGCTGCGGGTCCAGGCATCGGCCATCGCCACCGGCATGTGGCCGCTGTCCACGAACGTGCGCAGGCGGTCGGGCAGACGGTCAGCGTCGGGCCGCTGGCCGCAGACGATGATGGTGACGGCGGCCTCGGTCACTTTGGCCTGATCGTAGGCCAACGCCCGCAAGACCGCTTTCCGTTCCGCCGACCGCACGGCGATGAAGCGCCAGTTTTGCAGGTTGTAGGCGGTCGGGGCGCGGGTGGCCAACCGGATCAGGTCGGTGATTTCCGCCTCCGTCACCCCGCGCGTGGGATCGAACCGGTTGGTGGACGCACGCTCTTCAATCAACGCAATCGCCGAACCGACAATGACGGACGGGGTAACGGCAGGCGGGGCAACGGATGGGGAATGCATGGGTTGGATTCCAATGGGTCAGAGGGACAACGCGATGCCCATGGAAATAGCCTATGCACCAAGGGGCGATAATGTGTGATGCTTGCAAGATATTCTTTTCCAAAAGTGAATGATGCGATGGACCGTCTCACCGCCTTGCAGGTGTTCCGTCATGTGGCGGAACTGAACAGCTTTGCCGCCGCCGGGCGGCGGTTGGGCTTGTCGCCGCCCGCCGTCAGCAAGAACATCGCGGAGTTGGAGGCGCATGTCGGTGTTCGTCTGGTCCACCGCACCACCCGCCGCATGGCCCTGACCGACGAGGGGCGCGTTTATCTGGAGCATGTGACACGCGGCCTGGACGCGCTGAACGACGCCGACCGGGCGCTGTGCCCGGTGAAAACCGCCCCCACCGGGACCCTGCGCGTCAGTGCGCCGATGACGGTGACGTTGACCCGGCTTTCCAGCGTCATACCCGGCTTTCTTGCCGCCCATCCCGGCCTGACGTTGGATCTGCACCTGGATGACCGCCGGGTGGACATCGTGCGCGAAGGCTTCGATCTGGCCATTCGCGGCACCGATCACCTGGATGATTCCAGCCTGATCGCCCGCAAACTGGCGGTGATGCGCCACGCCCTGTGCGGTGCCCCATCTTACTTCGCCGCTCATGGCGTGCCGCGCACGCCCGCCGACCTGACGGGGATGCACGCCGTCCGTTTCAGCCTGTCCGGCCATGCGGATGTCTGGGAGTTCCGCAAGGACGGCCGGGTGGAGCGCGTCGCCGTGCGCGGGCAATATTCGGTGTCATCCAGTCTGGCTGTGCGCGACGCGCTGCGCGCGGGTTTGGGCATCAGCCTGATCCCCCTGCCCTATGTGGCCGAGGATTTGGCGCAGGGCCGTCTGCACGCGGTGCTGACCGATTGGCAGACGGTGGAAACCACGCTGCACGCCATCTACCCCTCGCGCCAGCACGTTGCGCCCAAGCTGCGCGCCTTTCTCGATTTCCTGATCGGTGCCTTTGCCGAGGAGGCGGATTGAGGTGGCGAAGCAATCACGCGTCCGTGATCGGATCGTGATCGTCATTCCCGGCGGCTATGGAATTGATAGCCCCCCGGCATTTCACAGGAGCCGTTTGATCTGCGACAGTTCGGTCATCGCAACATCCCAAAGAGGAACGCCGCCATGACCGCCAAGACCGCCAGCAAGACCACGCTCGCCAGCCTGATCGCCGCCACCGCCATCACCGCCGCGCTGGCCGGGGCGAGCGTCGGGACCGCGCAGGCCGCCGACGAAAAGGAAAAATGCTATGGCATCGCCAAGGCCGGGATGAACGATTGCCAGACCCCGACCTCGTCCTGCGCCGGCACCTCCAAGAAGGACGGCGACGGCCACGCCTTCCTGCTGGTTCCCAAGGGGACCTGCGGCAAGCTGGTGGGTGCCAGCGTGACCCCGAAGGCGGGCTGATCGTCACGACCGGGGGACGATCCTCATGCCCTTCCGCACCGCCCATGCCACGGCGCTGGTCCGCCCCACGGACCGCGCCGCCGATCACCCCGCCCCGCCGCCCGCCCTGGCCGGGATCGGGCTGAAGGCGCGGCACGCGGCGTTGCTGCTGGACAGCCGCCCCCCGGTCGCCTTCCTGGAAATCCACGCCGAGAATTACATGGGCGCGGGCGGCCCGCCGCACCGCTGGTTGGCGGCGCTGCGCGAGCATTACCCCGTGTCGGTCCATGGCGTCGGCCTGTCGCTGGGCGGGGCAACGCCGCTGGACGAGGATCATCTTGAGGCGCTGGCCCGCGTGGTGGAGCGCAGCCGCCCGGCGCTGGTGTCGGAGCATCTGGCCTGGAGCCAGAGCGACGGCGTCCACCTGAACGATCTGCTGCCGATCCCCTACACCCCCGCCACGCTGGCCCACGTCGCCGCCCGCATCGACCGGGTGCAGGAACGGTTGCGCCGCCCGATCCTGATCGAAAACCCGTCGGCCTACATCCGCTACGCCGACAGCCCGATCCCGGAGGCCGAGTTTCTGGCCGAACTGACCCGGCGCACCGGCTGCGGCATCCTGCTGGACGTCAACAACCTGTTCGTCTGCGCCCACAACATCGGGACCGACCCGCTGGCCTATCTCGACACCCTCCCGGCGGGGGCGGTGGGCGAGTATCACCTCGCCGGGCATCACCACCGCCAGTTCCCCGACGGAACCAGCCTGCGCATCGACGATCACGGATCGCGCGTGATCCCGGAGGTGTGGGCGCTCTACCGCGCGGCGGTGGCCCGCATCGGCGCGCGCCCGACCCTGATCGAATGGGACAGCGACATCCCGCCGCTGGACGTGCTGTGCGACGAGGCCGCGCGCGCCGACGCCGAAGCGGCCACCGCCGAAACCGCCATCACCGAAACAAAAGAAGCCTTGGCAACGCCCACATCACCGGAGGTGCGCGATGCGGTCGGTGCGTGAGTTCCAGACGCGGATGCGCGATTTCGCCTTTGACGCCGACGGGCGCGGCGCGCTGGCCGGGGCCTTGACCGATTGCGGCGGCCCGCCGATGGCCGATCGCCTGTCGATCCACCGCAACACCACCATGCTGGGTCTGGCGGGCGCGCTGGGCGACGCCTTTCCGGTGGTGCGGCGGTTGGTGGGGGAGCTGTTTTTTGACCGGATGGCGCAGGATTTCCTGCGCGCCCACCCGCCGCGCCGGGCCAGCCTGCTGACCATCGGCGCGGAGTTTCCCGCCTTTCTCACCGGCTACGCCCCGGTGCGCGAGTTGCCCTATCTCAGCGACGTGGCCCGGTTGGAATGCGCCTGGACCCACGCGTACCACGCCGCCGATGGGGAACCGCTGCTCCCGCAGATCCTCGCCACCCTCGACCCCGAACGGCTGGGTGAGTTGCGCCTGTCGCCCCTGCCCTCGCAACGGCTGCTGGCCTCGGCCTATCCGGTGGACGCGATCTGGCGCAGCAACCAGGACGCTGCCCCGGACGAGGAGATCCGGCTCGACAGCGGGCCAGTGCATCTGCTGGTCCATCGGCCCGAGATGGCGGTGGTGTTTCATCCGCTCTCGCGCGGGGCCTTCTCCTTCCTGATGGCGCTGGCCGCGCAGCAAAGCTTGGCCGCCGCCTGGGACAGCGCGCTGGCCACCGACCCGGATTTCGACCTTGCCAGCGAATTGGCCGCGCTGCTCACCGCCCGCGCCTTTGGGGGATACCGTTTGCCATGATGCGCCACAATGTTCTCACCCTCCTCCGTTGGCTGAACCGCTCGCCCGATTGGCTGCACGGCGCGCTGTGCCGCTGGGGTGTGGCCGCCATCTTCTGGCGGTCGGGCCAGACCAAGGTCACGGGCTTTTCCATCAACGAAAGCACCTTTGACCTGTTCCGCGACGAATACCGGGTGCCGCTGCTGCCGCCCGATCTGGCCGCCGTGCTGGCGACGGTGTCGGAGCATCTGTTCCCGGCCCTGCTGGTCATCGGTCTGGCCTCCCGCCTCAGCGCCGGGGCGCTGCTGGGGATGACGCTGACCATCCAGATCTTCGTCTATCCGGGAAGCTGGCCCGATCATCTGCTCTGGGCCTCCGCCCTGGTCTATGTGCTGCTGCGCGGGCCGGGTCAACTCTCCCTCGATCACCTGATCCGCCGCCGCTGCGACGATTCCCGCGAAAGGTTCCGTCCATGACCCTGTCGATCCGCGCCCGTCTGTGGCTTTTGCCGGTGGTGGCCGCGCTGGGCTTCGCCGCCGTGCTCGCCGCCGGTTTCATCGCCAATGGGGCCGTTGAACGCGCGGTGGAGGCCAGTGTGGAGCTGCGCGGCGACCGCGACACCCTGACCGACGCCTGGTTCGGCGTGCAGCAGACCCACGCCAGCCTGCTGGAGGCCTGGTCGATCACCGACGCCGACGCGCTGAAGGGCCATTTCACCGTGGTCCGCGCCAATCTGGACTTCATCGGCTCCACCGCCGGGGATCCGGCGCGGCGCAACGGCAAGCAGGCGGAGTTCGAACGCCATTTCAAGGCCTTCACCGATTACGTCCAAACCCAGACCAGCGGCCTGGAATCCGGCAACCGCATGACGCTGGTGGAGTTGGTCGGCGGGCTGAAAGCGGCGTCGGAGCCGGTGAACGCCCTGTTCCAGACGCTCTACCAAACCACCTCCGAACGGCTGGTGGCGGCGGACGAGGCGATCCGGCAGGCCAACCAGCGCTTGGTCCTGCTCACCATGCTGGTGGCGGGTGCCGTGCTGGCGGTGCTGCTGCCCGCCATGCTGCTGGTGATCCGCAGCGTCGTCGGCCCGGTGCGCGGGATCGAAGCGGCGATGCTGCGGCTGGCCGACGGCGACACGGCGGGCGACATTCCCCACACCACCAAACGGGACGAGATCGGCGCGATGGCCCGCGCGGTGAAGATCTTCAAGGAAAAGCTGGCCGAAATCGACCGCCTGCGCGAGGAGCAACGCGCCGGACAGGCGCAGAGCGAACGCCTGACCCGCCAACGCCGGTTGGAAGAGGCGATGGCGGTGTTCGACCAGCAGGGAACCACCATGCTGCGCAGCGTGGAAGGCGCGCTGGCCGACGTGCAGGGGGTGGCGGCGGACCTGCGCGGCACGGCGGCCGACACCGCCCAGCGCTGCGCGGTGGTGGCGGACGGGGCCGGGCAGGCGTCGGCCAACGTCGGGACCGTCGCCGGGGCGGTGGAGGATCTGGCCCGCCAGATCGACCGCATGCTGGACCGGGTCGGCGAAACCGCGCGCATCACCACCCGCGCCAGCGATCAGGCCCGCGACACCGACCGCACCGTGCGCGGCCTGTCGGAAACCTCCGCCCGCATCGGCGCGGTGGTGAAGCTGATTGAAAAGATCGCCAAGGAAACCCGTCTGCTGGCGCTCAACGCCTCCATCGAGGCCGCGCGCGCGGGCGAGGCGGGCAAGGGCTTCGCCGTCGTCGCCGCCGAGGTGAAGGCGCTGGCCGACCAGACCGCCCTGGCGACGGAGGAGATCACCGGCCAGATCGCCGCCGTGCGCAGCGAAACCGACCGCGCCGTCGCCACCATCCAGCAGGTGACGGCGATCATCCACGACATCGACACCAACGTGCGCGACGTCGCCGCGACGGTGGAGGAGCAGGGCCGCACCGCCGGACAGATCAGCGACAGCGTGCGCGCCGCCGCGTCGGGCAGCGACGAAGCGTCGCGCAACATCTCCGTCATCGCCCGCGCGGTGGAGGCCACCGACACGCTGGCCCGCCGTGTCTTCACCGCCGCCGAAGCGCTGTCGCGCGACAGCCACGGCCTGAAGGGCGCGGTCGAAGGGTTCCTGACCACGGCAAAATCGGTGTGATCCACCCGCCAAGCCCCCCGCCACCCGCCCCCGCCACCTGCGTCGTCCCCGGTCACGAATCCGTGAAGCGTGTGATTTCCCGTACCGTCCCCCCACCGGCTTGCGTACAAGCGTGACGGGCGGCATCTTTGCGGTGCCCGTCCGAAGGGTGGACGGCGGGGCGGCGGCATGGAAATCCATCAGGTTCAGTATTTCATGGCCCTGTGCCAGACCTTGAACTTCACACGCGCCGCCGACGCCTGCGGGGTGACGCAGCCCTCGCTGACCAAGGCGATCAAGCGGTTGGAGGACGAGTTGGGCGGCCCGCTGTTCCGGCGGGAACGCGGCCTGACCCATCTGACCGATCTGGGCCGCCTGATGCGCCCGCATCTGGAGGCGGTGTTCAACGCCAGCGAGATGGCGCGCCACCAGGCCGAATGCTGGCGCAAGCTGGACCACACGCCGCTGCGCGTCGGGCTGATGTGCACCATCGGGCCGGGGCGGATGGTGGAGTTCCTCAAGCGCGTGCACCACGAGTTGCCGACCGTCGAGGTGACGCTGAAGGACGCGCCGGGCCGCGAGGTGGTGCGGCTGCTGATGGAAGGGGAATTGGACGTCGCCTTCGTCGGCCTGCCCGATCTGCCCGACCGCTGCGACCATGATTTCCTGTACCGGGAGCGCTACAGCGTCGCCTTTGCCCCCGGCCACCGGTTCGAGGCGATGGACCGCGTGCCCTACAGCGCCTTGCAGGGCGAGGATTACCTCTCCCGCATCAATTGCGAATACCCCGATCATTTCTCGGCCCTGGGCCTGCCCGACACGGTGGATGTCCGCGTCTGCTACGCCACGGAGCGCGAGGATTGGGTGCAGGCCCTGATTCTGGCCGGGATGGGCTGCGCGGTGATGCCGGAGTATCTGCCGATTCTGCCGGGGATCGCCACACGCGTGATTGTGGAACCGGAAATCGCCCGCGACATCCGGTTGGTGACGGTGGCGGGCCGCCGCCATTCCCCGGCCCTGCGCGCCTTCATCGCGCTCGCCAAACGCCACCCCTGGACCGCCGGGAGCTGATCGCCCCAGGCGTGGTGCGGAAATTCGTGCCGTCCGGCGGCAAAACCGCAAGCCGTGCTGGCCTTTTTCCACCCGATTTATGATAGGGTGCGCGCAGCCGGGACTGTTCTGCGGTCGCGACGCGCGGTGTTTTGCCCAGGTTCGGGCCTCAGCCGCCGCCCGCCCCGGCCTTCGGGACGCGAAAGGGAAGAGCATTGAGCGACGAGTCGAAGAACGTCACCGCGACGGTGAAATGGTTCAAGCCGGAAAAGGGGTTTGGTTTCGTGCGTTTGGCCGACGGCACGGGTGAGGCGTTCCTGCACGCCTCCGTCCTGGCCGCCGCCTCTCTTCCCAACCCGGTGGAAGGCACGGTTCTGGTCTGCGACATGGCCCAAGGGGCCAAGGGGCCGCAGGTGGTCGCCATCCATTCGGTGACGCCGCCGGAAAACCCGCCGCCGCCGCGCACCCGCCCGGCCCGCCCGCAGCGCGGGGCCGCTCCCGACAGTGGCGAGGCGGCCCCCGCCGCCGCCCAACAGCCCCGCCCGCCCAAGCCGCCGCGCGAACGGCGCGAGCGCGCCGCCGAACCGTCGGGTCCGGCGGTGATGGCCTATGGAACCGTCCGCTGGTACAACCTCGACAGCCAATCGGGCCTGATCGAGCCGTGGGAGGATGGGGCCGACGTGTTTTTCGACCGCGCCACCCTGCGCCTGTCCGGCCTGGAGATCGTCGCCGACGGCGAAGACGTCCGTTATCTGGCGGTCGGGTCGGACGACGCCCCGGTGGCCCAGCGGGTCGAGCTGATCTGATCCACTGCAAGTTGCCGCGCGGCCGCCTTTTCCTCGGCGACCGCGTGTCGCAACTTGTTGCGGTTCCACCAATGGCGCGCCGCACCATCGTCGGGCTATCATGGCGGCACACTGGGGTATGCTCGCCCAGTGGAATCGCATTCGTGGTGGGTCATGCCGTTGCTCTTTCCACGCAAGATCGCTGCCGCCGCGTTGTGCGCGCTCCTGCTGCTGCGCGCCACGCCGGGGCTGAGCCAAGAGTCAGGGCCGGTGGGACCGCGCGCCGACAGCGCCACAGGGGCGGTGTCCTATTGCGTGGATCCCGATTGGCCGCCTTACGACAGCCTGACCCCGCAAGGGCAGCATGTGGGCATCGGCGGCGACCTGCTGCGGCTGGCCGCGTCGCGCGCGGGCGTGCCCCTGGCGCTGGTGCCGACCAAGGATTGGGAAGAGAGCATCGGCCAATCCAAGGCCGGGGCCTGCACCCTGCTGAATTTCCTGAACCAGACGCCCAAGCGCGACGCGTGGCTGCTGTTCACCGAACCGCTGTTCACCGACCCCAACGTCATCATCACCCACGAAGAACACCCCTTCGTCGCCGATCTGGCCGGGCTGTCCAATGAAACCCTGGTCCTGCCCAAGGGCACCTCGATCGAAGAGCGGGTGCGGCGTGATTTTCCCAACCTGCGCATCCTGCTGACCGACAGCGAGGCCGACGCCTTTGCCCTGCTGTCGCGGCGCAAGGCCGATCTGACCATCCGGTCGCTGACGGTGTCGGTTCACACCATCAAGACGGAAGGTTGGTTCAACCTCAAAATCGCCGGTCAGATCCCCGGTTATGACAATCTGCTGCGCATCGGCGTGCTGAAGGGCGCGCCAGAGCTGCGCGACCGTCTCAACCAGGCCATCGCCACCATCACGCCGCAGGAACGGGCGTTGATCGCCAACCGGCACGTCGCCATCACCGTGCAAACCGGGCTGGATTACGACCTGATCCAGAAGATCGTTTTCGCCTTCACCCTGGTGCTGCTGACCAGCCTGTTCTGGATCGCCACGCTGTACCGGCTGAACCGCAAGCTGGCGGTGGCCTCGCAGACCGACAGCCTGACCGGTCTGGCCAACCGCGCCAGCCTGAACGACCGTTTCGCCAAGGAAATCGACCGGTCGAACCGGCACAAACGGCCGCTGTCGGTCATCATGTGCGATCTGGACCATTTCAAGCGGGTCAACGACCGGCTCGGTCATCTGGCGGGGGACCGGATGCTGCGGGAGTTCGCCGCCATCGCGCGGTCCAGCACCCGCAGCATCGATGTGGTCGGCCGCTGGGGTGGCGAGGAGTTTCTCATCCTCTGCCCGGAAACCGACGCGGAATCGGCCTTGATCGTCGCCCACCGGTTGTGCGAGGCGGTGCGCGGCCACGCCTTTGCCACCGGCTGGCCGCACAGCGTCAGCGGCGGCGTGGCCAGCCTGCGGCCCGGCGACACGGTGGACAGCCTGCTGCGGCGCGCCGACGAGGCGCTGTATCAGGCCAAGCATCTGGGCCGGGACCAGGCCTGTTTGCAAACCCCGCTGGCGCTGCCCGCCCCGGCCCGCTCCCCGGCTTTGTAGGGTTTGGGATCAATCATTGTCATGGCCATCGTCGTGGCCATCGTCATGGCCATCCTCGTGGCGGCGGTGGTCCCGCCCGCCCTCATGGCGCTCGTGACGATCGTTGCGGCTGACGCTGGTCCCGTCCTCGCGGATGATTTCGACCGGGCGGAAGGTCCCGTGGTGCATGCGCCCGGCCACCGTGATCGGCGCGCCGACCCGCAAGCCGTCCATCGGCAGGCCGCGCGCCGCCACGATCAGGCTGTCGCGCCCGTCGCTGACGGTGAAGCCCGACGGCCCCACCGCCTGCACCGCCCCGCTGACGGTGCCGCCGCCCGCCGACACCACGTCGGCGATGGGGCGCGGGGCGCTGGGTTGCGGGGCTTTGGGATGGCCGTCGTCCGCCAGAACCGGAAAGGCGACCGCAGACAGCAGCGCGGCAGCCAGCAGGGTGGTGGGCAGCAGGGTGGTGGCGGTGAACAGACGAACGGAACGCATGGGGGACCTCCGTGGTGGAAGGATGTGTGGGCGGGCGGCTCCCCGCCCGATGGAACCCACCCTGCCGGATCCGGTCTGAGGCGCGCCTGAACGCGGCGTTCACCGGCGGTTCATTGTGGGACATCCCCTCTTCCCATCCGTTCAGCCCGGGTTCAGGCTGTCGATCCCACACTGCCCACCAGGCCAGACACCCCGTTTGAGATCCCGCCCATGCCCCACCCCCGCCCCTGGTTGGCCGCGCTTGCCCTGATGGCGCTGGTGTCCGGCCTTCACCCCGCCGCCGCCGATGGGGACGACCACAGCCGCGCCCGCGCGGCGGTGCGCGACGGGCGCGCCCTGCCGCTGGAGCGCATCGTCGCCCAGGCCAAGGAGCAGTTCGGCGGCGAGGTGCTGGACGTGGAATTGGAGGAGGAGCGCAACGGCCTGCGCTATGAATTGAAGCTGATGGCGGCGGATGGCCGCATCCTGAAGGTGGAGTATGACGCCGCCACCGGCGCGCTGGTCCACGTCAAGGGCCGCCGTCACCATCCCGATGGACCGAGGTGAGCGATGCGCGTGCTGATCGTGGAGGACACGGCGGAGTTGGCCCGCCAACTGGCCCAACGGCTGGGGGGCGAGGGCTACGCCGTCGATCACGCAGCCGATGGGGAAGAAGGGCAGTTTCTGGGCGAAACCGAACCCTACGACGCCATCATCCTGGATCTGGGCCTGCCGACGATCGACGGGCTGTCGGTGTTGCGGCGCTGGCGCGACGGCGGGGTGACGGCCCCGGTGCTGATCCTGACCGCGCGCGGCTCCTGGCACGAAAAGGTGCAGGGCATCGACGCCGGGGCCGACGATTACCTCGCCAAACCCTTCAACATGGAAGAGCTTCTGGCCCGCATCCGCGCGCTGATCCGCCGGGCCAAGGGCCACGCCGCCGCCGATCTGGCTTGCGGCCCGCTGCGGCTCGACACCCGCAGCGGCCGGGTCACGGTCGATGGCGCGCCGGTGGAGCTGACCGCCTTCGAATACCGCGTGTTGTCCTATCTGATGCACCGCAAGGGGCAGGTCGTCTCGCGCAGCGATCTGATCGAACATGTCTACGCCCAGGATTTCGACCGCGATTCCAACACGGTGGAGGTGTTCGTCGGCCGTCTGCGCCGCAAGATCGGGGCCGACCTCATCAAGACCGTGCGCGGCCTCGGCTATCGATTGGAGGAACCGTGAGCGGTCCCCCGCGCCCCCTCCAGCGCCCCTGGCACCGCTGGTTCCGGCCCGGCGGATGGCCGCAATCCTTGCGCGTCCGCCTGCTGGCCGGGGCGGCCGTGTGGGTCACGCTGGCGCTGACCATCGCCGGTTTCGGGTTGTCGAACCTGTTCTTCGACCGCTTGCGCCAACGCTTCCAGGATGAGCTGCTCAACCATCTTGAACAGTTGGCCGCCGCGCTGGAATTGGACGCCCAGGGCCACCCGGCGCTGCGCCAGCCCTTGAGCGACCCGCGTTTCCGCCGCCCGCTGTCAGGCCTGTATTGGCAGGTCGGTGCCGCCGGGGAACCGGTGCTGAGTTCGCGCTCCCTCTGGGACACGGTGCTGGCCTTGCCGCCCGACCGGGTGGAGGAACGCACCCTGCACCAGCACGTCGTCACCGGCCCGGCGGGGCAGATCCTGGCGGTGATGGAACGCACGGTGGCGCTGCCCGAACGGCCCGACGCGCCGATCCGCATCGCCGTCGCCGCCGACCGGGCGGAGTTGGGGCGGCTGATGACCCGCTTCAACCAGACCTTGGCCCTGTCGCTGGGGGTGCTGGCCCTGGCCCTGATCGCGGCGGCGGTGTTTCAGGTCCAGATCGGCTTGCGCCCGTTGTCGCGGCTGCGCCGGGGCCTGAACGCCGTGCGCGCCGGGCGGGAAAAGCGCTTCACCGAGGCGATGCCCGGCGAAATCATGCCGTTGGTGGACGATCTCAACGCCCTGTTGGCCCACGCCGAAGACAGCGTGGCGCGCGGGCGGCTCCAGGCGGGCAATCTGGCCCACGCGTTGAAAACCAACCTCGCGTTGCTGGCGAACGAGGCCCAGGCGCTCGACAGCCCGGACGCCGCCACGCGGGCTGAACGCGGCGCGGCGATGGTGGCGCGGATCGCCCAGATGCGCCGCCACATCGATCACCACATGGCCCGCGCCCGCGCCGCCGCCTCGCGCGGGATGCCGGGGCTGAGCACGCCGGTGATCGACAGCGCGGCGGCCTTGGCCCGCGTGATGAGCAAGCTGCACGCCGCCCGCGCCCTGGCCATCACCGCCGACGCCCCGCCCGACCTGCGCTTTGCCGGGGAGCGCGAGGATCTGGACGAAACGCTGGGCAATCTGGTGGACAACGCCTGCGTCTGGGCGCGGTCCACCGTGGTGATCGCCGCCCGCCCGGCCAGCGACGGACCGGAACCCAATCCGCCGGACAGCCCGTCGCCGGAGTGGTTGGTCGTGACGGTGGACGACGACGGCCCCGGCCTGCCCGCCGACCGGCGCGCGGCGGTGCTGATGCCCGGCGTGCGGCTGGACGAACGGGTGCCGGGAACCGGGTTGGGGCTGGCCGTGACCCGCGACCTCGCCCGGCTGTACGGCGGCGATCTGGAGTTGCTGGACTCCCCGCTGGGCGGCCTGCGCGCCCGCCTGCGCCTGCCGCGCGCGGTTGAGATGGGGCCGACGGGGTAACGGTCAGCCCGCCAGCGGCCCCGGATCATCGTGGCCCGGTTCCCCATGCGCCGGCTCGATATGGCCGACGATGCGCAGGATCGAGGGCCAATCGGCGCGGATTTGCCGCTCCACCCGGTCGATCGCCTCATGGGCCTGGAACACCGGCATGCTCGGATCGGCGTGGCAGTGGAAGACGACATAGAGCCGCCCGTCGGCCTCGCGCACGCGCAGGGAATGGATGTCCAACAGGCCGGTGTGGGCGGCGATGGCCGAGGACAGGGCCGCTTGCAGCGCGGCGACGGTCCCGGGATCGACCGCGCGGCTGCTCACCGGGTGGCCGCTGCGCGGCTCGATGTGGGTTTCCACCTCCACGCTGTCGCCCAATTCGGTGCGGATCGCCCCTTCCAGCGCGGTGGCGACGCCGTGCGCGCGGTTCAGCGGCCAATCGCCGTCCACCTCCAGGTCATAGGCGACGGACAGCCCCTCCCCCACCCGCTGGACGGTGACGTGGTGGACCGCCTGGCCGTGATGCCCGGCCACCGCGCTGACCCGTTCCAGGATGGTTTCGTCGTCCAGCGCCAGCGGTTGGGTGCCGATGCGAACCTCCGCCTCCGGCATTTCGGCGCGGATGGCGGTCTTGGCCTTGGCGATCAGGCTGGCGACGCGGCCCGGCGGCAGCAGGCGGCTGATGGCGATGTCGAAATCGACGAACAGCGTGCTGCCGCCCGGACGCACGCGCAGGCCGCGCACCGCCGCCACGCCGGGGATCGACGACACCAGCGCCGACACCCGGTCGGCCACCCCCACCGGGGCGGCGTCGATCAGCGTGTCGATGGTGCGCCGTCCCAGCCGGTAGCCCGCCAGACAGACGAACAGCGCCACGCCGATGGCGGCCAGCGGGTCGCCCTTGGGAAAGCCCAGCCACACCAGCCCCAGCCCGACCAGAACGACGCTGGAGCTGAGGATGTCGGAGGAGAAATGCAGCGCGTCGGCTTCCAACGCCGGGCTGTTGGTTTCCCGCGCCACCCGCGCCAGTTCGCGCGCGCGCAGCGTGTCCACCACGATGGAAATCAGGATGATGCCGACCCCCCACCAGGTCGCCTCCACCTCCACATGATCGGCGAACAGGCGGTCGACCGCCTCGAACAGGATCCAGGCGCTGGTCAGGAACAGCAGCGCGGTTTCGGCCAGCGCGGCGACGCTTTCGATCTTGCCATGGCCATAGGGGTGGCGTTCGTCCGGTGGGGCGTCGCTGACCCGCACGGCGGCGTAGGTCAGCGCCGTGGCGGCGAAATCGAGCAAGCTGTGGATGCCCTCGGACAGGATGCCCAGGCTGCCGGTGGCCGCACCCACGGTGAGTTTCCCCACCGTCAGGCCGGCACTCGCCACCATGGAGACCAGAGCGACCGATTCCTTTTCGTTCGACATGATGACGCGCCCACGCAACCCCGGATCCGATGACACGGCGGACCCTGCCGCAACCGGGATGAACCCCGGATGAACGGCGGTCCCTGGTCCGCGCCCATCGTGCTTACCACAGACGGGCCGGGACCGCTCGTGCGAACCGGTTGCCGCGCATCATGCGCCTCACCCGCGCCGAACCGCCGCTTCCAGCGCGCGGACGGTGCGGGCGAATTGGGCGTCCAGCACGGCCACCCGCCGTTCCAACTCGTCCGTCGGCGCGATCTCGCGCGCCGCGCGTTCCAGCGCCAGCGCGGCGTCGCGCAGCGCGGCCAACCCCAGATTGGCAGCGCTGCCCTTGACGCTGTGCGCCAAGGCGACCAGTTGCCCCGGATCGCGGGTGGCGACAATGGCGCGCATCTGGCCCGGGGTGTGATCCAGGAACACCCGCTCCAGCGCGCGCAGCCCGCCATCATCCAGCGCCGCGCGCAGATCGGCGCGCACCGCCTCGTCCAGCAGCGGGCTGACGCTGTCCGTCGTTTCCGGGGCCGGGGTCAGGATCATCGGCGTGCCCACCCGCGCGCTCCAGGCCGCCAGCACGGTGGACAGCTTTTCCGGCGTCACCGGCTTGGCGATGTAATCGTTCATCCCCGCCTTCAGGCAGATGTCGGAATCGCCCTGCATGGCGTTGGCGGTCATGGCGACGATGATGGTGTCACGCCGCTCGCCGGGCAGGGCGCGGATGGCGGCGGTGGCCTCCAACCCGTCCATTTCCGGCATCTGCACGTCCATCAGCACCAGATCATAGGGGATCGGCGTGTTGCGCACGGCCTCCACCGCCTCGCGCCCGTTGCCCGCCACGTCGATGCTGTGGCCCTGCTTGCGCAGCAGCAGAACGGCGACCTGCTGGTTGACCGGGTTGTCCTCGGCCAGCAGCAGCCGCATACGCGCCGAGGCTGCGGGCGTGCTCTTGACCGCGACCGGGGCGGATGGCGCGCGCGGGCCGTCGGCCAAACCGGCCAGATGCGCCAGCAACCGGCTTTGCCGCACCGGCTTGACCAGCACGCCATCCACCCCGGCGGCGGCGATCTGGTCGCGGCGCAGGGCAAAACCGATGGCGGGAATCAGCAAGATCGACAGGTCCGACGCCGGAAACCGGGCGCGCAGCGCGTGGATCACCGCCAACCCGCTGTTTTCCGCGCGCGACCGGTCCAGGATCACCGTGCGGATGGGACGCCCCTGCGCCCGCTCGGCCGCCAACACCTCCATCGCCTCGTCCGGGGTGGAGCGGACCAGCGTGTCCACCCCCCAGGGGGCCAATTGCCGCCGCACGCTTTCGCCGTTGATGCCGAGATCATCGACCACCAGCACGCGGGTGTTGGCGGGCAGGGGCGCGCGCGGGGCCGCCTGCGGGTCGGTGGCAAAGGGGATCTCGACCCAAAACAGGCTGCCGTCGCCGACCGCGCTGGTGACGCCGATCTCCCCACCCATGATCGCGGTCAACCGCTTGCAGATCGCCAACCCCAGCCCGCTGCCGCCGTAGCGCCGCGCCATCGACGCGTCCACCTGCGAGAACATGGAGAACAACCGGGCCTGCGCCTCGGGCGCGATGCCGATGCCGGTGTCGCGCACGGACACGCACAAGCGGGCCACCGCCGCGTTTCCATCGTCCAGCCGCTCCACCGACAGGCAGACCCGGCCCTTGGCGGTGAATTTGACGGCGTTGCCGACGAGATTGACCAGGATTTGCCGCAGCCGCCCCGGATCGCCGCGCACCAGCAGCGGGACCGACGGCGCGATCTGCGCGCCAAAGGCCAGCCCCTTGGCCTCCACGCGCGGGCTGAGGATGTCGATGACGCTGTCCACCAGGGCGGCCACGTCGAAATCGGTGTCCTCCAGATCGAGCTTGCCTGCCTCCAGCTTCGAAAAATCGAGGATGTCGTTGATGATGGTCAGCAGCGCTTCGGCGGATTCCCGGATGGTGCGGGTGAAATAGAGCTGCTCGTCGGTCAAGCCGGTGTCGAGCAGCAGGCTGGCCATGCCCAGAACGCCGTTCATCGGGGTGCGGATTTCGTGGCTCATCGTCGCCAGGAATTCCATCTTGGCCCGTTCGCCCGCCTCCGCCCGCTCCTTGGCCAGCCGCAGGGCCTGTTCGTTCGCCAGCCGGTCGGACAGGTCGTGGAAGCACAGGACGGTGCCGCTGCCCCCCTCGGCCAACGGTGCCGTCACGCAATGAACGGGAATGACCCGCCCGGCGCGGGTGTGGAAACGGTATTCGCCGCTCGACGGGCCAGGCAACGCGGGGGCCGCCCCCGAATTCCCGGCCAACCCGACCAGGCTCATGAACAGCTCGCCGCGCGCGTCCTCCACCGTCGTGTCCAGCAGGGCGGCGGCGGCGGGATTCATCATCGTCACCACGCCGTGCCGGTTCAGGCGGCAAATGCCGTCCGGGACCGACACCAAAATGCGGTGCTGCTCCTCGTACAGCCGGGCGAGTTCCTGTTCGGCCCCCCACCGGTCGGTGATGTCGCGTTCGGACACCAGCAGGATCGGCGCGCCGGTGACGGGATCATGGGTGCGGCGGATGTCGATGGCGTGGCGGCGCGGTCCCTCCAGCGTGCGGGCCAGCGCCTCGCCACTGAAACCGGGGTTGTCGCCGCTGGCGACCGCCGCGATGACGGCGTCGGTGTCGTCGGCCCCGGTCGGTTCGCCCCGGCCGATTGCGCTCTCGGGCCGTTGCGGGTCGCCATAGGCGCGGATCGCCGCCGGGTTGCGCAGGATCGGCGTGCCGTCCATCCGGTAGAGCGACACCAAAAGGCTGGTGTGGCGCAGCGCCTCCACCATGCGGGAGGATTGCTGATCGATGCTGTCGCCCGGCAGCCAATGGGCTTCGACCTGCATCGCCAGCCGCCCATCGTCGATGCGCACGCCCCGGCAGACGCAGCGCGCCGACACCGGCCCGTCCTTTGGGTAGAAGGTCCAATGCTCCTGAACCGTCCGCCCCTCACGAAAGGCGGCGGCGTAGCCGTTCAGCCGGGTGATGGTGGACGCCGACATGCCGGAAAAATCGCGCGCCAGCAGCTCCGCCCGATCCACCGCCCCCCACAGGCGCAAGGCGGCGGTGTTGGCGTCCCAGATGCCGGGATGCTCCAGATCGAACACCCACACCGGGGTGTCGAGGCTGTCGAAGGCGCGAAACTGGCCGCGATCGAGCACCGCAGCGCTCACGCCACCCCCGCCCCGGTCGCCGACACGCCCGCAGGCACGGCAA
This sequence comes from Azospirillum sp., assembly GCA_027486405.1. Taxonomy (GTDB): domain Bacteria; phylum Pseudomonadota; class Alphaproteobacteria; order Azospirillales; family Azospirillaceae; genus Azospirillum. Next base: position 5,620 of record JAIXPD010000014.1, on the reverse strand, counting down.
CGGGCAACGCCAAGGCGGACAAGATCTTTTCCACGCTGTCGCGGCTGATCGGCTTGACCAGAACGGCGTCAAAGCCGATGGACAGGAATTCCGCCCGCTCCTCCGGCTGGCCATGGGCGGTGTAGGCGACGATGCGGATGCCCTGCCCGCCCAACCCGGCTTCGGCGCGGACCCGCTGGCACACCTCCTTGCCGGACATCATCGGCATGCTGATGTCCAGCATGATGAGGTCGGCGCGGTTGGCGGCCAGCCAATCCAGGGCGGCGGGGCCGCTGTCGGCCTGGGCCACGGTCCATCCCAGCTTGTCCAGCATGCGGCTGGCCAAGAGACGGTTGACCGGCTGGTCATCGACGACAAGGGCGTTCCGGCTCTGGCTCATCAAGCATCTCAGGCGACAGGTCCGGGCATGGTCGCATTTTTGACCGGCGGGGTGAAGCGGAAGCTTGCCCCATCGGTCAGGTCCGCGCCAAAATCAGCCGGTCACAGCCCGCAGATGCCGCACCGGACGGCCCGGGGCCAGGGTTTCCGCCGAACGGGCGATGGCCTGGGCGTCGATGCCGAAATGGCGGTAGAGATCGGCCAGCGTCCCGGTCTGGCCGAAATGCTCGACTCCAAGCGCCCGCGTGCGGTGCCCGCCGACCGACCCCAACCAACCCAGCGTCGCCGGATGGGCGTCCACCACCGTGACCAGCCCGCAATGGGGCGGCACGCCGTCCAGCAACCGTTCAATGTGGGCGCGGGCGTGGCTCAACCCGCGCTCGCGCGCCCGTTGGGCCGCACTCCACCCGGCGTGCAGGCGGTCGGCGGAGGTGACGGCCAACAGGCCGATGTCGCGCCGGTCCTCGCCCAGCAGCCCGACCGCCTCGATCGCCTCGGGCGTGATCGCCCCGGTGCAGGCGATGACGATCTGCGCGTTCGGCCCCGGACGGCGCAGCCAGTAACCGCCATCGACGATGTCGCGGGCCAGCGTGTCGTCCATTGCCCGCGTCGGCTGCTCCAACACGCGCGAGGACAGGCGGAGATAGACGGCCCCGCCGGTTTCGTCGCGCAGCCAATTGCGTTCGTCCGGCTCGGCCCCGTCCTTGCTGCCTTCGCGCTGCATGTAATCGAAGGCCCAGCGCATCACCACCGCCAGCTCGTCGGCAAAGGCCGGTTCGAAATAGGCCAAGCCGTCCTGCGCCATCCCCACCAGCGGCGTGGCGATGGATTGGTGCGCCCCGCCCTCCGGGGCCAGCGTCACCCCCGACGGGGTGGCGACCAGCAGGAACCGCGCGTCCTGGTAACAGGCGTAGTTCAGTTGGTCGGCCCCGCGCATGATGAAGGGGTCATAGACCGTGCCGATGGGCAGCAGCCGTTCGCCGAACAGGGAATGCGACAGGCCCAGCGCCGACAGCAGGATGAACAGGTTGGATTCGGCGATGCCGAGTTCCATGTGCTGGCCCTTGGGCGAAAACTCCCAGGAATAGGTCGAGGGGATGCGCTCTTTCTTGAACAGGTCGGCCATGTCGCGTTTGGCGAACAGGCCGCGCCGGTTCACCCACGCGCCCAGATTGGTGGACACCGTGACGTCGGGGGCGGTGGTGACGATGCGGTCGGCCAGGTCCGACCGGTCGCGCCCCAGCTCGTTCAGGATCAGGCCGAAGGCGGCCTGGGTGGACAGGCTCTTTTGCGACGGGACCGGCAGGGTGGCCGGAACCGGGACCGCCGCCGCGCGGTAGCGCCGCCGCCCCTTCTGCGCAAACGGCACGCGCGCCAGAAACGCGGTCAGGGTGGCGGGCGGCAGGCTCAGCCCCTCGAACGGTTCCCACTCCTGGCCGGGGCGGACGTTGCAGGCGGCGCGGAAGCCGTCCATCTGCTCGCGCGTCAGCAGGCCGGAATGGTTGTCCTTGTGCCCGGCCAGCGGCAGCCCCGCCCCCTTGATGGTGTAGGCGATGAAGCAGACCGGGCGGTCGTGGCTGCGGGCGGCGTGGAAGGCGTCGAGCAGCGACGGCAGGTCATGCCCGCCCAGATTGCCCATCAGCTGCGCCAATTCCGCGTCGCTGCGGCGTTCGATCAAGGCCGTCACCGGCCCCTGATCGCCCAGATCGTCCATCAACCGCCGCCGCCACGCCGCCCCACCCTGATAGGTCAGGGCGGAATAGAGCTGGTTCGGGCAATGGTCGATCCAGTCGTGCAGCCGCTCCCCGCCCGGCTCCTGGAACGCCGCCTGCATCAGCGACCCGTATTTCAGGATCACCACATCCCAGCCAAAGGCGCGGAAGATGTTTTCCAACCGCTCCCACAGCCCTTCGCGAATCACCGCGTCCAGGCTCTGGCGGTTGTAATCAACGATCCACCAGGTGTTGCGCAGCCCGTGTTTCCAGCCTTCCAGCAGCGCTTCGAAGATGTTGCCCTCGTCCATCTCGGCGTCGCCGACCAGCGACACCATGCGGCCCTCCGGCAGACCGGGGGCGAGGGCCTTCGCCTTCAGATAATCCTGCGTCAGCGAGGCGAACAGGGTTTGCGCCACCCCCAGCCCGACCGACCCGGTGGAGAAATCCACATCATCCACGTCCTTGGTCCGCGACGGGTAGGATTGCGCGCCCTTGTAGCCCCGGAAATTTTCCAGCTTCTCGCGGGTCTGGTTGCCCAACAGATACTGGATGGCGTGGAAATTGGGGCTGGCGTGCGGCTTCACCGCCACCCGGTCCTCCGGCCGCAGCACCGAAAAATACAGCGCCGCCATGATCGCCGCCAACGAGGCGGAGGACGCCTGATGCCCGCCGATCTTCAAGCCATCCTGATTCGGGCGGATGTGGTTGGCGTTGTGGATGGTCCAGGACGCAAGCCACAGAACCTTGCGCTCCAACTCCCGCAGACAGGCCAGATCGGCGGCGGAATAGGGGGATTGGGTCGTCGTGGCGGTGGCCATGGCGGTGCGCTCCACAAAAAGGCTTATGATTGGCAAAGCCTATCATTTGTGGTTCGGCAGATGTGTGCGAAGTGGCGCGCCAAGCCTGGATGTTTTAGCATTGGATGCTGTTTCAATCAAAAAATTGGCATCCCATGCCCCACCTCAAGCTCGACCGCATCGACCGCAAGATCCTGGCCCTGTTGCAGGAGGACGGCCGCCAACCCAACAACGAACTGGCCGAACGGGTCGGCCTGTCGCCCTCGCCCTGCCTGCGCCGGGTGAAGGCGCTGGAGGAGGCGGGCGTCATCAACCGTTACGTCGCGCTGGTCGATCCCACCACCGTCGATCTGGCGGTCAACATCTTTGTCAGTGTGCGTCTGGACCGGCAGGTGGAGGAGCGGCTCGACGCCTTCGAGGCCGCCGTGATGGAACGGCCGGAGGTGCTGGAATGCTATCTGATGTCCGGCGACGCCGATTACCTGCTGCGCGTCGTCGTGCCCGATTTGGCGAGCTACGAACGCTTCCTGAAAGACCACCTCACCCGCATCCCCGGTCTGGCCGGAATCCGCTCCAGCTTCGCGCTGAAGCAGGTGCGCTACCGCACGGCGCTGCCACTGGGCCATCTGCCGGACTGACGACCGCCGCCCGGCCGGGCCGGGTGGACTCGAACAGGACCGGGAATTGTTGGAGGGACACATAAAGTGATTTAATAAATCCTTTTACCAAGCGTATAGTCGCCCTCGACGACAAGGCACGCCGCGCCACCGGATCGCCCCGCAACAGGCCGGTGGAAATCCAGGACATCGAATATCACGGCGACCGCCGCTTCCTCTACGCCTCGGCCCCCGGTGCCAACGGCCTGACGATGGCCATTCCCGGCGGGCGGCGTTTCCAGGTCGGCGACCGGTTCGACGCCCGCTTCGACCCCGCCGCCCTGCACGTCTTCGACGGTGTCGGCGTGGCGCTGCCGGTCTGAGGGAGACCGCGAACGTCCGCCACGGGAGCGGCCAACAGCCTTTCCTTTCCAGAGCGGAGACCGGCGGTATAGGGTCGCCGGATTTCCGCATCCGGTTTGGACGATCATGGCCCGCCGCCCCACCATCCGCAGTGTCGCCGAAGAGGCCGGGGTGTCCCCGACCACGGTGTCGCTGGTGCTCAACAACAACGCCAGCGCCATCCCGGAAGCGACCAAGGAACGGGTGGTGCAGGCCGTCCGCAAGCTGGGCTACCGGCCCAACCCCAGCGCGCGCGCTCAGCTCCTCGCAAACCCACACCATCGGTTTCATCACCGACGTGATCGCCTCCTCCGGCTACGCCGGGCGCAGCATCGCCGGGGCGCAGGAGTTGAGTTGGGCCAACGACAAGGTTCTGCTGATCGTCAACACCGGGGGCGACGCCGCCATCACGCGGGCCGCCGTGGACATGCTGTGCGACCGGCAGGTCGATGGGGTGATCTACGCCGCCATGTCGATGTGCGGAGTCGATCTGCCCGACGCGCTGATGCAGATTCCGACGATCCTGGTCAACGCCTACGACCGGCAAAGCCGCTTTCCGGCGATCCTGGCCGACGAGGAGTTGGGCGGCTACACCGCCACCCGAACCCTGATCGACGCCGGGCACCGCCGCATCGGCATGCTCTATGGCGTGCCCGAAGTCGATGCCGGGCGGGAGCGGTTGACCGGCCATCGCCGCGCCCTGGACGAGGCGGGCATCGCCTTTGACCCCGCCCTGGTCCGCGCCGATTGCTGGTTCCCCGAGGGCGGCTACCGCTCCACCAAGGCCCTGATGACGCTGGACGAACCGCCGACGGCGCTGTTCTGCGTCAACGATTGGGTGGCGATGGGCTGTTACGAGGCGGTGAAGGAGCTGGGCCTGTCGATCCCCGGCGATCTGGCGATCATCGGTTACGACAACCACGAATTGGCCGGCCTGCTGCGCCCCGGCCTGACCACCATGCAGCTTCCCCACTACGACCTTGGGCGCAAGGCGGTGGAATGCCTGCTGGCCCCGGCGGGGTCGGTCGCACCGAACGCCGTCATCCGCCTGCCCTGCCCGCTGATCCGCCGCCAGTCGGTGTGATCAAGACAGGGGAACACTCCATAACGTGATTTGGCGAGCCGATTTGCACGCAAAATCGATTCCGATTTGACAGGACGCAGAAAAACGGACTGGACTGATCCAGCGCCGTTGCCTCCGCTGAAGCTTGAAAATAGCGTTTCAAAGGCCCGTTTTGGTCGGGATTGAGCGTGTTTCGGGCGCGGAATTGCTCAAGCCCATTGGCCCCACTGTTTCCAAACGATCCATCCGGTGGCAGAACCGGGTTGACGATCTGCAAAAATTGCAACTTTAAGCACTTGGTCGCACACGCTCTCTCTAAAAAAGGATCATAATGCGCTTTGCCACTCTTTGGCAGGCTGTGGAAAAGGCTATGCCCGGCTTGGCGGTCGTGATTCTCTCCGGTCGCAGAGGAAGCGGCCGGTGAGGGGACGATGCGGGGATCGGACGAACACAGCGAGGGGCTGTTCAGCTATGTGATACCAATGCCGTTAGAGCAGATCGCGTTAAATCGGGATCGATTTGACGCGTGAAGATGCTCGATAAACAAAGTCATAGAGTATCCGTTATGGACAAGCGGATTTTTCGTCCCACTTTCGGCCTTTGCTCAAGAGGGCATTGGCAAAGATAACGAGCTTTCGCATAACGGCGGTAATTGCGATCTTTGGAGCT
>JAIXPD010000076.1 GCA_027486405.1 Azospirillum sp. | reverse complement strand
TTGGCTATGGGGAGCCGTCGGATCAAGCCTGTGGACTACCGGGACGACCTCACGCAAACACAAAAAGGATTATAGTCATACAAACTCACCGGACGTCGCACTTCAACTTGAATCTGCGCGCAACGTTAGAGTGTCAGTCTGTCGCAACATCGGCCCCCCGCTCCACCCCATACCCCAGCAGATCCGGGGCCAGCGTCGGCGTCGGGGCAAAGGGGCGGTGCAAGACCGGAGTCTGCAAGGTGCCGATCAGGCCATGCACAAACACCATCGGGCGACGGGCATGGGTGCATCCGTTGTCAGTTGGTGAAAAGGCCGTCGCGTCAGATGCTGTAATCGCCCTGTTGCAGGCTCTGATCCATGCTCAGCGCCGGGGCCAATTCGTCCCGACACCAGCCGACCACGCGGGCGGGAATCCCGGCGACCGTGGCGCAGCCGGGCACGTCCTTCAACACCACACTGCCCGCCCCCACCTTGGCGTGCGCGCCGATGGTGATGTTGCCCAGCACCTTGGCCCCCGCCGCCAACAGCACACCGTCGCGCACCTTGGGATGGCGGTCGCCATGCTCCTTGCCGGTGCCGCCCAGGGTGACGTTTTGCAGGATCGACACGTCGTTGCCGATGACCGCCGTTTCACCGATGACCACGCCGGTCCCGTGGTCGATGAACACACCGCGCCCGACCGGAACCGCCGGGTGGATGTCCACCGCAAAGGTTTCCGACACCCGGCTTTGCAGGAAATGGGCGAGGTTGTGGCGGTCCTGCTTCCACAGCCAATGCGCCACCCGGTGCCATTGCAGGGCGTGGTAGCCCTTGAAATAGAGAAAGGGCGTCAGGCAACTGTCGGCGGCGGGATCGCGCGCCAGGATGGCGGCCAGATCGGCGGCGGCGGCCTCGACGATTCCGGCTTCGGAATCAAAGGCGGCCTGGACGGTCACGGCCAGCCGGTCGGGCGGCATCACCCGGTCGGCCAGCTTGCGCACCAGCAGCGCGGCCAGCGCCGAGCCGAAACAATCGTGGGACAAAACGGATTCGTTGAGGAACACACGCAGCGTCTTTTCTTCCGCCGCCACACGGGTGGCGTCGGCGCACAGGGTCCGCCACAGATCCTGTCCAACCGGCGCGGGATCGCGCACCGCAAGGCCGAGGGTGTCCATCCGTTCGTCTTTCCCAGCCAATCGTTAAAATCCAACCGACCCACTTTGGGGAGGGGGCCTGCCCCGGTCAAGGGCTATGCGGTCCGGGTCATCCCCGATGGGTGCATGGCCCCCATCCGCGCGCCCATCCTCCTTGCCGTCCTCCCGCCCGCTCTCCCGCCCACTCTCCCGATGAGCGCGGCGGAAGGCCTGCGGAGAGCGGCCCTCCCGCTGGGTGAAGAAGCGCGAGAAATAGGCCGGATCCTCAAACCCCAGGGCGTAGCCGATCTCCGCCATGCCAAGCCCGGTGTAGATCAGGGAGCGTTGGGCCTCCAACATCAGGCGAGCGTGGATCAGTTGCAGCGTGGATCGCCCGCTGACGCGGCGGCAGACCGCGTTCAACCGCCCGGTGGTCACGCCCAGCGCCTCGGCGTAACGGTCCACCGGCCAATGATCGCGAAAACGCGCATCGATCATCGCGCGCAACCGGGCCAGCAAACGGATGTCGGGCGATTGCCCCTGTTCCGCCCTGCCCTGCCCGGCCACCAGCCGCGACAACGCCACCAAGGTCAGCATCACCTGTGCGGCGATGGCGGTGGCGCGGCCCAGATGATGGGCGTGGAATTCGGCGGCGATGGCGGTGAAGGCAGCGGTCAGGTCGGTGGTTTCCGGGGCGTCGGCGGCAAGGTCGCGGGCAAAGGGCAAGGCCAGCGCCGCGCGCGGCTCCGCGTCCGGCAGCGCGGCCAGCACGTTGGCGAGAAACCCCTCCGACATGGTCAGCACCGCCCCGTCGGTGCCGGGATCGAAGCGGAAGCCGTGGACCACCTGGGCCGGAACCCCGATCAGGGCCGGGGCGCGGAACCGCCACTCCTCCGCGTCCACCGTCAGCCGACCGCCGCCGCGCGTCACCAGCAACACATGGCTCAGCCCGTCGTGGCGGTGGGGCTGAACCTCCCAATTGTGCAAGCGCATCCGGTCCGGGATGGTTTCGACATGGACAAAGCGCAGCTCGGGAACCGCCGGAGGTTCGCCGTAGAGCCAATAGCGTGGAATGGGTTCGCTCTGACTGGTCATGATGGCTCAGGCGGTGTGGACCAATGAAAAGTACAAGAGTTTCGCCGCTTCGTCTATGTCCGGTCCGGGCCGCCTGCGGGTAGCATCATCTCTCAATGATTGGCGCTCATGATTGTCATTCATCATTGCCATCAATCCAGCGACCAATCGCCCGAATCCCCGGTCGGCCCCACCGAACCGGCGATCCCAGACAGAAGGTTTGAGAGACATGACCCGCATCACCCGCAAGCCGGTCGGCATCATCGGGGCCGGTCCCGCCGGATTGTTCCTGGCCCATCTGCTGCACCGCCAGGGCATCGATTCCATCATCCTGGAAAGCCGCAGCCGCGCCGATGTGGAGGGAACGATCCGCGCCGGGGTGCTGGAGCAATGGGTCGTCGATCTGATGAACCGGATGGGCCTGGGCGAGCGCATGATGCGGGAAGGCCATTTCCATTCCGGCATCACCCTGCGCTTTCACGGCGAAAGCCATCACATCGACATGGCCGACCTGACCGACGGCAAGCGCGTCACCGTTTACGCCCAGCATGAGGTCATTCGCGACCTGATCGCCGCCCGGTTGGAAGATGGTGGCGAGATTCTGTTCGGTGTGTCCGACGTCCATCTCCACGGCATCGACGGCGACAGCCCCCGCATCACCTTCCGCCGCAGCGCCGACGGGCCGGTGGAGGAGATCGCCTGCGATGTCATCGCCGGGTGCGACGGCTTCCACGGCCCCAGCCGCCAGGCGATCCCCGCCGCCGTCCGGCAGGAACATCAGATCGTCTATCCTTTTGGCTGGTTGGGCATTCTCGCCTCCGCCCCGCCGTCCCACCACGAGCTGATCTACGCCAGCCACGAGCGCGGCTTCTCCCTGCTCAGCACCCGCTCACCCGATGTGCAGCGCCTCTACATCCAGGTCGACCCCAAGGACGACATCGCCAACTGGCCCGACGCCCGCATCTGGTCGGAACTGCACACCCGGTTGGAAGACAACAGCGGCTGGTCGCTGATCGAGGGGCCGGTGTTCCAAAAGGGCATCATCGCGATGCGCAGCTTCGTCTGCGAAACCATGCGCCATGGCCGCCTGTTCCTGGCGGGCGACGCCGCCCACATCGTGCCGCCAACGGGGGCCAAGGGCCTGAATCTGGCGGTGGCCGACGTGCTGGTGCTGGCCCAGGCGTTGACCGCATTCCTGCGCCGGGGCGACGAGGACGGGTTGAACGGCTACAGCGCCCGCTGTCTGCGCCGCATTTGGCGGGCGGAGCGCTTCTCCTGGTACATGACGACGATGATGCACTTGAACCCGAACGAAAGCTCGTTCGAACAGCGCGTCCACATGGCCGATCTGGATTACGTCGTCCACTCGCGCGCGGCGATGACCGCGCTGGCCGAAAACTACGTCGGCCTGCCAATGGACATTCCGGCCGATCTGGCGCTGTGACCGTTCGCACCGGGGCGGCGTTGGTCCGCCCCGGTGCGCGGCCCCTCATTCAAAATTCAAATATCGAAATTCATTGCCATCGCGCCGGTGGACAGCCGGTGGCGCAGCGCGTCGGCGAGGCTGTGATTGTCCAACACCCCGGCGGTGGCGTCGCGCACCTGGGTCATCAGCCAGCGCACCGAACAGGCGTTTGGATCGCCGCAATCCTCGCACGGCTTGAAGGAAAATTTGCTGGCGCAGGGCAGCGGGGCCAGATGGCCGTCGATCAGGCGGATGACCTCGCCAAAGGTGATGTCGGCGGGCGGACGGGCCAGACGGTAGCCGCCGCTCTTGCCGCGCTTGGCGAACAGCAGCCCATGTTTGCGCAATTCCACCAGGATGGCTTCCAGGAATTTGCGCGGGATGTTCTCGCGTTCGGCGATGTCGGCGATCAGGATCAGATCGTCGCCGTTGCCCTGTTCGGCCAGCATGATGAGCGCCCGCAGGGCGTATTTGGCTTTTTGCGACAGCATCCCGGAAACAACCCACCCATGATCGCGGATCGGACCAAACGGCCACCCGCCGCCGGTCCCAGTGGCCGGGACTTTAGTGCGGTTCGTCCGAAAGCGGAATGGATTTGACACAAGGGAGCGCGGCAATTCGCCCAGGCTTGATGCCCAGGGCAATCGTTTGAAGGTATATAAACCTATACGAAGAATTTACCGTCATCCCCGCGAAGGCGGGGATCCAGGCTTTCCCGTCAGAGCCACTCTGCGAACTCTGGATCCCCGCCTTCGCAGGCATGACCAATGTCCTAATAGAGGAATTTTAAGCCTTCACCCGATTGTCCAGGCTTGATGCCGGTCAAGCGACGCGGACGTGTCCGTGGTTATGGTGCGCCCAACCATGTCGCTCACTCCGGGTGCTCCCATGTCCACCACAACCCATCCCGTTCGAAAAGGCCCTGTCCGTGTCGGCCCCGTCCGCATTGGTGTCGTCACCGTCTCCGACCGCGCCAGCCAAGGCGTGTACGAGGACAAGGGCGGTCCCGCCATCCTCGCCACGCTGACCCGCTTCATCGCCTCCCCCTGGGTGGCTGAGACGCGCGTGATCCCCGACGACCGCGACGGCATCGCGGCGACGCTGGCCGAGTTGGCGGATGACGCCGGTTGCGGCCTGATCGTCACCACCGGCGGCACCGGCCCGGCCCCCCGCGATGTGACGCCGGAGGCGACCGAACAGGTGTGCGGCAAGATGATGCCCGGCTTCGGCGAGCTGATGCGCAAGGTCAGCCTGGAGGTGGTCCCGACCGCCATCCTGTCGCGCCAGACGGCGGGGATTCGCGGCTCCTGCCTGATCGTCAACCTGCCCGGCAAGCCGTCGGCCATCGACGATTGCCTGATGGCGGTCTTCCCGGCCATCCCCTATTGCCTGGATTTGATCGGGGCCGGGCGCATCGACACCGATCCGACGGTGTGCCGCGCCTTCCGCCCCGCCAAGACCTGATGGCCCGACCGGCCCCGCCGATCAGTTGCTGGACGGCGGAGCGGGCGGAACGGTGAAGATCTGGCCGGGATAAATCAGGTCCGGGTTGCGGATCTGGTCACGGTTGGCGGCGTAGATGGTGGTGTAGAGCATCCCGTCGCCCAGCGTGCGGCGGGCCAGCCGCCACAGGCTGTTCCCCGGCTGCACCACCACGTTGCGCCCATCGGTCATGTCGGCGGGCAGGGTGGACACCTGCACCGGCAATTCGGCCCGCGCCACCACCTTGCCGGTGTCGTTCACCTCGTCGGCGCGCAGGGTATAGACGCCGGGATCGATCAGCTTTTCCGGGGTCAACCGCCAATGGCCGTCCGGGTCGGTGTGAGCACGGCCAACCAGGATGTTGTCGAGGTACAGTTGCACGTCGCTGTGGGGGGCCGCCCGTCCGCCCAGCGCCACCCGGCCGACCGGGTCGTAATCCATGGTTTCCACCGTCACCCCACCGGGCGGGGCCGGTGCGTCCGTGGGTTTGTCCGGTGTTTTTCCCGCCGGGGTCTGCGGTGCCTGCAACAGGGCGCTGCCCCCGCTCCCTTCGCTCAACCCGGCGCGCGGGACCGCCACGGCCAGGGGAATGGCGGGCGGTTGGGGAAGCGTTGGCGGCGGAACCGCAACGGATTCGACGGGGGCCGCACCCGCTGGCTGTGGTGGTGGCGGGGGCGGTGGAACGGCGGTCGATCGCCCGATCGGCGGATCGGGGACCATCACCACCACCACCTTGTCGGACAGCACGGGATCGCTGGCACCGGGACGCAGTTCGCTCACCCCCAATTCGCGGGGGCCGGGAGGCAAGGGCTTGGGCGGCAGCATCACCCATTCGCCCCGCTTGTCCGCCGTGACCGAGCCGACCGGGGCGTCGCCATCGCGCACCACCACGGTCGAACCGGGGGCCGCGCGCCCCGCCAACACCGCATCGCCGTCGGGCGACACCCGCACCACATCAAAACGCGGCGTCGTCACCGGCGCGGGCGGCGGCGGGGCGGCGGGCAACGGTGTCGCCTGTTTCAGCGGCGGCGGCGGGGTCGGCGAACGGCCCGGCTCCGACGACGCGGCCAGCCACAAGCCATACAGCCCAACGCCGGTCAGCAGGATCACCGACAGCTTGCGGAACAGCCCACCACCGCCGCGCGACCGCCGCGCCCTTGGTTTGGCGACGGGTTGAGCCGTTTTCCGTTTCGCCTCGACGCCCATCCGTCCCTGTCCCTCTTCCGGCGGTTGGCTTCAAAAAGACCGCTGCCCCAATTCAGATGTGACGTAGCACGATCCGGGCAATTCCGACAAACGGCGGGAAGGCCGGTCAGGGCAATCGCTTGAACGAACGCTCATCGTCACGCAAACAAGAATGGACGCGGATTTCACGGACAAAAGGAAGGATTGCACGGATTTTCGCCTCCAATGGCCTCCTGCACGCCGCCATGAGGTTTGTCGCAAGATCGCAAGCAGGGCAGCTCTGGGGTGCCTTCCGCGAAATCCGTGAAAAAATCCGTGAAATTCGTGTCCATTCTTGTTTTGACCGGGTGCACGGTGCTTCAAGCGATTGCCCTGGAAGGCCGGGCGGCTTTCTCTCGCAACGATCATTGTTCCGGTTTTCGGAAGAGTGACTTTTGATCTCCGGCCATTCTTCCAATCGGATGATTGGGGGTAAGGGTGGTGAACACCGGATGGCGCGCCTATGACGGCCCCATCCCAGATCAGTCACCGCACACACCGATCAAGGATCACGCCATGACCATCCGCCTGCACCGTCATCCGCTCTCCGGCCACGCCCATCGCGTGCAACTGTTCCTGTCGCTGCTGGGGCTGCCGCACGAGTTGGTGGAGGTCGATCTCGCCGCCCGCGCCCACAAGGCCCCGGAGTTTCTGGCCCTCAGCCCCTTCGGGCAAATCCCGGTGCTGGAGGATGGCCCGCTCGCCCTGTTCGACAGCAACGCCATCCTCGTCTATCTGGCGCGGACCTACGACCCGGCCAACCGCTGGCTGCCGCAGGACGCGGTGGGACAGGCGCGGGTGCAGCAATGGCTGTCGGTGGCCGCCGGTCCGGTCGCCAACGGCCCGGCGGCGGCGCGTTTGGTCAACGTCTTCCGCGCGCCCCTGGACCATGAGCGCGCCAAGTCCATCGCCGACGGGCTGTTCACCGTGCTGGATCGCCATTTGACCGGTCGGGATTTCGTCGCCGCCGACGGGCCAACCATCGCCGACATCGCCCTCTACTCCTACATCGCCCACGCCGAAGAAGGCGACGTGCCGCTGGCCTCCCGCCCGGCCATCACCGCCTGGCTGCGCCGGGTGGAGGCGCTGGACGGCTTCGTGCCGATGACCGTCACCAAGGTCGGCTTGGCCGCCTGATCCCGCGCGCACCCCCACAAGGCATCCCACCGGAGCACCGATCATGACCAACCCCGATGCCGTTCCATCCCCCGTTGCCCCGACCTTTCACGCCGGGGAAATCCAGCTTCACGAGCGCGTCGGCGTGCGCGAGGCGATGGAGCGCATCGGGCCGAAGGTGATCCGCGACCACATGCCCGACCAGCACCGCGACTTTTTCGCCAAACTGCCGCTGATGCTGGTCGGCAGCGTGGACGCGGCGGGGCGGCCCTGGGCCTCCCCGCTCTGCGGGCCGCCGGGCTTTCTGCATTCCCCCGACCCGCGCCGGTTGACGGTGAACGCGTCGCCCCTGCCCGGCACCCCGCTGGCCGCCCATCTGCGCCCCGGCGCGCCGCTGGGGCTGCTGGGGATCGAGTTGGAAACCCGCCGCCGCAACCGGCTGAACGCCACGGTGACGGCGGTGGAGCCGGGGGTGGGGTTCGCCCTGTCGGTGGATGAGAGCTTTGGCAACTGCCCGAAATACATCCAAATCCGCCAGCACCGCGCCGTGCCGCCGTCCGCCCCGCCAGCGGAGCCGGTTCCCTTCGGCGCGCGCCTGCCCGACCACGCCGCCGCGCTGCTCCGCGCCGCCGACACCGTCTTTCTCGCCACCGCCGCGCCGAACGCCGTCGGCCATGACCCGCGCAGCGGGGTGGACGTGTCGCACCGGGGCGGGCGGCCCGGATTCATCCGGGTGACGGAGGAGGATGGGACCAGCGTGTTGACCCTGCCCGACTTCGCCGGAAACCTTCACTTCCGCAGCTTCGGCAATCTGGCGCTGCACCCCTGGGCCGGTTTGCTGGTGATCGACGTCGCCACCGGCGATCTGCTGTCGTTGACCGGCTCCGCCGAGGTGCTGTGGGAGGGGGCCGACCTTGCCGCCTTCGCCGGGGCCGAACGGCTGCTGCGCCTGCGCCTGTCCGAAGGGCTGTGGCTGCCCGGCCTGCTGCCCCTGCGTTGGGACGACGCGGTGTTGCCCTCCCCCGCGCTTGACCACACCGGGCGATGGCCAGCGGTGTGACGCTGGTTTTGCACACAGCAGCGTGACCTTTGCGCCGCAGGTCCTGCGCGAAATCTGTTGTGTTGCATCAAAGGCATGGCGCGGATGCGGCGGGTTGGACTATGTCCTTCGGCCCGACCCCAGCCACCACAACCGCCGCCCGTCATGCACGACCCCGATCACCGCGACCCGAGGACGGCCAGCCCGAACGATCCGATGGGGCCGGTGTCGCGCCCGCCGCCCGGCTGGGCCTTGTTCTGCCGCCTGCTGCCCGGTTTGGCGGTGGGGGGATTCGTCGGCGGTCTGTTGGTGGCCCTGCTGCTGGCCTTTGACGTCGGCAGCCTGCGCACGCTGTTGCACAGCCCGGACCAGCGCCCGCATGGGGCCTTGTTCCTGGCGATCCCGGTGCTGACCGCCGTGGTTGGCGCGCTTCTCGCCCCGCGCTTCGGCGCGCCGCAACGGCGTGGTGTCGATCGCTGAAGACGCAAACGCCGCGCGGGGATGCGGTCCCCGGCGCGGCGCTTGAAAAGCACAGGCCCCTTGCGGGTTGGGTGCAGCCCCTTGCGGCTTACTGCTTGTGGTTCTGGTGGCCCGAAGCGCCGTGCCCCGCACCGCCATGGCTGGGCGTGGTTTCGCCCGCCCCCTGAACATCGACCTGGACTACGACCGGCCCGGCCTTTTCAAACACCAGCGTCAGGGGAAAGCTCTTGCCCTTGGCCAAGGGTTGCTTCAGCCCCAGCAGCATGACGTGCAGGCCACCGGGGGCCAACGCGGTCGGCGAACCGGGCGTCACCTCGATGGCGTTGACCGGGCGCATCTTCATGACGCCGTTGTCCATCAGATGCGTGTGCAGTTCGGCCTTTTCCGCGACCGGGGTGGAGGCCGACAGCAGGCGGTCATCCTCCTTGCCGGTGTTGTTCAACACGAAATAGGCCGCCCCGTTGGCCGCCGACGGGGCGGTCGCCCGCGACCACGGATGGTCGATTTCGACCGTCCCGGCCTTGTACCCATGCGCCGACGCCACACCCGCACCCATCAGCAGCAGGGCCGCCGCCACAGAGACCAAACGCGTCATCGCACACTCTCCCAATTCATCCGGTGCAGCGCCGCCCCCTTTGCGGACCCGACGCTGCGATCAGCGGACCATAACCCGCCGCCCACACGCCGCACGAGTGGCATTTTTGCGCAGGGCCACGCGGCAAACGCTCCCTACTCCTTCGGCGGCACCCCGCGCAGATAGGTGACGATGGCCGCCCGGTCCGCCGCCGTCAGTTTGGAGGTCGTGTTGCGCACCACCTCGCCCATGCCGCCGCCCGCGACGTCGCCGTCCGGCTTCAACCCCAGTTCCAGCAGCATGGCCAGATCGCTGTCGGACCATTTGCCCAGCCCCTTGACCGGATGGGGGGTGATGTTCGGCACCTTGTCACCGTCCGGCCCGTCGGGGGTTCCGGCCAGATAGCGGCTCTGGTCCAGCCCGCCCAACAGGGAGCGCGGGGTGTGGCATTCGCCGCAATGGCCGAGCGCGTCCACCAGATACCGGCCCCGGTTCCACGCCGCCGGTTTGGACGGGTCGTCGGGAACCGGCCCCGCCGTCATGTACAGGAGTTGCCAGCCCGGAACGAGGAAGCGCCAGGAGAAGGGCGGCGACAGGTCGTGCGGGCGGTTGGCAACCGGCTGCGGTGCCTGCGCAAAAAGATAGGCCTTCAGATCCAGCAGATCGCGGTCGGTCATCCGCGTGTAGCTGGCGTAGGGAAAGGCCGGGAACAGCGCCGCGCCATCGGGCCGCACGCCCTCGCGAAACGCACGGAGGAAATCGGCGTCGCTCCAGCGCCCGATTCCATGGACCGGATCGGGGGTGATGTTGGGGGTGTAAAAGGTGCCGAACGGCGTCGCCAGCGCCCGACCGCCGGTCAATGGCGCGCCACCCGCCTTTTCATTGGTGTGGCAGCCCAGACAGCCCGCCGCCTGGAAGATGTAGCCGCCACGGGCGACCGCGTCGGCGTCCGCCGCCAGCGCCCCGCCGCCCGTCACCAGGACGAACGGCAGGGCCAGCGGCAACGCCAACGCCGTCAGGGACAAGGCCCGACGCCGCATGACCGGTTACGGCTTCTTGACGCGGAAATCTTCGTGGCAGCCGCCGCAGGTCTTGGAGGTCGCCCCCAACGCCTGCCCGATCTGCGCGCGGTCGCCGCCCTTGATCGCTTCGGCCAGCTTCATCGCCGCCGGCTGCATCGCCTTCCACTTCTCGTCCGCCACGGCCCAGTTCTGCCACAGCTCCGGCTTGGCCGCGCTGTCGCCCACGCCCACGGCGGTCCCGGTGGGGAACACCGCCTTCGCGTCCATCTTGGACACGGCGAGCACCGCCTCGGCCCCCTTGGCCGCGTCCTCCAGCGTGCCGCCCTCGTTCTTCACGAACTTGGCGACGGCCCCCATGCCGCCGCCGAACTTCTTCATGGTCTGCTGGCGTTCCTTCACCATGTCCGCCGGATCGGCGGCCCCGGCCATGCCGCCGAAACCGGCGACGAGCAGGGCGGAGAGCGAAGCGGCAGCAAGGGCGTTGACGACGCGGTTGTTCATGTGGTCCCTCCCGGTGATACCATGGCCCGATTGGGGCTGGTCCCAGGTGATGACGCCGGGGGACGGCCCAATATTCCGTCGGTCCAACAAAGAAAATGAACGGCCCGGTTTCGCACGCGCGAAACAGCCGGGCGGTCCGTGTTGCGAAAGGTGTGTTGCGATGACGTCCCTGTCCTCCGTCTGCGTTTACTGCGGGGCCTCCGCCCAGGTTGCCGATGTCCACAAGGACGCCGCCCACGCGCTGGGCGAAGGGTTGGCGCAGCGTGGCATCCGCCTGGTCTATGGCGGCGGGCGCGTTGGCCTGATGGGCATCGTCGCCGACGCCGCGATCGCGGCGGGGGGCGAGGTCGTCGGCATCATCCCCGACCACATCCAATCCATGGAGGTGGAGCACACCGGCCTGACCGAACTGCACGTCGTGGACAGCATGCACACGCGCAAGCGGATGATGGTGGAGCGCGCCGACGCCTTCGTCATCCTGCCCGGCGGGCTGGGCACGCTGGACGAGGCGTTCGAGGTGCTGACCTGGAAGCAGTTGCGCCTGCACGACAAGCCCATCGTCATCGCCGACGTCGATGGCTATTGGCGGCCCCTGCTGGGGCTGATCGACCACATGGTGGCGCAGGGATTCACGCGGGTGGACCGCAGCCGCCTCTACCGGGTGGCCGACCAGATCGACACTGTGTTCACCGCGCTGGAGGACGCCCCCGCCCCCAGCCACCCCGACCGCAGCCGCCACCTGTGAGTGACCACCTGTGAGTTGCCACCTGTGAGTGACCACGGTGGCGTTGGGCTTCCGGATCGGTTATCCCCAATCTTCACAACCTGTGGATAATTTTTATCCACAGGTTTTCCAAAGCCCGCCGCGCCCTGCCCGCGCGTTCCCGTTCCGTTGACTGCTACACTGATGCGATGACCAGCCAGACCTCTTCCCTGTTCGACCCCCGCCCGTCCGTCGGCCCGGCCAAGTCCGCGCCCGAGTACCGCACCCCCCCCAACAACGAGGAGGCGGAACAGGCGCTGCTGGGCGCGATCCTGGTCAACAACAAGGCCTATGAAAAGGTTGGCGAGTTCCTGCGCGCCGAACATTTCTACGACCCGGTGCACCAGCGCATCTTCGCCGCGATCACCAAGATGATCGACCGGGGCCAGATCGCCAACCCGGTGACGCTGAAGGCCCTGTTCGACAACGACGCCGATCTGGCGGTGGAGGGCGGTAGCGCCTATCTGGCCGAATTGGCGGCCAACGTCGTCACCGTGGTCAACGCCGGGGATTACGGCAAGACCATCCACGATCTGTTCATCCGCCGCCAGTTGATCGAGGTCGGCACCGACATGGTGAACGAGGCGTACCGCCACGACCTCGACGTCACCGCGCTCGACCAGATCGGCGAGGCGGAAAAGCAACTGTTCGATCTGGCCTCGACCGGCGATGTGCAGGGCGGTTTCGTCGCCTTCGGCGAGTCGGTCAAGCACGCCATCGCCACGGCGGAGGTGGCCTTCCGCCGCTCCAGCCACGTCACCGGCGTGACCACCGGCCTGATCGACATCGACCGCAAGCTGGGCGGCCTGCACCCGTCCGATCTGGTCATTCTGGCCGGACGCCCGTCGATGGGCAAAACCGCGCTGGCCACCAACATCGCCTTCAACGCCGCCCGCGCCCACATGCGCTCCGGCGGGCAGGAGGGCGGGGTCGTCGGCTTCTTCTCGCTGGAAATGTCCGCCGAACAGCTCGCCACCCGTATTTTGGCCGAAGTGGTCGAGGTTCCCGGCGACAAGATCCGGCGCGGTGAAATCCGCGACAGCGACTTTCCGAAATTCGTCCAGGCCAGCCAGGATTTGGCCCGCTGCCCCTTCTATGTGGACGACACGCCCGCCCTGTCGGTGTCGGCCGTGCGCACCCGCTGCCGCCGGTTGAAACGGACCTCCGGCCTGAACATGGTGGTGGTCGATTACCTCCAGCTTCTGCGCGGCTCCTCCTCGCGCGGCAGCGAAAACCGCGTGCAGGAGATTTCCGAAATCACACGCGGCCTGAAGGCCATCGCCAAGGAGCTTGAGGTTCCCGTCATCGCCCTGTCGCAGTTGAGCCGCGCGGTGGAACTGCGCGAGGACAAGCGCCCCCAACTGGCCGACCTGCGCGAATCCGGCTCCATCGAGCAGGACGCCGACGTTGTGATGTTCGTTTTCCGCGAACAGTATTATCTTGAGCGCGCCGAACCCTCCCGGCGGCCCGACGAGAGCGACGACAAGTTCAACGACCGGTATCAGCGCTGGCAGCAACGGCTTGGCGAGGTGCACAACACCGCCGAGGTCATCATCGCCAAACAGCGCCATGGTCCGATCGGAACCGTCCGTCTCTACTTCGACGGCCAGTTCACCAAGTTCGGCGACCTCGACCAACGCAATCAGGACGATGACTGATCTCCTCCGGCGCGCTGCCGCCATCCTCACCGTGGACCTTGGCGCGCTGGTCGCCAACTGGACCCAGCTTCGCGACCGTGTGGCCCCGGCGGAATGCTCCGCCGTGGTCAAGGCCGACGCCTATGGCCTGGGGGTGGCCCACGCCGTCCCCGCCCTGCGCGCCGCCGGGTGCCGGACCTTCTTCGTCGCCCAGTTCGAGGAGGCGTTGGCCGTCCGCGCCGTCGCCCCCGACGTGCGCGTGCTGTCGCTGGGCGGCCTGCCGCCGGGCAGCGAGTCGGCCTTTCTGGACAGCGGCGTCTGGCCGGTGTTGAACCATCTGGGCGAAATCGCCGCCTGGCGGGCCTTCGCCAAGGCGCAGGGCCGGGCGCTGCCCGCCGCCATCCATCTCGACACCGGCATGAACCGGTTGGGCCTTGGCCCGGACGAGTTGGACGCGCTGGCCGATCACCCGGAATGGCTGGACGGCATCGACCTGAAATACTGGATGACGCATCTGGCCTGCGCCGACGATGTCGAGTCGCCGATGTCGGCCCAGCAGTTGGGGCGGTTCCGCACCGCGCTGGCCCGCCTGCCCGCCGCCCCGGCCAGCTTTACCAACTCGTCGGGCATCTTTCACGGGCCGTCCTTCCATTTCGACCTCGCCCGCCCCGGCTGCGCGCTCTACGGCGTCAACCCGACGCCGCACACCGCCAACCCGATGCAGGGCGTCATCCGGCTGGACGCCCGGATCCTTCAGGTCCGCCGCATCGACGCGCCGATGACCGTCGGCTATTCCGCCGCCCACCGGGTGGACGGACCGACGACCATCGCCACCATCGGTGTCGGCTACGCCGACGGCTATCTGCGCGCGCTGAGCGGGCGCGGCCATGTCTACGCCGATGGCATCGCCGCCCCCATCGTCGGGCGGGTGTCGATGGATCTCATCACCGTGGACGTCACCGGCCTGCCCGACCACGCCATCCAACCCGGCGGGCTGCTGGAACTGATCGGCCCCAGCCGCCCGGTGGACACCGTGGCGGCGGAGGCCGGGACCATCGGTTATGAGGTGTTGACCTCGCTCGGCCCGCGCTACCACCGGGTTTACCGCGACGCCGGGTCGGCTCCGTGACACACACCACCGCCGCCTTCCTGATCCCCACCACTATGACACGGGCCGACTGATGGGTTTCCTCGCCGCGACCGGCCGGGCGTTCCTGGTCTTTCTTGAAGCGACCGGGCGTTTGGCCTTGTTCACGGGTTCGGCCGTGTCGCACTGCGTGCGTCCGCCGTTCTACCCGCGCCAGATTCTGCGCCAGATGATCGACATCGGCTATTACTCGCTGCCGGTGGTGGGGTTGACGGCGCTGTTCACCGGCATGGTGCTGGCGCTGCAAAGCTACAGCGGCTTCTCCCGCTTCCAGGCGGAGGGGGCGATCGCCACCGTGGTGGTGCTGTCGATCACGCGCGAACTGGGGCCGGTGCTGGCCGGTCTGATGGTGGCCGGGCGCATCGGTGCCGCGATGGCGGCGGAAATCGGGACCATGCGCGTCACCGAACAGATCGACGCTCTGTCCACCCTGTCCACCAACCCGATGAAGTATCTGGTTGCCCCGCGCCTGCTGGCCGGCTTGACCATGCTGCCGATTCTGGTGGTGGTGGCCGACATCATCGGCGTGTTCGGCGGCTTCCTGGTTGGCGTCTACCGGTTGGATTTCAACGCCAGCAGCTACATCGGCCGCACCTGGGAATTCCTGCAACCGCTGGACGTGATTTCCGGTCTGGTCAAGGCGGCGGTCTTCGGCTTCCTGATCGCGCTGATGGGCTGTTACCACGGCTACCACTCCAAGGGCGGTGCCCAGGGCGTGGGGGCGGCAACCACCAACGCGGTGGTCTCGGCCTCCATCATGATCCTGGTGTGGAACTACCTCATCACCGGCATGTTCTTCTCGACGAAGTGAGCGCACCGACCATGCTGTCCACCGCCACCCCGAAAATCGCCCTGTCCGGCGTCACCAAGCGTTTCGGCCCGAAAAAGGTGCTGAACGGCATCGACCTTCAGGTCGGCAAGGGCGAATCGCTGGTCGTCATCGGCGGGTCGGGCACCGGCAAATCGGTGATGCTGAAATGCATCCTGGGTCTGTTGCAGCCCGATTCCGGCTCCATCCGCGTGGACGGCCAGGAAACCACGTCGCTGCGCCCGCGCGAGCGGGAAAGGATGCTGCACAAGTTCGGCATGCTGTTTCAGGGGGCCGCCCTGTTCGACAGCCTGACCGTGTGGGAAAACGTCGCCTTCGGCCTGATGCAGGGGGAGCACATGCCCCGCGCCCAGGCCAAGGAGATCGCCATCGCCAAGCTGGGGGCCGTCGGCCTGACCCCGGATGTGGGGGAGCTGTCGCCGTCGGAGCTGTCGGGCGGCATGCAGAAGCGCGTCGGTCTGGCCCGCGCCATCGCCGACGAGCCGGAGATCATCTTTTTTGACGAGCCGACCACCGGGCTGGACCCGATCATGGCCGACGTCATCAACGAGCTGATCGTGCAGTGCGTGAAGGATCTGGGGGCGACCGCCGTCACCATCACCCACGACATGGCGTCCGCCCGCAAGATCGCCGACCGCATCGCCATGATCTATCAGGGCCAGATCATCTGGACCGGCCACGCCAGCGACATCGACCAGTCCGGCAACCCCTACGTCGATCAATTCGTCCATGGCCGGGCGGATGGGCCGATCAAGATGCAGATCCGCGCGCTCTGATCATCCATTCTTTACGGCCAATCCGGGGCGCAAAAAAGGCCGGGGCGTTGCCGCCCCGGCCTGGGAAGTGACGACCATGCGCAGTCGTCTTCGTGTCAGGCGGCGTCGGCCTTCAGCACGCCCCGGCGGATTTGGTCGAGTTCGATCGATTCGAACAGGGCCTTGAAATTGCCCTCGCCGAAGCCTTCGTTGCCCTTGCGCTGGATGAATTCGAAGAAGATCGGGCCGATGACGGTCTGGGTGAAGATCTGCAACAGCAGCCCTTGGCCCTGCGTCGGCGCGCCATCGACCAGGATGCGGTTTTTGCGCAGACGCTCCAAATCCTGGCCATGGCCGGGCACGCGGGCGTCGACCTGATCGTAATAGGTGTCCAACGTGTCCTGGAACGGCGTGCCGAAACCGCGCAGGAACTCCACCGTGTGGATGATGTCGTCGGTGCCAAGGGCGACGTGCTGGATGCCCTCGCCCTTGTAATCGCGCAGATATTCGACGATCTGCGATTTGTCGTCGGAGGATTCGTTGATCGGGATGCGGATCTTACCGCAGGGGCTGGTCATCGCCTTGGACCGCAGACCGGTCAGCTTGCCTTCGATGTCGAAATAGCGAACCTCGCGGAAGCCGAACAGGCGGGTGTAGAAATCGGCCCACTCCTCCATCCGCCCGGTGTGGACGTTGTGGGTGAGATGGTCGATGTAGGTCAGACCGGCCCCGGCCGGGTGCTGATCGACGCCGGGCAGCGGCACGAAATCAATGTCATAGATGTTGCCGCGCGCGCCGTAGCGATCCACCAGATAAATCAGCGAATCGCCGATGCCCTTGATCGCCGGGATGTTCAGCTCCATCGCCCCGGCGCGGGTTTCCACGCCCCACGCGCCCAGATCCAGCGCCCGGCGGTAGGCCGCCGCCGCGTCGCCGACCCGGAACGCGATGGCGCAGATGCTGGGGCCGTGCAGTGCGGCGAAGTTGCGCGGGAAGCCCGACTGTTCGGCGTTGATGATGAAGTTGACATCGCCCTGGCGGTACAGCGTGACGTTCTTCGACCGGTGGCGGGCGATGGCGGTGAAGCCCATCTGTTCGAACAGACGCCCCAAGGCTTCGGTGTCCGGGGCGGTGAATTCAATGAATTCGAACCCGTCGGTTTGCATCGGGTTGTCCCACAAATCGGCCATGGTCGCGTCTCCGGATGATGTGAGGGGGCCGCGCGGGTGGCGGCGCGTCATGTCCTCAGCATGCCGGATTGTTGGTGAAAAGAGCTGTCAATCCTCTCGCCCAAACCCGGTCATTTTGGTATGATTTTCCATTTCATAGCCGAATAACGGAAAATTCACCCGATGCCCTCTTCCCTTTCGGAGATCGACGTCAAAATCCTCAACGCCCTGCAAGAGGATTCCCGCCTGACGGTGCAGGAGCTGGCCGACCGGGTCGCGCTCTCCGCCTCCTCCTGCTGGCGGCGGTTGCGCTCGCTGGAGGAGACCGGCGTCATCCGCCGTTACACCGCGCTGGTCGATCCCAAGGCGGCGGCGGTGGGCGAATGCGTGTTCGCCCATGTCACCCTGGAACGCCACTCGGCCGAAACCGCCGCCATCTTCATCGAGGCGGTGCGCAAACGGGCGGAAGTGCTGGAATGCTACGCGGTGTCGGGTGACGCCGATTACCTGCTGCGCGTGGCGGTGGGCGAGATCGCCGATTACAACCGTTTCCTTGAGGAGTTCGTGTTCCACCTGCCCTTTCAGGTGCGCATCCGCTCCAACTTCGCGCTGAAGGAAATCAAATACGAAACCGCCCTGCCGCTCCGCGCCACCACGCGCTGACGGACCGCGCACGGACGGGCCGCGCGCTGTGGGGCGAAAGCGTGCTATGCCGATGCGCCGATCCCACCGGAGCCTCACCGCGCCATGACCGCCCCCGCCCCGCCCACCGCCCTTCTGACCGACGCGCTGGCCCGTCATCGGGCGGGCGATCTGGTGGGGGCGGAACAGGGCTACCGCGCGGTGCTGGCCACCGACCCGGACCAGCCCGATGCCCTGCATCTGCTGGGGGTGCTGGCTCACCAATGCGGCCATCACGGCGAAGCCGCGCGCCTGATCGGGCTGGCGGTGGCACGGCGCGACGGCGTGGCCGAGTATCACGCCAACCATGGCCTTGCCCTGCACGCGCTGGGTCGGCTGGACGCGGCGGAGGCCGCCTACCGCCGCGCGCTGGCCCGGCGCGAAGCCTACCCGGAGGCGCACAACAGCCTGGGCAGCGCCCTGCAGGAGCGCGGCTTCCTCGACGACGCCATCGCCCATTACCGCCGCGCCCTGGATCTTCGCGGCGATTACGCGGAGGCGTGGCTCAATCTCGGGACCGCCCGGCACGCCGCCGACGATCTGGCCGGGGCGGAGGCGGCCTTGCGCCACGCCCTGCGGCTCGATCCCGGCAACCCGCTGACCCACACCAGCCTTGGCGTCGTGCTGAAGGAATCCGGGCGGCTGGGCGAGGCCGACGACGCCCAGGCGGAAGCCCGGCGGCTCGCCCCTGACGATTCCGAAACCCTGGTCAACACCGCCCTGCTGCGCGAGGCGCAAGGACGGGCGGCGGAGGCCGAAGCGCTCTACCGCGCCGCCCTGCGCGCCGATCCGGCCTCCGCGCTCGCCCGCTGGAATCTGGCGCTGCGCCGGTTGTCGCTCGGCGATCTGGCGGAGGGGCAGACGCTGTACGAGGCGCGCTTTGCCTCCCGCCGGGTGCAGGGGGGGCGCACCTTCACCGTGCCGGAATGGCGGGGCGAGGATCCGGCGGGGCTGCGCCTGCTGGTCTGGCGCGAGCAGGGTTTGGGCGACGAGCTGATGTTCGGCGGACTGCTGCCCGAATTGGCGGCGCTCGGCGGCGATTGGACCGTCGAATGCGATCCGCGTCTGCTCCCGCTCTTCGCCCGCTCTCTGCCCGGCCTGCGGGTGCGCGCGCCCACCACCAACCCGACCGATCTGGACCGTCACATCGCCATGGGGTCCCTGCCCGGTCAATTGCGCCGGACGCTGCACGCGTTTCCACCGCGCGCCGGGTGGTTGCGCCCCGATCCGGCGCGGGTGGCCGTGTGGGCCGACCGGCTGGCGGCGCTGGGGCCGGGGCTGCGCGTCGGCCTCGCCTGGACCAGCCAAAAGGTGACGGGGGAGCGCAAGCGCGCCTACACCACGCTGGCCGACTGGCGGCCGTTGTTCGCCGTCCCCGGCCTGACCCTGGTGTCCCTGCAATATGACGGGCGGGAGGAGGAGATCACGCGGGCCGAAACCGCCCACGGCGTACGCCTGCACCGCTGGCCCGACGCCGACCTGAAAAACGATCTGGAGACGGCGGCGGCGCTGACCGCCAACCTGGATCTGGTCATCACCGTCGCCAGTTCGGTCGGCGAGATGGCCGGGGCGCTGGGGATTCCGACCTGGCGCTTTGGCACGGCGGGCGACTGGACCGCGCTCGGCACCCGCGTCCGCCCCTGGTTTCCCAGCCAACGGCTGTGGTCTCCGCAACCGGGCGAGGGGTTGCCGGACCTGCTGGCGCGGATGGCCGCCGCGCTGCGCCACCTGTCCCACCCGCCCGCCGCCACCACGGCCCCCACCGTCGCCCCGGCTTTGGCACAAGCGCTGGCCGAAGCCCGCCGCCACCACGAAGACGGGGCGTGGCCAGAGGCCGAAAAGGCCTATCAACTCGCACTGGAGCTGGACTCGGAGAACGCGGAGGCGCTGGAGGGCTATGGCTGGCTGGGCCAGCAGGCCGGGCGGCCCGACATCGCCGACACGCTGTTGTCCCGCGCCATCGCCGCCCAACCGACCGCCCAACGCCACAAGCGCCGCGCGCTGGCCCGCCAGGAGTTGGGCCAATGGGCCGAGGCCGCCGCCGATTGGCAGGCCGCCGCCACCCTCGCCCCGACCGATGCGGAGGCGCTGGGCAGCCTGGGGGCGCTGCGGCTGGCGCTGGGCGACGCGGCGGGAGCGGCGCACGCCTCCCACGACGCCCTGCGCCACGCCCCCGACCATGCCGGGCTGTGGACCAATCTCGGGTTGGCCCGCCGGGCGGCGGGGCAGGAGGACGACCACGCCCTGCGCACCGCGCTGGCGCTCGACCCGGCGGTCCCGGAGGCTTGGAACGGGCTGGCGACGGGGGTGTTGCCCGCCGACGCCGCGCGCGCCGCGCGCCGCGCGCTGGTCCTGCGCCCCGCCTACCCGGAAGCGCTCTCCAACCTTGGCGTGGCCCTGCTGGCGCTGGACCGGGCGGGGGAGGCGGCGGGCACGCTGCGCGCCGCCCTGCGTTCACGGCCCGAGGATGGGCGGACGCTGGCCAATCTGGCCTTGGCGCTGGAACAGGCGGGCGACACCGACCGCGCCGGGTTGATCTGGTGGCGGGTGCTGCTGCTCGATCCCGGATCGCCCACCGGCTGGGCCGGTCTGGCCGACCTGCGCCAGCGCCAACGCCGCTTGGACGGCGCGTTGAAGGGCTGGGCGCGGGCGCTGGCCCTGTCGCCGCAGCGGGCCGACTGGCGTTACAACCTCGGCAACGCCCTGCACGCCGCCGGGCGCGCGGTGGAGGCCGACGCCGCCTTTCGCCACGCGTTGGCGACCGATCCATCGCTGACGCTCGCCGCCTTCAACCGGGGCTACGCCGCTTTGGCGCGCGGCGATCTGGCGACCGGTTGGGCGGGGTTGGAGGCGCGTTTTGCCTCCGGTCAGGCCCAGCCCGACCGCCGATTCCGCATCCCGGCGTGGGACGGCAGCGATCCGGCGGGAAAAACCCTGTTGGTCTGGCGCGAGCAGGGGGTGGGCGACGAGCTGATGCACAGCGCCTGTTACCCCGACCTGATCGCGCGGACCGGGCGGGTGGTGATCGAGGCCGACGCCCGTCTGGTTCCCCTCTTCGCCCGCTCCTTCCCCACCGCCCAGGTGCGCGCGGCGACGGAGGATCCGCAGGACGCCGACGCCCACGTCGCGGCGGGATCGCTGCCGCGCCACCTGCGCCCGCGCTTGAGTGATTTTCCCGCGCGCGCGGGCTGGTTGCGCGCCGATCCGGCGGCGGTGGATCGCTGGCGCGCGCGCTTCCAGCCCGACGCGTTGACCGTCGGCCTGTGCTGGCGCAGCCGTTTCATGAACGCGGAGCGGGCGGCGAACTACACCACGCTCGACCGCTGGGGACCGATCCTGACCCGGCCCGGCCTGCGTCTGGTCAATCTGCAATACGATGAGTGCGAGGCCGAATTGGCCGAGGCCGAGGCCCGGTTCGGCGTGCGCATCCTGCGCCCGGACCTGGATTTGCTGACCGATCTGGACGGGGCGGCGGCGCTGACCAGCGCCGTGGATTTGGTGATCTCCGCCGGAACGTCGGTGGCGGAAATGGCCGGGGCGCTGGGCGTGCCGGTCTGGCGCATCGGCCCAACCGGCGAATGGACGGCGCTGGGAACCGGCGTGCGCCCCTGGTACCCGACGATGCGCCTGTTCACACCACCGCCAAACGGCACGCTCGACGACGCGCTGGTCGCCGCCGGGCGTGCCTTGACCCGCACCGGCACGTCACGGGCGTGACGCGCCGTATTGCGTTCAAACGCCACGCAGGCTTTTCCGCGCCCACGGGGGCGCGCCACCGCCGTCGCGGTGGCCCAGGGCAATCGGGTGAAGGCTTGAAATTCCTCTATTAGGACATTCGTCATCCCCGCGAAGGCGGGGATCCAGAGTTCGCAGAGTGGTTCTGACGGGAAAGCCTGGATCCCCGCCTTCG
>JAIXPD010000085.1 GCA_027486405.1 Azospirillum sp. | reverse complement strand
TCATCCGAACTGGACCTGTTGACCGTGGCGTCCCTGATGCCGACCCCCGACGGGATTTTGCTGCTGGCCACCCAGGTCGGTGGCGACCAGGAGGCGCAAGACCGGGGGAACGCCCGCGAGACGCTGGACGACGCCGAGATGGACATGACCGATCTGGCGATGCTGGTCAGCTTTGCCACCCTGGTGGTCGGCCTGCTGGCCTTGTTGCCCGCCAGTCTTTGACCCACCAACGACCGACGAGAAAAGGGACAGGCATCGTGGCGCTGTTGGACAGTGACGCCTATTGGCAACCCGGTTTGGAAACGCAAAGCCGGGCGGCGTGGCGGCAGTTGCAATTGGATTTGCTGCGCGATCATCTGCGGCACGCTTATGACGGCTCGCCCTATTACCGGGCGGCCTTCGACGCGGCGGGGGTGTCGCCCGACCAGTTGCGGAATCTGGACGATCTGCGGCGTTTTCCCTTCCTCGACAAGGGTGTGATTCGCGACCGCCAGCAGGCGGCGCCGCCCTTTGGCGATCTGGTCGCCGTGCCGGAACGGGACATCGTCTACATCTCCGCCTCCAGCGGTTCGACCGGCGCGCCGACCGCCTCGCCCTTCACGGCGGGGGATTTTGACGATTGGATCGATTACGAGGCTCGGCAATTCTGGTCCAGCGGCCTGCGCCCGACCGACCGCTACGCCCACGCGCTGAACTTCTCGCTGTTCGTCGGCGGCCCCTGCGTGTTGGGCGCGCAAAAGCTGGGGGCGCTCAGCATCCACGCCGGGACGCTGCCCTCGGAACGGCTGCTGGCCGTGCTGCGCCAGTTTCAGGCGACGGCGATTTGGACGACGCCGTCCTACGCCTGGCATCTGGGCGAAACGGCGCAGAAGGAGGGCATCGACCCGAAACGCGATCTGGCGGTGCGCCGCCTGTTCGTGGCGGGGGAGCCGGGCGGCTCCATCCCGGAAACCCGCGCGCGGATCGAGGCGCTGTGGGGGGCCGAGGTCTATGATTATTACGGGCTGTCCGACATTTTCGGCTCCTGCGCCGGGATGTGCGTGGAAAAGGACGGGCTGCACTGGGCCGAGGATCACATCCTGGTCGAGGTGCTTGACCCCGAAACCCGCGAGCCGGTGGCCGAAGGCGAACGCGGCGAGCTGGTCTTGACCACCCTGCGCAAACGCGCCCGCCCGATCATCCGCTTCCGCACCGGCGACATCGTGTCGGTGACGACCGAACCCTGCCGTTGCGGCCGCACCTCGCTGCGGTTGACCGGGGTGCATGGGCGGTTGGACGACATGCTCATCATCAAGGGCGTCAACCTGTTCCCCAGCGACGTCGAAGCGGTGGTGCGCCAGGACACCGCCCTGACCGGCGAATACCGGCTGGTGGTGGAACGGATCGACCATCTCGACCGGCTGACCATCGAGGTGGAGCACGCCCATGGCTTCAACGGCCACCCGTCCGACCTGCGCGACCGGCTGCGCCGTCAGGTGAAGGCCGCCACCGGGGTTGGGGCCGAGGTGGCGTTGCTGGCCCCCGACACGCTGCCGCGCGCCGTCCACAAGGCCAAACGGGTGGACGACCGTCGCGCCCATGTCTGGTCCTGATGGATCTGGTCATGACAGGTTTTGCCTGATCCTCATCGCTTTTGACGGAGACCCGCATCATGCCCGACAGCACCATCCCTGACGGCGAGCTTGCCGACCTGCCGGTGGCCGCCAGCCCGCTGTTTCTCGACGCGCGCACGCCGCAATCCTGGTCCGCCCGCCCGGTGTCCCACGCTGTTTTGCATCAGCTTTACGAGCTGACGCGTTTGGCCCCGACCGCCTTCAACGGCAGCCCGGCCCGCATCGTCTTCCTGACCACGCCGGAGGCCAAGGAGCGGCTGCGCCCGGCCTTGACCAAGGGCAATCTGCCCAAGCTGACCGCCGGGGTCATCGCCATCGTCGGCCATGATCTGCGCTTTTTCGAACATCTGCCCCGTCTCAGCCCGCATTACGACCCGTCGGCGCTGTTTGTCGACAACCCGGCGCTGGCCGAAACCACGGCGTTTCGCAACGGCACGCTCCAAGCGGGCTATCTGATCCTGGCGGCGCGTTTGCTGGGGCTGGACGCCGGGCCGATGTCGGGCTTCGACGCGGCCAAGGTGGACGCGGAATTCTTCCCCGATGGCCGCGTGCGCTCCAACATTCTGATCGCGCTGGGCCACGCCGACGCCCCGCCCGCCCGTCCGCGCGCCCCGCGCCTGGATGTGGCCGATGCCGTGACCATTCTGTAACGCCCGTTGACGCGCTGTTCGTCGGCTCAACGGTCCTCGCCGGAGTCTTCGCCATGACCACGCCGTTCCCGCAGCAACCCGCCCAGACGACCGCGCCGAATCTGTCCCGTTTGCGGGGCTTCATCGGCGATTTCACCCGTCTGATCGACAATCTCGGCGACGATGAGCCAAGTCTTCTCGCCGCCGGGGGCGAACTGTTGGGGGGGCTGATCGCGGTCGATGATTGGCTGCCCGACGCTTACGCCCAGCCCGATCCGGTCTATTATCAGCAATATCTGTTGCATTGCGACCCGTTCGAACGGTTTTCCGTCGTCAGTTTCGTCTGGGGGCCGGGGCAGACGACGCCGATCCACAATCACACGGTGTGGGGTCTGGTCGGCGTGCTGCGGGGGGCGGAGCGGTCACAGCGCTATGACCTGCAACCCGACGGTCCACCCGCCGCCCATCTGCCGGAGATCCTGGGGGCTGGACGGGTCGAAGCGGTGTCGCCGCGCGTCGGCGACGTGCATTCCATTTCCAACGCCCTGCCGAACGCCGTGTCGATCAGCATCCATGTCTATGGCGGCAACATCGGCGCGATCCGCCGGTCGGTGTTCGAGCCGTTGACCGGGCGGGCCAAACCGTTCATTTCCGGTTACGCCAACGCGGCGCTGCCCAATCTTTGGGACCGCCGCGCGACCGACAGCGCCCAGGCCGCTTAAAGGACACCCCCGTCCAAAGGACATCGCCGCATGACCCTGACCCTCCGCACCCCCGCCGACATCCGCCACGCCTGGATCGAGGGCGACGAGATCGCCCTGCTCGACGCGCGGGAGGAAGGCCCCTATTCGCGGGGCCATCCGCTGTTCGCGGTGTCCGTGCCGTTGAGTCGGGTCGAGCTTCTGGCGTTCGATCTCATTCCGCGCCGCAGCGCGCCCATCGTGGTCTATGACGACGGCGAAGGCGTGGCGGAACCGGCGGCGTGGCGGTTGCGGGCGTTGGGTTACAGCGACGTGTCGGTGCTAAAGGGCGGCTTGTCGGGTTGGATCGCCGCCGGGTACGAGCTGTATCGCGACGTCAACGTCCCCAGCAAGGCGTTCGGCGAATGGGTGGAGCATCACCGTCACACGCCGTCCCTGGCGGCGGACGAGGTGAAGCGGCTGCTTGACGCCAAGGCCGATCTGGTGGTGCTCGACGCCCGCCGGTTCGAAGAATACCGCACGATGTCGATTCCCGGCGGCGTCAGCGTGCCCGGGGCGGAACTGGTCAAGCGGGTGTTCGATCTGGCTCCGAATCCCGACACGCTGGTGGTGGTGAATTGCGCCGGGCGCACCCGCTCGATCATCGGCGCGCAATCGCTGGTCAACGCCGGAATTCCCAACCGGGTCGCCGCGCTGCGCAACGGCACCATCGGCTGGACACTGGCCGGTCAGAGCCTGGAGCATGGCCGAACCGCCCGTTTCCCGGAGGTCTCCGCCGGGGGCGACGCGCGCGGGCGCGCGGCGGCGCGCGCAGTCGCCGACCGGGCCGGGGTGGCGCGCATTGATTTGCGCCGTCTCGACGCGCTGCGCGGGGATGAACGGCGGACGCTGCATCTGTTCGACGTCCGCACGCCCGACGAGTATGAGGCCGGGCATTTGCCGGGCTTCCGCCACGCCGCCGGGGGCCAACTGGTGCAGGCGACCGATGATTTTGTCGCTGTGCGCGGCGCGCGGTTGGTCCTGGCCGACGATCCGGCGGGCGGCGGCGGGCCGCGCGCCGACATGACGGCTTCGTGGTTGGCGCAATTGGGGTGGGACGTCGCGGTGTTGGAGGGGGACGTCTCCAGCCTGGGGCTGGCGACCGGGCCGGATCGCGCCAGCCTGCCGCCGGTTCCCGACGCGGCGGAGATCGCGCCGCGCGACCTGCTGGGCCTGCTGGAAAATGGCGAGGCGGCGGTGATCGATCTGGCGCGCAGCCCGCGTTACAAGGCCGGGCATATTCCCGGCGCGTGGTTCGCCGTGCGCGCCCGTTTGGCGCAAGCGCTCGACCGGCTGCCCAAGGGCGCGCGTCCGGTTTTGACCTCGCCCGACGGGATTCTGGCCCGCTTCGCCCTGGCCGATCTGGACGGGCGGGCTGGGCCGACGCCGCTGGCGCTGCGCGGCGGCACCGACGGTTGGGTCGCCGCCGGTCTGCCCCTCAGCCCGGCGCTCGACCGGCTGGGGCCGGAGCCGGACGACGTTTACAAGCGCCCCTATGAAGGCACCGACAACAGCGCCGCCGCCATACAGGGTTACATCGATTGGGAGCTGGAGTTGGTCGCCCAATTGAAGCGCGACGGTGCCCACCGCTTCCGTCTCATTTGAGTTCCGGCTCCCTTCCGTGAGGGCATCCCGCCGCCGCTCTGTCCCTGGAGTTGCCCTGGAAAAGTGGAGAGGCATCACCGGCTGCCGGATGCGGACCATCGCGACGGATTGTCAGGCGGCGGCAATCACGCCTCCGCCAAATCCTGGAAGAAGCCGCTTGCGTCATCCGCGCTGTCGATGGTGAGGATCCTGGATTGCAGGCGGTCGATCGCCGGAGCGGACAGCGCGCGCGCCGCGTTGGTCCGAAACTTCGCCACCAACTCCGCCTCATCCATCGGACGCTCGCGGCACCCGCGCGGATGCTGGAATCGCGGCCCTTCGTGCCAGCGGCCACGGGCCAGCACGCGAACCTGCCCGGCGGGGCGGCGTTCGTCCCCGCTCATCGCCCGGTCAATGTCAGGATCCACCGTCGCCGTCACACGAGTGGCGACCGCCGCAAGAGGGCCATCGACCAGCGTCGCGCCCGCGTGCCACTCCGGCGGCGGCAGTTCCAGGGCCAGGCAGGCGAGGCCGTATGGCAGGCTGAACTGGGCGTCGATCATGGTGCGGGGGGCCGCGTCCATGAAATCGCGCGCCAGACCGCTTGAGGTGAGAACCTCGATCCGGTCGATCTCGTCAGCGGCCAGCGCATGGGCGTCGCGCAGAACCTCGAAGGATTCAAGCGCCGTGTGCATCCAGCGGCAGGCCGGATAGGGTTTGAAACTGGCGTGCCGCGTCCACCAGACGTCCCCCAGCCCATCGCACAGCAGGTCCGGGTTGAAACGGTCGGAGCCGATCATTCGCCAAAAGCCGGTGGGTCCGTCGAGCACGTCGGCGGCGCCGACCAGCCCAGCCATGGCGTAGCGAACGGCCCGCACGCCGCTTTCCGCCGCTGGACCGTTGAAGTCCTTGAACGACACCAGAGGGCGGCGCTCCCAATTGTAGCGCCGCAGGCTCGGCACGGACGCCAGCGTTCCGGCAAAGCCAAGCGCGTTGGCGAGATCCGCGCCGCCCAGCCCCAGCAGACGACCGTAAACGACCGCCGCCGCCAGCGACTGGTGCTGACACACGCCGTAAACCTGTCGGAACCGCTCTTGGCTGGGTTGGATCGACAGGATGATCCGGGCGTTGATCTCGTAAGCGGCGGCAAGCGCCGCCAACAGCGCGCCGCCGTCCGCCCGGGAGACCGCGACGCCGCTCAACGCGGCGGCGACCAGCGTTGCGCCCGGATGCCCCATGCCCTTTCCATCGACCTCGAAACCGTCATCATGGTCGAACGCGTTCATCGCCGTGGCGTTGACGAAGGCGGCTCCGGCCGGCGCCAGAAACACCCGCGCGCCGAGCGCCGGGCAGGGACCAGCCGCGTGTTCCGCTCGCGTGGCGGCCAGCGCGCGCTGGGTCAGATCGGCCCGTGCCCCGGCGAGGCCGCACCCAAGCGCGTCCAGCAGATGCAGGCGGATCTTGCCGACGACGTCGGCGGGAATGGCGGCGACGTCCAGCCCCGCCGCGAAATCGGCCAGCCGTTGGATCAGCGAGGTCATGCCGCGCGCGTCAGCGCGTCGTAGAGCGTGGAGAGCCGTTCCGTCACCGGCCGCCCGCCGCCGCCGATCTGCCGTCCGTCCAGCCGGGAAACGGGGGTGACGCCGCCAAAGGTCCCGGTGACGAACGCCTCGTCGCTGGCGTAAGCCTCGGCCAGAGTGAAATCGGCCTGCCGCGCCGGAATCCCGTGCGCCTCGCACAGGTCCAGCACCTTTTGCCGGGTGATCCCGTTGAAACAGTATCGCCCGGTCGAGGTCAGCACGGTTCCGCCCGACACGAAAAACAGATTGGTGGAGTTGCAGCTCGACACGAAGCCGTGGGGGTCGAGCATCAGCGCTTCCTGCGCGCCGGCGGCGATGGCGGGCAGCAGGGCTTGGATCAGGTTGAGGCGGCTGTGCGAGTTGAGCCGCATGTCGAACATGTCGGGCGGGCTGCACCGCACCGGCGTGGTGGCCAGAACCAGCCCGTCCCGCTTCACTTGCGGGTCGGGCTGTTTGTGTTCGGCGACGATGGCGATGGTCGGGCGGCCCAGCGCGTTGCGGGGATCCTGGTGGATGGTGCTTTTCTCGCCGCGCGTGACCATCAACCGCACATGGACGCCATCGGTCATGCCGTTGGCGTCGATGGTCTGCCGCAACGCGTCGCGCAGGCCATCGCGGGAGAGGCCGATGTCCAGCGCGATGGCCCGTGCGCCCGCCTCAAGCCGGTCAAGATGATCGTCCAGGAAGACGAACCGCCCCTCCACACAGCGAAGGCCCTCCCAAACGCCGTCTCCCAAACCGAAACCGGCGTCAAAGATGGAGACGGTCGCCTGAGAACGCGGCACCAGTCGACCGTTCAGCCAGATCAGCACAGTGTCGTTGCGGTCGTCGTGTTGGGGCGTTTGCGCGCCTTTGCCGGTCAGCGTCATTGGGGTCCACTCAGAAACGGAAGGCGGTGAAACGGTCGAGAAAACGCCGCGTGCGCTCCTCGCGCGGGGCTTTCAACACCTGTTCGGGCGGGCCATCCTCCAGGATGCGGCCCTCGTGCAGAAACAGGACGCGGGTGGCGAAGTGATAGGCGAAACCCAGCTCATGCGTCACCAGAAGCATGGTTCGCCCCTCCGCCGACAGGTCGTTGATGACGCCCAGCACCTCCCCCACCAGTTCCGGGTCCAGGGATGAGGTTGGTTCGTCGAACAGCAGAATCTCGGGATCCATGGCCAGGGCGCGGGCGATGGCGACGCGCTGCTGCTGCCCGCCGGACAGCCGGGCCGGGTGGGCGTCGGCCTTGTCGGCAAGACCGACCCGGGTCAAATGGCGCAGCGCCGTGTCCTGGGCTTCGGCCTTGGATCGGCCAAGCACGGACAGCGGTCCCTCCATCACGTTGCCCAGCGCCGTCATGTGCGGAAACAGATTGAAGTGCTGGAACACCATGCCGACGCGGGCGCGCAGGCGGTTCAACTCCGCTTCCCGATACCTGGTCGCCCCGCCTGCGGTTGGTGCGCCCACCATGGTCCCATCCAGGATCAACCGCCCCTTGGTTGGCGTTTCCAGCACGTTCAGGCAACGCAGGAGCGTGCTTTTTCCCGATCCGCTGGATCCAAGGATGGCGATGCGTTCGCCCCGGCGCACGGCAAGGTCGATCCCCCGCAGCACCTCGGTCGCGCCGAAGCGTTTGTGCAGATCCTCCACCTGCAACACGACGTCGTGGGCCAACGCCGCCAGAGCGGCGGCGAACGGCGGCAGGGTCAACCCGAAGGCCATGGGCAGGCCATAGAAAAACCAGAAGAAATGCACCAGGGGCGGCGTGTTGCGGTAAAACTCGGTGAAGGCCAGCGCCGTCCAGATCAGCGGCCGCCGACCCGACAGGCGCATCGCCGCCAACAGACCGCCGAGCGCCACGCCCACCGCGATGCCGCAGACCGACAGCAACAGCGTCTGGCCAAGCCCTGCCAGAAGAAGGTCGGCGTTGCGGGCGACGGCGTAAAAATCCCAAACATAGGCCATGATGTGCGGCGTCTCTGCGTTCGCGCGCCGCCCCCGGACGGGCCGGGGGCGGAAAACGGGTCAGGTGCGGGACCATTGCTCGCGGACGAGCGCCGGGGCGTCCTTGGGGTCAATCCCGCGAAAGGCGAGAAACTCCTCGTAAATCTTCTGGATCCGACCGGATTCATAGAGCGACTGGATGGCGACGCCGACCCAATCGCGCCATGACTTGTCGACGTCACGACGCACCCCGGCGCTGGTGGACGCCGCGCGGATTGGATTCGGCAGCAGCACGGCGCCGCGTTTCACCCGGCTGCGGAGCAGGACCAGCGCCGGATGGAGCAGCGACACCGCGTCAACGCGACCAGACACGAAGGCGGCCCCAACCTCGTCGATGTTGGGGAAGCGTTCCAGCGTCGCGTTGGTCAACCGCCCGGTCAGTTCGCGGTCCGGCGAGGTGCCGAGCACGACGCCAATCCGCACATCGGGCTTGTCGAGGTCGCTCCAGCTCTTCGCGGCCAAGCCGTCGCGGGCCAGGACGCCGAGGGCGTAATAAAACATCGGCTGTACGGGAAAATCGATGGCAAGCGCGCGCTGGGGCGTCGCGTCCATGGCGAACAGCACGTCGAACTGCCCAGCCTGGAGACCCGCCACGGCTGTCCCCCAGGTGGTTTCGACGGCGACCGGCTTCACGCCAAGCTCCTCGGCCAGGGCCACCCCAGCGCCCCATCCGATGCCCTTCCACTCGCCCGACCGTTGATCCTTGAAGAACCAAGGCTCGCCCGGCGGCGTCCCAATCCGCAATTCGCCACGGTTGCGAACCTGCTGCAAGGTGTCGGCGGGTTGCTGGGCCGCCGCCGGTCCAGGCGTGGCGGCGATCAGCGCGGTGCCCGCGCCAGCGCCGGTCAGCATGATCGCGCCAAGCGCCTTGCGCCGCTGAATGTTCATCTTTTCCATGGAGTGCCCTTTTGTTTTGCAACGGGGTGTCAGTCGGTGGGGCGATTGACGGCATGCCCAATCAATCGAAGCGGCGCTCTCCGCGAATCCTCATATCCTGCGGAATTGCCGATTTGTCTACATAGAAATGAATTTTTATGCCATAACAACATATTAAGATTGTTTATTTCTGACGGTATATATTCCTGATGAATCTGGAGTTCTGGGCCAATGCCGTTTGAGTTGGCGGTGAAGTCCAACAATTAATGGCGTTGTTGCTGGCGCTTCCCGCCGCTCCGCCCAGACCGCCGCCCCGCCGAGACCGCCGCATTGACCTGACTCCGTTGCCCTGCCGTTGGGAAGGCATGGGCGGCACAAAACCTATAACAATGTATTTTTATAGACAATGATTGACTCAAAAAACACATTCGTCCAACATTGTGGAGGCTTGTTTCGCCGAAGATTTTACGTGAAATTCGAAGGGGACGCCTTCATGACGCCGCACCGCCATCCGACGCCCGCATCCCGTTCGGCGCGCCTGCACCGCCTTGCCACCGCGCTTGCAGGGGCGGCCTGCCTTGTCCTGACCACGGCGCTGCCCGCAGCGGCGGAGGGGACCATCCGCATCGCCGAGCAGTTCGGCTTGGGCTATCTGCCCTTGCAGGTCCTGCGCGACCGGAACCTGATCGAACAGCATGGCAAGGCCCAGGGCGTCGACGTCAAGGTCGAATGGGCGCAACTGTCGGGCGGGGCGGCGATGAACGACGCGCTGCTGTCGGACAGCATCGATCTGGCGGCGGGCGGGGTCGGCCCGTTGCTGACCGTGTGGGACCGGACCAAGGGCAGCGCCAACGTGCGCGCCATCGCGGCGCTGAACAGCCTGCCCGCCTTCCTGACCACCAACAATCCGGCGGTGCGCAGCCTGAAGGACTTCACCGACAAGGACCGCATCGCGCTTCCGGCGGTGAAGGTCAGCGTTCAGGCGCGCATTCTGCAAATCGCCGCCGAACAGGCGTTTGGCGCGGGCAAGCATGACGCGCTGGACCGGCTGACGGTGTCGCTGCCGCATCCCGACGCCACGGCGGCGCTGCTGTCGGGGGCGTCGGAGATCACCGGCCACCTGTCCAGCCCGCCGTTCCAGTATCTTCAGCTCAAGGATCCGAAGATCCACAAGGTGTTCAGCTCCTACGACGTGCTGGGCGGGCCGCACACGGCCAATCTGGTCTGGGCCAAGGAGTCCTTCCGCACCCAGAATCCGAAGACCTACCGCGCCTTCCTCGACGCGCTGGCCGAGGCGGTGGCCCTGATCCAGCGCAATCCCGAGGCCGCCGCCGACGCCTATCGCGCGCAGAACAAGGGGGATTTGGACCGGGATTTCGTGCTGTCGCTGCTGAAGGATCCCGACATTCGTTACACCCTGGCCCCGGAGCGGGTCGAGCAGTTCGCCAGCTTCATGCACAAGGTCGGGGCGATCCGCAACAAACCGGCGTCGTGGAAGGATGTCTTCTTCCCCGACCTGCACGGCGAAACGGGGAGCTGATCCGATGAACGCCCTGCTCAGCCCCACGGAACTGCGCGACGCGGCGCGTGTCGGGCCGGAGGCTCTGGCGTCGTCCCACGCCCCCCTGTTGGACGTGTCGGGCGTCACCGTGCAGTACAAGACGCGCGCCCATCTGGTCACGGCCTGCCACCGGGTGGACTTCCAGCTTTACAAGGGAGAACGCTACGTCCTGCTGGGGCCGAGCGGTTGCGGAAAATCCTCTCTGTTGAAGGCGGTTGGCGGCTTCCTGCCCCCGGTCGAAGGAAGCATCCGGTTGAACGGCCAGCCGGTGACGCGCCCCGGCCCCGACCGCATGATGGTGTTTCAGGAGTTCGACCAGCTTCCCCCCTGGAAGACGGTCAAGCAGAACGTCATGTTCCCGCTGCTGGCCAGCGGCAAGGCCACGCGGCGGCAGGCGGAGGAGCGGGCGTTGGCCGCCATCGCCACCGTCAATCTGTCGGCCTTCGCCGACGCCCACCCGCACACGCTGTCGGGCGGGATGAAGCAGCGCGTCGCCATCGCCCGCGCCCTGGCGATGGAACCGGACATCCTGTTGATGGACGAACCCTTTGCCGCGCTCGACGCGCTGACCCGCCGCAAGATGCAGGACGAGCTGCTGCAACTGTGGGACACGCTGGGGTTCACCATGCTGTTCGTCACCCATTCGATTGAAGAGGCGCTGGTGGTCGGCACCCGCATCCTGGTGCTGTCGCCCCATCCGGGCCGGGTGAAGGCGGAAATCAACTGCCACGCGTTCGACCGCGCGTCGGCGGGCAGCCCGGAATTCCAGGCGGCGGCGCAGCGGATCCACACTCTTTTGTTCGCCGACGCGGTGGAACAGCCGGTGGCGGGGGTGGCGTCATGACCGACCTGTCCCTTTCCCCCCGCCGCGCCATCCCGCCGGTCCGGCCGGAGGTTGAACGCGCCGTTTCCGCCGCCGGGGTGATCGGCGACGCCGCCCGCCCGCTGTCGCTGTGGGAACGGCTGATCGGCGTTGCGCTGCTGCGCCGTCTGGTCCTGTTGGCGGCGGTCGCCGCGCTGTGGCAGGGGGCGGCCCTGTGGCAGAACAACCCGCTGATGTTCCCGACCTTCACCGCCATGGCCTCGGCCCTGGTGGAGGCGGTGTTGCGCGACGATCTGCTGGCGATGGCCTGGGTGTCGCTGTCGGTGCTGCTGAAGGGCTACGCCATCGCCGTGGCGCTGGCGGTGGCGTTGACCACGCTCGCCGTCTCCACCCGGATCGGCGACGATCTGCTGTCCACCCTCACCTCCATGTTCAACCCGCTTCCCGCCATCGCGCTGTTGCCGCTGGCGATGCTGTGGTTCGGGTTGGGATCGGTCAGCCTGACCTTTGTTCTGGTTCACGCCGTGCTGTGGCCGTTGGCGCTGAACACCCACGCCGGTTTCACGGCGGTGTCGGAGACGCTGCGCATGGCCGGGCGCAATTACGGCCTGACCGGGCCGCGCTATGTCCTGACCCTGCTGATTCCCGCCGCCTTTCCCACCATCCTGACCGGGTTGAAGGTGGGGTGGGCCTTCGCCTGGCGCACGTTGATCGCGGCGGAGCTGGTGTTCGGCGTGTCGTCGGGCAAGGGCGGGCTGGGCTGGTTCATCTTCCAGAACCGCAACGAGCTTTACACCGACAAGGTTTTCGCCGGGCTGGCCGCCGTCATTCTGATCGGGCTGCTGGTTGAAAATCTTGTTTTCCGATGGATTGAGGCCCGCACCGTGCGCGCCTGGGGAATGGTTCGCTGACATCATGAGCGCAGTTCG
The DNA here is from genome assembly GCA_027486405.1 of Azospirillum sp. Classification (GTDB taxonomy): domain Bacteria; phylum Pseudomonadota; class Alphaproteobacteria; order Azospirillales; family Azospirillaceae; genus Azospirillum. The sequence goes on along the minus strand of JAIXPD010000085.1, from coordinate 80,879 downwards.
TTTTGACGCCAATCTCACCACCGAACGCCCGACCTTCGTCACGCATCTGGAATGCGGGCTGACCGGCGAACGTTATGAGGCCGACACGGTGCACAACCTGTCCCGCGCGGGCAGGCCGCTGCTGGTCCGCTACGACCTCGACGGGGTCAAGCGGACGTTGACCAAGGAGGCGCTGGCCGCCCGCCCGCTGGATCTGTGGCGCTACCGCGAATTGCTGCCGGTGCGGCGGGTCGCGGACATCGTCAGCCTGGGGGAGGCGGTGACTCCGTTGGTTCCGCTGCCGCGCCTGTCCGCCCGCTTGGGCGGCGGCGAGCTGCTGGTGAAGGATGAGGGCCGCTTGCCGACCGGGTCGTTCAAGGCGCGCGGTCTGGTGATGGCGGTGTCGATGGCCAAGGCGTTCGGTCTGCCGCATCTGGCCATGCCGACCAACGGCAACGCCGGGGCGGCGTTGGCGGCCTACGCCAGCCGCGCCGGCATCCGCGCCACCGTCTTCTGCCCCGCCGACACGCCCGAGGTGAACGTGTCGGAGATCGAGGCGCAGGGGGCCACGGTCCACCGGGTCAACGGTCTGATCGACGATTGCGGCAAGATCGTCGGCCAGGGCAAGGCGGAGGTCGGTTGGTTCGACGTCTCCACCCTGAAGGAACCCTATCGCATCGAAGGCAAGAAGACGATGGGGCTGGAACTGGCCGAACAGTTGGGGTGGGAGCTGCCCGACGTCATCTTTTACCCCACCGGCGGCGGAACCGGCCTGATCGGCATGTGGAAGGCCTTCGCCGAGTTGGAGGCCATCGGCTTCATCGGCGCCAAGCGTCCGCGCATGGTCGCGGTGCAGGCGGCGGGCTGCGCGCCCATGGTGCGCGCCTGGGAAGCGGGGGAGGAGCACGCGCCGCGTTGGGAGGACGCCCACACGCTGGCCTCCGGCATTCGCGTGCCGCAGGCGGTGGGCGATTTCCTGATCCTGCGCGCGGTGCGCGAGAGCGGCGGTTTCGCCATCGCCGTGACCGACGACGCCATCCAAGCGGCCTTGGACGAGGCGGCGCGGGAGGAAGGCTTTCTGCTCTGCCCGGAAGGGGCGGCGACCTACGCCGCGTACAAACAGGCGTTTGCCGACGGGCGGGTTGGCCGGGACGAACGCGCGGTGCTGTTCAACTGCGCCACCGGCCTGAAATACCCGTTGCCGCCGGTGTCCCGCTCCCTGGACCGTCACCAGCCCATCGACTGGGCGTCCTTCCGGTGAGGCCGCTGCGGGAGGCTCCGCGCGCGGCGTTGGCCGCTGTCCGCTGCGTCTTGACCGACATGGACGACACCTTGACCCACCGGGGCCGTTTGTCGGCGCGGACCTACGCGGCGTTGGAGCGGCTGGAGACGGCGGGTGTGCCGGTGATCCCGGTGACGGCGGCCCCCGCCGGGTGGGCCGACCAGATGGCCCGGATGTGGCCGGTGGCCGGGGTGATCGCCGAGAATGGCGGTGTCTTCCTGCGCCGCACCGCGCGCGGCGACGCCGAGCGGTGGTTCTGGCATGACGCGGCGGAGCGCGCGACCGTGGCCGACCGCCTGTCTGCGGTTGCCGCCGATATCGCGGCGGCGTTGCCCGCCGTGGTTCCGTCCGCCGATCAGCCCTTTCGCCTGACCTCCCTGGCCTACGACGTGCCCGCCGACCCGACCTTGCGCGCCGCCCTGATCGCCCGGTTTCGCGCCGCCGGGGCGGATGTGACGGTGAACTCCCTCTGGGTGTTGGGCTGGTTCGGGGGGTACGACAAACTGTCGGCGGCGCGCCGGGTGCTGGCGGATCTTCAGACCCCGACGATCCGGGGGCTGGACATCGACGCGGCGCGCCACGCCATCGCCTATGCCGGGGATTCGCTCAACGACGCCCCGATGTTCGCGTTCTTCCCGGTCAGCGTCGGCGTCAGCACGGTGGTGGATTGGCTGCCCGATCTGCCGACCCCGCCGGCCTGGATCACCGAGGGACCGGGCGGCGACGGCTTCGTCGAACTGGCGGACGCGCTGTTGTCGGCGCGGGCCTGATCGCTTCCGCGATTCCTTCCGCCCTGGTCTTCCTGTTTGCTGCACGGATCCGTCTGATGACCGCGACCTATCGCATCGACCGTCTCGTCGCCACGCTCGACGCCATCCTGCGCCGTTCCGGCAGCGACCCGGCGGAGGCGGCGACCGTCGCCGCCAATCTGGTGGACGCCGACGCCAAGGGCCACGCCAGCCACGGCGTGTGCCAGATCGCCGTCTATCGGAACAGCCTGGAGCGTGGCCATCTCACCCCGAACCGGCACGCCCGCGTGCTGCGCGACGAGCCGCCCTTCCTGCTGGTGGACGGCGATTGCGGCTATGGTCAGGTGATCGCGCGGGAGGCCACGGACCTTGCCATCGACCACGCCCGGACGGGGAGCGGGGCGACCATTCTGGCGCTGCGCAACGCCCACCACATCGGGCGGGTCGGGGCCTATGGCGAGCAATGCATCGCCGCCGGGCTGATCGGCATTTTCTTCGTGAATGTGGTCAGCCGTCCGCTGGCGGCCCCCCATGGCGGAGCGCGGCCCCGTTTGGCGACCAACCCGATTTGCATCGCGGTGCCGGGCACGCCGGGGCACCCGCCCTTGCTGCTGGATTTCGCCACCAGCGCGGTGGCCGCCAACAAATGCCGGGTCGCCGCCGCCAAGGGCGAGCGGGTGGAGGAGGGGCTGTTGATCGACCCGCAGGGGTTGCCCACCACCGACCCTGGCGTGATGTTCCAGGACCCGACCGGGGCGATCCTGCCCTTTGGCGGGTCCACCGGCGGTCACAAGGGCTTTGGTTTGGCGCTGGCCTGCGAAATTCTGGCGGGGGTGGTTGCCGCCGGGTTTCCGGCGCTGCCCGAAAATCTGCGCCCGGGGCGGGTGGTGAACAACGCGCTGGCCTTCATCCTCGACCCCAACCGGATCAGCGATGGCGCGTGGCAGGGGTTGGCCGACGCGGTGTATGACAGCCTTGAACAGACACCGGCGCGGCCCGGCGGCGAGGGCGTCCGGTTGCCCGGCGGGCCGGAACGCGCGCATCTCGAACGGGCGCAACGCGATGGGGTGACGCTCGACCCCGACACCGTGGCCGCGCTTCACCGCATCGGCGGCTCCCTGGGCCTGGATGTTCCGACGCTGTTGGGGGGTGTCTGAACGGATTGGCGGGGGGCCACCGGCCCCGCGATCAGATGGTGTATTCCGGTTCGGGCAGGCTCATGTCCATTTCCACCGCCGGGGCCTGGGCGGAGGTGGCCCAGCCGACGATGCGGGCGGGGACCCCGGCCACGGTGGCGCCGGGGGGAACCGGTTTCAGAACGACGCTGCCCGCGCCGACCTTGGCGTGCCGCCCCACCTCGATGTTGCCCAGCACCTTGGCCCCGGCGGCCAGCAGCACGCCGTCGCGCACCTTCGGGTGGCGGTCGCCATGATCCTTGCCGGTCCCGCCCAGCGTCACCCCTTGCAGAATCGACACGTCGTTGCCGACGGACGCGGTTTCGCCGATGACAACACCGGTCCCATGGTCGATCAGCACCCCGCGCCCGAACGGAACCGCCGGGTGGATGTCCACGGCGAAAGCCTCCGACACCCGGCTTTGCAGAAAATGGGCGAGGTCGTGGCGGTCCTGGTCCCACAGCCAATGCGCCACCCGGTGCCATTGCAGGGCGTGGAACCCTTTGAAATACAGGAACGGAGTCAACACGCTGTCCGCCGCCGGATCGCGGGCGACGATGGCCGACAGATCGGCCGCCGCCGCCGCCACGATGCCCGGATCCCGCTCATAGGCTTGTTCGGCCAGATCGGCCAAGCGCTCCGCCGGGATGTACCAGTCGCCCAGCTTGCGCGCCAGATGCCCGCCCAGCGCCGAGGCGAACCCGTCGTGCGACAGCACGGCGATGTGGACGAAGCTGCGCAGCAGCGGGTCGCCGTCCGCCGCCGCTTCCGCGTCGGCGCGCAGCCGCGCCCACAGGGCCGCCTGCGCCCGCCCAGCCTCCCGGCTTTCCTCCCGGTTCTCTTTCTCCTGCTCCTCCGTCGTGGCCGGGCCAGGGCCGGAAAGCTGAAGAAAGCGGGCGGGGGTGACGATTTGGCCCATGGGTCGGCTCCGTGGCATCAGGCGGTTCGCGTCACTGCCCGCGCCGGATCAGCGTGTGGCGGATGCGGTGCAGGGCGGCGGTCAGCGCGTCGAGATCCTCGCAGGTGTTGTAGAAGGCCAGCGAGGGACGGACCGTGCTTTCCACCCCGAAGCGCCGCAGGATCGGCTGGGCGCAATGGTGGCCGGAGCGGACGGCGATGCCCTCCCGGTCCAGGGCGCGGCCGACGTCCTCAGTCTTGCACCCGTCGAGCACGAAGGACAGCACGCCCGCCTTTTCGCGCGCCGTGCCGATCAACCGCAGGCCCGGCACCGTCAGCAACCCGGCGGTGGCGTATTCCAGCAGGTGATGTTCATAGGCGGCGATGGTCGGCATGCCGATGCGGTCGAGATAGTCGATGGCGGCCCCCAACCCCACCGCGTCGGCGATGTTGCCGGTTCCAGCCTCGAACCGCATCGGCGCGGGCTGATAGACCGTCTTTTCAAAGGTGACGTCGGCGATCATGTTGCCGCCGCCCTGCCAGGGCTGCATCCCGTCCAGCACCTCCTTGCGGCCATAGAGCAGGCCGATGCCGGTCGGGCCGAACATCTTGTGGCCGGACAGCACGAAGAAGTCGCAGCCCAAGGCCTGGACGTTCACCGGCATGTGCGACACCGCCTGCGCGCCGTCCACCAGAGTGATGGCCCCGGCGGCCCGCGCCATCGCCACCATTTCGGCGGCGGGGGTGACGGTTCCCAAGGCGTTAGACACCAGGGTCAGCGAGACCAGCCGGGTGCGCGGCGTCAACAGGCGGGCGTATTCGTCCAGGCGGATTTGCCCGTCGTCGTCCACCGGAACCACGCGCAGCCGCGCCCCGGTGTGGGCGCACAGCTGCTGCCAGGGCACGATGTTGGCGTGATGCTCCAGCCAGGTGACGACGATCTCGTCGCCCTCGCGGATGGTCTGCGCGCCCCAGGCCTTGGCCACGAGGTTGATGGCCTCGGTGGCACCCCGGACGAACACGATCTCGTCGGTGCTGGCGGCCCCGACGAAGCGGCGGGCCTTCTCGCGCGCCGCCTCATAGGCGTCGGTGGCGCGCGCGGCCAGCGCGTGGGCGGCGCGGTGGATGTTGGAGTTCTCTTCCGCGTAGAAGCGGGCGATCCGGTCGATCACCGCCTGCGGTTTCTGCGTCGTCGCCGCGTTGTCCAGCCAGATCAGCGGCTTGCCGTGAACGGTCTGGTTCAGGATCGGGAAATCGCGCCGCGCCGCGCGGGGGTCGAACGCCGGGCTGGCGGCGTGGGGCAGGTCCGGCACCTGTTCGGCGCGCAGTTGCACCGACAGGGCGGCCGGATCAACCAGATGGCCAGGGGCAGCCGGGACGGTGGTCGGCTGTCCGAAGCGGGACGATGGGACCGTGGCCCCGCCCGCCCCGCGCGCGTCGCGCCCGGCGTCGAGGAAATAGGGCGTGCCGGGCGGCAGCGCCGGGGCACCGGCCACCGGGGTGGAGGGGGCGGCGGCGGGCAGCGGCGGGACCAGCGACAGGGTGCCGCCCAGCGAATGCAGGATCGACCCCAGCCCACCATTGCTCCCACCAGCGCCGAGGCCGCCATCGCCGACCGGCGGCAGCGGACGGCTGACCGGAGCGGCGGCAAAGGCCGGGTTGACCGACGGCCCGACCGGTGGAATGGCGGGTGGGGCCGACGGAGCCGCCGGCAGCGGCCCCGGAGCCTGCGCCGCCGTCACGCCCGAGGGCGGGGCCACGGCGGTGACAGGGGCGGTGCTGGCCGACGGTTCACCCGGCAGCGCCTGGAACAGCCGGTTGGCCAACCGGCTGATGAGGGCGATGTCGGGCAAGCCGGAGTCCGGCCCTGCGGCCCCCGGCCCGCCATGCCCTGCCGCTCCAAACCCCGCCGCCGACGGCGGCAGGGTCAGCGCGGTGGCGTCAGGCGTAGTCGTAGTAATTGCCGACATAGACATCCTCCAGCACGCCGATGGCATCCTCGGTCAGGATCGCGGCCGAGCAGTAGAGCGAGATCAGGTAAGACGCGATGGCCTTGCGGTTGATGCCCATGAAGCGCACCGACAGGCTGGGGGCCACCTCGCCCGGGACGCCGGGCTGGAACAGACCGATGACGCCCTGCTTGGCCTCACCCGTGCGCAGCAGCAGGATGTTGGTGCGGCCATCCGGGGTGACGTGCAGCTTGTCGCTGGGGATCAGCGGCAGACCGCGCCAGGTCAGGAAGGACGAGCCGTGCAGGGTGACGGTTGGCGGCGGCACGCCACGGCGGGTGCATTCGCGGCCAAAGGCGGCGATGGCGCGCGGGTGGGCCAGGAAGAAGGCCGGTTCCTTCCACACCTTGGCGATCAGCTCGTCAAGATCGTCGGGGGTGGGCTGGCCCTTGCGGGTCTTGATGCGCTGGCCGGGGGCGGCGTTGGTCAACAGGCCGTATTCGGCGTTGTTGATGAGTTCGCTTTCCTGGCGCTCCTTCACCTTTTCGATCAGCAGGCGCAGCTGCTCCTGAATCTGGTCGATCGGGTGGCTGTACAGGTCGGACACGCGGGTCTGAACGTCCAGCACCGTGGTGACGGCGTTCAGCGAGTATTCGCGCGGGTTCTCTTCGTAGGGAACGAAGGTTTCCGGCAGATCGGCGTCGTTGCGCGGGCTGCACTCCACCTCCGCGCGCACCTCGCCCTTGGGATCGATGACGCGGTTCAGGCGGTAGATGCCCGCTTCGACCGGGGTCCAGGGCAGGAAGGACACCAGCCACCGGGGGGTGATGCCCGACCATTGCGCCCGCGTCTTGGTGGCGTTGGCAAGCTGGCGGGCCGCCTGCTCGTTCAATGTTCGGCGCAACTCGGTGTCTTCGGACATGGGCGTCGGCTCCTTGGCATGGCGTCGGCAACGGGCGCGTCGGCGCGCCGATTCCGTGCGAATCGGCGGCGCGCGGCGGCGCGGAAGGGAATTTTTGAAAGCGGGGACGCCGAACCGGTGGGTTCGGCGCGGTCGGCGCGGCGGCGGCTGCGTCACGCCGGAATGGGTGTGACCATGCATGGCTTTTCCCGCCCCCTCAAGCCTGGACAAAGCTGGAACAGTCGTTTGGTCCGCTATCGCGGAGGATCGTCCGCTAAACTGGTCAGGATGCGGTTTTCGTCAGAATCGGCGGTGTATCCCCAGGAGCCTGGTGCGCTGGATCGCGATTATTGTCTTATTTTTTTATAGGAAATAAAGGGACGCATCTGGCGCGGTGCGAGAATTGACGGCGGTATCTTCCGTGAGTCCTTGATCAGAGTCGGATGCTTTGATCGGTGACTTCAGCCAACGAAACAGAAAATAACAATAAATTCCAGCTAATCCATAACCTCATGAGCGAAACAATCTATTTAAGCAATAGGAAATACCCTGTATTCTCTTCTCTGAGAGTGGGAAAAATCGCGGAGGCACAAAGCGTGAGCGTCGCGACACAGGATTTCGATGGGGCCACGCCGGAGGAGATGATCCCCCTGGCGCTTGGCCGCAGCCTGCGCCGGTTGCGAACCCGGCAAGGGTTGTCGTTGGAACGGTTGTCCCGTCTGTCGGGGGTCAGCCGGGCGATGTTGAGTCAGATCGAGTTGGGGCGCAGCGCCCCCACCATCACCGTTTTGTGGAAAATCGCGCGGGCTTTGGACGTGTCGCTGGCCACCCTGACCCGGTTGGACGGGCGGGGGGAGGTGTCGGTGCTGCGGCGTGATGACGCACGCAGCGTCGTGTCCGCCGATGGTTTGGTGCGCGCCCGCGCCCTGATGCCGCCGGGTGAAGGGCGTTGGGGGGACTTTCACGAAATCCGTTTGCGGCCCGGCGGGTGCGAGAGCGGCGGCGGTCATCCACCCGGCTGCGGGGCCAATCTTGTGGTGGTGGATGGGGCGGTCGAACTGTCCGTCGGCGCTGTGGCGCACCGTTTGGGCGCGGGGGACGCGGCGCAGTTTGACGCGGATGCGGGCTATCGCTGCCGCAATGTGGGGGCTGCCGACGCCGTGTTGTTTCTTGTTCTGTCGTTTGGCAATGCCTGACGGGATGCGGCCCGGTTAATTTAACATAAATAATATGTTATAAAATCGCGTCAAATCAATACATTCACAATAGGAAAATGATGTGCTTATGCTCAAAGCACGTTGTTGTTTTGTATGAAAGGAAAGAGCCATGCCGACCCGTCCGCCGTTCGACCGCTCCGTGCCCCGCCGCCCGTCCGTCCAGCCCGCCATCACCCGCCGGACGGTGTTGGGGGGTGCGCTGGCCCTGGCCGGGGCGATGACAGGGGGGATGGCGGGCGTGGTGGCCGGTGGTTCCGCCGCCCACGCGGCGGCCGCGAGCGGGGAGCCCCTGTGGTTTGGCGTCAGCGGGCCGTTGACCGGACCCAGCGCCCAATACGGCGCGCAGTGGAAGAAGGGCTTTGATCTGGCGTTGGACCAGATCAACGCCGATGGTGGTATCCAGGGCCGCCCGTTGCGCTATGTGTTTGAAGACAGCCAGAACGATCCCCGGCAATCCATCGCCATCGCGCAGAAATTCGTTGCCGATCCCCGGATCCTGATCGAGCTGGGGGATTTTTCCAGCCCGGCGTCCATGGCGGCGTCGCCGATCTATCAGCGCGCCGGTCTGGTGCAGTTCGGCTTCACCAACTCCCACCCCGATTTCACCAAGGGCGGTGATTTCATCTGGAGCAACTCCATCAGCCAGGCGGAGGAGCAGCCCAACGTCGCCGACTTCGCCGTCACCGCGCTGAAGCTGAAGCGGCTGGCCGTGCTGCACCTCAACACCGATTGGGGCCGCACCAGCAAGGACATCTTCGTCAAGGCGGCGAAGGAGCGGGGGGCCGAGGTGGTGGCCGCCGAAGGCTATCTGCCGGAGGAAAAGGATTTCCGCTCCACCCTGGTGCGCGTGCGCGAGGCCAACCCCGACGGCATCGTGCTGATCTCCTACTACGCCGACGGGGCGGCGATTGCCCGCCAACTGAAGCCGGTCGGGCTGACCCAGCCGGTGGTCGCCGTCGGTTCCGTCTATTCCCCGAAATTCCTGGAGTTGGGGGGCGAGGCGGTCAACGGCGTCCACACCCGCGCCAATTTCTTCCCCGCCGAACCGCGCCCGGAGGTTCAGCGCTTCGTTGCCGCCTACCGCGCCAAGCACAATGAGGAGCCGGACGCGTTCGCCGCCTACGCCTATGACGCGGTCCTGGTGGCGCAGGCGGTGATCGCGGCGGGCGGCACCGACCGCACCGCCATCCGCGACGCCTTCACCCGGGTGAAGGACATCCCCAGCGTGATCTTTGGCAAGGCGACCTTCGATCCCGGCAGCCGCCGCGTGTCGGGGGTGCGCAACGTCAAGCTGGTGGTGCGCGACGGGGCCTTTGCCCTGTGGGACGGCGCGCCGCCGACCGGCGCCACCAACTGACCCGCTGGTCCGCCGGATGTCCCCATCCGTCTTTTTCCCCGCCCGCTTTTTGTTGTTTGAGAGCCGATCCGATGCTTGATGTGATTGCCCGTTCCGCCGCGCTCGTCGCTGGCACCCTGGCGGTTCTGACCGCGCTGGGGGTGGCGCAGCCCGCCCGTTCGCAAACCGCCGCCGACCCCACGAAAGAGCCGGTGGTGATCGGAGTCAGCGGGCCGCTGACCGGGGCTTACGCCCAATATGGCGCGCAGTGGCAGCGCGGCTTCGATCTGGCGCTGGAGCAGGTGAACGCCAGCGGCGGCGTCCAGGGCCGCCCGCTGCGCGTCCAGTTCGAGGACAGCCAGAGCGATCCCAAGCAGACGGTCGCCATCGCCCGCAAATTCGTGGCCGACAGCCGGATCGTGGCCGAGCTGGGCGATTTCACCAGCGCGGCGTCGATGGCGGCGTCGCCGATTTATCAGAACGCCGGGCTGGTGCAGTTCGGCTTCACCAGCTCCCACCCCGATTTCACCAAGACCGGCGATTTCATTTGGAGCAACGCGCTCAATCAGGCGGAGGAGATGCCGGTTCTCGCCGACTTCGCGGTGTCGGCGCTGGGGGCCAAGCGCATCGCCCTGCTGTTCATCAACAACGATTGGGGCCGCACCAGCAAGGACCTCTTCACCAAGGCCGCCAAGGAGCGCGGGGCCGAGGTGGTCGGGGCGGAAGGCTATCTGGCCGATGAAAAGGATTTCCGCTCCGCCCTGGTGCGCGTGCGCGACACCAAGCCGGACGGCATCGCCCTGATTTCCTATTACGCCGACGGCGCGCAGATCACCCGCCAACTGCGCGAGGCCGGGCTGTCCCAGCCGGTGGTCGCCGCCGGATCGGTCTATTCCCCGAAATTCCTGGAGTTGGGGGGCGCTGCGGTCGAGGGCGTGCACACCACCACCCCGTTCTTTCCCGGCGATCCGCGTCCGGAGGTTCAGACCTTCGTCACCGCCTACACCGCCAAGCATGGCGTCGATCCCGACGCCTATTCCAGCCGCGCCTACGACGCGTTGCTGCTGCTCGCCACCGTGATCCGCCAATCCGGCCCCGACCGCAAGGCGATCCGCGACGGGCTGGCCACGGTCAAGGACGCGCCGAGCGTGGTCTATGGCACGGTGCGGTTCGATCCGCAGACCCGCCGGGTCGACAAGCCCTTCAACACCCGCCTCGTCGTGAAGAACGGAGCCTTTGCGCTGTGGCAACCGGGATCGACCGACGCGGCCAAGGCGGCGAACTGATCGCCGCCCCAGGGATTCCAACCAACGCGATCCATCAACGGATCTCACAACGGATTTCAGGCGAAAAGGACAGCGCACCGTGTTTCCCACGTCCTTCGGCCCGTGGCTCGATTACACGATCAACGGGCTGGTCATCGGCAACATCTACGCCCTGCTGGCGGTTGGGCTGGCGTTGATTTTCGGGGTGTCGCACCTCATCAACTTCGCCCATGGCTCCGTCTACATGGTCGGGGCCTACATCGGCTGGCTTGGCATCACCAAACTGAACCTGCCGCTGCCGGTGACGTTCGCGGTGGTGGCGGTCGGCTGCGGCCTGCTGGGCGCGGTGATCGAGCGGGTGGGCTTGCGCCCGCTGCGCAACGCCCCGCGCATCGCGCCGCTGCTGGCCACCATCGGCCTGTCGGTGGTGCTCGACCAGGCGGCGCAACTGCTGTTCAGCCCCGACCCGCGCGCGTTGCCGACGCAACTGCCGAACTGGCGGATCGCCATCGGCGGCGGCAGCATCGGCGCGCTGGATCTGCTGATCGCCGGGGTGGGCATCGGCAGCGCCGCCTTGCTCTATGGCTTCCTGCGCTTCACCCGCCTGGGCTGGGCGGTGCGGGCGACCGCGCTGGATCGCGACGCCGCGCAGCAATGCGGGGTGGATGTCGACAAGGTCAACCGCACGGTGTTCGCCATCGCCTCGGCCCTGGGTGGGGTCAGCGGGCTGCTGGTGGGGATGTATTACAACACCATCGATCCCAACATGGGGTTCCAGGCCGGGTTGAAGGGCATCGTTGCCCAGTTGATCGGCGGGGTGGGCAATGTGCCGGGGGCCATCGCCGGAAGCCTGTTGCTGGGGCTGATTGAAAGCTATGGCATCGCGCTGTTCGGCACCAGCTACCGCAACCTGTTCGCCTTTGTCGCCCTGATCCTGATTTTGGTGCTGCGGCCCAACGGCCTGTTCGCCAAGGCCCGGCGTCTGCCGCCGGAGCCGCTGACCGGCACCTTCATCGCGCCCAGCCGTCCGCTGGTCCTGCCGCGTTGGCTGATCGGGGTGTTGATCGCCGCCGCGCTGGCGCTGCCGTTTGCGGTTCAACAGCCCTATCTGTTGCAGACCCTGGGCAACGCCTGGCTCTACGCCCTGTTGGCGCTGAGCCTGACGCTGGTGGCGGGCACGGTGGGGCAGGTGTCGTTGGGACACGCCGGGTTGCTGGCCATCGGGGCCTACGCGTCGGCCCTGCTGGCGCTCGACGCCGGGATTCCGGTGCTGCTGGCGGTTCCGCTGGCCGGGGTGATCGCGGCGGCGCTGGGCACGGCGCTGGTGTTCCCCGCCTTCCGCCTGCGCGGGCATTACGTGTCCATCGCCACACTGGCGGTGGGGGAGATCGTGACGCTGGTCATCCTGAACTGGGAAAGCCTGACCCGTGGCCCGATCGGCGTCACCGGGGTGCCGCCCCTGTCGGTGGCGGGCACGCCGCTGGTCAGCGGCCAATGGGTGTACTGGATCCCGCTGGCCGTTCTGCTGGTCTTTGCCGGGGTGCAGACGCGGCTGTTGTCCTCCCACCTCGGCCGCACCCTGCGGGCGATCCGCGAGGACGATGTGGCCGCCCGCTCCTATGGCGTGGATCTGAACCGCTACAAGGGCTTGGCCTTTGCCGTGGCGGGGTTTGTCGCCGGGGTGGGCGGGGCGCTGATGGCGCATTTCTACTCCTACATCAACCACGAAACCTTTCCGGCCCCGGTGTCGATGCTGGCCCTGACCATGGTCATCCTGGGCGGCTTGGGCAACGTCGCCGGGGCGGTTCTGGGGGCCGTGGTTCTGGTCGGGCTGCCGGAGCTGTTCCGGGCGGCGGCGGAATACCGGATGCTGATCTACGGCGTCGTCCTGCTGCTGCTGATCCGCTTCCGCCCGCAGGGCCTGTTGGGAACGGTGTGAGGACGCCATGACAACCGCATCAACGACATCAACAACGACATTGACGACACCATCGGCATCGGTCGCGCCGCTCCTGTCCATCACGGGTCTGGTGCGCCGGTTCGGCGGCCTGACCGCCGTCAACGGCCTGTCCCTCAGCGTGGGCGATGGGGAGCTGGTGAGTGTCATCGGCCCGAATGGGGCCGGGAAAACCACCCTGTTCAACCTGATCGCCGGGCTGGACACGCCCGATTCCGGGAGCGTGGCCTTCGCCGGGCAGGACGTCACCGGCTTTGCCGCCGAACGGCTGGCCGGGTTGGGGCTGGCCCGCACCTTCCAGCATGGCCGGGTCTTCGGCAATCTCAGCGTGCTCGACAACGTGCTGGTCGGCGCGCACACCCGGTTGCGCGCGGTGCGCCCGCGCCCGCCCTTGGGGCTGCCGCTGCTGGGGCCGCTGGCCGAATTGGGCCTGGCGCTGTTCCGCCCCGCCGCCGTGCGCGCGGAGGAGGAGCGGTTGCGGGCGGAGGCGTTGGCGATCATCGCCCTGTTCGGCGACCGTCTGACGCCGCGTCTGGACAAACCGGCGCACAGCCTGTCCTACGCCAACCGCCGCCGGGTGGAGATCGCGCGCGCCCTGGCCTTGAAACCCCGCCTGCTGCTGCTCGACGAGCCGACCGCCGGGATGAACCCGACCGAAACGGCGGAGATGCTGGAGATCATCCGGGGTCTGAAGGGGCGCGGCCTGACCATCCTGCTGATCGAACACAAGCTGGATCTGGTGATGCAACTGTCCGACCGGGTGGTGGTGATGGACCATGGTGCCCGCATCGCCGAAGGGCTGCCGTCGGCGGTCGCCACCGACCCGGCGGTGATCGAGGCGTATTTGGGCCACAAGGCCGTCGGGGCGGCCAACCAGGATGACGCTGCCGCCGTGGTGCCGGTGAAACGGGGGATTGGGGAATGACCGACGCCGTGCTGCGGCTCGACCGCGTCAACAGCTTCTACGGCCCGGTGCAGGTCCATTTCGACCTGTCGCTGGAGGTCGTGCGCGGGCAGATCGTCTGTCTGCTGGGCGGCAACGCCAGCGGCAAATCGACGACGATGAAGATCATCCTTGGCCTGCTGAAACCCCGCTCCGGTCAGGTGCTGTTCGATGGGCAGCCGCTGACCGGGTTGAGCACGCCGCAGATCGTGCGGCGCGGGATCGGCTCGGTCCCCGAATCCCGGCGGCTGTTCGCCACCATGACCGTGCGCGAGAATGTGCTGATGGGGGCCTACACCCGCGACGACCGTGCGGGCGTGGCGGAGGATTACGAACGGGTGCTCGACCTGTTTCCCAAGCTGCGCGAACGCCACGGTCAGCAGGCCGGAACCCTGTCGGGTGGTGAACAGCAGATGGTGGCGATGGCCCGCGCCCTGATGGGGCGGCCCCGCCTGATCGTGATGGACGAGCCGACCATGGGCCTGTCGCCGCTGCACGTCGACCGCGTGCTGGAGATGATCCAGACCATCAACGGGCAGGGCGTCAGCGTGTTCATGGTCGAACAGAACGCCAGCCTCGCCTTGCAGATCGCCCATCACGGCTATGTGCTGCAAACCGGGCGCATCGTGCTGTCCGGCCCCGCCGCCGATCTGGCCCGCGACCCGCAGATCCGCGACGCCTATCTGGGCGGTGCGCAGGCGGCCTGAAGATCAACCACCGGATCGTTCCTTCAGGAGGGTTGGAGACACCCCCCGAACAAACTGGCCCCGAACAAACAAGCCGCGTTCAGCGGCGGTCCGCCACGGACAGGATTGTGTGTGTTATGACCGAGATTTTTGACGACCGCATCGACCACGGCCCCCGTTCGCTGGAGGTGTTGGAAGCGCGGCTCGCTCGCGACCTGGATTTGTTGACCTTGCCGCCCGCCGATTGGGTCCCGCCGCGCGACGGCGCGCTGGACGTCGCCATCATCGGCGCGGGCATGGCCGGGTTGACCGCCGCCTTTGCCCTGCGCAAGGTGGGCATCTCCAACATCCGGCTGTTCGACCGCGCCCCGCCGGGCCGCGAAGGGCCGTGGGCGACCTACGCCCGCATGGAAACCCTGCGCTCGCCCAAGACGTTGACCGGCCCGGCGCTGGGGCTGCCCAACCTGACCTTCCGCGCCTGGTACGAGGCGCAGTTCGGCCGGGTGGCGTGGGAGACGCTGCACCGCATCCCGCGCCTGCAATGGCTGGAGTATCTGACCTGGTACCGCCGCGTCACCAACCCGCCGGTGGAAAACGGCACGGCGCTGACCGGCCTGACCGGCGACGCCGACGGGGTGACGCTCGATCTGGCCGGGCCGGAGGGCGCGCGCCGGGTGCGGGCGCGGCGGGTCATTCTGGCCAACGGGCGCGACGGGTTGGGCGGCCCCTTCATCCCGCCCTTCTGGCGCGCGGTGGACAAGCGTTTTTGGAGCCACGCGCACGAGATCATCGATTTCGCCGCCCTGCGCGGCAAGACCGTGGCGGTTCTGGGGGCCGGGGCCGGGGCGGTGGACAACGCCGCCGAAGCGCTGGAGCAGGGGGCGGCCCAGGTCTACATGCTGGTGCGCCGGGCGGATCTGCCGCGCATCAACAAGGGGTTGGGGGCCGGGCATCCCGGCAACGTGCTGGCCTTCCACACCCTGACCGACGAACAGCGTTGGGCCTACAACCAGTACATCGCCGAAACCGGTGTGCCGGCCCCGCACAATTCGATGCTGCGCTGCTCGCGCCACGCCAATTTCGCCCTGCTGACGCGCTGCCCCATTGAGGCGGCGGAGCCGGAGAGCGGGCGGTTGCGGCTGCGCACCGGGCGTGGCACGGTCACGGTCGATCATGTGGTGCTGGCCACCGGCTTCGCCGTCGATTGGGCGCAGCGGCCCGAACTGGCGGAGATCGCCCGCCACACGCTGCTGTGGCGCGACCGCTACAGCCCGCCGGGGCAGGAGAACAGCGAATTCGCCCTGCACCCCTATCTTGGGGCGGATTTCGAGTTTCTGGAGCGCACCCCCGGTGCCGCCCCCTGGCTGAACCGGGTCCACGCCTTCAATTTCGCCGCCGTGCTCAGCCACGGCAAGGTGACGGGCGACATTCCCGGCATCAGCGCCGGGGCGGAACGGCTGGCCGACAGCATCACCGCCGCCCTGTTCACCGAGGATTACGACCATCATTGGCAGCGGCTGACCGATTTCGCGACGCCGGAACTGCTGGGTGACGAATGGACCGAAGCGGAGGGCTTCTGATGACCAGCCAGACCATTGAACGCGGTGACGCCACCGGCGCAACCGTGACCCCCGACGGGATCGACCGTGACCTGATCGACCGCTTGGCCGGGTTCGCGGATGGCTCGCCGCTGCTGGCCCTGCGCGCCACGCGGGCCGACGCCCGCGCTCGCGCCCAGGCGGCCCACGACGCCCTGCTGTTCCCGCAGCGGCCCGGCCGTCTGCCCGCCGTCAAACGGGCGACGCTGGCCGCCCGCCTTGCCGAACTGAGCGGCGACGCCGGGCTGGCCGCCCATTACCGCGTCCTGGCGGGGGATGGGGGGGATGCCCGCCCCGCCCTGGTCGCGCATGTCGAGCGGGTGGCCCTGTTCCCGCGCGATTCCCGGCCCGAGCATGTGCGCGCGCTGGAGGCGGCGGGGCTGGACGCGCACGCCATCGTCGCGCTGTCGCAACTGATCGCGCTGGTGTCCTTCCAGGCGCGGGTTCTGGCGGGCCTGCGGGCGCTGGACGGGCGGGGTGGCGAGGGGGTGGAGCCGTTCGTGGGGGTGCCGGTTCCCGCCGTCCCCGCCTTCGCCTTCACCACCGACACGCTGGAGTGGCGGCCCTGGCTGACGCCGGTCGTCCTGGACGAGGCCAGCGAGGAGCAGCGCCGGGCGTTGGCGGTCACGCCGTCGAACACCGCCATCGGGGCCTACTCGCTGGTGTTGGCGCACGAACCGGAATCGCTTCTCCATCGCACGCCGCTGTTCAACGGCATCCTGTACGCCCCGCGCGGGCTGCCCCGGTCGGATCGTGAATTCGCCAGCGCCGTGGAATCGGTGTTGAACGGCTGCGTCTATTGCGCGTCCGTCCACACCCGCCGCTTTGTGGAGCTGACCGGCGAGCGCGGGCCGGTGGAGGCGCTGTTCGCGCAGGGCATCGCGGGCCTGTCCGATCAACCGCGTCTGTCGGCCATCGCCCGCGCCGCCGCCCGCCTGACCACCACACCCGCCGCCCTGGCCAACGACGACGTCGCGGCGCTGCGGTCGGCTGGCTTGAGCGATGGGGACATCCACGATGTCATTCTGTCGGTGGCGATCTTCGCCTGGGCCAACCGGTTGATGCTGAGTTTGGGCGAAGCGGTGCGCTGACCGGCGTTTGCCGCTGCGAAAGGCCGTCCGCAAGACCTGATCCACCGTCCGCAACGGTGGTTCTGGTCTGAGAATGCGGGCGGTCTTTGCATGCGAAGAAACAACAAAATATAATAGTTAAATAAAAGAGATTTTCCGATTTTCTCATATTATTTTTATAGACAAATAGGCTTTTCCAGCCTCATGATGGGCTCACGATGACAGGCGGCATGACACGTCCACCGCACATCCCGCATTCGGCGGCCGCCCTTCAATCCTCGCCCTTCAATCCTTTGTCTGGAAAGGATTTTCTCCATGTCCAATCCGCTGACAAGCCGTGACTCCACCGCCCTTCTGCCCGCCGCCGATCCGGTGGTGGTGTGGGTGCCGTTGCCGGAGGGGTTGGCGTTCGATTGTGAGGGTGATGGGGAATCATACAACGTTGCGTCTCTGTGGAATCGGTTGAGTGGCGCGTGGTTGACGCGGATTGCCGCCCGCCGGGCCGCCTGACGCCGTCTCAGCCTGCGTTTTTCCTTGAAATCGTTTTCGTAAGGAGGTTTCACCGTGACCGCGCCATTGCCGATTTTGGATCTGGGCCGTTTTCAGGGCGAGGACAGCGGGCGTGCGGCGTTTCTCGACGATCTGCGCGTGGCGATCCGCCGTTACGGCGCGTTCTACGTCACCGGCCATGGTGTGGACGCCGCGACGCTCGACCAGGCTTTCGCCCTGTCGCGCCGTTTCTTTGACTTGCCCGACGCCGACAAGCTGGCGATCGAGATGGTCCATTCGCCGCATTTCCGGGGCTACACCCGCGCCGGGTGGGAGCGCACCCGTGGCAAGGCCGATTGGCGGGAGCAGGTGGACATCGGGTCCGAACGCCCCACGCTGCCCGCCGATGCCGATGCGCCCACCTGGACGCGGTTGCAGGGTCCGAACCAGTGGCCCGCCGCTCTGCCGGAGCTGCGCCCCGCCGCGCTGGCGTTGCAAGACGCGCTGACCGAGGTGACGTTGCGCCTGCTGCGGGCGGTGGCGCTGGCCATCGGCCAGAATGCCGACGCCTTCGATCCCATCGTGACACCCGACCCGACGCAGCTCATCAAGCTGATCCGCTACCCGGGGCGCGAAGCGCTGCCCGAAGCGGAACAGGGGGGCCAGGATGGCGGTGGGCAGGGTGTTGGCGCGCACAAGGACAGTGGCCTGTTGACCCTGGTGCTGCAACACCAGCAAAGCGGGCTTCAGGCCGAAACGCCCGATGGTTGGGTCGATGTGCCGCCGATCCCGGGGACCTTTGTCGTCAACGCCGGTGAATTGCTGGAACTGGCCACCGATGGTTATTTCCGGGCGGCGGTGCACCGGGTGGTGACGCCGCCGACCGGGGTGGACCGGCTGTCCATCGCCTTTTTCCTGGGCGCGCGTCTGGGCGCGCGGGTTCCGGTTCTGCCGCTGCCGCCCGATCTGGCGGCGCAGGCGCGCGGGCCGGAGCGCGATCCCGACAACCCGCTGTTCGTGGATGTCGGCGAAAACGCGCTGAAAAGCCGCCTGCGTTCGCACCCCGACGTCGCCCAACGCCATTACGCCGATCTTCCGGCGGTGGCGGCGCTGGCCGGGCGGGTTCTGGAACCCGCCGCCTACTGAGCCGCCTGTTCCCGCCAATCCCTTTTCAAAAACGCTGTTCAAAAGGACCGACCGATGACCGACACGTCTCCGCGTTTTGAAACCCTGGCCCTGCACGCTGGCGGCTACCGGTCCGATCCGGCGACCGGGGCCGTGGCCGTGGCCGTGCCGATCTATCAGACCACCTCCTACCAGTTCCAGGACACCGGCCACGCCGAACGTCTGTTCGCGCTCCAGGAGTTGGGCAACATCTACACCCGCGTGACCAACCCGACGACGGACGTGCTGGAACAGCGTCTGGCCGCGTTGGAAGGCGGGGCGGCGGCGCTGGTGGTGGCGTCGGGGCAGGCGGCATCCTTCTACGCCATTCTGAATCTGGCGCAGGCGGGCGACAATTTCGTCACCTCGACCGATCTCTATGGCGGCACCTGGAACCTGTTCGCCAACACCTTCAAGCAGTTGGGGATCGAGGCGCGTTTCGTCGATCCGGCCGACCCGGAGAATTTCCGCCGCGCCACCGATGACAAGACCCGCGCCTATTACGCCGAAACTCTGCCGAATCCCAAGCTGAACGTCTTCCCGATCCGCGAGGTGGCCGACATCGGCCGGTCGCTGGGCGTGCCGTTGATCGTGGACAACACCGCCGCCCCGCTGACCGTGCGCCCGTTCGATCATGGCGCGGCGGTGACGCTCTATTCGGCGACGAAATACATCGGCGGCCATGGGACCACCATCGGCGGCGTCATCATCGACGGCGGCAATTTCCTATGGGCCGATCACGCCGCCCGTTTCCCGCTGCTGACCCAGCCCGACCCCAGCTATCACGGCGCGGTGTGGACGGAGGCGGCCAAGCCGCTCGGCCCCATCGCCTATGTGCTGCGCGCGCGGGTGACGCTGCTGCGCGACACCGGGGCGGCGATCAGCCCGCTGTCGGCCTTCCAGTTGATCCAGGGGTTGGAAACCCTGCCGCTGCGCATCCGCCAGCACAACGCCAACGCCATCAAGGTGGCGGATTTCCTGAAGACTCACCCGAAGGTCGCCTCGGTCATCTTCCCCGGCCTGCACACCGGCGAGGCCAAGCGCCGCGCCGACGCCTATCTGAAGGGCGGCTACGGCGCGTTGATCGGGTTTGAGCTGAAGGGCGGGGCGGAGGCCGGACGCCGCTTCATCGAATCGCTGAAGCTGCTGTACCACGTCGCCAACATCGGCGACGCCCGGTCGCTGGCCATTCACCCGGCGACCACCACCCATTCGCAATTGCCGGTGGAGGACCAGATCGCCAGCGGTGTCACCCCTGGCTATGTCCGCCTGTCGATCGGGATCGAGCACCCCGACGACATCATCGCCGACATCGAACAGGCGCTGGCCGAGGTCTGACCAGCGTTCTGCACCCGGTCCCCTGTGGTTGACCGCTGCGGGTTTGCCCACCGAGGGCCGGGACGTTTCCGTGCGTCTCGTTCGTCCATTGTCCACGCCAACTGATGGGGAAGCGCGTTCGCGCGTTTCCCCATTTTTTTGGGTGGTCCGGATCGTTTTCCAAACCGTGATGAGGATGTCCATGCCGGATGTTGCCCTGCCGACCCTGACCGCCACCCCGCTCGGCCCCACCATCGGCGCACGGGTCAGCGGCGTTGACCTGTCCCAGCCCTTGACCCCGTCGGTTGCGGCCGAGTTGGAAGCGCTGCTGGTGCGCCATCAGGTGCTGTTCTTCGAAAACCAGCCGCTGACCCCGGAGCAGCAGCGCGCCTTCGCCGCCAGCTTCGGCCCGCTGCACATCCACCCGGTCTATCCGAACATTCCGGAGGTTCCGGAAATCATGGTTCTGGACACCGGCCCGCACAACCCCAGCGACAACGATGTCTGGCACACCGACGTGACCTTTGTGGAGACGCCACCGGCCATCGTCGCGCTGTCGGCCAAGAAGGTGCCGCCGCTGGGCGGCGACACCCTGTGGGCCAGCGCATCGGCCGCCTATGAAGCGCTGTCGGAACCGCTGCGCGTGCTTTTGGAGCCGTTGACGGCGGTGCATGATTTCAGCCGGTCGTTCCCGGAATGGCGGCACAACGGGCCGGGCCTGTATGAACGCTGGCTGGAGGCGCGGGCCAAGAACCCGATCCGCGTCCATCCGGTGATCCGCACCCATCCGGTGAACGGACGCAAGGCGCTGTTCGTGAACGACAATTTCACGGCGGCCATCCTGGGCCTCAGCCCGAAGGAAAGCGATTACCTGCTGCGCTTCCTGTTCGACCACGTCGCCCGGCCGGAATTCACCGTGCGGTGGACCTGGAAGCCGGACGATCTGGCGCTGTGGGACAACCGTTCGACCCAGCATTACGCGGTGAACGATTATTTGCCGCACAGCCGTCTGATGCACCGCGCCACCGTGCTGGGCGACCGCCCGGTCTGACGGGATCGTGGCCGGGTCCGAACCGAAACCCGGAGTCCAATTGGCGGGCCAGCGTCGGTGTGTGGGGGGAGGGGAGTCACCAAAGCTTAACGGGAGCCGACCGGCGCTTCGGCGTAGAGACTCTTGCGTGCCGGGGCTGCGGGAAACGATCGCAGCCCACCGGTGAACACGCTTGTTCGACACGCCATCGCCCTTTGGACCACGGGAGCTTTCTGATGATCCGCCGCACCATTCTGCTTGGGACCTGTGCGCTTGCGCTTCTGGCCGCCTTCGCGCCCGTCACGGGGGCCGGGGCCGCCACCCGCTTGACCGTCTACACCGCGTTGGAAAACGAACAGCTCACCCCTTACAAGAAGGCGTTCGAGGCCGACAACCCCGGCATCGAGATCGACTGGGTGCGCGATTCCACCGGCGTCGTCACCGCCAAGCTGCTGGCCGAAAAGGACAATCCCAAGGCGGACGTCGTGTGGGGGCTGGCCGCCTCCAGCCTGATGATCCTGGACGCCCAAGGCATGCTGATGCCCTACCAGCCCAAGGGGGCCGACGCGCTGAAGGCCGGTTTCCGCGACGCCAAGGCCCCGCCGGCCTGGGTTGGGATGGACGCCTGGATGGCGGCGATCTGCTTCAACACGGTGGAAGCGGAAAAGCGCAAGCTGCCGAAGCCGACCTCCTGGGCCGATTTGCTGAAGCCGGAGTACAAGGGACAGATCGTCATGCCGAACCCGGCCTCGTCGGGGACCGGCTTCCTGGCCGTGTCGGGCTGGTTGCAGACCATGGGGGCCGACAAGGCGTGGGGCTACATGGACGCGCTCAACAACAACATCGCGCTCTACACCCATTCGGGGTCGAAGCCCTGCAAGATGGCGGCGTCGGGTGAATACGCCATCGGCATTTCCATCGAATACACCGGTGCCCAGCAAAAGACCAAGGGCGCGCCCATCGACGTGATCCTGGCGTCCGAAGGCGTGGGTTGGGAGATGGAGGCGACCGCCATCATCAAGGGGACCCGCAACGCCGACGCCGCCAAGGCGCTGGCCGACTGGGCGGCCAGCCGCAAGGCCAACGAGCAGTATGTGAATTTCTATCAGGTCACGGCGCATCCGGGCGTGACCAAGGAGACGCCGAACTATCCGAAGAACGCGGAAGCGGCGATGAACAAGGTCAATGATTTCGCCTGGGCCGCCGCCAACCGCGACCGCATCCTGGCCGATTGGGAAAAGCGTTACGGCACCAAGTCCGAACCGAAAAGCTGACGCCGACCGCAAGGGCGGGTGCCTTCGGGTTCCCGCCTGATCCCTTTGCCTTTCGCCAGGACACGCCGCCCATGACCGCCGATCCGACCGCCCCGCCCTTTCTCCGTCTGGAGTCCATCGTCAAGCAGTTCGGCGGTTTCACCGCCTTGAAAGGCGTGTCGCTCGACATCCGGCGCGGTGAGTTCGTCTGTTTCCTGGGGCCGTCCGGCTGCGGCAAGACCACGCTGCTGCGGGTGATCGCCGGGCTGGATCCGCAAAACACGGGCACGGTCCGGCTGGCGGGCCGCGACGTGTCGCGCCTGCCGCCGTCGGCGCGCGATTATGGCATCGTTTTCCAATCCTACGCGCTGTTTCCGAATCTGACCGTGCACCGCAACGTCGCCTATGGCCTGAAGCTGAGCCGCGCGGCCGAACGGGCGCGGGTGGACGAGCTGCTGGCCCTGGTCGGCCTGCCCGACGCCGGGCCGAAATACCCGGCCCAACTGTCCGGCGGGCAGCAGCAGCGGGTGGCGTTGGCCCGCGCGCTGGCCCCGTCGCCGGGGCTGCTGCTGTTGGACGAGCCGTTGTCGGCGTTGGACGCGCGGGTGCGGCTGCATCTGCGCCAGCAAATCCGCGACCTGCACCGCCGTTTGGGCATCACCACCATCATGGTCACGCACGACCAGGAGGAGGCGTTGACCATGGCCGACCGCATCGTCGTGATGAACAACGGGGTGATCGAGCAGGTCGGCGCGCCCAACGAGGTTTATCATCGGCCCGCCACCGCCTTTGTGGCCGATTTCGTCGGGGCGATGAATTTCCTGCCGGGCGTCCTGGAATCCCCGGGCCGGGTCCGGCTGGGCGACCACGGGTTCGATTGCGACGGCGACCATCTCACCTCGACCGCACCCGGCTCCGCCGTCACCGTCTGCCTGCGGCCGGAGGATGTGCAGGTGCGCGCGGCGGGTGGAGCCAACACGCTCGACGCCGTGATCGAAAGCCTGGAATTCCTGGGTCCGTTTCACCGCGCCCGGCTGGCCGCCGAAGGGCTGGGGTCCGCCCGCGTCACCGCCGACCTGTCGGCCAATCTGGTGCGCGACCTGTCGCTGGATCCCGGCCGCCGTCTGGCCGTGACCCTGCCGCGCGAGCGGTTGCGCGTGTTCGAGGCGACGCGATGAGCGCGCGGATGGCGGGTGCGCGGACACTCTTTTTCAAACCAGCCGCCCGCTCGTCCAGCCGCCCGGTGGAGCCGGGGGAACGCTGGCTGTTCGGGTTGGGGATGGGCGGGATCGCGCTGTTTCTGGCGCTGTTTGTCCTGCTGCCGTTGGGCGCGCTGTTCCTGCGCAGCCTGTACGACCGCGACGGCGTTTTCGTCGGCTTGGCCAACGTCGTTGCCTTCCTGGAAACGCCGACGCTGGTGCGGTCGGTGGTCAACAGCCTGTCGTTGTCGCTGCTGACCACGCTGATCACCGTGACGCTGGCCTTTCTCTACGCCTTCTGCCTGACCCGCACCCAGATGGCGGGGCGGGGGCTGTTCCGCCTGCTGGCGCAAATCCCGCTGCTGGCCCCGTCGCTGCTGCCCGCCATCGCGCTGGTCTATCTGTTTGGCAACAAAGGGATTCTGCGCGGCCTGCTGATGGGGGAAACCATCTATGGCCCCATCGGCATCGTGCTGGGCGAGGTGTTTTACACCTTTCCCCACGCCGTGATGATCCTGACCGTGGCGCTGTCCACCTCCGACGCCCGCCTGTACGAGGCGGCGGAGGCGCTGGGGGCGAACGCCTGGAAACGCTTTCTGACCATCACCTTGCCCGGCGTGCGCTATGGCCTGATTTCCGCCGTCTTCGTGGTGTTCACGCTGGTCATCACCGATTTCGGCGTGCCCAAGGTGATCGGCGGGTCCACCAACATGCTGGCGACCGATGTCTACAAGCAGGTCGTCGGCTTGCAGAATTTCGGGATGGGGGCGGTGGTCGGCCTGGTTCTGTTGCTGCCGGCGGTGCTGGCCTTCATCGCCGATTGGTACGGCCAGCGCCGCCAGATGGCGTTGCTGTCCGCCCGCTCCGTTCCGTTTCAGCCACGGGTGAACCCGCTGGGCGACCGGCTGGCCTTTCTCTTTTGCGCGCTGGTCGGCGGCCTGCTGCTGGGGCTGTTGGCGGTGGCAGGCTTTGCCTCCATCGTCACCTTCTGGCCCTACAACCTGACCCCGACCCTGGCGAATTACGACTTCGCCCAGTTCGACGCGGCGGGTTGGAGCAGCTACGGCAACAGCCTGATCCTGGCCTTCTGGACCGCGCTGGTCGGGACCGTCGTCGTCTTCACCGGGGCGTGGCTGGTTGAGCGGGCACCGGGGCGCGCGGCGATGAAGGGGCTGGTCCGGCTGATGGCGATCCTGCCCCTGGCGGTCCCGGGCATGGTGCTGGGTCTGGCCTACATCTTCTTTTTCAACGCGCCGTGGAACCCGTTGGGCGGGCTGTACCACAGCATGGCGATCCTGGTGTTGGCGACGGTGGCGCATTTCTACACCGTCAGCCACCTGACCGCCGTCACCGCGCTGAAGCAACTGGACGCCGAGTTCGAAGCGGTGTCGGCCAGCCTGAAGGTTCCGGTTTGGACCACCTTCCTGCGGGTGACGGTTCCCCTGTGCATCCCCGCCATCCTCGACATCGCCATTTATTTCTTCGTCAACGCCATGACCACGGTGTCGGCGGTGGTCTTCCTTTACGCCCCGGACACCAAGACGGCGTCGGTCGCCGTGCTGAACATGGACGACGCGGGCGAGGTGGCGGGGGCGGCCGCCATGGCGATGATGATCGTCCTCACCTCCGCCGGGGTGCGGGCGCTGCACGCCCTGTTGTCGCGGGCGTTGCAGGCGCGGACCCAGGCGTGGCGGCGGCGCTGAGGTTCGCGGGGAGGTTCGGGTTGAGGTCTGGGCTGCGGTCTGGGGCGCTGCGGTCTGGGGGCAGCGCGCCGCCCGCCTCGGTCGCCGCCGTCCGCGCCAGTTCCAGAAACGCCCGCACCACCGCCAGCCGTCGGCGTTCGCGCAGGCAGACGACATACTCGTCCATCTCGATGTCGGCCCCGGCGATCGGCAGCAGCGCCAGCCGCCCGTCGCCGGTGAATTCCGCGACGGAGGTGAAGCCGATGCCCAGCCCCGCCGCCACCGCCTCCACCACCGCCTCGCGGCTTTGAATCTCGATGACGGCGGCGGGGGCCAGATCCGCCGCCGTCAACGCCCGTTCGATCAACCGGCGGGTCATCGATCCCGGTTCGCGCAGCACCAGCCGTTCCGCCACCAGATCGCCCAGCGTCACCGCTCGCCGCCGCGCCAGCGGGTGCGTCTTCGGGATCAACGCCCGCACCGGATCGCGGCGCAGCGGCAGCACATAGAGCCGCGAATCCCCCGGCACGTCGGCCAGCACCGCCACGTCGATCCGCGTTTCCATCAGACCTTCCAGCATGCTGCGGGAGTTGCCGACCGCCAGTGTCACCGTCGGCCCCGGATGGGCGCGGGTGAAGCGGGCGATCAGCGGAACCGCGTGGAACGGCCCGTCCGCCCCCACCGCCAGCGTGCCGCCGTCCAGGTGCCGCACCCCGGCCAGCAGTTCCATCGCCTCCTGCTCCGCCGCGAACAGGCGGCGGGTGACGGCGAACAGCGCCGTGCCGACCTCGGTCAACACGACCTGCCGGTTGCTGCGGTCGAACAGGGTGACGCCATAGCTTTCCTCCAACGCCTTCACCTCCTGCGAACAGGTGGGCTGCGTCACGTTCAGCAGGCGCGCCGCCTTGGTGAATCCCCCCTCCGTCGCCACCGCGTGAAAGGCGCGAAGCTGGGCAAAGTTCATTGATTTCATCTATGGACCCATAGGTCGAATGGATTGGCTTTATGATAGGCGAACCGGCGTGATGGGGCCACGCCGACCGCTCCGCCGTCGTCTCTTTTCTCCCATTCCGGACAGACCCCCATGGTTGACACCGTGCCCTATCTGCTGACCCCCGGTCCGCTGACCACCTCCGCCACCGTCAAGCAGGCGATGCTGCGCGATTGGGGATCGCGGGATGGCCGCTTCATCGCGCTCAACGCCAGCATCCGCGACCGGCTGGTCCGGCTGGCCGGGGGGCACGCCGATCATCACGCGGCGGTTCCGGTCCAGGGATCGGGGACCTTCGCGGTGGAGGCGATGATCGGCACGCTGGTTCCGCGCACCGGGCGTCTGCTGGTGCTGGTCAACGGCGCGTATGGGACCCGCATGGTCCGCATCGCCGAGGTGGCGGGCCGTTCCGTCACCGCGCTGGAAACGGCGGAGGATCAGCCGGTGTCGCCCGCCGCATTGGCCGACGCGCTGGACGCCGACCCGGCGATCACCCACGTCGCCGTCGTCCACTGCGAAACCACCTCCGGCATCCTCAACCCGATCGAGGTGGTCGCGGAGATCGTCCGGTCCCGTGGCCGGGCGCTGCTGATCGACGCGATGAGCGCGTTCGGGGCGCTGCCGCTCGACATGATGGCGCTGGGGGCGGTCGCCGTCGCCGCCTCGTCGAACAAATGCCTGGAAGGCGTGCCGGGCATGGGCTTCGTCATCGCCCGCCGCGACGCGCTGGACGCCGCCAAGGGCAACGCGCACGCGCTGTCGCTCGACCTGCACGACCAGTGGCGCGGGTTCGAGACGAACGCGCAATGGCGCTTCACCCCACCCACCCACGTCGTCGCCGCCTTCGCCCAGGCGCTGGACGAGCATGAGGCGGAGGGCGGGGTGGCCGGGCGGGGCGCGCGGTACCGGGCCAACGCCGCCATCCTGATCGACGGCATGCGGGCGTTGGGGTTCGACACCCTGCTGCCCGACGCTTTGCAGGCCCCGATCATCGTCACCTTCCGCATGCCCGCCGATCCGGCCTTTGTCTTCGCCGATTTCTACGACCAACTGCGCGCGCGCGGCTTCGTCATCTACCCCGGCAAGCTGACGGTGGCCGACAGCTTCCGCATCGGCTGCATCGGTCGGCTGGGGGCGGCGGAGATGACCGCCGCCATCGCCGCCATCCGCGCCACCCTGTCCGCCATGGGCGTCGCCACCGGCGCGCCCTGACCGTCCCCTGGATGCCAGCCCCCTTATCCGAAAGCCTCTCGCCATGAGCTTTGTTTATTCGCGCCGTTACACCGGGCCGCTTCAGGCCGTCATCCTTGACTGGGCCGGGACCACGGTGGATCACGGCTGCCTTGCCCCCGCCGGTGCCTTTATGGAGGCCTTCCGCCGCTCCGGCGTCGCGATCACGCTGGAACAGGCCCGCGCCCCGATGGGGATGGCCAAATGGCACCACATCCAGGCGATCACCCGCATGGCCCCGGTCGCCGCCGCCTGGACCGCCGCCCACGGCGCGGCCCCGACCGACGCCGACGTCGATCACCTGTACGACACCTTCCTGCCGCTTCAGGTCGAGGTGGTGGAGCGCCATTCCGATCTGATCCCCGGCGCGGCGGAGGCGGTGGCCGCGATGCGGGCGCGTGGGCTGAAGATCGGCTCGACCACCGGCTATCCGCGCGCGGTGATGGATGTGGTGCAGCGCGTGGCGGCGGCGCAGGGCTACACGCCCGACCTGACCGTGTGCGCGGGCGAAACCCCGGCCGGACGACCCGGCCCGGCGATGGCGCTGCGCTGCGTGGTCGAGCTGTCGATCTCGCCGGTCGAGGCCTGCGTGAAGATCGGCGACACCGTGGTCGATGTCGAGGAGGGCTTGAACGCGGGCATGTGGACCATCGCGGTGGCCGACACCGGCAACGAGGTCGGCTTGCCGCTGGCCGAGTGGCGCGATCTGGCCGCCGACCGGCGCGAGGCGCTGCACACCGCCGCCGTGGACCGGCTGGCGCGGGCCGGTGCCCATTACGTGGTGCGTTCCCTGGCCGAGGCGGTTCCGCTGCTCGACGCCATCGAGGCCCGGTTGGCGCGCGGCGAAAAGCCGTGACCCCGACCTCTCCGGCCGTTCTCGACCGCGCCGACATCGTCGTGGTCGGGGCCGGTGTGTTGGGTCTGGCGGTGGCCTGGGCGTTGGGGCGGGCCTTGGGACAGACCTCGGGGCCGGATGGCGGGCGGTCGGTTCTGGTGGTGGACCGCCACCCGCCCGCCACCCAGGCGACGGCCCGCGCCGCCGCGCTGCTGACCCGCGCCCGGGGCGATGCGGCGACGGCGGCCCTGGTGCGGGACACCTACGCCGCCATCGCCAGCCTGGAAGAGGAGCTGGACGAGGATCTGGGCCTGCGGCGGGTCGGGACCCTGCACGTCGCCGCCAGCCCGGCGCGGGTCGAGGCCCTGCGCGCGCTTGTGGCGGGCAGCGCCGATCCGGTCGTTTGGCTGGACGGTGCGGAGGCCGCGCGCCGCGCCCCCTGCCTGTCGGCGGCGGCGGTGGAGCGCGCCGCCTTCATGCCGATGGACGGCTTCATCGACCCGGTGCGTCTGGCCGACGCCTACCGCCGGTCCGCCCGCCGGTCCGGCGTTCGCTTCCGGCATGGGCTGTCGGTGCGGGCGATCCGGGTGGAGCATGGTGCGGTGGCGGGTCTCGACACCGACCAGGGGACCATCGCCGCGCCATGCGTGGTGAACGCCGCCGGGGCCTGGGCGGCGGGGTTGGCCTGGACCGCCGGAATCGGCCTGCCGCAAGCCCCGGTGCGCAGCCAATATTGGATCACTGAGCCGCGCCCGGACCTGTTTCCGCGCGATCTGCCCGCCCTGGTCCTGCCCGACGCCGGGGCCTACGCCCGGCCGGAGCTGGGGGCGCTGCTGTTCGGCTTGCGCGGGGGCCGGTCGGTGGCCTTCGATCCCGCCGCGCTGCCCGACGACACGACCGGCCTCGATCTGGCCGATTCCGACGGCGGTTGGGAAACGTTGGAAGAGGGGTGGGAGGGGCTGGCCCGGCTGTGCCCGCCGCTGCTGCGGGTCGGCATCGCTCATTACGTGTCCGGCCTGTCCACCTACACCGCCGATGGCCGTTTCGTGCTGGGGCCGGTGCCGGAGGTCTTGGGGCTGTGTCTGGCGACCGGCTGCTGTGGGGCGGGGATCGCCGCGTCCGGCGGCATCGGACGGGCGGTTGCGGCGGCCATCCTGGGGGGGAACGGGGTGGATGTGTCCAGCTTCGCCCCCGGTCGGCTGGGCGCGGTCGATCCCTTTTCTCCGGCGTTGCGCGCCGCGTGCGCCGGTGCCCGTTCCGGCAAGACCGCCGGCTGATTGGAGAGCGAGGACATGCAGGCTGATCGTTCCGAAGGCGACATCAATCTCGGGCCGCGCCGCGCGCGCTGGATGGCCGACGCGCTCGGCCCCCGGTCCCGCGCGCTGGTGGAGCGCGACGCCGCCGCCTTTCTCAAGCAATCCCTGTCCACCCCTTGCCTGTCGGCGATCCGCAAGGCGGAGGGGATCTGGATCGAGGACATGGATGGTCGCCGTTTCATGGATTTCCATGGCAACAGCGCCCATCACATCGGCTACGCCCATCCCCGGCTGGTGGCGGCGTTGAAGGCGCAGATGGACGATCTGAGCTTTGCCCCGCGCCGCTTCGCCTGCGAACCGGCGGCGGAACTGGCGGAGCGGCTGGCCGCGCTCGCCCCGACCGGTCCCGGCAGCCGGGTGCTGTTCGCGCCCGGCGGGTCGGAAGGGATCGAGATCGCGCTGAAGCTGGCCCGCGTCGCCACCGGCCGTTTCAAGACCATCTCCTTTTGGGACGCGTTCCACGGGGCCGGGTTCGGCGCGTCCAGCGTCGGCGGGGAGGCGCTGTTCCGTTCCCATGGCATCGGGCCGCTGCTGCCGGGGACCGAGCATGTGGCCCCCTTCGCCTGCGCCCGCTGCCCCTATGGCTTCGATCCCGCGCCCGGCGGCGGTCCCGACCTCGACGCCTGCCGCATGACCTGCGCCCGGATGCTGCGCTACGCCCTGGAGAAGGAGGGCGACGTCGCCGCCGTGGTGGCGGAGCCGATCCGCGCCGTGCCCTATGTGCCGCCGCCCGGCTTCTGGGCGGAGGTGCGGCGGGCCTGCGACGCGGCGGGGGCCTTGCTGATCTTCGATGAGATTCCCACCGGCCTGGGCAAGACCGGCCATCTGTTCAGCCACGAGCCGTTCGGCGCGCGGCCGGACATTCTGGTGTTGGGCAAGGCGCTGGGCGGGGCCATGCTGCCGGTGGCCGCCGTGATCGCGCGGGCCGGGCTGGACGTCGCCGCCGACCGCGCGCTGGGCCATTACACGCACGAGAAGAACCCGCTTCTGGCCCGCGCCGGGCTGACCACGCTGGACATCCTGCGCGACGACGGGCTGGTGGAGCGCGCCGCCGCCCTGGGCCGTCACGCGGTGGAGCGGTTGCGCGACCTCACCGCCGCGCGGCCCGGCGTGGCCGACATCCGGGGGGCCGGGCTGTTGATCGGCGTGGAGCTGGCCGACCACCAGGGCCGCAGCGGGGCTGACCGGGCGGAGGCGGCCTTTTACGCCGCGCTGGCCGCCGGGGTCAGCCTGAAGATATCGCAAGGAACGGTGCTGACCCTGTCGCCGCCGCTGACCATCGCGCAAACCGATCTGGATCACGCCCTGAACAGTGTCGCCCAGGCGGTCATCGCGGCGTGATCGGGGAGAGATCGGGGGAATTCAGGCCGGGCGGCGGTTGATCGTGGCCACCACCGTTTCGGCCCCCTCCGGCAGGATGATCGTTGCGTCCGCGCCGCGCAGCAGCAGCGTGTGGCCCGGCGGGACCGCGATCGGTTCCCCCGCGTCCACCTGCACGCCGTCCACCTGCACGCCGTCCAGTTGGACCGTGGCCGATCCGTTCAGGGCGTGGACCAGCGTGACGTCGGCAACGCAGGCGTGGCGCGCCGCGCCGGTCAACAGGTCGAGCGCGCCGGTGGCGCTGGCGCGGTTCACCATCAGGTTGAAGTCGCGGATCGCCCCGTCGAGCAGGGCGCAATCGACCGTGGCGTCGCCGGAGAAGGCGAAGGCGGGATCCATGCGCCGCCGCACCACCGGGTCGCCCCCGTCCACCGTCAGCGCCATGCCGACGCCGTCGATCACGGCGATCAGGCGGTCATAGCCGGAAAAATTGGAAAAGGGTCCGGCGGCGGCGACGTCGGCGATGCTGACGCGCCACAGGAACCGCGCGTCGTCCAACGCCTCCACCGCGATTTCGGTGGTGGTTCCCATCCCGTTGCGCCAGGGCACACGGCGGCAGTCGGCGGGGGTCAGCAGCAGGGGCGGGTGGGGGTGCATCGGCGCGTCTCCAGCGGCGGGGGGCGGGAGACGCGTCATAGCACCCGACCGGCTCACACGAACAGGCTGAAGCTGCCCATCAGCTTTTCGGTCCCGGTCTGGCCATAGGTGATCGAGCTTGCCGAACTGATGGCGGAGTTCAACCCATCCAGCAGGGCCTGTTGGCTGGACGACATCTGATAGGGGTTGTCGCTGGCGGCGGGCTGCTTGGCGACGGTGTCGTAATCCTGGCTGTAGGATCCCATCACCATCTGAAGCGCGTAATTCTTCGGCGTCGCGGCGGATTCGCCGGGGCTGCGGGTGACGCGCAGGGTGTAGTCGCCCTTGTCCAGCGTCAGTTCCCCTTTTTCCAGCGACTTGAAGGCGTCGTAATCGTCGCCGGATTTGGGATCGCTGTCGGCCAGCACGGTGCCCAGCCGGTTCATCAACTGGATGCGCACGCCGTCGTCGCCGACATGGCCCAGGGTGGCTTCGCCCTTGCTGGTCGTCTTGAACTTGTAGAAATCGACATTGTCGTTGGCGGCGAGCGTGCTGGCGACGTTCAGGCGGGTGGTGTTCATGGCCAGGATGCCGATGTCGGTGGCCCCGCCCGCGTTGGTCAGCTTGGATTTCTTGACGGTCTTTTCATAGCTCTGCACCTCTTCGGTGGAGCTGGTGCTTTGTTGAGACTGAAGCGCCGACACCGCGTTCGCGAGGGAGGCGTTGAGGCTCGACACCATGGAACTGACGCTGGAGAGTGCATCATCGGCCATGACCCGGCTTCCTTCCGTTCCGACGCGGCCCGCCGCCCCGTCCACACCGCAGGGAAACCCCTGCATCTGGGAATACGGACGGAACGGGCGGGTCCTGCGCGGGAAATCGGAAAAATGTTATCGACCGGGTCGGAACGGGAGCAGCCTCTGAGTCACGGCCGCATCACCGCCGGGTCAGGACGGTTGCGGGGCCGTGGCCTGGGGCGAGGGTTGGCCCGAAGGCAGGACCGGTGCCGCCGCCGGAGCCGGTTCGCTGGCGGTGGGTTGGGGCGGTTGGGTCGGGCCGGTGACAACATCGAAATCGAACATGGGAACCTCGTCTCGTCTGGAGGAGGCCGCCCCGCGATCCGTCTGGGATCCGTCCTGATTTGGATTGAATGCCGTACCGAAGGGTACACAACACGAAAGCCGCCTCAAGGACTTGGGGCGGCTTCGGGATGGGCAACGTGTGCGCGATCCTAGGCCGCCGGATTAAACCAGCGGCCAAAATATCGGGACAGGCCCGACGACGTGAGGATAAGCGCGTGTTGCATGAGCAAACCCTAACCCAATCGGTTGGCGTTTGCCAAGCGATTCTTGGGGCGGGGCATGGCAATCGCTTGAACGAGCGATCATCGTCACGCAACCAAGAATGGACACGGATTTCACGGACAAAATTAAACGATTACACGGATTTTCGACACCAATTGGCTCCCGCATCCCGCCATGAGGTTTGTCGCGAGATCGCAAGCAGGACGGCTCTGAGACACGCTCTGTGAAATCCATGAGATAATCCGTGAAATCCGTGTCCATTGTTGTTTTGACCGGGCGCACGGCGCTTCAAGCGATTCTTGGGGCGGGGCGGGGCGAAGCGTGCGGCGAACAGGCTCCTCCCTTTTCCGCTTGCCCACCCGCATGGCTTCATACCTTCTGGGTATTGATTTCGGATGCAAACGGTCTTGGACGCCCACAATCCTCTCCGGCAATCTCGCGACGGATCAATCGACAATCCGCACCACACAGCGATCGGGGACAGCGTCGTGACGACAATCGAGCGGGTTGAAACCGTCATTCTGGATCTGCCCACCATCCGCCAGCATGTGTTGGCGATGGCGACGATGAAGACGCAATCCGTCGTTCTGGTCCGCATCACCGCGTCGGATGGTGTGGTCGGTTGGGGCGAGGGGACGACCATCGGCGGTCTGAGCTATGGCGAGGAGTCGGTGGAGGGGATGGCGCTGGCCATCGACACCTACATGACGCCGCTGCTGATCGGGCTGAACGCCGACGCGGTCGGCGCGGCGATGGCGCGGGTCGGGGCCTTTGTCCAGGGCAACAACACCGCCAAATGCGCGGTCGAAACCGCGCTTCAGGACGGTGCCGCCCGGCGGCTGGGCGTGCCGCTGTCCACCCTGTTCGGCGGGCGGGTGCGCGACCGCATGGCCTGCGCTTGGACCCTGGCCAGCGGCCAATCGGATCTGGACATCGCCGAGGCCGAACGGCTGCTCGACGCCCGCCGCCACAACATTTTCAAGCTGAAGATCGGCAAGCGCGCGCTGGCCGACGACATCGCCCACATCGCCGCGATCAAGCGCGCGCTGGGCAACCGCGCCAGCGTCCGGGTGGACGTCAACCAGGCCTGGAGCGTGACGGAGGCCCGGCGCGGGCTGGCCGCCCTGGCCGACGCCGGGGCCGATCTGGTCGAACAGCCGGTGCGCCGCCAGCATCTGGGCGCGCTCGCCCAACTGACGCGGGATTTTCCCATCGCCGTGATGGCCGATGAAATCCTACGCGGGCCGGAGGATGCCTTCCGCGTCGCGGCGGCGGGCGGGGCGGATGTCTTTTCCGTCAAGCTGTCGCAATCGGGCGGCGTCGGCCCGGCGGCCAAGGTCGCCGCCATCGCCGAGGCCGCCGGGATCGGCCTGTATGGCGGGACCATGATCGAAACCGGTGTGGGCACGGCGGCGGCGGCCCAGCTTTTCGCCACCGTCCCCCGGCTGGAGTGGGGAACCGAGCTGTTCGGCCCGCTGCTGTTCACCGACGAGCTGTTGACCGCGCCCCTGCGGTACGAGGATTTCACCCTGATCGTGCCGGACGGGCCGGGCATCGGGGTGGACATCGACCCCGCGCGGCTGGACGATCTGCGCCGAGACCGGCGGCGCTCCGTCCATGTCGCGCGGGCCACCACCCACGCGGGAGAGTGACCCCATGCTGTTTCATGTGACGATGACCGTGCGCCTGCCCGCCGACATGCCGCCGGACGTCGCGGCGGATCTGAAGGCGCGGGAAAAGGCGCTCGCCGCCGATCTGCAACGGGCGGGCAAATGGCGTCACCTGTGGCGGGTGGCCGGGCAATACGCCAACGTCAGCGTGTTCGACGTGGCCGACAACGGCGAACTGCATGACCTGCTGATCGGTCTGCCGCTGTTTCCCTACATGGACATCGCGGTGACGCCGCTGTGCCGCCATCCCTCCTCGGTGCGCGACGGCGACGCCTGACCGCCCCCACCCTTTGCAACCAAAAGCAAGCGACCCCTAGGGAGACTCCAAGCCATGCAAGCCAAGGACATCGACGCGCTGCTGACCCGTTTCGCCCAGCCGACGGACGGCAAGACGCCCAACCCGCGCGTCAAGGCCATCGTCGACCGCATCGTCCGCGATCTGTTCCACACGATGAACGAGTTCGACGTGACGCCCGATGAGTTCTGGGCCGCCTGCAACTATCTGACCGAGCTGTGCAAGGGCAACGAGATCGGCTTGCTGGTTCCGGGGCTGGGGTTCGAGCATTTCATCGATTTGCAGGTGGAGGAGCGCGAGGCCGCCGCCGGTCTGAACGGCCACGGCACCCCGCGCACCATCGAAGGCCCGCTGCACGTCGTCGGCGCGCCGGAGTTCGAGGGCAACGCCCGCATCGACGACGGCCTGGACACCGACGCCGAGCCGCTGTTCATGTCCGGGACCGTGCGCGACGGAACCGGCAAGCCGATCCCCCACGCGGTGGTGGAGGTCTGGCACGCCAATTCCATGGGCAATTATTCGATCTTCGACAGCTCGCAAACCCCGTTCAACAACCGGGGCACGATCAAGACCGGGGCCGATGGCCGCTATTCCTTCCGCTCGATCATGCCGTCGGGTTACGCCTGCCCGCCGGGCAGCCGCACGCTGTTCCTGCTGGATCTGCTGGGCCGTCACGGTGCCCGCCCGGCCCACATCCATTTCTTCGTCAGCGCGCCGGGCTATCGCAAGCTGACCACCCAGATCAACATCCAGGGCGATCCGCTCATCAACGATGATTTCGCCTTCGCCACCCGCGACGGGCTGGTGCCGGAGTTGCGCCACATCGACGATCCGGCGGCGATGGAGGCCCGTGGGGTGGAGCGTCCCTTTGCCGAGATCGCGTTTGATTTCCAGTTGGTCGAGGCGCGCGACGGCCTGCCGAGCGATCTGGTCGAGCGTTCACGCGTCGCCGCCTGATCCACCACGCCTGATCATCCGCCCGCTGTCCATTGGGTCACACCAGTGGGCTGAACCCCGCCCGCCCGGCGGGGTTCAGCCATTTTCATCGCCGCCGCAACAGGACGCTGCCAACCGGTCCATTTTTTGCTTAGAGTCGTTATCGTCACGAAGACCGTCCACGCCCCAGAGGATGCGCTGTCATGGCCCTGAATCCCGCTCTTCACGCTCAAAACGCGTCCGCGCTGCGCCTGTGCCGCGTGTTCGAAACGCCGGACCTGGACGACGCGCGCGAGCGGATTTCCAAGCTGATGCAGCCGCACACGCTGGTTGCGGGCGGGCGGCGGGGCGGTCGGTCCTCGCACATGGATTTCCTCAAGATGAAGGGCATGGGGATCGGCACGATCCAGTTTGGCGAGGCATCGATCACCGTGCCGCCGTTGGATGACTATTATCTGGCCATCCTCTGCCTCAGCGGCAGCGCGGAAATCCGCATGGGGCGCGACAGCTACGCGGTGGATCACGCCAACGGCGTGTTTTGCGCGCCGGGCAGCGCCATCGCCGGGCGCTTTTCCCCCGATTGCGAACAGTTGGTGCTGAAGATCGACCGCCAGCGCTTCACCGCCTTCACCGGGGCGCGGCCGGTGCGGCTGGGCGCGCGGCTCGATCTGCGCAGCCCGCGCCTGACGCCGTGGCTGGTGGCGCTGCGCAGCGTCATCGGCGATCCCGAAACGGTGCGGCTGATCCAAAACGACCCGCTGGTCGCCGCCGAATACGAACAGTTGGTGTTGCGCCTGTTCCTGGCCGGGCAGGAGGAGGCCGACGAACGGGCGCGGTCGGAACGCACATCGGGCGCGCGCCCGGCGTCGGTCCGGCGGGCCATCGCCTTTTTGCACGACAACGCCAGCGCGGCCATCACCCTGGCCGACATCGCCCAGGCCGCCGGGGTGCCGGAACGCACGCTGCATGATTCCTTCAAGCGCTTTGAAGGGGTCAGCCCGCTGCGTTACCTGCGCGACCTGCGGCTGGACGAGGTGCAGCGGCGGCTGCGCGCGGGCGACGACGCCAACGTGACGACCATCGCCTTCAACGCCGGTTTCACCCATCTGGGCCGCTTTGCCCAGGATTACGCCGACCGGTTTGGCGAACGCCCGTCGGAAACCCTGCGGCGGGCGCGCGGCTGACGCCGCCCTTGCGTTGGGGCGGGCCGCGCGTCACCTTGCCGCAGAGGCGTGAGAGACGACACAAGCGGGAACGGAGCGGCGTGATGGCGGTGGAACGGGATGGTCTGAAGACGCGCGTCGGGCAGGCTCTGGGCGAAAGCCGGGCCGATCTGGTCATCAAGAACACGCGCTTTCTCAACGTCGTCACCGGCGAGATCGCGGAGGGCGACATCGCGCTGTGCGGCGACGTCATCGTCGGCACCTACGAATCGTATGACGGGGTGGAGGAGATCGACGGGCGCGGCCTGACCGTGGTTCCGGGCTTCATCGACACCCATCTGCATTGCGAATCCACCTGCGTGACGCCGGGCGAGTTCGACCGCTGCGTGCTGCCGCGCGGGACCACCACGGCGATCTGCGACCCGCACGAGATCTGCAACGTGCTGGGCGAGGAGGGCTTGCGCTATTTCCTCGACAGCGCGGGCGGCACGGTGCTCGACCTGTTCGTGCAGCTTTCCTCCTGCGTTCCGGCGACGGAGCTGGAAACCTCCGGCGCGCGGCTGGAGGCCCCCGATCTGGTCCGCCACATGAACCACCCCAAGGTGTTGGGGCTGGCCGAATTCATGAATTTCCCCGGCGTCTTCCACAAGGTGGATGGGGTGCTGGACAAGCTGGCGGCGTTCGACGGGCGGCACATTGACGGCCACGCCCCGCTCGTGACCGGCAAGGAGCTGAACGCCTATCTGTCCTGCGGCATCCGCAATTGCCACGAAACCACCAGCGCCGCCGAAGCGATGGAAAAGCTGCGCAAGGGCATGCAGGTGCTGATCCGCGACGGATCGGTGTCGAAGGACGTGCACGCGCTCGCCCCGGTCATTTCCGCCGAAACCTCCCCCTTCCTGGGCTTTTGCACCGACGACCGCAACCCGTTGGACATCGCCGAGGAAGGCCACATGGATCACCTGATCCGCAGCGCCATCCGGCTGGGCGCGCCGGTTGCCCATGTCTACCGCGCGGCCACCTGGTCGGCGGCGCGCGGCTTCCGCCTGTTCGACCGGGGGCTGGTGGCTCCGGGCCAGCGGGCCGATCTGGTGCTGCTCGACGATCTGGAGGAGTGCGCGGTCAACCGCGTCATCCGGGGCGGCCGGGTGGTGACGGCGGAGAGCTTCGCCAACCGCCCGAGCGTCGCCCCGGTCGGCCTGCACTCGGTGAAGCTCGACCCGGTGGAGGAGGGTGATTTCGCCGTTCCGGCGGGCCAGTCGGTGCAGTCGGTCATCGGGTTGCTGCCGGGCAAGATCATCACCGAACACCGGCGGATCGAAATGACGCCGGTCGCGGGCCGTCTGGTCGCCGACCCGGCGCGCGACCTGCTGAAAATCTGCGTCTTTGCCCGCCACGGCAGCAACCGCAACATCGGGCGCGGCTTTGTCCAGGGCTTCGGCTTCGCCGAGGGGGCCTTGGCGTCCTCCGTCGGGCACGACAGCCACAATCTGTGCGTCGTCGGCTCCAACGACGCCGACATGGCCATCGCCATCAACCGGCTGATCGCGCTGCAAGGCGGCTTCGTCGCCGTGCGCAACGGCGAAATCATCGGCGAACTGGCCCTGCCATTGGCCGGTCTGATGAGCCTGGAGCCGTTCGAAACGGTGGAGCACAAGCTGCGCACCCTGCGCGCCGGGGTCCGCGCCATGGGTTGCCCGCTGGCCGAACCCTTCCTGCAACTGGCCTTCCTGCCGCTGCCGGTGATTCCGCATCTGAAGATCACCGACCGGGGCATGGTCGATGTCGATCGGTTCGAACTGATCGCGGCCTGAGCGGGAAGTTGCCGTAAATTTAAGCAGGTGATTGCGTTTTGGGCGGTCGTTCCGGGGCAATGGGTGTGACGTTGCGTCGGATTGCCGGGATTGTGGTGTTGGCACAGGCTTTGCCACGTTCGGGCGTATCTGTCCAACCACGCTGACACCGCATGACCCATCTGGCCCCCGTGCTCCTGGAAACCACCACGCTCCTGCCGGTCCGCCCGCCCGAAACCGTGTCGATGCGCACGCGCGACGGGGTGCGGCTCGACGCCGACCTCTACCGTCCTGACGCGGCGGGGAGTTGGCCGGTGCTGCTGCTGCGCGTCGCCTGCGGGCGGCGGACGGCGTTGACCAGCCATTACGCGCACCCCCGATGGTACGCGGCGCGCGGCTATGTGGTGGTGGTGCAGGACATGCGCGGCTGCGGCACCTCCGACGGCCGTTTCCGCCCCTTCGACGCGGAGGCGGAGGACGGGGCCGACGCGGTGGCCTGGGCGGCGTCCCTGCCGGGGTCGTCGGGATCGGTGGCGCTTTATGGCTGCGGCTACGCCGGGTTGGCCCAGCTTCTGACGCTGGCGGAGGCCCCGCCCGCGCTGCGGGCCGTCGCCCCCGCCTTCGCCGGCTGGGATGTCTTTTCCGATTGGGCCTATGAGGGCGGGGCGTTCCGTCTGGCCGACGCCATGGGCTGGGCCTTGCGCGTCGCGGCGGAGGCCGCGCGCCGGGTCGAGGATGGTGTGGCCCACCGCGCGCTCAGCGACGCCGTCCGCCATTTGCCGGTGGACGACGAGATTCCCGCCCGCCCGCAGGCGCTGCGCGATTACGCCCGCTACGCCCCCCATTACGACGATTGGCTGACCATGCCGGTGCCGGGGCCGAGTTGGAACGCGCTGTCGCCGCGCGCCCGGTTGGCCGAGATGCCGACCGACGTGGCGGTGCTGACCATCGGCGGTTGGTTCGATCCCCGTCTGGCCGGCTCGCTGGACGCCCATGACGCGCTGGTGGCGCGGTCGCGGGCACCGGTGCGGCTGGTCGTCGGCCCCTGGACGGCGGCGGGGCCGCAGGATGGGCCGTCCATCGACAGCCTGCAACTGGCCTGGTTCGACCGCGTTCTGAAGGGTGAATCCGCCCACGCTCACGAACGCTGCGGCCCGGTGCGGTTGCAGGATCTGGAAAGCGGGCGCTGGCAGGATCTGCCAAGCCTGCCCGCCGCCGACACCGCCTTTTGGCTGGCCAGCGACGGGCTGGCCAACCGCCAGGGCGGACGGCTGTCGGCGGAACCGGGGGAGGCGTCGGCCCTGGACGTCATCGTTCATGACCCGCGCGGCCCGGTTCCAGCGGTTGGCGGCCACGCCGTGCCCGACGCCGGGCGTTTCGACCGCGCCAGCGTGGACCGGCGGCCCGACGTGGCGGTCTACACCAGCCTGCCGGTGAGCGAACCGTTGACGCTGGCCGGGCGCGTCGCCCTGGATCTGTGGGTGGAGGCCGACGCGCCGTCCTTCGACGTCAACGCCGTGCTGTCGGTGCTGCGCCCCGATGGCCGGGTGCTGCCGCTGACCCACGGCCACGCGCGGGTGGAGCCGGGCGACCCGACGCGCCCCCTGACCATCAGCCTGCGCGCGGTCTGCGCCACGCTGGCCCCCGGATCGGCGCTGCGCCTCAGCCTTGCCGGGGCCTGTTTCCCCGCCTACCCGATCAACCCGGGCACCGGCGCGGAGCCGGGCGAAACCCGCCGGGTGGACGAACAGCCGATCACCCTGCTGATCCACAGCGGGCCGGACCGCCCGTCGCGCCTGCGCTTGCCGCTGTCGTTGCCGCGCGACGCGCTGCGCTGAACGTCCGCGCCGTCAGGCCGGATCGTCGAAGGGGGGAGCCTTCGGCGCGTCCGGCCCCTTGGCCACGGCGGCCAGGCAGATGTCCAGGCTGTGGTCGAGGAAGCGCATCATCAGGTCGCGGAACGGCGTCTTGTCGCCGACCGACCACGCCCGTTCGACCAGATCGTTGTACAGGTCGCGATCCTCCGCCCGCACCACCACCGGCGGATAGCCCGCGCGGTTCAGCAGCAGATTGCACAGCAGCAGGGCGGTGCTGCGGTTGCCGCTGTTGAAGGGGCGGATGGCCATCAACCGGTGATGCGCCTCGAACGCGGTGTCGGGGGCGGGTTCGGCGCGGCGCAGCCAGCCCGACAGGGCCGGCATCGACACGCGCAGCTTGGCCGGGTCGGGGGCGTTGCCGGTGTCGTCGTCCTTGGGCGGGGCGTTGCGGTATTTCCCGGCCTCGTCGTCCAACCCCTGGTGCAGCACGCCGTGGAAGGCGGCGATGGTGCGTTCGTTCACCACGCCAGCCGGTTCATAGGACAGGCGGGCCATCAACTCCATGGCGCTGCGGTGGTTCAGGATGAAGCGCTGCTCCTCCACCGCGCGGTGGCGCAGCAGGGTCCCGCGCTCCAGGATCGCCCGGACCTCGCTGCGGGTCAGCGGGACCCGTTCCAGCCCCACCGCCGCGATGGTCAGCTCCATCTCGAACCAGTCGGCCAGATCATGGACGGTGTCCTGCGGCAGTGGCCGGGCGGTGTCGAGCACCCGTTTCTTGTCCGCGATCTCATCCTGCATGGCCATGGGCCGCCCCTTCCGCACGCACCCGGCGTTCCTGGCGCGAAGGGCCGAAAAACCGGCCCCCCTGCGGGGATTTGCCGCTTTGTGTCGGCACCGTTGCCGGTTTTAGGATCCCTGTCAAGTCATCCACAATGGTACGGTGTGGGGGTACGGTGTGGGCTTGGCGCGCAGGGGGAGGATGGATCCATGGATCATGTGGTCTGGGATGAAACGATGAGCGTCGGCGTCCCCGTTCTGGACGACGAACACCGCCATTTGCTGAAGCTGTTCAACGGCCTGTTGGAAAGCGGCATCACCCCCGCCAACCGGGGGGAGCTGTCGGCCCTGCTGGCCAGCCTCAACGATTACGTCGCCGTCCATTTCGCGCGGGAAGAGGCGTTGATGGCCGACGGCGGCTATCCCGACCTGGACAGCCATCTGGCCGCCCACCGCTATTTCGCGGGCGAGGTCGCGGCGCTTCAGTCCGAGTTCCATGACGACAACACCACCATGCTGCGGATGGACCTGATCCTGCTGCTGAAGGATTGGTTCGTCGAACACATCCAGCAGACCGACGCGCTTTATAAGCCCTATGTCGGGCGGGCCTGAGATCCTGGGCGATCGTTTGATGCATTGCGCGCCCGACCGGAACAAGAGTCGCCACGGATTTCGCGGATTTTTTACGGATTTCGCGGAACGAGTCTCAGAACCTTCCTGTTTGCGATCCGGGCGCAAACCCCCTAACGGGATGCCTGAGGTGATTGGGGGCGGAGATCCGTGCAATCCCTCATTTTGTCCGTGAAATCCGTGTCCATTCTTGCTTGCGTGATGATGATCGCTCGTTCAAGCGATTGCCCTGAGTTCGACCCCCGCAACGCAAAACTCTGGCGCGCGGGCGAAGCTGTGGCATAAGGGGCCACCCCTGCCACCGGAAGCCGACCCGCTATGATCCGCCTTGAGAACATCACCAAGCAGAACAGCCACCGCATCCTGTTCGTGGAGGCGTCCGCCGCGCTGAACCGGGGCGAGAAGATCGGCCTTGTCGGCCCGAACGGGGCGGGGAAAACCACGCTGTTCCGCCTGATCAACGGCGAGGACACGCCCGACGACGGGCAGGTGTCGGTCGAAAAGCACGTCAGCATCGGTTATTTCAACCAGGATGTCGGCGAAATGGTCGGCCGCAGCGCGGTGGCGGAGGTGATGGACGGGGCCGGGCCGGTCAGCGTCGTTGCCGCCGAACTCGCCGCACTGGAAGCGGCGATGGCCGACCCCGACCAGGCCGACGCGATGGACACGATCATCGAGCGCTACGGCGAGGTTCAGGCCCGCTTCATGGAACTGGGCGGCTATGAGCTGGAAGGCCGCGCGCGCGAGGTGCTGGCCGGTCTCAGCTTCAGCCAGGAGATGATGGACGGCGACGTCGGCGGCCTGTCGGGCGGTTGGAAGATGCGCGTCGCGCTCGCCCGCATCCTGCTGATGCGGCCCGACGTGATGCTGCTCGACGAACCCAGCAACCATCTGGACATCGAAAGCCTGATCTGGCTGGAAGGTTTCCTGAAAACATACGACGGCGCGCTGCTGATGACCTCGCACGACCGCGAGTTCATGAACCGCATCGTCACCAAGATCATCGAGATCGACGACGGGACCCTCACCAGCTATTCCGGCGACTACGCCTTTTTCGAACGCCAGCGCGCCCTGAAGGAAAAGCAGCAGGAAGCCCAATTCGAACGCCAGCAGGCGATGTTGGCCAAGGAGATCAAGTTCATCGAACGCTTCAAGGCGCGCGCCTCGCACGCCAGCCAGGTGCAGAGCCGGGTCAAGAAGCTGGAAAAGATCGAGCGTTTCGAAATGCCCAAGCGGCGGCAGGTCGTGGTGTTCGATTTCCCGCCCGCCCCGCGTTCGGGCGAGGATGTCGCCGTGCTGAAGAACGTCCACAAGGGCTATGGCGACCGCCGCATCTATGACGGCTTCGACCTCACCATCCGCCGCAAGGAACGCTGGTGCGTGATGGGCGTCAACGGGGCGGGCAAATCCACCCTGCTGAAGCTGATCGCCGGGGTGACGGAGCCGGACAGCGGCAGCGTCACCGTCGGCGGCAGCGTGAAGATGGGCTATTTCTCCCAGCACGCGATGGAGCTGCTGGACGGCGACCAGACCATTTTCGAGTCGCTGGAGGCCAATTTCCCCCAGGCCGGGCAGGGGGCGTTGCGGGCCTTGGCCGGTTGCTTCGGCTTTTCCGGCGACGATGTGGAAAAGAAATGCCGGGTGCTGTCGGGCGGTGAAAAGGCCCGGCTGGTGATGGCGATCATGCTGTTCAACCCGCCGAACTTCCTGGTGCTCGACGAACCGACCAACCACCTGGATCTCGACACCAAACAGATGCTGATCGCCGCGTTGGCCAATTACGAAGGAACCATGCTGTTCGTCTCGCACGACCGGCATTTCCTCGCCACCCTGTCGAACCGGGTGCTGGAACTGACGCCGGAGGGCATCCACCAGTATGGCGGCGGCTACACCGAATACGTCGCCAGCACCGGTTACGAGGCCCCCGGCCTGCGGAGCTGACCGGCAAGGGACGGCCGAGAAACAAGATTGGACACGGATTTCACGGACGAAAGCACAGATTTCACGGATTGCTCCCGAATCATCCGGCCATCCCATCTTACGGCCCGTCACTCGTAAGGCTTGGGCATAAGGATTTGGCGTAGGACTGATTCGGGGCGCTTCCCGTGAAATCCGCGAGAAAATCCGTGAAATCTGTGTCAGTCCTTGTTCCGGTCACGCACACGCATCATTTCCGCGTTTGACCGACCTTTTGCCCCCGTCACCGCGCCATGTTGATGACCGTCAACTGGGTGAATTCGGCCAGCCCTTCTTCCGCGAACTCGACGCCGATGCCGGATTGCTTGGCCCCGCCAAAGGGGATGGTCGGGCCGAAATCGAGGTGGGTGTTGATCCAGACCGTTCCGGCCTCCAGCCGCTGGGCCACCGCCGCCGCGCGCGCCGGGTCGGACGACCACACCGACGCGCCCAACCCATAGGGGGACGCGTTGGCCCGGCGCACCGCGTCGTCGGCGTCCGCCACCCGGATCACCGGCAGGATCGGGCCGAACTGCTCCTCGTCCACCAGACGCGCGCCGTCCTGGATGTCGCGGACGATGGTCGGGCGGATGAAGTAGCCGGGGCGGTCCGTCACCGCGCCCCCGGCGATGATGGTCCCGTCGCGCTCGGCGTCCGTCAGGAAGCCCAGCACCTTGTCGTACTGCGCCCGATTCTGGAGCGGGCCGATCCGCACATCGGGATCCAGCCCGTCGCCGAC
Organism: Azospirillum sp.; assembly: GCA_027486405.1. Classification (GTDB taxonomy): domain Bacteria; phylum Pseudomonadota; class Alphaproteobacteria; order Azospirillales; family Azospirillaceae; genus Azospirillum. The sequence goes on along the minus strand of JAIXPD010000085.1, from coordinate 36,333 downwards.
CACCGCCGCCTCCGCCAGCCCGGCCAGTTCGGCGGTCAGCGCGTCGTAAATCCGGTCCTGCGCGTACAGCCGCTTGATCGCCAGACAGACTTGACCGGCGTTCAGGAAGGCCCCGGCGAACAGCTTGGCCGCCACCGTTTTGGGATCGACGTCGTCCAGCACGATGGCGGCGTCGTTGCCGCCCAGTTCCAGCGTCACCCGCTTGATCGTGGACGCCGCCGACGCCATCACCTTGCGCCCGGTTTCGGTCGATCCGGTGAAGGTCACTTTGCGCACGTCGGGGTGGGTGGACAGGCGCGCGCCCAGATCGTTGGCGTCGGTCACGACGTTGACCACGCCCGGCGGCAGCGTGTCGGCGCACAATTCGCCAAAGCGCAGGGTGGTCAACGGCGTGGTCGGGGCTGGTTTGATGACCATGGTGTTCCCGGCCAGCAGCGCCAACGGCAGCTTGAAGGCGACGATCAGCAGCGGGAAGTTCCAGGGGATGATCGCCCCGACCACGCCCAGCGGGCGGCGGTGCAGCTCCACCCGGCGGCGGTCGCTGTCCTCCACCACCCGCACCGGCAGATCCAGCGCGGCGGACTGCCGCAAAAAGGCTTCGGTGTAGGCGATTTCGGCGGTGGATTCGGCCAGCGGCTTGCCCTGTTCCTGCGTCAGCAGCCGGGCGAACTCGTCGGCCCGCCGGTTCAGCGCGTCGGCCAGGCGCAGGATGGCGGCGCGGCGGTCGGCCAGCGGTTGGGCGCTCCAGGCCGGAAAGGCGTCCTTGGCGGCGGCAACCGCCGCGTCGAGTTGCGCCACCGACGCGCGCGGGGCCGTGGCCAACAGCGCGTCGGTTGCCGGGTTCACCACCGGCATGGACAGGTCGCCCGCGACCAGACGGCCGCCGATCAGCAGTTTGAAATCCGACATCACATGGGTTCCGGGAGCAGGGAAAAGGACGGTTTCCGACACACGTCGTGTGGAAACGCGCCCGGAGTATCCCCAGCCCCGGCGGGGCGATCTATCCGCTATGCGAACGGATGAATTTTGTTGGAAGCGACGGGCCGGACCAGCCGTTCAGGCCAGCATCGCAGGTCAATCGCTTGAAGTTCGTGTGCTCCAAACCGGAGCAAGAATGGACACGGATTTCGCGGAACGCGTCCCAGGGCCATCCTGTTTGGGAGCTTGCGACAATGTTTGTGGCAGGATGCACAAGGCAATTGGGATCGAAAATCCGTGCAATCCTTCATTTGTCCGTGAAATCCGTGTCCATTCTTGTTTGCGTAACGATGATCGTTCGCTCAAGCGATTGCCCCGGCCAGCACCGGCGCGCGTCGCTTCAGCGTGTCCGACGGCTTTTCGCCGTACATCTGGAAATAATAGGTCGAAAAGCGGCCAAGATGCCAAAAGCCGTGGTCCATGGCGATTTCGGCGATGGTGGTGTGGCGCGGGTCGGCGCTGCGCAGCGCCCGACGGGCGGCGTTCAGGCGGATCATCCGAAGATATTCCTTGGGCGACATGCCCATGATGTCGGCGAAGCTGTATTCCAGCATCCGCGTCGTCACCCCCACGCCCTGCGCGATCTGGGCGACCGACAGCACATCGTCCGGGTGGGCGGCGACGAAATCGCGCGCGCGGTTGACCAGGGCCTGACGCTGCGACGGGCCGATCATCCGCTCGCCGTTGCGGTCGCCGGCGATGCCGTCGACGATCTGGTGGCAGCGGTCGAGGAGGCCCATCACCAGCCCGGTGCGCCGCATCGCCTCCGCTCCCGCCGCTTCGTCGGCCAGCAGGCAGGCCAGTTCCAAGCGCAGGGCGGCGGCCCAGGGGGAGGAAAAGGTTCCGCTGCTCAGCGATTCGGCGTTGGGGGCGGGCAGGCCGGGCAACCGTTTGGGGTCGAGCGCCACCGCCAGGATCGACATTGGGCCGGAGCACAGGAAATCGCACAGCCGCGATCCCCGGAACAGGATGACGTCGCCCGCCCCGACCGTTTGGCCTTCGAAGCGGGCGGGGGCCGACTCCAGGCTCGGCACCCCCAACACCAGGCTGTCGGGCGGCGGGGCGGTGTTCTGGTGCAGGCGCAGGTTGGTGGTCTCGTGGATCAGGCGGACGCCGGGCACGCCGATTTCGCGCAAGCGCCCGGTGAAGCGACCGGCCTCAAGCTGGCTGTAATGCTGGGTCCATCCCTGCAAGGCCCGCTCCTGCTCGCTGACGTCCGCTGCGGTGTCCTGCACCACCCGGATCGCTGGCTGGCTGTTCATCGTCGATGGCTCCCGGTGGCACGGCGCGCGACGGAGCGCGCACGTTGGCGGACGTCGGTCAAACGCGTTGCAGATGTCGGTCTGGGGACGGGCTGATTTGGATCGCTTTCCCGACCAATGTCAAACAAGATTGTTTGTTAAATAATCATTCTGTTGGTCGCATGGTGTGTTGCGCAAACCACGCGACTCTCAGCCGGAATGCCCACACAGGCAAGCAGGGATTTGCCAGAATTTCAAGTCAATTCGAGAAGAAATCAAAATCAAGTTCTTATGAATATTTTAAAACCACGAAATAAATTCCAGCGAAATACAATAGATCGGAAAATACGATATCCATGAATATGATCTGCGATTGACTTAAATCACAATTTTTAAAATCAAAGAACACATCATCAGTCAAGGCATCGGTGTGCCGACAAATCCGCCACATTCACCATGGATGTTCCAGAAAATAAGCAGGACGCAACTGGTCTGTGAGCAAAAAAAGGGCAATCAATCCGCGTGTTTTTCACCATGCGGGGCGAAGATATGGGGTTCGGCGCAAAATTTTAAAGAGGGGAAGGTGATTTCGCATAGCGGATAGATCGCAGCCGAACCATCGCCCCACACTCGCCTCCTCACTCAACGACGGAGCGCGGAGGGCCTTTCATGGGGGCAAACACCGACGCAATGATACTCGGGGCCGGTCCGGCGGGCGTCGCCTTGGCGCGTCTTCTGGCCGCGCGCGGTTGGTCGGTCGCGGTGATCGCGGCGCGGCGGGCCGACGCGTGGGAAGGGCTGTCGCCGCGCGTCATCGTCGGTTTGCAACGGGCGGGCTGCACGGCGGCGGTGGGGGTGGCTGGGGACGCCGCCCCGCGCCGCGCCGGGTGGAACGGCCGGATCTCCGCCCTCAATCACGAACATCTGGTCGACCGCGCCCGCTTCGACGCCGCGCTGTGGCAGGACGCGCGCGCCGCCGGGGTGCGGGTGATCGAAGCCACGGTCGGTGCGCTGCGCCGGGGGGAGCGGGGCGGCTGGACCGCGCTCGACGCCCAGGGCGCCCCGCTCGCCAGAGCCGACGTTCTGGTGGAGGCGCGCGGACGGCGGGCACCCGCCACCGGTTTGACCGACGCCTGTGGCCCGCGCACGGTGGCGGTGGCGCGGGTGTTTCGCGGCCCGCCGGTTCCGGCGGCCAGCGCGGCGGTGTCCTTCGCCGATGGCTGGGCCTGGATGGCGGCGGCCCCCGACGGGCGGCGGCTGGTGCAGATCGTTGTGGACGCCGCGTCGGTCCCCCCCCGCAACCGCCTCTCGGCCTTCCACGCCACCCAGTTGGTGAGGGTGCCCGAGGCGGTGGACTGGCTGGCCGACACCATCCCGGCGGGGGAGGCCAGCGCCCGCGACGCCACGGCGGTGTTGCGCGGCGGCTTGGTCGGGGCCGATTGGCTGCGGGTGGGCGACGCCGCTTTCACCAGCGATCCACTGTCGGGGCATGGTGTGCACAGCGCCATCGGCAGCGCCTTCGCCGCCCTGGCCGCGCTCACCACCCTGCGTGATGACCCGGAGGCGCTGCCGCTCGTTCGCCGTTTCGTCGAGGCGCGCAGCGCCGAACTGTTCCACCACGCGGCGGCGGTGGGCCGGGCCTTTTACCGGATGGAGGAGCGTTGGTCCGACCGGCCCTTTTGGGCGCATCGGTCGGCGTGGCCGGACGACGCGGCGGACGCCCCGCAACCCGCCCCGCAACCCGCCCCGCATGGCCGCCGCCTCCAGCCGGTCGTCGTCGATGACCGCGTGGTGGAGCGCGAGGTTCTGGTCACGCCGCGCCTGCCGCGCGGGGTTTTGACCATCGAGGGGGTGGAGCTGGCCCCGCTGCTGCGGCTGGTGGCCGATCACCCATCGCCAACGGATTTTGCCACATCGGCTGACGTCACATCGGATGTCGCCCGGCGCGTCGGCCACCCGCCCGCCCCGGTTGGGGTGGCGCTGCTGTGGTTGCGCCAGAACGGTTTTCTGCAAGACGGAGTGTCCGGCGGCGGCCTGCCGACCGGCTGACAAAAAAGGGGGAGAACAGAGGGATGCGTCGCATGAACGGAACACAGCGCCGCCGCAGGCGGGCAGGGCTTTTGACCGGCGGGTTGGCCGGAACGCTGCTGGTCGGCGGGGCCGCCTGGGCCGCCGAACCGCCCCGCCCGGACGAGGGCAACGCCAAACAGATCATCGCCGAACGCTGCTCCACCTGCCACGAACGGCAGGCCGACGGCAGCCTGCACCGCATCGATCACGTCCGCAAAACGCCGGAAGGCTGGACGATGACGCTGTTCCGCATGAACCAGATCCACAGCGCCAACCTGTCGCCGGAGGACAGCCGCGCCCTGGTCGCCTATCTGTCGGCCCGCCAGGGCTTGGCCCCGGAGGAGGCGGCCCCGTTCCGCTACATCCTGGAACGCCAGACCGCCGTCGTCGAAACGCCGATCACCGATGGCGATCTGTCGGTGATGTGCGCCCGCTGCCACAGCGTCGCCCGCGTCGGCCTGCAACGGCGCGACGCCGACGAGTGGAAGCGGTTGGCCAATTTCCATCTTGGTCAATTTCCCTCCATCGAATATTCGGCGCTGGGCCGCGACCGCAAATGGTGGGAGATCGCCTCCACCCAGACGCCCGACATCCTCGGCCAGAAATTCCCCTTCAAAACCAAGGAGTGGGCGGACTGGCAACAGGCGGCCAAGCCCAATCTGGCGGGCGTCTGGGCCGTCACCGGCCATCGCCCCGGCCTGGGCCGCTACGGCGGGACCGCCACCGTGGCGGCGGAGCGCGACGGCTACAGCGTCCGCTACGACCTGACCGACGCTGGTGGAAAGCCGCTGACCGGGACCGGCAAGGCCCTGGTCTACACCGGCTTTGAATGGCGCGGGACAACGACGCTGGGCGGGCAGGAGGTGCGCGAGGTCTTCGCCGCGTCCAAGGACGGCCAGAGCCTGAGCGGTCGTTGGTTCCTGCCCGAGCATGACGAGGTCGGGGCCAGCGTCGCCGCCGTGCGGACCGGAACCGCGCCGACGATTTTGGGCTTCAGCCAGGAGCATGTGAAGACCGGGGCCAACGCCCGCGTCACCGTGTGGGGCAGCGGGCTGGACGGCGGCCCGGTCGATTTCGGCCCCGGCGTCACCGTCAAGACGCTGTCGCAAAGCGCCACCACCGCCGTGGTCGAGGTCGCCGCCGCCGCCAACGCCGCCCCGGGCGCGCGCACGGTCAGCGTCGGCAAGGCCAAGGGCGGGGGCTTCACCGTCTACGCCGCGTTGGACAGCGTGGTGGTGGAACCGGCCTTCACCATCGCGCGGGTCGGCGGCAACGGTGGGACCACCGCCCCGGTGTCGGCCCAGTTCGAGGCCATCGGCTATCTGAACGGGCCGGACGGCAAGCCGGGCACGGCGGACGACGTCCGCGTCGGCGCGCTGCCCGCCGCCTGGACGTTGGAGCCGTTCAACGAGGCGGCCAAGCTGATGGAGGACGTGAAGTTCGCCGGAACCATCGCCCCGTCGGGCCTGTTCGCCCCGGCGCTTGCCGGTCCCAACCCGCAGCGTGTCTTCAGCACCAACAACATCGGTGACTTGAAGGTGGTGGCGACGGTCAAGGACGGCGCGGCCACGCTGACGGGCGACGGCCGCCTCATCAGCACGGTTCAGCGCTGGAACGATCCGCCGATCCGCTGACTCGCCGATCATCCGCCCGCGCGGGATCCCCGCGCGCGGCCTGTCTGGCCTCCAGACCCGGAGCATTCCGCATGAGCACTTTGCAACTGGCGCGCAACAATGTGCGCGACCTGACGGTCGGCGACCGGCGCATGCTGTTCCACGTCCCCACCAGTGGCCTGTTCGAACTCGACGCCGTCAGCGGCCGTCTGATCGACCTGTTCGCCGAGTTGGGGCAGGTGGGCGAAGACGACATCCGCCGCGCCTTCGACGGCGTGGCCGACCCCGCCCTGGTGGTGGAAACCCTGCGCGAACTCATCACCCTGCGCGTCATCGACGATGGCGTGCCCGGCCCGGCCAAGGCCCCGATCGCCATCAAGGAATTTCCCCTCAGCACCGTCGTGCTGAACGTCAACACCGGCTGCAACCTGAGTTGCACCTATTGCTACAAGGAGGATCTGACCACCCCGGCCAAGGGCGAACGGATGGGGTTCGACACCGCCGCCCGCAGCGTCGATCTGCTGTTGCAGGAAGCCGCCGCGCGCGACAGCGTCAACGTCGTCTTTTTCGGCGGGGAACCGCTGACCAACCTGCCGCTGATCCGCCAGGTGGTGGAGTACGCCGAACAGCGGGGCCGCGAGACCGGCAAGCGCATCGACTTTTCCCTGACCACCAACGCGGTGCTGCTGACCGAGGAGATCGTCGATTGGCTCGACGCCCACCGCTTCGGCATCACCATCAGCATGGACGGGCCGAAGCCGCTGCACGACCGCAACCGCAAGACCGTGAGCGGCAAGGGATCCTATGATCTGGTGTCGGCCAAGGCGCGGATGCTGCTGGCCCGCTACCGCTCGCGGCCCATCGGCGCGCGGGTGACGCTGACCGCCGGGGTCACGGACGTGCAGGCGATCCACGACCACCTGAAGCACGACATCGGCTTTTTCGAGGTCGGCTTCTCCCCCGTCACCTCGGGCGGCATGACCGCCTTCAACCTGAACGGGGACGAGCTGGCGCAGGTCTTCGCCAACATGAAGGCGCTGGGTCAGCTCTACGTCGACGCCGCCAAGCGCGGGGAGAACATCGGCTTTTCCAACATGCACCAGTTGATGACCGACCTGTCGGAAGGGACCACCAAATCGCTGCCCTGCGGGGCCGGGCTGGGGATGCTGGCGGTGGACAAGGACGGCGACCTGCATCTGTGCCACCGCTTCACCGGATCGTCGCAACCCACCTATGGCAACGTCGAGGACGGCATCGCCAAGGACAGCCTGGGCGCGTTCCTGGAGGGGATGGCCAACCGCACCGGCACCGATTGCGAAACCTGTTGGATCCGCAAGCTGTGCGCGGGCGGCTGTTACCACGAATCCTACGCCCGCTACGCCGATCCGGCGCACCCGACCTATCATTATTGCGACCTGATGCGCGACTGGATCGATTTCGGGATCCGGGCCTACGCCGACATCACGGTGGCCAACCCACGCTTCATCGAACGGCACGTCGCGCCGCGCAGGGGGAATTCATGAAACACCTCAAGCCCTTGAACAAAAAGGCCACGCTGGTCGATCAGGCGGTCGAGAACGGCCAGATGGACGAGGTCGTCGCCATGCAGGTGGTCGTCGGCTGCGCCGCCACCTTCGATCCGGGATGGGAGGTCGATCCCTTCGGCAGCGTCGCCGCGCTGTGCGCGCCGATGGAAGCCGATCTGTATGGCTGTTCGGATCCCTGCTGGTGGCCCGCCCAGGTCCCCGACACCGTCAACACCTATCCCGATTGGAACGCCAAGGCGGCGTCCGCCAACAACGATTGGCGGGCGCTCCAGTCGGTGTTCCCGAAGAAATGACCGGCGGGGGAGACGCAAGCATCATGAACGCATCCATCATCCGGCGTCTGGGCATCCGGCGTCTGGCCATCGCCCTGTGCGGCGTCGGCCTGCTCGCCGCCGCTCCGGTGTCCGCCAAAGAATATCTGGTCACGGGCGTGAAGCCGAACGGGCTGGTCGTGATCGACCCGGCGGCGCGCAAGGTCGAGAAGATCCACCGCATTCCGGGGGCCGGCGTGGCTCCGGGGACCATCGTGCCGTCGCCCGACGGCAAGATCGCCTACGTTGTCACCAACCATCTGGAAAGCGTGTCCGGCATCGACCTGGAGAGCGGCAAGGAGGTGTTCCGCGCCGATTTCTCCAGCGGTGCCCAGCGGGTGAAGGCGATGTTCGCCATGGACGTCAGCCCCGATGGCAAGGAACTGTTCGTCTTCCAATCGCCGGTTCGCCTGCTGCCCGGTGAATACAAGGTGGAGGACACCCGCATCGCCGTCTTCCGCACCGCCGACGGTGTGGGGGCCAAGGCCGTGCGCACGCTGCCCGCCCCCCGGCGTCTGGCCATTCTGGCCTTTTCCAAGGATGGCGGCACGCTGTGGGCGCTGGGTTGGGATCTCTACGCCCTGGATCCGAAGACCGGGGCGGTCCGCGACACCCACAAGCTGCTGAACTGGACGCGCGAGAATTTCGGGCCGCCCGACATTCTGGATGTCTGGCCGCAGTTCGAACAGGCCGGGGTCTTCTCCACCCCCTATTTCACCAGCCGCACCGATCTGCCGCCGACCGATCCCAGCGCCTTCAAAACCGGGGTGCTGACGCTCGATCTGGCCTCCGGCGCGGTGGCGACCAAGGAGTTCGAGGACACCAGCGCGGTGATCTTCTCCTCCGTCGTCAACCCGGCCAAGCGGGACGAGGCGTTTTCGGTCTACACCCAATTGTCCAAGATTGACGCGAAGGGCGGTGCGCTGGTCAAGCGGGTGGATCTGCCGCACACCTACTACTCCATCAACATCGCGGGCGACGGCAAGGAGGTCTATGTCGGCGGCACCGCCTGCGACGTCGGCGTCTACAACCCCGACAGCCTGGACCGCATCGGCCAGATCGAAATCCCCGGCTGCCCGGACCAGGGCGTGGCCTCCCTGCGGATGGTGAAACGCTGACCTTCCCTTGACCTTCCCATCCTCAATCCCCTCTCCCCCCCCCGGGGAGAGGGTTAGGGTGAGGGGGCCGCAAGGATCCAACAACCTCTACAACCCCTGCATCTTCGGCAACGCGTCAGCGTCCCCCAAACCGTTTCCATATACGGAACACGTCTCTTGTTCCCAAATATGGAACGCGGTAAAAACGGTCATGCAGATCATCGCGCTCCGAACGCTCAGGCTCTTTTGGGAGCGCCACCCCCAGGCGGAAGCGCCTTTGCGCGTCTGGTTCAGCCGCGTCAAAGCGGCGGAGTGGAGGGGGCCGGACGATGTGAAAGCCGAATTCGGGAACGCTGTGGATTTTGTCGCCGACAACCGCATCATCTTCGACATCGGCGGCAACAAATACCGGCTGATCGTCCATGCGTCCTACCGGTTTCAGCGCGTGCTGGTGAAGTTTGTCGGGACGCACAAGGAGTATGACGCGATTGACGCGAGGAACGTAAAATGACGACGGACATCCGCCCCCTCAAGACCGAGGCCGATTATGAGAACGCCTTGGTGGACATTGAAGGCTATTTCGAGCAGGAACCGGAGCCGGGCACACCGGAGGCCGACCGCTTTGATCTGCTGGCGCTTGTCATCGGTGATTATGAAGCCAAACATTGGCCCATTGAGGCACCCGACGCCCCGGACGCGTTGCGTGAGCGCATGGAAGCGCGCGGACTGACACAACAGGATCTCGCCCGCGTGATCGGTTCCAAATCCCGCGCCTCAGAGGTAATGAACCGCCGCCGACACCTCACCTTGGAGCAGGCGTGGAAGCTCCACCGCGAATGGGGGATTCCAGCGGATGCTTTGCTCCGCCCCTATCCCCTCAAGACCTTGCGAGCGACCGGGGCGTCCTCCCGCTGACGTGTCCACCATCAGCGCGCTCTTTCCTCCCAACATTGCAGTGTGCGCCGCATTCATTTAGGAATAATTGCTTAATTTACCCGCAGAGTCCCCTATACCCCCCCCAACCATCCCCCGCGTGCACCCATGGAACACCCCCAAAAAAAGCGTTGCACGGTGTTTCAAACGTTCCATTCGCCCGTCCCACGGCCCGGCGTGACCGGCGCGCCAATGCCCGTCACGACGCCCGACGCTCCCGCCCACACCGCCCCGCTGCGCTGGGTCTGGTCCTTTGTCCGGCCCCAGCGCGGCGCGCTGCTGGCGTCGGTTGGCCTGTCGCTGGTGGGGACGGCGGTCGGGCTGGCGCAACCCTGGCTGACCCAGCGCATCGTCGATGACGGGCTGCTGGCGCGCGACGCGGCCACGCTGGTCACGCTGGCCCTGGCGATGGTCGGGGTGGGGCTGCTCGCCAATCTGCTGGGCGGGGTCAACCGCTGGATCTACACGCAGGCGTCGGCCCGTGTGCTGTTCGGCTTGCGCGAAAGCCTGTACGGCCATTTGCAACGGTTGCCGCCGCGCTTTTACGCCCGCTGGTCGGCGGGCGACGTGCTGAGCCGCTTGGACGGCGATCTGGCCGAGGTGCAGCGCTTCGCCGTCGATGGGCCGCTGTCGGCGGTCAACGCGCTGTTCACCCTGGCCGGATCGGTGGCGCTGATGGCGGTGATCGACCCGGCGCTGACCATCGTCGCCTTCGTGCTGCTGCCGGGGCAGGTTCTGTTTCTGCGCGCCGCCCGCCCCTGGGTGGACCGGACCACCCGCGCGGTGCGCGACGGCACGGCGGCGGTCAGCGGCTTTTGCGTGCAACGCCTGTCCGCCATGAAACTGATCCAGTCGGTGGGGGCGGAGGGGCAGGAGGCGCAACGCCTCGCCGGGCTGAACCGCAGCCTGCTCGGCCATGTGCTGCGGCAACAGATGGTGTCCTTCGTCACCGGCGGCGTGCCGGGGCTGATGGCCTCGGCCAGCACGGCGGCGGTGTTCCTGTGGGGCGGGTTGCGGGTGATCGAGGGGGGGATGAGCCTGGGCGCGCTGATCGCCTTCACCGCCTATCTCGGGCGGGCCACCGGGCCGGTGCAAAGCCTGCTCGGGCTGGTCACGGCGGTCCAGCGCACGCGGGTGTCTCTGGACCGGGTGGGCGAGCTGTGGCGCGAGCGCCCGGCGGTGTCGCCGCCCGCCCACCCGCTGGACCTGCCGCCCGGCCCGCTCGCCCTGGCGGTGGAGGGGGTGACGTTCGGTCATGACCCGGCGTCGCCGGTGTTGCGCGGCCTGTCGCTGGCCGTCCCGGCGGGGGCGAAGATCGGCATCCTCGGCCCGTCCGGTGTGGGGAAATCGACGCTGGTCGATCTGCTGCACCGGCACGAGGATCCGCAGGCCGGCCGCATCCGCCTGAACGGCGTCGATCTGCGCGACCTGTCCCCCGCCGCCCTGCGCGGGCGGGTGGCGGTGCTGGGGCAGGACGCGCCGCTGTTGCCCGGCAGCGTCGCCGACAATCTGCGCTTCGGCGCGCCCGACATCGCCGACGACCAGTTGCGCGCGGCGGTGGCGGCGGCGCAACTGTCCGATTGGCTCGACCGTTTGCCGCAGGGGCTGGACACGCCGGTCGGGGCCTGGGCCTCGGCCCTCTCGGGCGGCCAGCGCCAGCGGATCGCGCTGGCCCGCTGCCTGCTGCGCCGCCCCGACCTTCTGGTGCTCGACGAGCCGGTGTCCGCGCTCGACACCGAGTCCGCCGCCCGGTTGACCGCCGCCATCGACCGGCTGTTCGCCGCCGACACCGGCACACCCTGCACCCAAATCGTCATCAGCCACCGGCCGGAGGCGCTGGTCGGCTGCGAAGCCGTCTATCGCCTGGAGGATGGCCGCTTGCACCCGGTTGCGTCGGCGGAGGCGGCCTGATGCGCGTCGCCCTCCTCGACAGCGGTCTGCCGCCCGATTGGCCCGTCGCCATGCGCACCGCCTTCGCCCTGGCCGATGGCGCGGTGGTGGAGGTTCCGCCGCACCCCGACCGGGTCGGCCATGGCAGCGCCGTTGCCGCCATTGTCCACGCGCTGGCCCCCGACGCCGCGCTGCTCGACGCCCAGATCTTCGCCGACGCGCCGACCTGTTCGGCGGCGGTGGTGGCCGCCGGGCTGCGCTGGGCGGTGGGGCAGGGGGCGGGCATGGCGGTCATGAGCTTTGGCCTGCCCGCCGACCGCGCCGTGCTGGCGGCGGCGGTGGCCGAGGCGCGCGACGCCGGGCTGCTGCTGCTCGCCGCCCGCCCGGCGCGCGGTGGCCCGGTCTGGCCCGCCGCCTACCCCGGCGTGATTGCGGTGACGGGCGACGCCCGCTGCGGGGTGGGGGAGCTGTCGCGCCTGCCCGGTGCCTATGGGGCCTGCCCGCGCCCGTGGGGCGAGACGGCGGACACGCCGCCGCGCGCGGGCGGGGCCAGCCTCGCCGTTGGCCATCTCGCCGGGCTGCTGGCGCGGGGTGGGGCGTTGGAACCGGATGGGGCCGCCCCGGACGCGGTGGCGGCGCGCCTTGCCCCGTTGATCCGCTGGCACGGGCCGGAACGGCGGGAGACGGCGGGGTAGGGGCGCGTTCTCAGGGCGCGCGCTCCAGCCGGATCGTCACAATGGTTCCCGCGCCGGGGGCGCTGTCCACCTCCAGCGCCGCGCCGATCAGATCGGCCTGTTCGCGCAGGCCCAGCAGGCCGAAATGGTTGGCTTGATCGGCCTGCGGGTCGAAGCCACCGCCGTCGTCGCGCACGGTCACGACCAGCCCCGCCGCCTCGTTGCCGTGCTCGCCGCCGCAGGCCACCGTCACGGCGATGCCCGGCGCGTTGGCGTGGCGGACGGCGTTGCGCAACGCCTCCTCGATCATCCGATAGAGGGTTTCGGCGGTCTGGCCGGTCATCGCGTCCGCCGCCTCGGCCACGCTCAGGCTCAGGATCGAGGCGGTGCGGTCCTGGATCTGGGCGACCAGCCGCGCCAGCGCCGGGCCGAAGCCGTCGTCGCGCACGGGGGAATAGCGCAGTTGCGACACCGCGCTGCGGGCGTGGGCCAACCCCTCCTGTGCCGCCTCGTCCGCCCGCCGGATCTCGTCGGGCAGGCGGGAGGGATCGACCTCCACCAGCTTGCGGATCAGCCGGATTTGGGTCAACAGGCCCAGCAGCGTGTGGGCGACCGTGTCGTGCAGATCGCGGGAGATGCGCAGCCGTTCGCGCACGATGGCCGCCGCGCGGGTTTCGTGGCTGAGGCGTTCGATCTCGCGCGTCCGCTCCTCCACCCGCGCATCCAACCGTTCGTTGATGCTCGACAGATCGGCGTTGGCCTGTTGCAGCGTGTGGACCAGCGAGGCGATGGACCGCCCGATCCGCCCGGCCTCGTCCCGCCCGCGCGGGCCGACAAAGCCGGTGGTGCGCCCGGTGCGCAGGGCGTCGGCGGCCTCGGCCAGCCGTTGCAGGCGGCGCATGATGCCGCTGGCGATCAGCACGCTGACCAGCGTCGCCACCAGCCCGCCCAGCGCGATGGCGGTGAAGATCGACACCGACGCGCGGTCGGCGGTGCGAAACGCGGTGGCGACCGGTTCGCGCACCATCACGCTCCACCCCAGACCGGGGAAATCGGCGAATCCGCCGCTGCGCGCCAACCCGCTCAACCGCCCGCCCTCCACGCTGTGGCCGGTGGCGAAGGGCAGGGCCGACAGATCGACCCGCCCGCCGCGCGACGTGTGATCGGACCCGTGCAGCACCGTGCCGTCGATGCCCAGCAACAGCACCTCCGCCCCCGGCCGGTCCTTCAGCGTCGCCAGCGTGCCGCGCTGCAAGGCTTCGATCCAACTCCAGCCCAGCGTCACCGCCAGCACGCCCCGGATGTTGCCCGCGCGGTCGTGGATCGGGGCCGACAGCTCGACGAAGCGGCGCGGCTCGCCGTTGCGCAGCGGCGGCAACAGCCGGTCGAGCAGCAATTCGCGGTGCACGTCGCCGATGTACGGCCCCAGGAACGCCCCGGTGAACCAGGGCCGCGCCGACACCGATTGCCCCACCAGAATCCCGTCGGTCCCGGCGACCACCGTGCCGCTCAGGTCGATGATCCCCACCCACTCGATCTCGCCCAGCGCGCCTTTCAGGTCGCGCAGCGCGCGGTCGGCCTCCGGCCCGCCCAGCGCGCCGTCGCGCACGCCGATCAGCGTGGCCGACGCCGCCACCCATTCCCGCCGCCCGGCCAGATTGGTGTCGATGGTGTCGATCAGCCGCTGGGCGTGGGTGGCGTAGAGCAGGCCGATTTCCCGTTCCAGCGCCGCGCGCGCGTCCCGCATCGTCCAGAAACCGACGAACAGCGCCACCGCCAGCGACACCAGAGCGATCGACCAGCCGATGGCCGCCGCCAGCCGCCAGCGCGGATCCAGCGCGCGCAGCACGCGGCGCAGCCGACCGAACCGTGGGTGACGGCTGTCGCGCTCGAAAGTGACGTTCGTCATGCGCACTCCGTGCCTTTCGTCAGTGTCGCGCCGGGCCGCCTTTGGCGCATGCTGGAACCCGGATCAAGACCATGAAGCACAAGCGGCGCTTGGCCGTCGAGACGCTTGCAACGGATCTTGACCGAGGACGGCGACGCGCCTTTCCTGGATGACCTGATGGAACCGGACCCCGTGATGACGCCGATCCGCATCGTGATCGCCGAGGATCAGCAATTGATCCGCCGCGCCTTCGCCAATTTGCTGTCGCTGGAACCCGACATCGAGATCGTCGGGCTGGCCCCCGATGGCGCGGAGGCGGTGGAGCTGTGCCGCCGCTTCCGCCCCGACGTGGTGCTGATGGACATCCAGATGCCGCGCCTGGGCGGAATCGCGGCGACCAAGCTCATCCTGTCGGAATTTCCCGGCACGCAGGTGGTGGTCCTGACCACCTTCGACACCGACGATCTGGTGTTCGGCGCGATTTCCGCCGGGGCCGCCGCCTATCTGCTGAAGGATGCCTCGGAAACCGAAATCCTCGACACCATTCGCGGTGTGATGCGCGGCGAAACCCGCATCTCCCCCCACATCGCCCGCAAGCTGTTCGAGGAGCTGCGGCGGTCGCGCGCGGTCGATCTGCCCAGCGGCGCGCCGCTGCCCGACCTGTCCGACCTGACGGAGCGGGAGCGCGCCATCCTCGACCTCATCGCGCAGGGGCAGAGCAACCGGCAGATCGCCGCCAGCCTGTTCCTGGCCGAAGGCACGGTGAAGAACTATGTCAGCCGCATCATGGACAAGCTGGGCGTCCAATCGCGCACCGAACTGGCGGTGAAGGCCGTGCGCGCGCCCAAAGCCTGATGGCTTCCGCCGGGCTGCGCGCGCTTTTTCCAACATCCGTGGCCGCTGTCCCGGCGATGCGGTACAACCGGGGGGATCAGGACAGCGAACGGGGCGGCGCGATGGTTGGCAGCGCGAAGATCAACGGATTGGGCGTTCGGGCGGCGGTGTGGGGGATCCTGGCCCTGTTGGGGGGCGGTCCGGCTCTGGCGAACGACAGCACCGGCTTTCTTGGCACCGGCGGCATCGAACTGACCCGCACCGACGCGATTGAGATGCGGTCGGAGGATTTGCGCATCGGGCTGGACGAAATCCGCGTGTCCTATGTGTTCCGCAACGTCACCGACCAGCCGGTGGACACGCTGGTGGTGTTTCCGCTGCCGGACATCGACCTGTCGCGCGGCCTGACCGAAGCGGCCTGGGGCTTTCCCCAGCAGGCCGACGATTTTTTGGATTTCCGTCTGTGGATCGACGATCAACCGGTGCGACCCGCCTTGGAGCGCCGGGCCGTCTTCAAGGGGCGGGATGTGACGGACCGGGTGACGGCGGCCGGGGCGATGGCGCTGGTTCCCTGGGCACCCGGTGCTTATGACGGCATCGCTCGCACACTGGACCCCGCCGCCCTGGCCCGCCTGCGCGCCGATGGCCTGATTCAGGCGGGGGAGGACGACAACACCCCGCAATGGCTGTTGCGCGCCCGCTATCACTGGCGGCAGACCTTTCCGCCGGGGCGGGACGTGCGCGTGCGCCACGTCTACCGTCCCTTCGTCGGCACCGCTCTGGTCGGCCGGGTGGCGTCGATTGACGGTCGCAAGGCGGTTGGGCGTTACCTGGGGGACCGCCCGGACCCGACCGGCGACCGCTATTGCCTGGACGCCGCCATCCGCCGGACGCTGGCCGCCGCGCAGGCCAAACACCCACCGCCCGCGATGCCCTATGGCGCGGCGGAGATCGAATACATCGTCACCACCGGCCGCAACTGGCGCGGCCCCATCGGTCGCTTTCATCTGACCATCGACAAGGGCGCGCCGGACAATCTGGTGTCGCTGTGCTGGAACGGCCTGACCAAGACCGGCCCGACCACCTTTGAATCCACGATCACGGATTTTGTTCCCGACCGCGACATCCGGCTGCTGGTGTTCCAACGCGCCAGCGCGCCTTGACCCAAACCATGCCCCACACTTGGGGGCCGCCCGCCCCGTTGCTGTTGTGTCCGCCGCTGTCGCGGAAAGGGGGCGGGCGGTGATGTCCGGGTCAGTGCGTGGCCGGTGCCGGTGCGGGGGGTGCGGAGGCCACCGCCTGGGGCAGGGACACCGCCTGCTTGACCCACAAGGCCACCGCCGCCAGGAAGCCGGGGACCGCCAGCGCGATGAAGATCGCCTCGAACGACATCTGGCGGCTGGCGAGTTCCGCGACCAGGAACGAGCCGACGATGCCGCCAAAGCGGCCCAGCCCCATCATCCAGGCGATGCCGGTGGCGCGCGCCTGCGTCGGGTAATAGGCGGCGGCCAGCGATCCCAGCGAGGATTGCGCGGTGTTCATCATCACGCCGACCACCAGCACCGTGACCGTCAGCGCGGCCACCTGCCCGGCGAATTGACCGATGGCGATGAAGGCCACGCCCGACAGGGCGAAGAACACCGCAACGATCCGGTTGCCGTTGAAACGGTCCATCAGCAGGCCGGAGAACAGCGACCCGATGCCGCCCAGCGGGAACAGCGCCGACACCAACGCCGCCGTGGCCGGATTCAAACCGGCGTCGCGGAACAGTACCGGCATCCAATTGATCATCGCGTAGAAGATGACCAACCCCATGAAATAGGCGGTCCACAGCATCACCGTGCCGACGATCAGCGAACGCGACAGCACCAGACGGATCGCGCCCTGCCCGGCGACGGCCGTTTCCGGAACGACAAAGCGGGTGGCGTCGGCCGCCGCCGCCCCAATCGGCAGCAAGAGCTTGCGGATCGTTTCGACCGGCTTGTTGTGGGCGACGGCGAAGCGGACGGATTCCGGCAGGGCGAACAGCAGGATCAGCGCCAGCACCAGCGGGGCCACGCCGCCCGCCACCAGCACGCTGCGCCAGCCAAAGGTCGGGATGATCCAGGCCGCCAGAAAGCCGCCCAGCGCCGCCCCCAGCGGAAAGCCGCAAAAGACCAGATTGGTGATCAGCGACCGGCGGCGCGCAGGGGAATATTCGCTGACCAGCGTCAACGCCGTGGGCATCGCGGCACCCAGGGCCAGACCGGTCACGAAGCGCCACGCCACCAGCGTGTCGAGATCCTTGGACAGGGACGAGGCGAGGCAGGCCGCCCCCATCACCAGCACCGACAGGATCAACACCGGGCGGCGCCCGACGCGGTCGCCCACCGGCCCCGCCGACAGCGATCCGATCACCAGACCAAACAGGGCCGCGCTGAGCACCGGGGCGAGCGCCGGACGCTGAAGGCCCCATTCGCCCAGCAGCGACGGCGCGATGTAGCCGATGGCGGCGGTGTCAAAGCCGTCCAGCAGCACGATGCAAAAGCACAAAAGGATGACGGCGATCTGGCGGGAGGACAAAGGGTTGTCGTTCAAGAAGGCTTGGACATCGACGCTGCGTTCCACGGTCATGGGCTTCCTCTCCGTGCGGGTGCGGGGCCGCGCTGTGTGGGTTTGGGGTCGCCATCCAAGGGGCGAAACACCAAGGTGTCACGGCTGTTCAGGTCTTTGCGCCGCGTGTTGGCTGGCATGGAATGGGCCGCCGACCATCGGCGTGTTGTGGGTGGACAAACGCGCGCCCCGCTTTCTTGTTATTTCTCATAACAGTTATAACGAGTCAACAGCGGTGTTTCGAACTGTTGGTCATCCACCCCTATTGGCAGGCGAAGCTGTCGGCCTTTTCCGGGTCGGCACCGACATAGCGGGCAACCGTCGGCCACACGCACAGCGGACGGGTGCGCGTCTTGCTCCAGTCCGGGGGCACGTCGTCGTTCTTTGCGCTCACCGTGGCGATGATGCGGTCCGGGGCCTTGCCCTGTTCGGCCCAATCGACGATGGCGGCGAGGGCGTCGTAAGCGTCGGTGGCCGGTCCGCCCCGGCAATGGCTCATCCCTGGCACGGCGAAGAAACGGGCGGAGGCCGCCGCCCGGCCACCGGTGTCGGCGGCGTGGTGAAGACGTGGGACAGCGACGCCGCCCCCATCACCGCGATCACCAGATAGCCGTCCCACGCCGGAATCCCCTCCACCTTCCAGCCGCGCCAGTTCTTCGCCCCCATGCCGCCATCGAACGACCAGTCGGAACAGAGCGCCTCGCCCTTGCTGTTCACCAGCCCGTCCGCCAGCCCGTCCAGCCGGTCGCACGCGCCCAGAACCCCTTGCGCCACCAAAGCCATGTCGGTGGCGGAAAAGGATTGGCGGATGTCCGGGTTGACGGTGCGGAAGCTCTGCACGTCCCACGCGTGTTGCACCGCCGCCTTGGGCAGGTTGAAGCCGGGGGCGATGGCGACGTAGCCGTCATACTGGTCGGGCGTGCGCGACGCCGTCACCATGGCGTGACGCCCACCATTCGAACAACCGCGCCAGATCGCGGGGGGCGAGTGGCCCGGACGCCCGGCTTTCGGGGGCGGCCGGGGTTGCCGCCCCGTCCAACCAGAGGACCAGCGCAGCGATCAGCGAATCACCGACCATGTGTCCCGCCATCAGGCCAAGCCGAAGATCCTGGGCCAAGGATTCCAGGATGCCGTTCACCATGGGGGCGGCGGTGATCGTGTTGCGGAACCGATCTAAGCAATGGCTGGACAGCGGACGGTCCAGAATCTCTTCGATCCGCTGGGTTTCGATGAACAGGAACTGATTGCGCGTTTGCGAGCGTGTTTCGCAGCGCTGCTCGTCGCCCGGCAGATTGACTCGACACCCCGCGTCCCGCGTTCCCCAGCACGCGCTTTTTCTCAACGGACGCCACCGGCCCCAGGGCAATCACTTGAAGGTTTATAAACCTATACGAAGAATTTTCCGTAATCCCCGCCTTCGCTGGTATGACTAATGTCCTGATAAAGGAATTTCAAGCCTTCACCCGATTGCCCTGCCACCCCCATCCCTGTGGCTGATGGCCGCCGCCGTTTCAGGTCGGGGGTTATGCGGGTTGGACGGACGCCCCGTCGCTGGGCGCGGCCGCAGACGGTTCCTCGGGAACGGAGGCGACCTCCTGTCGGCGCAGGGTTGGCAGCGTGCAGTTGCACAGTTTCGCGACCAGGGCCACCAGCCGTTTGGGAATCAGCGGCTTGACCAGATAACCGTTCGCCCCGGCCTTCAACGCCGCCATGACCAGCTTTTCATCGGCGTGCGCGGTCAACATGATGATCGGCACGCGGTTCACCCGGGGCGCGGCGTTGGCGCGGACGGCTTTGACGAACTGGATGCCGTTTATGCCTTCCATCACGATGTCGCAGATCACCAGATCGAAGAGGTCGGCGTGCAGCTTGCGCAAGGCGTCTTCGCCGCTGGTGGCGTGCGTGACGTGCGGCATGCCGAACGACACCAGGATCTTAGTCATAAATAAGATCACGGGTGAAGTCGTTGTCTTCGGTGATGAGCACGGACAAGCCGCGATGATCGCGGATCAGGTAATCTTCGGTCGCCATGGCGGACTCTGCGCGGGTTCGGACGGTCTCGCTTTCTTGAGTAGGATAGAAGTGTTAAAAAACTTGACCGCTTTTCTCGGGCATGGAGTAGGGGTTTTCTCTCAACGCCGGGCGGGTGCGATCAGCTTGCCCCGCTGCCCAGCACCGCCGCCGGACGGCGCAACACCGGGTCGAACGGGTTCAACTGGCGGCACACCCCGGCGGCTTCGCGTTTCAGAATGTCCACCACCACCGGCAAGCGTTCCTCGTTCAGCCGTTCGGTGATGGTGCCGACGCTGAGCGCGGCGACCGCGTGGCCTTCACGGTCCAGCACGGGAACCGCCACGCCCGACATGCCGGGCAGCAGGCCGGTGGAGCGGCTGGCGTAGCCCAGATTGCGGACCCGCGCGATCTCCGTGCGCAAATACACCTCGTCCAGGATCCCCACCCCCTGCATCCGGGGCAGGTTGAAGCGGATCACCTCCTCCCGCTCCTCGTCGGGGAGAAAGGCCAGGATGGCGAGGCTGCCTTGCCCCACGCCCAGCGTCACCCGACCGCCAATGTCGCCGGTGAAGGAGCGGATCGGAAACGGCCCCTCGCTGCGGTCCAGACAGACGGCGTCAAAACCGCTGCGCACCAGCAGGAAAATCGTGTCGCGCAGCGTCGCCGACAGGCGCAGCATGATCGGGCGGCAGATGTCGCGCAGATTGTTGGGGTTGCCCGCCCGCGCGGCCATGGTGAACAGGTCGATGCCCAGCCGGTAGCGCTTGGTGTTTTTGTCGGCCTCCACCATGCCCTCTTCCACCAGCGTTTTCAGGATGCGGTGGACGGTGGGCGGCGTCAGGTTGAGGTCACGGGCGATGTCGGTCAACCGCGCCCCGGACTCGTTGCTGTCGGCCAGCATGCGCAGGATGGCAATGCCGCGCTGCAAACTGGATTTCGCGCCCGTGTCGTCGGTGGTCATCGCCGGTTCCCATCAAAAGCGTTCATGGTCAAAGCGCCCTACTTATTCCGCATATCGGAAACTTTCTCAAATAGTTTTCTCTATGCGGAAAAGTCCGTTGACGCCAAACGGTCACACACGGAACCATCAGCTTCAACAGGTGAGGCCCAACGGACCAAGAGGGAGAAGCCCCGGTGTCGTTCCTCGAATTGAAAGACATCACCAAGAGCTACGGCACGCTGAACGCCGTGAGCGACGTCACCCTGTCGGTCGAAAAGGGCGAATTCGTCTCCTTGCTGGGGCCGTCGGGCTGCGGCAAGACGACGACGCTCCAGATGATCGCCGGGTTCGTGGAACCAACCTCCGGGACCATCCGGCTGGACGGACGCGACATCACCCACGCCAAGGCGAATTCGCGCGGCCTGGGCATCGTGTTCCAGAGCTACGCGCTGTTCCCGCACATGACGGTGTTCGACAACGTCAGCTTCGGGTTGGAGATGCAGCGCGTTCCCAAAAGCGACCGCCGCCCTCGGGTGGAGGAGGCGTTGGAGCTGGTGCATCTGGCGGCCTACGCCGGGCGGTATCCGCGCGAATTGTCGGGCGGCCAGCGCCAGCGCGTGGCGCTCGCCCGCGCCATCGTCATCCGCCCGCCGGTGCTGCTGCTCGACGAGCCGCTGTCCAACCTGGATGCCAAACTGCGCGAGGCCATGCAGTTCGAGCTGCGCGACATCCAGCGCAAGGTCGGGACCACCACGGTGATGGTCACGCACGATCAGGCCGAAGCCTTTTCCATCAGCGACCGCGTGGTGGTGATGGAAAGCGGGCGCATCACCCAGATCGACCAGCCCTACCGCATCTATGAACACCCGGAGACGGAGTTCATCTCCCGCTTCGTCGGCAAGACCAACCTGCTGCCCGGCACGGTGCAGGCGGTGAACGACCGCGCCGCCACAGTGTCGCTGGGCGGGGTTCCGGTGGAGATCGACGCCGGGGCGCTGGTGCGCGGCGACACGGTGACGCTGTGCATCCGCCCGGAAAAGCTGCGCCTGACCGGCACGGGTCTTGGCCGTTTGCCCGGACGGGTGGCGGAGCGTTATTTCCTGGGCAGTCAATGGCTCTACCACATCGACGGGCCGCTGGGCACGCTGATGGCGGTGACGCCGAACGACGGGTCCGCGCCGCTGGACACCGGCGAGCCGGTGGGGCTGGATTGGACTCCCTCGGTCGTCCGCGTCCATCGCGGCCGTCTGGCCGAGGCCCCCGATCCGACGCTGGAGGCGCATTGATGAGCGCCGCCCCCGCCCGGTTGCCGACGCCGCTGATCCTGTCGGCCCCCGCCGCGCTGCTGTTCGGCGCGCTGATCCTGACGCCGCTGGTGCTGACGGCGCTGCTGTCCTTCAACGAGTTCGAGCACGCGACCGGGCGCACCCATGGTTTTACGGTCGCGCATTACGCGGCGGTGTTGAGCGACAGCTACTATTTGGAAATTTTCCTGCGGACCTTCCGCGTGGCGGCGCTGGCCACCGCCATCTGCGTGGTGATCGGCGTGCCGGAGGCCTACATCCTCAGCCGGATGCGCAACCCGTGGCGGTCGGTGTTCCTGCTGGTGGTGCTGGCCCCGCTGCTGGTGTCGGTGGTGGTTCGCGCCTTTGGCTGGAGCATGCTGCTGGGGCCGGAGGGGCCGGTGAACGCGGTGCTGATGGCGCTGGGCTTTGGCCGGATGCGCCTGCTCTACAACGAGGGCACGGTCATCGTCGCGCTGGTCCATGTGATGCTGCCCTTCATGGTCATCCCGGTCTGGACCTCCCTGCAAAAGCTCGATCCGGCGGTGGAACAGGCGGCGTTGTCCTTCGGTGCGTCGCGCGCCACGGCGATCGTCCGGGTGGTCGCCCCGCAAATCCTGCCGGGCATCCTGTCGGGCAGCCTGATCGTCTTCGGTCTCAGCGCCAGCGCCTTCGCCATCCCCGGCCTGTTGGGCGGGCGGCGGCTGAAGATGGTCGCGACCATCGTCTACGACCAGTATCTCAGCGATCTCAATTGGCCGATGGGGGCGGCGGTCGCCGTCCTGCTGCTGGCGGCCAATCTCATCGTCATGCTGACCTATCACCGCGTGGTGGAAGGTCATTACCGCCGCCGACTGGGGTGAGGCCATCATGACCCGCAACGGACCCATCGCCCTGATCTTTCACAGCCTGGTCGTGCTGTTCATGCTGGCCCCGTTGGCGATCGTCTGCCTGGTCGCCTTCACCCCGGAAAACACGCTGTCGTTGCCCACGCGCGGCCTGTCGCTGCGCTGGTTCGAGGCGGTGTTCCGCCACCCCGATTTCGTTCAATCCTTTTGGAACAGCCTGTGGCTGGCCCTGCTGTCGGCGACGCTGGCGGTGGTGCTGGCGGTTCCGGCGGCCTTGGCGATCACCCGCTGGGAGTTTCGCGGGCGCGGTTTCCTGAACGCGCTGTTCCTGTCGCCGCTCATCATCCCGCATCTGGTGTTGGGCGTGGCGATGCTGCGGCTGTTCGCGCTGGTCGGGGCGACGGGAAGCTTTGGTTGGCTGGTGGCGGCGCACATCGTCATCGTCACCCCCTATGTCATGCGCCTGCTGATCGCCGCCATCACCGGCTTCGACCGCAGCGTCGAGCAGGCGGCCTATTCGCTGGGGGCGAGCGAGGCGACGGTGTTCCGCCGCGTCACCCTGCCGATGATCCTGCCCGGCGTCACCGGCGGCTGGCTGATCGCCTTCATCAACAGCTTTGACGAGCTGACCATGTCCATCTTCATCACCTCGCCGTCCACGGTGACGTTGCCGGTGCGGATGTACATGTACGCCACCGAATCCATCGACCCGATGATGGCGGCGGTGTCGGCGATCATCGTCGGCATCACGGCGGTGGCCGTTCTGCTGCTCGACCGTGTCTATGGCCTGGACCGGATCCTGGTCGGCCAGCACTGATCCCCAGTCGCGAGAAGGGCACCATCATGGCTTTGTTGCAGCGCGTGGCCGAGCAGGGCCGCCCTGTGGTCCGCTTCACGCTCGACGGCCGTCCGGTCGAGGCGTTGGAGGGCGACACCATCCTGACCGCCATGCTGACCAACGGCGATCACCTGCGCCGGTCGGAGTTCGCTGACAGCCCGCGCGCCGGTTTCTGCCTGATGGGGGCCTGTCAGGATTGTTGGGTGCGGACGGAGGAGGGCGACCGGCTGCGCGCCTGCGGCACCTTCATCGCCGAGGGCATGCGGCTGGTCAGCGCCAGCGAATGGACCGCTGCGGACGGGGAGGGGCAGCCGTGAGCCGCCCCCTGTCGCCCGTCATCGTCGGGGCCGGTCCGGCGGGCATCCGCGCGGCGGAGGCTCTCGTCGCCGCCGGTTTGCGTCCGGTGTTGATCGACGAGGCCGCGCGCGGCGGCGGCCAGATCTACCGCCAGCCGCCCGATGGTGGCTTCAGCCGCCCGAAAACGGCGCTCTACGGCACGGAAGCGGCCAAGGCCGACGCCGTGCATCGCGCCCTGGACCGGATCCGCGACCGCGTGGATTACCGCCCGCGCACGCTGGTGTGGAATTGCGAGAGCGGCGCGCTCGATCTGCTGCGCGACGGGGTGACGGACACGGTCCCTTATGGCCCGCTGATTCTGGCGACCGGTGCGACCGACCGGGTTCTGCCCTTTCCCGGTTGGACGCTGCCCGGCGTCTTCACCCTGGGTGGCTCGCAGGTGGCCTTGAAGTTCCAGGGCTGCGCCATCGGGCGGCGCGTCGCCTTTCTCGGCACCGGGCCGCTGCTCTATCTGGTCGCCTGCCAGTATCTCAAGGCCGGGGTCGAGGTGGCGGGGGTGTTCGACACCACGCCGCAATCGGCCCAGGCCCGCGCCCTGCCGGGGATGCTGCGCGATCCGGTGACGTTGGCCAAAGGGCTGGCGCTGGTCGGTTGGCTGCGGTTGCACGGCGTGCCGGTGCATCACGGAATCCGTCCCATCGCGGTGGAGGGGGAGGGCAGGGTGCGCGCCCTGCGCGTTCGCCATCGCGCGGATGAGATCGCGGTGGACTGCGACGCGGTGGCCTTCGGCCTTGGTTTGCGCTCCGAAACCCAACTCGCCGATCTGGCGGGTTGCGCCTTCCGCTTTGATCCGATGGATCGGGCGTGGTTGCCGGTGCGGGACGCGGCAGGGCGGACCTCCGTTCCCGGCCTCTGCATCGCGGGCGACGGCGGTGGCATCGCCGGGGCCGACGCGGCGGAACTGGCGGGGGAGCGCGCGGCGCTCGCCGCGCTGGAGGACGCCGGTCTGCCGGTTGATGCCGCAAGGGCCGCATGGCTGGATCGCCGTCTGGCCCGCGTCGCCGCCTTCCGCCGGGCGCTCAACGCCGCCTTCCCCTTTCCGCAGGATTGGGCCGCGACCATCCCCGACGATCTGATGCTGTGCCGGTGCGAGGGCGTCAGCGCCGGAATCCTGCGCGGGGTCGGCCAACGTGGCGAGGCGCGTGAGATCAACCGCGCCAAGGCGTTGACCCGCGTCGGCATGGGCCGGTGCCAGGGCCGTGTCTGCGGTGCCGCCGCCGTCGAGCTGTTGGCCGGTGCCCTGGGCGTCGGGCCGGGCGAGGTCGGGCGTTTGCGGGCACAACCGCCGATCAAACCCCTTCCCATCGCCGCCACCCCGGTGCAGGAGGCCACGCCGTGACGGAGCGCATCCATTGCGACGTCGCCATCGTCGGCGGCGGCATCGTCGGCGGGTCCGCCGCCCTGTTCCTGCGTCAGATGGGCTTTTCCGTCACCCTGATGGAGCGCGATTGGTGCGGGGCCAAGGCCAGCGGCGTCAATTTCGGCGGGGTTCGGCGTCAGGGCCGCCCGCTGGAGCAACTGCCGCTGTCGCAGCGGGCGCACGCGATCTGGGGTCGCCTGCCGGAACTGCTGGGGACCGACGCCGAATACATCCGCTCCGGCCATCTCAAGCTGGCGCGCAGCGACGCTGATCTGGGATCCCTGATCGCCTACAAGGAGCGCAGCGCCGGGTTCGGGCTGGATCTGGAGATCATCGCCGGGGACGCCTTCCGCCGCCGCTTTCCGGCCCTGGGCGACCGCGCCGTCGGCGGCTCCCTGTGTCCCGAGGACGGGCACGCGAACCCGCGTCTGGTCTCCCCCGCCTTCGCCCGCGCGGCGGCGGCGCGCGGGGCCATCCTGCGCGAGCAGACCCCGGTGGACCGGGTGTGGCGCGACGGCGACCGCTTTGTGCTGGTCAGCGGCGACGCGCTGGAGGTGCGGGCGCGCGTGCTGCTGAACACAGCGGGCGCGTGGTCGCACCGCATCGCCGCCGCCTTCGACGAACCGGTTCCGCTGGAATCCCTGCACCCCAACATGGCCGTCACCGAACCGCTGCCGCGTTTTCTGGACGTCAACATCGGGGTCGAGGGCGGCGGGGTCTATGGGCGGCAGGTGCCGCGCGGCAACATGGTGGTGGGTGGGGGGCGCGGCTTCGCGCTCGACCCCGACCGCGCCCGGCCGCAGCGCGACGCGGTGCTGACCCTGATGCGCGACGCGGCGGAGCTGTTTCCCCAGATCGCCAAGGCCTACGTCATCCGCTGCTGGACCGGGGTGGAGGGCTACACGCCCGACCGCAACCCGATCATCGGCCCCAGCCGCACCACCCCCAACCTGTTCCACGCCTTCGGTTTTTCCGGTGCCGGGTTCCAGATCGGCCCGGCGGTGGGGGAGGCGCTGGCCGAACTGGTCCGCGACGGCCGCAGCACGGCCCCGCTGGACGCCTTCCGCATCGACCGTTTCCCGCCCACCCCATAACGTTTCGCCACCCAACCAGGAGGACCGTCATGCCCACCCCGCGTTCGCTGCCCCGCACCGGCCTTGCCGTCGCCGCCATCGCTCTGGCCGCCGGTCTGGCCGCCACGTCGCCCGCCGCCGCGCAGACCAAGACGGTCTACATCGGCATGAACGGCGGCACGATGGAGAAGACCTACACCGAGAACGTCTTCCCCGGCTTTGAAAAGGCCACGGGCATCAAGGTCGTGGTGGTTCCGGGGACTTCGTCGGACATCCTGGCCAAGCTTCAGGCGCAAAAGGACAACCCGCAGATGCACGTCGTCTTTCTCGACGATGGGCTGATGTACCGGGCCATCGGCATGGGGCTGTGCCAGAAGACCGAACCGTCGCCGGTGCTGGACGAGGTCTATCCGTCCGCCCGCATGAAGGGGGACATGGCGGTCGGCGTCAACATGGGCATGACCGGGCTGGCCTACAACAAGAAGATGTTCGATGAAAAGGGCTGGGCCGCCCCGACCTCCTGGATGGATTTGGCCGATCCCAAATACAAGGGCAAGGTGGTCGTGCAATCGGCGGCCAGCAGCACGTTCGGTCTGCACGCCTTTCTGATGTACAACCGCATCCAGGGCGGGACCGAGGCCAACGTCGAGCCGGGCTTCACCACCTGGCGCAAGACCATCGGCCCGAACATTCTGGAATACATCCCCAGCTCCGCCAAGATCGCCGAGATGGTGCAAACCGGCGAAGCGGCGATTTTCCCGTTGACCCCGACCGGCGTCGGCAGCCTGAAGGAAAAGGGCATCCCGGTCGAATACGCCCAGCCCAAGGAAGGCTCCGCCGTGCTGATGGTCGGGCAGTGCGTGGCCAACAAGAACCCGGACAACGCCGCCGCGCAGAAGCTGGCCGCCTATCTGCTGGGCCAGGAGGCGCAGCTCGCCGCCCTGAAGTTCGGCGCGCAGATCCCGTCCAACACCAAGGTTTCGGCCCCGGCGGAGGTCGCCGACGCCATGGCCAAGTTCCAGGGTTACATGAAAACCGCCAACACGGTGGATTGGGACGTCATCAACGAGAAGCGCCCGGATTGGAACCAGCGCTGGAACAAGGAAATCGAACGCTGATCGGAGCGGCCGTGACCTGATCCGATCGCCAGCGGGGGCGCTCGCGGTCGCCCCCGCCGACACCGCTTGTGGCGCAAATGATTTGGATTAGTGACTTTCGTCACATCGCAATGTGACGCCCGGCAGCTATCCGGCGGATGGTTTCGTCTCGATACTGCGCCCTCATGAACGGGCCAACACGGCCCGCCAGGGGGAGGTCGGGGCATGCGTCGGTCCATCGCCACGGTGTCGCTCAGCGGCACGCTGCCGGAAAAGCTGGAAGCCATCGCGGCGGCCCGCTTTGACGGCGTGGAGATTTTCGAACCGGATCTGACCGGCTTTCCCGGTCGTCCGCGCGACATCCGCGACATGGCCGCCGATCTGGGCCTGACCATCGAGCTGTTCCAGCCCTTCCGCAACGCCGAGGGGGTGGACCGCGCCGGGTTCGAGCGGGTGTTGCGCCGCCTGGACCGCAAGCTGGACCTGATGGAGGAGCTGGGCGCGCCGCTGATGCTCGTCTGTTCGAACGTCGAACCCGACGCCATCGACGACGACGGGCTGGCTGCCGAACAGCTGTGGGCGATGGCCGAACGGGCTGGGGCGCGCGGCCTGCGGCTGGGCTATGAGGCGTTGGCCTGGGGAACTCATGTCTCCACCTTCGATCGCGCGTGGCGCATCGTGGAGCGCGCCGACCACCCCCATCTCGGCCTGATCCTCGACAGCTTCCACACGCTGGCGCTGCCCCACGACTGGAGCGGCATCGCCGATCTGCCGGGCGAGCGGATTTTCTTCGTCCAACTGGCCGACGCGCCGCGTTTGGACATGGCCACGCTGATGCTCAGCCGTCACCACCGCTGCCTGCCGGGGCAGGGGGAACGCGACGTCGGCGGCTTCACCGACGCGGTGCTGCGTTCGGGCTACACCGGTCCGCTGTCGCTGGAGATCTTCAACGACGCCCTGCGCAGCGCCCCAACCCGCCAGACCGCCAAGGACGCCATGCGTTCCCTGCTGCATGTGGAGGAACAGGCGCGGCGGGTGGCCGACGCCCGGCGGGCGGACAGCGTCATCCAGCCCCCCACGCCACGCCGGGTGGAGCTGTTCGACCCGCCCGCCCCGGCCCGGCTGGACGGCGTCGCCTTCGTCGAGTTCGCCGTCAACCACGCCACCCAAACCAAGCTGGCCGCCGATCTGCTGCGCCTGGGCTTCCACCGCCTGGGCCGCCATCGCAGCAAGGAGGTGGAGCTGTACGGCATGGGCGACATCCGTTTCGTCCTGAACGCCGAGGCCCATTCCACCGCCCATTCCTATTACCTTCTGCACGGCGCGTCGGTCTGCGCCATCGCCTATGAGGTGGACGATCCCCTGCGCGCGGTGGGCCGGGCCGAAGCCTTTGGCTGCCACCGTTTCGAGGGGCGCGTCGGCCCGAACGAGCTGTCCTTGCCCGGCATCCGCACCGTGGGCGGCGAGCTGGTCTATTTCACCCGCCGCCGCGCCGACGGCTCGATTGATTTCGAAACCGATTTCCGGCTGGAGGCCATCGCCGCGCTCCCCACGCCGACCGCGCACCGCATCGATCACATTGCCCAGGTGCTGCCGGAAGGCGCGCTCGATTCCGCCGTTCTGTTCCACCGCGCGGTGCTGGACATGGAGCCGGAGCCGGTCGTCACGCTGGCCGACCCCTTTGGGCTGGTGCGCAGCCGGGCGATTTCCGACCGCCGCCGCCGCGTGCGTTTCCCCTTGAACATCGCCAGCGGGCGCAACACCGGGGCCGCGCGGTCGGTGTCGACCTATCTGGGGGCGGGGGTGCATCACATCGCCTTGGAAACCGCCGACCTGTTCGCGGCGGCGGAGCGTTTGCGCGCCAACGGCGTGGAGATTCTGGCGATCCCGGCCAATTATTACGACGATCTCGCCGCCCGTTTCGACCTGGACGAGGATCAATTGGCGACGATGGCCCGCCTGAACATCCTGTACGACCGTCAGGGGGACGGGGAGTTTTTCCAGCTCTACACCCGACCGTTCGAAGGCCGTTTCTTCTTCGAACTGGTGGAGCGGCGCGGCGGGTACGACCAGTATGGCGCGGCCAACGCCCCCATCCGCATGGCGGCGTCCAGCCAGCCCGGCGCGTTCGACACGCTGGTCGGATGAGGGGCGGAGCGATGGACCCGACCACCGCCTTCGATGGCTCGACCCGGCTGTTCTTCACCATCGGCCATCCGGTGGCGCAAATCCGTATGCCCCGGATCATGCCGCCGGTCTTCGCCGCACTCGGCATGAACGCGGTTTGGCTGACGTTGGATGTGCAACCCGGCGACCTGCGGGCGGCCCTGGACGGGCTGCGCCGCGTGCGCAACCTCGGTGGTCTGTCGGTGACGATCCCGCACAAGCCGGACGCCCTGGCCTGCGCCGACCGCATCACCGACCGGGCGCGCGCCGCCGGCGGGGCCAACCTGCTGCGGGTGGAGCCTGATGGCGCGCTGACCGCCGACATGGTGGACGGGTTGGGCTTCGTCGAGGGCCTGCGCGCGCGCGGGTACGATCCGGCGGGGCGACGGGTGTGGCTGGTCGGCAGCGGCGGTGCCGGGGCGGCCATCGCCGCAGCGCTGTGCGAGGCCGGGGTGGCCGCGCTGGCCCTGACCGATCTGGACCGGACGCGCGCCGGGGCCTGTCTGGAACGGCTGGCGATCCGCCACCCGGCGGTGTCCTTGACCCTGACCGGGGGCGATCAACCGCCGGACGGTTGCGATCTGGCGATCAACGCCAGCCCCTGCGGCCTGCGGGACGAGGACCCCTTGCCCTTCGATCCCGCGCGTCTGCCGTCCGGTGCGTTGGTGGCCGACGCCATCATGAAACCGCCGGTGACGCCGCTGCTGCGCGCGGCCCAGTTCCTGGGCCATCCGATCCAGCCGGGCCGGGCGATGCTCGACCACCAGATCGCCCCGCTCCTGCGCTTTTTCGGGGTGGAGGCCGACCCGCAACGGGTGCTGGCCGCCATTCCCGCCTGATTCACCCGCCCGCCTCTTTCACCCGCCCGCCTCTTTCACCCGTCTGGGCCACACACCGTTCCGCGATCCAAAAAACACCCAAGGGAGGACATCACGATGCTGTTCAAGACCATGGCCGCCGCCATCGCCCTCACCGCCGCCATGACGGTTTCGGCCGTTGCCGGAACCGTCAAGTTGATCGACGTGATCGAGCTGTCGGGGCCGGGTGCGCCCGCTGGAACCAACTGGAAAAACGGGTCCGATCTGGCGGTGGCGGAGATCAACGCCAAGGGCGGTATCCTTGGCCAGCAGATCGAATTGATCCATTACGACAGCCAGACCAACCCCGGTGCCACCCGCGCCGCCGTGCAGCGCGCGGTGGACGAGGACGCCTATGTCGTGCTGGGGCCGATCTTCTCCGGGCCGATCAGCGCCTCCATGCAGATCACCCAGCGCGCCGGTGTGCCGCAGATCGTGGGCGGCGAGGCGGCGGCCTTCACCCGCCAGGGCAACAACTACATCTTCCGCACCTCGCTCAATCAGGCCGATTCGATGCCAAAGCTGGCCAATTACCTGCGCGACGAGGTGAAGGCCAAGTCGGTCGCCGTGGTCTGGATCAACAACGATTTCGGCAAGGGCGGTCGTGATTCGATGATCCCCGAATTGCAGAAGCGCGGCATCCAGGTCGCCGCCGACATCGCCACCGAATCCGGGCAGGCCGATTTCGCCGCCGACGCCATCAAGGTGAAGAACGCCAACGCCGACGCCGTGTTCGTCTATCTGAACGAGGAGGAAAGCGCCCGCTTCCTGCGCGCCGCCCGCCAACAGGGCATCGCCAAGCCGATCATCGGCGAAACCACCCTGCTGGGGGCCAAGGTCATCGAACTGGCCGGGGAGGCCGCCAACGGCGTGAAGGGCCATGTCGGCCTGCTGGTGGACGCGCCCAAGCCCACCCTGGTGGAGTTCGGCAAGAAATACGCCGCGAAATACGGCTTCACCTCCGACCACAACGGGATCAAGGGCTACACCGCCGTCTACACGGTCAAGGCGATCACCGAACGGATCGGCAAGCTGGACCGCGAGGCCTTCGCCAAGGCGCTGCACGGTGCCCGCATCGACGTGGCGCAGGAGCCGGGCATCCTGATCGACACCAAATGGACGGCCACCGGCGACGTGGACCGCGAAAGCTTCCTGATCGAAATCGTCAACGGCAAGCCGGTGGTCAAGGCCACCCTGCCGATGATCAACCCGTAAGCCTGCCCACCCAGCCCATCCCCCGTGATCGGGGGTGGGCGTCTTTGGGGGACCGAGCGCGCCGCACCCGGTCGGCTCCGTCCCCCCTGACGCGCCCGCCGCGTGTCCAGCACGCACACGCGGTGGCGGCGCGCCCAATCGGTCAAAATGTCACGGAGGCTGACTTGGACCAGTTCCTTCAGCTCATCGTCGCCGGGTTGGCGACGGGCGCGATTTACGCGCTGGCCGCGATCGGCTTCACCCTGGTTTGGCAGACCTCCCAAACCATCAATTTCGCCCAGGGCGAGTTTGTCATGCTGCCCGCCATTCTGGTGCTGACCGCCGCGCATCTCGGCTTGCCGATGGGAGTGGCCTTCATCGTCGGCAGCGTGGCGTTCGTGCTGCTGTTCGGCTTCGGCTTCAAACGCTTCCTGGTCGAACCGATGCAGCGCCACGGCGTGCTGCCGCTGGCCATCGCCACCATGGCGCTGTCGGTTCTCATCAAGGAAGCGGCCAAGAACGGCTTTTCGGCGGAGGCGCAGCCCTTCCCATCGCTGGTTCCCGACGGATCGGTGTCGGTGCTGGGGGCCGCCGTGTCGGTGCGCGACATCGCCATTTTCGTGGTGGCGATCGCCGCCATCCTGGGCCTTCAGGCCTTCATCACCCACACCCGCACCGGGCGCACCATGCAGGCGACCGCGCAGAACCCGACCGTCGCCCGCATTCTGGGCGTGCCGGTGGAGCGGATGATCCTGTTGACCTTCCTCATCAACGCCGCTTTGGCGCTGATCGCCTCCTACCTGATTTCCCCGGTCTATCTGGCGAAATTTTCCAACGGCGAAACCATCGGTCTGGCCGCCTTCATCGCCGCCATCGTCGGCGGCTTCAACCAAATCCGGGGCGCGCTGGCGGGTGGTTTCCTGATCGGTCTGATCGACAATCTGGCCGCCGCCTATGTCTCCAGCGCCTACCGCACCGCCGTGCCGCTGGTGGTGCTGGTCGTCGTCATCCTGGTGAAGCCGGAAGGGCTGCTGGGCCGCAAAGAGGAGCGCACGGTATGAGCCGCAAGCTGAACACCGATCTGCTCATCATCCTGATCGCCGTTCCCATCCTGTGGTTCGCGCCGTCCGGTTTGAAAAGCTACGGCCTCTATGTCGTGTCGCTGTGGCTGGTGATGTCCATCGCCGCCATGGGGCTGAACCTGACCTTGGGCTACGCCGGTTTGACCTCGCTGGCGCAGGGGGCGTTCCTGGGCATCGGGGCCTACGCCACCGCGATTTTGACGGTGAAGGCCGGTTGGCCGCTGCCCGCCGCCTTTCTGGTGTCCACCGGCCTGTCCTTCCTGGTCGGCGTCGTGCTGGGCTTCCCGGCCTTGCGGGTGAAGCACCATTATCTTGCCTTCGTCACGCTGGCCTTTTCGGTCGTCGTCTTCCTGGTTGCCCGCAACGAGCAATGGTTGACCGGTGGCGTCTATGGTCTGGCCAACATCCCGCGTCCGGTGCTGTTCGGCACCGATCTGGGGGGTGGCCTGGCCTTTTACCGGACGGTTCTGGTGGTCACGCTGGCGCTGACGCTGGTGATGTGGTGGCTGTTGCATTCGCCCTGGGGCCGCGCCTTCCAGGCGCTGCGTGAAAACCCGCTGCGCGCCGCCAGCCTGGGGGTGGACATCCGCGCCTACACGCTGTTGGCCTTCGCCATCGGTTCGGCCTTTGGCGGGGCGGCGGGATCGCTCTACGCCCCGCTGGTCGAGTTCATCGACCCGGCCCCCTTCGCGCTGTCGGCCTCCTTCGTGCTGCTGTTGACGGTGGTGGCGGGCGGGGCAGGGTCCTTCTTCGGCCCCTTTGTCGGTGCCTTCTTCTCCTACATGCTGCCGGAACTGCTGCGGGCGACCGGCGGTTGGTACCTCATCATTTACGCCGCCGTCGTGCTGGTTCTGGTGATGGTCAGCCCGACCGGCCTTTTGGGCCTGATCGACCGCTGGCGCGATCACCAATCCCAACGCCGCGCCGCCGCCATCCGCGCCGCCGCCCGCCCGACGCTGGCCAGCGCCGACAAGCCCACATTGGAAAATCAGGGAGCGGCCCCATGACCCGCGTTCTGGAAGTCAACAGCGTCAAGAAGCATTTCGGCGGGGTGAAGGCGGTGGACGGCGTGTCCTTCCACGTTGACGAGGGCGAGATCCTCGGCCTGATCGGCCCGAACGGCTGCGGCAAATCCACCCTGTTCAATTGCATCCTCGGCCAGCTCACCCCGACCGAAGGCACGGTGACGCTGGACGGCAAGCCGATCACCGGCCTGTACCCGGCCCAGCTCAACCGGCTGGGCGTGTCGCGCACCTTCCAGCTGTTGCAGGTGTTCCCCAACCTTTCGGTGCGGGAAAACCTGATCCTGGCCGGGCAGGAGCACAAGGGCACGATGCTGCAACGGCTGTTCGGCCCGCGCGACGCCGGGTTGACGGTGGACGCCGACCGCATGATCGCCTTTTTCAAGCTGGAGCATCTGGCCGATCAGAAGGCGGGCGGCCTGTCCTATGGTCAGCAAAAGCTGTTGGACGCCGCGATGGCCTTCATGGCCGGGCCGCGTCTGGTGCTGCTGGACGAACCGGCGGGCGGGGTCAATCTGACCATGCTGGAAAATTTGAAGGAGCGGTTGCAGGCGATCAACCGCGAATTGGGCGCGACCTTCGTCGTGATCGAACACAACATGGATTTCGTCATGAGCCTGTGTTCGCGGGTCGTCGTGATGGCCGAGGGCAAGGTGCTGGCGGAGGGCACGCCCGCCGCCGTCCGCGCCAACCCGGCGGTGATCGAGGCCTATCTCGGCCATTGAGCGTTGTTGCACGCGAGCGTTATTGCAAGGACTGGCACGCCATGACCACACCCGCCGCCACCCCCATCCTGACCCTGTCCAACATCGTCGCCGGGTACGGCAAGATGACGATCCTGAACGGGACCAGCTTTTCCGTGCCGCGCGGCTCCATCACCACGGTGATCGGGCCGAACGGGGCGGGGAAATCCACGGTGTTCAAAACCATCTTCGGTCTGCTGAACGCGCGGGAAGGGCGCGTCACCTTCGATGGCCGCGACGTCACCAACCGTCCGCCGCGCGACCTGCTGGAGGCCGGGATCTGCTACATCCCGCAGGGCCGCAACATCTTCCCGGAACTGTCGGTGCGCCACAACATCGAGCTTGGGACCGTCGCCGCCGGGCGCGGCATCACCGACCTACCCGCCCGGATCGACGCCGCCCTGGACCGTTTCCCCATCCTGCGCCAGAAGGCCGATCAACAGGCGTCCACCCTGTCCGGCGGGCAGCAGAAGCAGTTGGAGATCGTGCGTGGTCTGCTGCTCGACCCCAAGCTGATCCTGATCGACGAACCGTCCATCGGCCTGTCGCCGATGATGGTGGCGGAGACCTTTCAAATCCTGCTGGAACAGCGCGACAAGGGCGTGTCGGTGCTGATGATCGAACAGAACGCGCGCTCGGCGCTCGCCATGTCCGATTACGGGCTGGTGCTGGAGCTGGGGCAGACCCGGATGTTCGACACCGCGCCCGCCATTCTGGCCGACCCGCGCGTCGGTCAATTGTTCCTGGGCGGGGCCTTTGCCGACGACGCCAGCGAGGCGGCGTGATGCGGCCCAGCGGCAAGGATGGCGGGCGGCGCGCCGATCTGGACGGGTTGGTGGCGCTGGTCACGGGCGGCGCGTCGGGCATGGGGCTGGAGCACGCCCGGCTGATGGCGGCGCGCGGGGCGCGGCTGGCCATCACCGACGTCAGCGGCGTGGCGCTGGAAGAGGCGCAGGCCCGCATCGTGGGCGAGGGCGGGGTCGTGTTGCCGCTGCTGGCCGACAACCAATCGGTCGGCAACGCCCGCCGCGCGGTGGCCGACACCGAACGGGCCTTTGGCCGCATCGACATCCTGGTCAACAACGCGGGAATCAGCGGAAAGGCGCTGCCCATCGCCGACATCGACGAAGCCGCCTTCGACCGCATGTTCGGGACCCATGTCAAAGGGGCTTTTTTCTTCACCCAAGCGGTGGTTCCGGGGATGAAGGAGCGGCGTTTCGGCCGGATCATCAACATCTCGTCCAACTTCGCCATGTCCGGCAGCGCCGGGGCCAGCCACTACACCGGGGCGAAGGCGGCCTTGCATGGGCTGACCCGCGCCTGGGCGGTCGAACTGGCCCCGTGGGGGATCACCGTCAACACGGTCGCCCCCGGACTGGTCGAAACCCCGCTGACGCTCGACAGCCTGGGCGCGGACGAGGTCGCCCGCCGCGCTGCCCAATTCCCCTTGGGCCGCATCGCCCGCGCCGAGGAAGTCGCTTACGCCGTCGCTTGGCTGGCTGGCCCGGAAGCCGCCATGATGACCGGCCAAGTCGTCAGCCCGAACGGCGGCGTGTCCATCGTCGGGATGTGAAGGCATGAGAATTTGAAGACCTGGAGATCCAGCGGCGGTTCATAACAGCGGCGGTTCATAATTTCCATAATGAAAATTATGAATTTTCTGTCCCAACCTGGGGTGGGTTCTATCCTGAAGTGCAACTCTTGTTTTAGAACAAGGGCTTAAACTTTGGGGGCGGTCATGGGACAGCATTATTCGCAGATCAGTTTTGCGGAGCGGCGGCGGATTCAGGAT